>NZ_CP036269.1:4228795-4839211 GCF_007744675.1 Gimesia alba
AATCAGATTTTGAAGAGATGGACCTGACTCCCATGGTCGATGTCACGTTTCTCTTACTGATCTTTTTCATGATCACCGCGTCGTTCAGCCTGCAAAAAAGTATTCAGGTGCCCCCACCCAATCCCGATGAAGATGGTGTTTCACAATCACTGCAAACACTCGATGATTTTCGTGAAGAATCGATAATCGTTGAGATTGATAATAATAATGGAATTTACGTTGATGACACCAAACTTGCAAATCCGTCCGAAATTGTGCAGGCGATTTTAGACCGCCGCGATCAGGCCGGAAAACCCAAACGTGAATTAGTACTCAGCGCGCATAAAGCAGCCCGGCACGAAACAGTCGTTGCTGTCGTCGATGCTGCCAACGAAGTCGGTATGCAGAAAATTAGACTCGCCACGTATCGCGGTCCTGAAGACTGACATCTGAGAAGGACTTTATTATCCAATCATCTGCTTCACGAATTTCTGTAAAGATAAGTAATTGAAATGGCCAGTTTAGAAATATCATTCTTGTCCGGAAAAACTCAGATCATTGAGCTATCCAAACAACAGCCTGTTTCAATCGGCAGTCATACATCAAACGATTTACAGATTGATAGCGATGGCGTCGCTTCGATGCAATGCAGGATCAGCTGGAATAAAAAAGGATACGAAGCTTTAGCTGCAACCAGCGATGGCATTGAAATCAATGGAACCATGTCCGGACGGTCGCTCTTGAGCGATGGAGATTTAATCCGCATCGGGGAAGCAGATATCCTGTTCGTAGATGAAGTCGATCTTCTGGACCTCAGTGCGCCGCTCCCTGATGTCACAGGCGATCAGGAAAGTTCCATGTATGACCTGAAACCGGTCAGCCAGGATATGGGTGATCTCGAACTACGCACGCCTGCGAAGTCCAAAGAAACAACAAAAGCCAGTTCAAAATCTAAAAAGAAGAACTCATCGAAAACCAGAAAAGAGAAAAAACCAACGAAGCCAGAGGAAACACCAGAAGAAGAATTGCCACCCGATGATGATCTGGATTTGGCATCAGCGGCTGAACTACTCAAGGAATCAGAACCGAATAAGCCAGCATCTGCTGCCCCGAAACAGTTTCTATCTCGCTCCAGTGAACATGCATCCGAAGAACCGACCGAACCTGGAACAACAGCAAAGCCTGATAAAAACAGTGCCCTCTCGCTGAAAGATCGAATTCGACATCGCTCTTCCCGCAATGCAGTCCGCCCGGGTGAACGCCAAATCGTCCGATCACCACTGGTGCTTTCATTAACCGGTGGCGCCGTGCTGCTGACACTGACAGCACTCACATTCTGGTTTATTATTGGACGCGATACGGCTAAACGTCACTACGACGCTGCCGTCCAGGAAATGGAAGCGGGAAAATATGCTCAGGCTATTCAACTCTTCGAATACTTTCTGGAAAATTATAACAAGAGTGATTATGCAGACGAAACACGCATATTGCTGAGTAAATCGTTTGTTGAAAAAGAAATCTCAGGCTCAACTCCTGCCTGGAATGCTGGTCTGGAAGCGACCAATAAATTCATCAAAAAACACCGTGATGATACCAACTTCAAAGAACTCTACCCGACACTCGTCGATTACGGGCAACGCATCGCTCTCGGTGCAGTCGAAACAGCCAGCCGCACGAAAGAACGTGATCTATTAACCGTTTCCAAGAACGCCGAAAGTATTCTCACCCGGTACAGCCCGCAGGATGCTCCGCCAACTGACACGTTAGCTAAAATCAAAGCTGGTTACGAAAAGGCAGAAGCGGAGATTTTGCGAAAAGAAGTGTTTGATGTCGCCGTCAAAGAAATCGAAGAGGCCCTCAAGCAAAAACAGACGCACCAGGCAATCGAACGCAGACGCCTGCTGCTGGATCGATATCCGTATTACAAAAATGACCGCAAGATGGCAACGATCCTGACTCAAATCCTGGAAGTAGAAAAAGGCCTGATTCAGACAAACAATGAGCCTATTCCCGCCTCAACAGAAAAGTACCCTGAAACGTTCCCACAAGCGGTTACCCTCGCACTTCACACCCGCTCCCGATCGAACGATACTTCTGACGGGCGTAATGTATTCGCATTGGCGAACGGCAGTTGTTTTGGAATTGATTCCGTAACCGGCGATCCCATCTGGCGACGTCCAGTCGGCCTGGATGCTCCCTTTGCCCCGATCACCTTCTCAGGCAAAGAACCTTCCTTGCTGCTCTACGATACGCGTCACCAGGAACTTTTGTGCGTGACTCAAAAAGACGGAACGTTAGTCTGGCGCCAGAAACTCCCGGCGTCCCCTTCCGGAAAACCTTTGATTCACCAGGGGTTGGTGATCGTCTCCTGCAATTCAGGTGATTTATTAAACATTGACTTACTTAGTGGGAATATTACTTCACAACTCAAGTTTGCTCAGCCACTAGTCGGCGCCCCCGGTTTGGTCTACGGCGAACAAGCGGTAGCTGTCGCCGGAAATCAAGCCGTCGTCTATCTGGTCTCCCTGCGTCCTTTTGAGTGTCAGAAAGTTGCTTCACTGGGCCACCGACCGGGTACAGTAAAAATTCCTATTATTTCCATGGGAAAATTGCTCATGGTCTGTGAAAATGACCGTGCAGACTCTGCTCTACTCCATGTCCTGGATGGAAGCGGGGAAAACACAGCACTCAACGAACTCGAACAATATCGGATCAAAGGACATGTTCAGAGCATGCCCGTCCTGCGCGGCAAACAGTTATTTTTTCCAACCGTTCCCGAACGCATTACCGCCTTCACCGTCACTGATGAAGAAGGCAAACGAAAACTGTCAGAGATTGCCTCATATCAACTACAAGATCCGCTTTCCTGTCAGATCTACCTCTCTGCAGGATCAGGCGGTCAACTCTGGATGAGTAGTTCCGCACTACGAAAATTCACACTGCTCAACACCGGAATCAAAATGGACAAAAAGAAGATTGCAGATGGCTTAGGAGCACAGCCCATGCAATTGATTGGCAATAATCTCTATCTGGCCCGCCGACTGCTGTCTTCCAATTCCGTGATCTTTACGATCGCCAACCGGAATGAAATGACCAGTTCCTGGAAATCGATATTAGGTACAGACATCCTGGCAACATACTCTTACGGAGATAAGCAAACGGATGGTTTACTCTGTCTCACGTCAGATGGGGATATCTTTCGGCTCCGGAATAATGATTTTGCACCAGACGCAGCAAGCTTTAAAGAAAGAAACATTACCCAGTTAAAGCTTCCCGAAAGTCTTACCGCGCCACTGAAATCAACTCAATTTGCAAATGGAAAAATTGCAGTCTACTGTGGTCTCCCGGAACCGACGCTCTGGATTCTCAACGCGTTTGGTCAACTCGAACAAACCATCGAACTCAAAGCCCCACTGGATACGATGCCTGTTTTCCTGGGTGATGGCATCGCTCTCCCCTTCGAGAAAAAAATCGCCGTCTTCCGAAAAGGCCAAGGCATGAATACGGTCCAGGAATTCATCCTCCCGGAAAATATCGCCGCAGATGCACAGTGGAAGCAACTCGTTCCCATCTCTCAGGATCAATGTATCGCTATTACATCCAGCGGCCAATTGATCTCTTTGCAATACCGTACCACTCCCATCCGGCATCTTGCAGTATTGTCAATCGCCGACTCAAAACAACCAATCGACTTTAAAGCGGCAAAAGGAAATAACATGCTGGCCATTGCCGACGCTTCAGGGCAACTACAACTGCTCGATGCGAAAACGGCTCAAGTCAAAGCAAAACTACAACTGCCAGTTCCCGCGACCAATGACCTTTGGATCACAGACGAATTACTGTTTGTCGAATCGAAACAAACGTTAAGCTGTTTTGATCTCAAGAATGAACTGCAAAAAGTATGGGAGCTCAAACTGCCAGGAGCCTCTCTGGCGGGCGCCCCGACGGTGATTGACAAGCGGCTTTTACTCTCGCTCCAGAATGGAGCTCTGCTCTCAGTGGATCCGCAATCTGGTCAAATTCAATCAAAGGCCAATGCCCCCTTGCCTGCCAGCGGATCAATTGTGAATCTGGAAAAACTGATTATCGTACCAACGGTCGATGGAAGCTTGTATCGAATTGATCAGGTCCTGCAGCAGAAAGGACAAGCATCACTATGATTCAATCTAAAAAGACCAGACAGTTTTTTCGTTTCTTGATCTTACTTCTATTCATAGTCAATCTATCAACGGCTGTTGCGCAAAAAAAAGAGACCGACAACACAAAATCATCAAAAGCGGCAACAGCTGAAAAAGAGTCGCCCAAAACCGCTCCTCCCGAAGAAGAAACAGAGCCACTTTTACCCAAAATCGAAGCAATGCAGGTCCCCACGGTTGAAGAACTGCTCAAAAAACCGCCGGTCGATTGGGTCGTTTTGGAAAACGATTTCGTGTTGATTGTGGAACCCGTCTATCCGCGACCCGATACACTGGGACAACTCGAAGCCGCATTAAAGGAAAGCTATAGCTGGCCCAAACCAAAAAGCAAAGAAGAAATTGATGAGCAACGCAAAACGCGAGCCTCATACAATTTCCTCATTTTGACTTTGGTAAACGATAAAGAGAACCCGGAATATCGGATCCAGAGAAAAAGTGTCAAACAAGTCATTCATCATGAAGATCAGATCCTGAAACGGATTGATGTGCTGTTGAATGACAACGATTTAAAGACTGCGTTTGAAATGTTGCTGATCCTCGACCGCAAGCATCGCGACTGGCCTGGATTTAAACAACGGGAACAACGGCTTCTCTTTCTGGAAGCCAGGGATAAACAGAAATCACAACAATACGATAACGCACTGGCTTTTATCGGCGATTTACATGACCGTGCTCCGGAATACCCGGGTCTGAGTAAACTCGCCGGAGAAGTGATTGATGTCATTATGACTCAATCTGTGAAAGCAGGGGCGTTTCGAAAGGCACACTACTATTTGAAACGTCTGGCGACGATGTTCCCCAGGCAACAAATCGTTACCAAATGGGAAGCAGAGTTCCTGAACCAGTCTAATACAATCCTCACCCAGGCAGAGCAGGAAGCGAATCAGAATCATTTTCAACAGGCCATTCAGCTCGTCTATCAGGCTTCAATTGTTTGGCCAGCCAACCCACGACTCCGTGAAGCATTACTCCGTTACCATAATCGATACCCAGTAATCAATATTGGTGTTCTTGAAACAGCTTTGGAGAAAAGCCCCTATTTTCTGGAACGAGACTCAACACGCCGGCATCAAAAGCTGACTCAAATCCCCTTATTTGAAGTGGGTCGCGTCGATCAGACTCCTCAATACCAGAGCCGATTTTTTGAACAATGGGAACCCACCGACCTGGGTCGCCGTGCCGATTTTGTCTTACGGCATTCCTATGCTACATGGGAATCACATCCGATGTTAATGGCGGCTGATATCACGCGATTCCTGCGAAATAAAATCACGCCGGGAAACAGCCAATACGACGAACGCTTTGACAGCTATGTGCGATCTGTTTCAACCACTTCCCCCTTTACGTTCAGTATTTATTTTGATCGCGTCCCCTTACGCACAGAATGGTTATTATCGCTACCCATAGAAGCCCCCCCCATCTGGGAAAACGTCGCGGTCGAACCGGAAAGCGAAACGGCAACACCTGGTATTTTTGTCTCGAGCCGATTCGTTGTAGATCAGAAAACGCCAAATGAGGTTCGTTATATCAGAGCCATTCCGGAGCCCTCTGATCTTCGCGATTTAAACATTGCCCAGATCAATGAGATCAGATATCCGAATTTTGAAAAATCCTTTCAGGCCTTATTGCTCGGCGAAGTCTCTGTGCTCCCCTTCCTGCCCGCCAAACTTATTTCGTTTTTCCAGGAACAGGAAGAATTTAACGTAGTCCAAAGCGAAATCCCTTTATCACATGTTCTACAGTTTAACCCGGAAAGCAAACCCCTGAAAATTGTAGAGCTGCGTCGTGCTCTGGCCTATGCAATTGATCGTAACAAGATTTTAAATGAAACCTTGCTGCACGAATCAAAACTCTTGAACGGTCGATTGATTACCGCCCCGTATTATACCGGGCTGCAGGTTTACAATCAGCAGGTTCCTCAACGTGAATATAATTACCCTTTAGCCGTTGCGTTAACAGTCGCATCACAGAATAAACTGGGAAGAAATTTTCGACCATTGAACATGCTTTGCGATCCCAATCCGGAAGCACAGGAAGCTGCGCAGGAAATGATCAAAGCCTGGGCGAGAGCTGGCATCCATGTCATCCTGATCCCCAATACTCCTGCTGAAGCAGAAAAAAAAGACTTAAAATGGGATATCGTCTATCGTACCGTATCCATGACAGAACCAGTCACGGAGCTCTGGCCGTTCCTGACAGTTGGAAAAGGCGCACAAATCGAATCTCTGAAAATCTTCCCGGACTGGATGCGACAGAAATTAATTGAACTGGATGAAGCAACCGACTGGGAAACTGCCACAGAACTCTTAAAGAAATTACAACAGCAACTCTACTCCATGGCTCATATTATCCCCTTATGGGAAATTGATCAGTTCCATGTCTTCCGGACAAATATCAAAGGTTACGCTGACCGTCCCTTAAATTTCTACGATAATGTAGAACAATGGATTACGACGCCCCTCTATCCGAAAGTGGAAACGTTTACTCAAAAATAGCAAGCTGTGAATTGATCTGATTAAATGAAAGAATGATGTTGGTAAAATAATGCGTGTTTTCGATGGTTACAAATTCTGCCTGATTGCCTCTCTGATCTGGGGACTTGTTCTCTTTTCAGAATCAGTTGCCATTGCGCAATCGGAACAGACGCCAACCTCCGCAATCGAGTCACGGCACATTAGTCTCAGGCCCTACCGCATCAGAATCGAAATCGCCTACGCTCCGGACACCCGCTTGAATTCTAAAAGCCGCCGGCAGCTTGAACAACAGCTCCAGCAGATCATTGAACGCTCTGTGGGTGAGAAATGGACTCTTTCAGAAGCAGAGCAACAGCAGTCCGATGCAGCAGCTGTCGGAATTTATGAAAATGACTGGCTGCCCCTTGCTTCCAGTGAGGGTTTAACGCGTTTGCAATCAGAAGACATTCTGAAGCGCTACCCTCAACAGGCATTTGAAAAGCTGTTTCTGATGGCGATTGAGCCGCAGGGCATTGGATATCTGGTTACCGGAAGAGAATTCGATGTACTCTCACAACGACTTTGCCCTCTTGAAAAGCAGGAAACATTCGAAAAGGCGTTCCTGGCTGACACCATATTCAATTCCATTCGCGATTTATTCTCATCGATCATCACCATTGAAAATGTGAATGAAGAACTGGTCACCGTTTCCGAGCAAGGCAGTCAGTATTTGGCCCCCGACCCAACTGTCAGCACATTAGAAACAGGCTTCTATTTCCAACCTTTCTTACGCTACCTGAATCGAGACCGGGAAGTGAAAAACATTCAGTTTATCCCCTGGACCTATCTGATTCTGGAAGACATCAACCGTAAATATGCCACCTGCTCCCTTGCTTCAGGCCTGCGCGGCATTCTGAGCGGTAGTCGACGCAGAGTCGAAACGTTCGCCCTGCATGTAAGACCTAAGTATTCACAAACCAAACTGTCACTGATTCCGCGGGGAACTTCAACACAAACTTACGCCGGAATGCGAGTCCAGATCTCGTTACTGAATCCACAGGAAGTCAGGCAACGGCAAATTGAAGCAAAAAAACAAAAGGAAAAAAAGAAAGCCGCGAAACCAATCGTGCAAGATTATATTCTCAGTGAATATTTAACGAATCGTAGTGGAACAGTCACCCTGCCTACTGATCCACAACATCCACTCATCTGGTTATATGTCCGCAGTGGAACAGCACTGGTCGCCAACGTCCCCTACATCCCCGGGATCGCTCCCGAAGTCACGATTCAAGTCCCAGATGATCGAATTCGTTTGAGTGTCGAAGGGGAACTCGCGGTGTTAAACGGTGAACTGATTGAAGCTGTCGCCTCCCTCTCTATGGAAATGTCACGCATCAGAAATTGGGCGAAAAACAACGAATGGAAGAAAGTCGATGAGGGAATCAGAAAACTGGAAGGTGGTATTTCTCCTAAGCAGATCTATCAAGACAAACTGAGTGTGATTCGTGTGTCGGCAATTGAAGCCGCTCAAAAACAAAACAATCGCGCTGCTCAGTCGCGTATCGCCAGCCTGTGTCGAGACACAGAGGATCGCATCGACCGTTTCCTGGATCCGTCTGGAATCATCGACCTGAAAACAGAAATCCAGGACCTGAAACAACTGCAACGCCAGGACGCCCGTCGTTGATCCCCCCTGATGATGGAGCATAAGACAAATCATGTGGACGCTATCCCGGATTGCCGTGTATCCCATCAAATCACTTGATCCGGTTTTTCTCGAACAGACTAAGATACGACCCAGTGGTGCGCTTGTCGGAGATCGACAATACGCCTTATTCGATCAAGCAGAGAATGTCATCAACGGGAAAAAGTATCCGGACATTCATCGGATACGCTCTCAATTTGATTTAGCCCAACAGACCGTCTCACTCTCTTCCCCCGATACATCTCCACAAACACTTGTATTTCATCTGATCGAACAAAGAACTGAACTGGAAAACTGGTTCAGCGAATACTTCCATCAACAAGTCACATTAAAAGAAAATTCCGAATCAGGCTTTCCCGATGACCTCGCGGCACCGGGACCAACCATCATCAGCACTGAAACTTATGAAGAGTTGGCCCGCTGGTTCCCAGAAATCACTGTCGATGAACTCAGGCTGCGTTTCCGTGCCAATCTCGAATTCACAGGTGATTTTCCTTTTTGTGAAGACCGTCTCTACTCAACCACTGATTCACCAGTCTTGTTCCAGATCGGCTCCATCATCCTGGCAGGATCCAATCCCTGTAAGCGATGTGTGGTCCCATCCCGAAATCCGCTCACGGGTGACACAGACTCGAAGTTTATGAAAACATTCATCCGAAAAAGAAAAGAGACATTCCCAACCTGGGCACCACTCGAACTGTTCCAGAATATGTATCGCCTTGCCGTCAACACCAGACTTTCCAGACAACCCAACGAGCACTCTGATATGATGCGGGTGGGTGATCCCGTCGAATTTCTGACCTGATGAGTGAGACTCTTCACCAAAGGCCTGCTGATTTAACAAGCCGGAGCAACTGGCATAATCGTCACAATTGATGATTCGCGTGAATCGCTTACCAGATTACCTTCCTTTTTTTTCAGATCAAAGCAGACACCCCAAAAACAGTACGCTAAGTTTCAAGTGTCGCTTTTTCAAAACATGTTGTTTTACATAATCAGAAAAAGCCTTTAACAAAGATGTTCCCCCACTTGTTCGCAGGGAATCGCGATGCTTGTACTCAGCCGAAAAAAAGACGAAAAGATCATTATTGGAGATTCAATCACATTGATGGTGATTGAAATCAAGAACGACAAAGTCCGTCTCGGAATTGAAGCCCCGAAAGACGTGACCGTTCATCGTGAAGAAGTCTACGCCGCCATTAAAGAACAGAATGCGCACGGCAACACGAATTGCGAAACTCCATAAGTAGTGACTCTTCCAGACTTCGCAATTCGTTTCTCGCTACCCGGCGATTAGCTGTCTTGCGCTTGCGCCCACATCTTATCGAACACTTTGCGCTGCTCTGCCAAGGCAGCGACGGTATCCTGCTTAGGCAGCTTCCCTTCTTCCAGCATTAACCACCCGGTATAATTCGCACCAGCCATCAGCTCAAAAAACTGCTTGTGGGGATAGGGATTGTTGATCAGATCGTGAATATGCGTCGTATCACCTAACCGATCTTTGACCATCGCAAAATTGGCTTCCAGGCCGGCTCCTTCCAGATCCTGCTGATTGCAGTTCCAGCAAATCGCCACATTCGGGTGATCAGCAACATCCAGAATTTTCCGAATCGTAGGCAGATGCGCACATTTGCCGTGAACCTCCAGACGAATCTGCTGTCCCCAGTCGGCACCATATTTTCCAACCTGATTTAAAGAGCGACCAATCTGCTCAATCGTCTCTTCGTGTGAAACTCCTTTGTGAAAAGAATCGGGTTTCACTTTAACTCCCGTCCCCCCCACATCGTGGCTCAATTTGATAAAATCCTGTGTGTCAGCAATCGCTTTCTTCAAAACAGCCGCATCAGGATTGTCAAACCGCTCGTTACTGCCGATCCCCACCAGTGTCACAGGACTGTCTGCAAACTGTTTCGTGACTTCCTTGCGTTCAGCTTTACTGAGAGTTCGCTCGACGCCATGCTTATGTGTTGTTCGCAATTCGACGCCGAGCACGTTCGCCGTTTTGCAGTTTTTCAATAATGTCGGTAAATCCCAGTCTTTCGCCCACTGATAAGTCACCAGACCATATTGTGCTTGTTTCGCTACCTTTTTCGCACCGAAGACAGATCCAGTCAAGCCGCCCCCTAATGCCAAAGCGCCACCCAAAGCAGAAGTTTTCAAAAAATCACGACGTGAGTAAAATTCCATGAGTGAAGTCTCCGTGAGATATCTCAATGTTATATAGGAAGAATCTGCTGATGCAGTCCAGTTCATAAATCACCGGGGAATCTGCCCCGATCTCAAACATCTTATTATTACTCAGTCAGTAGGCAGATTACAAATGTCTTTTACCGGGATTTCTCAGCAGGAGTCACCATGAGTTGGACTGGGCAACTTTACAATAAATGCCATTCCATTTATAAACAGGGCAGAACGAACGTGATCGACAGATCATTCACCGCTTCATTCACGAACCCCTATCAATTCAGTTCACTTTATTAAAACGATTTAGAGTAAGGCAATGAACGAAAAAACAACATCCGAAAAATTCACATTTCAGGCTGAAATCAAGAAACTCTTGGATTTGCTCTCGCACTCACTCTATCAAAACCGGGAAATCGCTATCCGAGAACTTATATCGAACGCCTCCGATGCGTTGGATAAATATCGATTTCTCGCACTCACCGATGAATCCATCAAAGACGAACAGCCTTTAGAAATCCGTCTGGAACCCGATGCCGAAAACCGAATTTTGGGAATCTGCGATAACGGCGTCGGCATGACGCATGCAGAATTGATCGAGAACATCGGTACGATCGCCCATAGCGGCTCGCTCGACTTTCTGAAAAACGCCGCCGGAGACGAAAAGGAAGAAGTCTCGCTGATCGGTAAATTCGGCGTCGGCTTCTACTCCGCATTCATGCTGGCTGATAAAGTCGAAGTTTTAACCCGCAGCTACCAGGAAGAATCCGGCTGGAAATGGGAATCCGACGGAACCGGCTCCTTTACCATTGAACCTCAAGAAGGTCTGGAACGCGGAACATCCATCCGTCTGCACCTCCGCAAAGATCTCGATGAATTTACCAACGACACCCGCCTGAAATTCATCCTCAATAAATATTCCACGTTCGTCCCCTACCCCATTAAGCTCGGCGAAGAACTCGTCAACGACCAGCCCCCCATCTGGCTGGAACCGAAAACACAACTCACACAGGAACAATACGACGGGTTCTATCAATACCTGGCACATAACGGCGAAGAACAGGCACGCTGGCATCTGCACCTCAGCAGCGACTCTCCGTTCCAGTTTCACAGCATCTTATACTGCCCGCAGTCCAACCTGGAATTGATGGGCTTCGGTCGTACAGAACACGGCATCAGCCTCTGTGCCAAACGCATCCTTGTGCAAAACGACAATCGAGACCTTCTGCCTGAATACCTGCGTTTTATTTACGGACTCGTCGACTCCGCAGACCTGCCCCTCAACATCTCTCGAGAGTCACTTCAGGACAATACGATCTTCCGCAAGATTCAAAAAGTATTAGTCAAACGTGTGCTCTCGCACCTCGCTTCTATGGCAAAAGACGATGAAGAAAAGTACCTCGAATTCTACCGACAGTTCGGCAGCTGTCTGAGAGAAGGAATTGGAACCGACTTCGAAAATCGCGATACCATTGCCAAGCTACTGCGATTCCCTTCCTCAAACGGAACCTCAGAGAACGAACTGGTTTCACTGGAAGCCTACCTCGAACGAGCCGATGAGAGTCAGAAACAGATCTATTATCTAGGCGGGAACGATTTTAACACGATCGCCAAAAACCCGAACCTGGAAATCTTCCGTAAAAAAGGCATTGAAGTCTTCTACCTGCCGGACCCCATGGATGAAATCGTCCTCTCCAATTTGATGAAATTTGAAGACCACGATATTGTTTCCATCGATTCTTCCGATGTAAAACTGCCCGGCGAGACAGACACCGAGGTAGACTCAGAAGAAAAATCAGAAAAGAAAGAAGAACAGAAAGAGCCACTTTCACCGGAATTTGAAAAAGTGATTTCCCTGTTCGAGGAAGAACTCAAAGACGACGTCGAATCAGTCACGAAGTCAGATCGTCTGACAGACAGTCCCTGCTGTCTCGTGATGCCCGAAGGCGCGATCAGCTCCCAACTCCAAAAAGTCTTGAGCATGAACAACAAGGACTTCCCGACCACAAAACGCATTCTGGAGATCAATCCCGATGCCGAATTGATCAAACGCCTCTGTACGCTGTCATCGAATGCAGACCAGCACGCATTTATCAAGCAGTGTGGCCGTCAACTCTTCTGGAACGCCTCTCTCATGACGGGTATTGCCACCAGTCCGGAAGAAATCACGTCCAATATCCAAAATATGATGGAAGAACTCGCTCAGAAACGGTCTCCCATTATCACATAAAACTGAAATCGTATCCTCACCGTGGCTCTGTCTCCGGAGCCGCGGTGTAGTAATACATATTCGGTATCGCAGGTTGAAACAGCCCCACCCGATTCCAAGGTTTCAACAACAACTCTGCCCGTTCAATCGCTTGCGGAATTTCATCCGCCCCCTGTTCCAGCAAATGGATCCATTCTCGAACTGCTTGTCTGAATTCAGTATCATCCGCACACAAAAACAACGGCTGTTTTCCTTCAGAACACCGCAAATGTTCAAAACCGGTCGCTGCAGCAAAATAAAACAGAGTGCTCGCCGTAAACAAATCAAAGTGCGGCAAGCTAAGATAACAGCCGGCAACCAGTGAATCGATCAACGAGAGCTCAGCCTGAATCGAATCCGAATAATCTACCATCACTGAGGTCAATTCCTCTTTCCCCCAGAATTGTTCCAAAGCAGCAACCAGGCGTTCAATCCCACATAACGTATGCGCAATCCCGGTGCTGTGCAGTGGATCAATAAACCCAGCCGTATGAGGCAGCAACGCCCAGTTCTCGCCAGCACACTTCTTCCAGCCGCGTTGCAATCGATTCGTAGAAACCAGCCCCGATTCAGGCGCCACCAGAGACGCGTCTGCAAATTGGGCGGCAATCGATGGATAACCTTCTAACATCTGTCGCCAAACATCTTCAGCCCCACCGGTTTGCTGATCTTCTTTTAACACAAAACCCGCACTCGTGATCCCATTATTAAATCGCAACTGCCACATCCACCCTTCGTGCAATACCTGATGCAGCGCCGCGCGATCACAGTCAAACGGATAATCACTCCGATCAATGTGACTCTGATCCAATACCTCAGCCCAGGAAACCACACTGGCAAAATGCCCATAGACGGCCGATGATTTCGTGAGAAACTCGGTCTGGCGTTCAATGCCCAATGTATTCGGAACAATCCCTGCAGCCCCCGTCGCATCAATCACAAATGCCGCCTGCAGCGCAATCGGCTCCCCCTTTCTCGTTCCTGTAATTTCCCAGCCGTCCGACCGTTCAAGCGTTACTTCAGACTGATCCAGATAAACCACTTTCGATTTTTGAACCTCTTCAGCGAAAAAATTATCAACGTCCGCCCGATACCAGTGTGTGTCCGCTAAAGAATCACTCAGATTCGCAGTCACCAGCAATTCACTGCCATGACTTGGCTTCGCTTTGAAGTTGTGTTGAGGCTCATGGGAAAAATAACTGAAACCGCGTTTGATCCCACAGGCTAATCCGGGATAGTGTTCCTGCCAGGTCCCATGCTTGCAAAATGGCTGAAATTGTGGAAGATCGTACTGTTCAGAGAGTGACCGGAGCAGATACCCGGCGGCGGGCGTCGAGGATTCTCCGATCGCAAAACGGGGATGCGTTCCGCGATCAACGATCGCGACCGACAAACCAACGCGATCCAACAGCAGCGCCGTCAAGCTGCCGCCGAAGCCGGCTCCCATAATTACGACATCAAATTGCTGCATCAGAGTGGATGGATTCTTCTTCGATCAGTTTTTGTTACACTATTTATTTCAGACACTCAGTTTAACCGATTGCCAACTTAAAGGCAGGCTCAGAAGGATAGATCATGCAGACACAACCGGTTCTCATCAATGGCCAATGGATTGAATCAACGGGTACCCAGACATTTCAAGCCGTCAATCCGGCAACCGCGGAAACTCTGGAGCCACAGTTTCCTGTCAGTCCCTGGGACGAAATCGAATCCGTCGTCCAGGCCGCTGCTGCCGCTTCCAAAGAAATGCGAGGCTGGACCGGCGAACGATTTGCCGCCTTCCTCGAATCTTACGCCGAAGAAATCGAAAAACAGGCCGACGCGCTGGTTGAGGCCGCGAATCTGGAAACAGGTTATCCGGAATCCCCCCGCTTGAGAGACGGCGAACTCCCTCGCACCACGAATCAATTGAGACAAGCCGCCAGCCATGCCCGCGAAGGTTCCTGGGCGCAGCCGACCATCGATACCGGCACCGGCATTGGCTCCCTGTTTGGCCCCATCGGTCCCGTCACCGTTTTCGGTCCCAACAATTTCCCCTTCGCATTCAACAGTATCGCGGGAGGCGACTTCGCCGCCGCGGTCGCAGCCGGAAATCCTGTGATTGCCAAAGGTCATTCCTCTCATCCCAAAACAACACAGATCTTCGCCGAAGCCGCAGACGCAGCAGCCAAAGCGACCAACATGCCGAATGGCTTCGTCCAGCTCATTTATCGCACCAGCCACGCAGACGGCTGCCGCCTGGTTTCGCATCCCTTGATGGGAGCCATCGGCTATACTGGCGGTCGCAGCGCCGGTCTCACCATCAAGGAAGCCGCCGACAAAGCCGGCAAACCCGTCTATCTGGAGCTTTCCAGCATCAACCCGGTCTTCGTTCTCCCTGAAGCATTAGCAGAACGCAGTGCCGAGATCGCAGAAGAATTCAAAGGCAGCTGCCTGATGGGAACCGGCCAGTTCTGTACGAACCCGGGACTGGTCGCCCTCAAAGCCGGCGCAGCTGCAGACACCTTCATCGAACAGGTGAAAGAAAAGTTTGAAGCCGCCCCCGCTGGTATCCTGTTAGGCGAAGGAGTCCAGAAAGGCTTCCTGTCCGGAATCGCCGCCATTCAATCCGCCGGCGCCACACTCGTCACAGGCGGCTCTGCCTCAGACAACCCCGGCTTCTCCTGCGCCAACACCCTGTTAAAAGTCAGCGCCAGCCAGTTCCTCGAAAATCCGGAAGCCTTACAGGAAGAAGCTTTCGGAAACGCGTCCCTATTCATTCTGGCCAACTCAGACGAAGAACTGGCCCAGATCGCAGAGTGCCTCGAAGGCAATCTCACCGGTTGTATCTACAGCCACACCGACGGCAAGGATGACGCCCTCTACGATCAAATCGCCCCCGCTTTGCGACAAAAAGTAGGTCGGCTCTTGAACGACAAAATGCCCACAGGCGTCGCCGTCAGCCCCGCCATGAATCACGGTGGCCCCTTCCCGTCAACAGGCCACCCGGTCTTCACTTCGGTTGGTATTCCTGCTGCCATCCATCGATTTTCAATGCTGCAATGTTATGACAATATCCGCCCTCATCGTTTACCGGAATCCTTAAAACCCAAAAACCCCAACCCCGACATGTGGCGATATATTGATGGAATGTACACACAAAGTGACTACGATGCCTGATTCCGAGTCCGCGTTTCTGGCTCAGATTGTCAGAGTTTTGGGGAATTTCAATGCCCGATCTCAATCTGACTCAAGATTCCGCGAACCCGTTCCATCGATTCCACGTCTGTATGACTAAGGCTAGAGAAAATATGAATTTACAATGATTTTTTTTGCCCGTAATGTTGTGAAGTCATTGTGCTTATTGCTATTATCCTGACTCAGTCATCAATCGGCCCTGTCGAGAACCGGAAGCGAATCCCATCGCTTCAATTTTCCAGCCGAATCCGATACAGTAAGAACTAATGAGGGCGTAGCTCAGTTGGTAGAGCAACGGACTTTTAATCCGTAGGTCCAGGGTTCAAGTCCCTGCGCCCTCATTTTCTTACACTCTTTCGCTACAACGACTTGTGTATTGTAAGTCTCTTTCCGGCATCTTCCCTTTCTTTTAAGCTGCTGTTCCGTATGCATCACTGAATGCCTGACTCTGCGTCTGAATAAATTGCCCTTGATCGCGTCGTGCGATTCCTCATGATCTCTAGTTATGCGTCGCGCGCGAGAACAGTACTGGTTCAGGTGAAGACCATGAACGAAACATTCCGCACCACCCAATAAACCGCTGGTTTGAGCACGATTTTCGCCAATCAACCCCCAAAAAGTTATGCGGGTCGACACACACCAACGCATAACGGCCACATAACAACCCGCCCCGCCACTCATCCAACACCTCCCGCCCCACTGCTCCGCAAAAGATTTCGCAAAACTCCTTGACCGGCCCACGCCATTCACAACAATTCGTTTCACCATCATGATGAATTCTCCCGTAGCATTATGTTTTCTCCCGTCGGGCGAGTCTATTTGCTCGCCCGCCTGAGAACGTCCCATCCCAATTAACGGTTGGAATGGGACGAAAACCAGCGTCACAAGTCCACACCGCCCATACAATGAGCGGCACGGCGCCAGCCGCCGTTTCGAACGTCTAGCAAGCAATCCAAACCAACGGCAAACCAATCCTACCAGATATCACCAGCCCCTCTCACATGAACTTTCAACACCCGCTGCTTATCTGCAAGAACCAGGCTTTTTGGTCAAGACGCGGTCTGCTGCGGGCGCGGTGCTGCTTTCCAGGAAGAGTCGGACGGCGTTGATCAATTTGACTTAAGTACGTCTCATGCCTGCTTGAATCCGCATCAGGAGAGTCCCCATAGAGTCAATAGAACAAAGACCCATTTTCATTTACAAATTCGAATGTAACCTGAGCATGTAACAAATTTCTGTTCATAACAAAATGACAACATTCGCTTCAGAACTGGTAATACGAATCAAACCAGTGATTGAGTATCCGTATATAGATTGCAAAATTGAAGCTGTTGTGAGTTGTTTTTGTCGTGACGAGCCAGATTAGCTCTGCGGTAGTGTTTTGTACCTGAGTTCTGAATCGAAAGAGAGAATTCCTATGAACAAGAAAACGCCTTACATACTGATTGCTGTTGCCTGTATTTCCGCCTTCGCACTAAACGGTTATGCAGAGAAGAATGCCCCCAAAAAGAAGGGGCAAAAGAATGCAACGGTGAGCAAAAAAGACAAGTCCGGTGAGACACTGTCTGAAAAGGATCGAGATTTTTGGATGCAGGCGAAGCTTTTAAAATCACAGACGATATTGGCTGCGTTGACAGAAGGAGATTTTAAATCGGTTGAGAAAAATGCGCGTGCCCTGCGAAATTTTGGCATTCTGGAATCCTGGCTACGGAATAGTCCGGAGACTTCGCAATCGGAATACAAAGCACAGCTCAACAAATTCGAATTCGCCAACAAGGAACTGATTCGTATGGCCGAGGATAAAAATGCCGACGGCGCAGCCACCGCGTTCGCAGCGATCACAATCACCTGTGTCAAATGCCACAAGTTGATACGCGACGTTGACGAAAAGTGAAGTGTGCCCTTGGGTTCAGGGCATTTCCTTCAAGGGGGAATGTTAAAGGAGAATCAATGCATCTCGAGTTGTTTCGCGCTCAGTGGGGCGAGGATGTATTTACGGTCACATCCTACAGTGCGTCGATCGTAGCAGGAATTCTACTCACAGTGACATTGACGCTATTCATAGCCCACAGACGTCGCATTCCCATGCGCCCCCTGTTGATTTCCCTGGCAGCACTGATCGTTTCCGTTCCGATCGGTGCCCGCTTACTGCATTGGCTTACCAATCCGGATGCTTATCTAAACGTTTCCGATGTATATGAACTCCGATTTAGAAATTTTGCTTTGTATGGTGGTATCTTGCTTGGTGGAATCATGGGCTATGTGATGTGCCGGCTGACCCTCCTTGATCCATGGCGGCTGGCCGATAGTGTAACTCCGGGGATTTGCCTGGGAATCGCCACCATCCGTCTGGGCTGCTATCTCAATGGCTGCTGTTTCGGCTTACCGAGTTCTTCCTGGGGCGCGGTGACATACCCTAACGATAGTCCCGTTTTTTTATATCAGATTTCACAAAATCCCTCGGTTCTCTTCGATGGTCCTCAATCTGTTTATCCGACACAGTTGTATGAACTCTGCGGCGCTCTGATTGCTGCCGGATTAGCACTCTGGTTGATGCGGAAAGAGGCAATTGATGGTATTCCATTTCTGGTAGCAGCTCTGTTTTTCACCATGTGCCGCGCAGTCGTGTATTTTTTTCGTGCGCGTCCTGCAACCTGGGCAGCGCCCGATAAACTATACCCCCTACTGTATGCAATCATCATTTTACTGGGTATTGCAGCAGTCATCCTGCGGTTACGAATGAAAGAGAAAGATTTTAAGTTTGTGCAAAGTACATATTGAGCGGAGACGCGAGAACAAACGATTCTCTGCATGCTGTTCCGCGTCAATACAAATTTTAAGGAGACTGCAATGACGTTTCGCTTGCCAATCCTCTATCTCAGTTTATTCCTGTTTTGCCTTACTCAAGTAAGCAGTGTAAAAGCACAAAGCTCAAACAGTTTAGATTCAGTTCCCACTTCGATAAAAGTGCTTGATTTTGCATCAAAAGAAGGATTGAAGTATAGCGTCAAGACTGAGTTGGCGCATCTGGAAAATCGCTATTCGCTTCTGCAACAGGCGCGAACGCAGGTCCGCAACAAACTGAAAGAAAAAAATCAGCAGATTATCTTTTCAGACGAGATTGAGAATAAATTACAAAGTTATATCAAGAGCCAACCAGAACTGGAAAAAATGGTGAAAGAAGGAGGGAAAGCGGCAGAACGGGAAATCATCAACGGATTGCGTCAGGAGCTGACGCGCATGTCGCTCGATTCGTATAACAAAACCCTATTTATGATTGACAGGCAATTAAAAGAAACCGAGGTTCAAATTATTGAACTCAAACGAAAACTGAAGGACCTCAGAATCAAAATAGGGGCCTACCAGGCAGAATTATTATTATCTGATCCTGCTCTCTTAGAAGGATTTCTGAATGCTGAAAAACCCTCAGTATATCTTACAGCGGCTGATGTCTCCGGCGTCTGGTCAAATGGATCATTCATTATTACTGAGGTCTATCTGAACAAGAAATACCGCCAACGGCTCGAAGACAAAGAAATCGTTGGCTGCGATCCACAAGTCTTTGCTGCATTGGAAAGAATGAAAAACCAGCGGATGTCCATGAGCATGAATGTGACCCTCAACGAACAGGGTGTCGGCTCACTCACGACAACGATTACACCTCCTGGTGCCACACAAAAATCGAATCCATCCAAACCAATTTCCTGCCGCTATTCGAACGGTTCTCTGGTCGCTGTAAAAAGTGAAAAACAGATCACAGTACGGATGGAGGGAGCCGTCGTCGAAGTAGTAAACAAAGACAAATACGTGATTGTGAAAGACCCCTTCAATTCTGAGAGCGGCCCAGCAGAATGGACGATTACGGTATTCGAAAAAGGGGCGAAAGTCGGATATATCAAGGGAACGTGGACCGTGAGCAAATCAAAAACGGGTTCTTGAGAATATCACTATCTGAGTTTTGTCGTTTTGAAGTTTGCTGATCGGTGACTTGAAGAGGAGTTTTCTGAAATGAAATACATCAACAACAGATACTGTTTTCATACTGTGATGCTGCTGTTGGGATTGTGCTGTTTGCCGTTGAATGCAGCCGATCAAGGGCTGGAAAATAATTCTACTGAAACGGAAAAACGGACGGCTGATGCGAATTCCCAATCAGACCAAGAACGTTCGTCCCAGGATTTACTGAAACTGCTACAGGAAAAACGCAAAGCCATTGCAGCTGAGGAGAGTCTACCGGGAACGGAAAAACTGACACCCCAGGAATCCGAGGCCATGAATTCTCTGGAATCCCGATTCAAGCAGAATCAGAAAGTCGATCTCGATCAAGAACTCCGGAAATCCGCTAAGCAGGGATTCGTTAAACTGGCCGAGTTTTTACTTATGGTCGGTGCAAATCTGGATGCGGCTTCGAAAACGAACGGCGATACTCCCTTGCATATTGCTGTGATTGGGAAGCACAAAGATTTGATCCATCTCCTCATCATTCGGGGAGCGAACCTTGAAAAAAAGAACACAGCTGGCAAAACCGCGCAACAACTGGCATTCCAGTCAGGAGATCGCTCGCTGGCCTTAACACTGTTGGCTGCGCAAGCGGTGCGAGATGAATTCAAGCTACATGATAAAACTCCCAAAACAGATGAGCAGAAAATACTGCGCAAGCTACGAGAACAAATCGCGAAGGGAGAAGAAGTCAATCTGGATGCCTATCTCTGGGACGCCAGTACGAACGGGCACACAGAGCTTGTCGAGTTTCTGATTCAAAATGGTGCCAACGCGAATGCACGGGATAAAAACGGGGCAACCCCCTTGCATCTGGCGATTGCAGCGCAGCAATGGGACCTTGTTGACTTACTGATTTTTCTTGGCAAAGCACAGATTAATGTAAAAAACCGTGAGGGAAATACACCTTTGCATCTGGCAAGCAAAAATTCGGAAAGAGAGCTGATCGTAAAACTCCTGGCACTCGGAGCAGATGCAACCGTCAAAAACAACGGCGGGCAAACCCCTGCCCAAATCGCAAAAGACGAGCAAGTTCGAAAGTTCATCGAGAAATACCTTCAGGAACAATCCCGCCAGATTTCGGCAAAGAATTAAGCTAATCGTTGGTGGAAAGTAATCGAGGTCAGTACATTTTTTGACGAGCGACTGGTGCATGGAGCAGATAAAATATGCCAGGACACTTTCCTGTCGCTAGTTATGTGGGTGCTTGAGAGCTGGTAAAGGTTTCGCTTCCGGAAGGGAGCATACCGTCAGCGTGATCCACGATTTGTCGTAATCGGTCTGCATCACTGGGGTCGTTTTTCCAGATCTCGTAGGCAACCTTCAGGGCAATCTGCATTGAGTGATGCGTTTCATATTGGCGAACCAACCTGGTTAATTCGTCCTGATCATAATTTGCATGTTGTAATTCTTGCTGTGCGTTGGCAAATTCCACGCTGTTTTTTGTTTCTTCGATAAATTCGTTGATCACCTTTTCTACCACAGACATCATCCCCGGAATGGCTTCCAGCAGATAATGCTTGCGGCAGCCCTCAATATCCCCCAGCGTTTTTTTCAATCTGACTTTAACCTGCCCTGCTTCGTTTTCGATAAAGTCGTGTTCACTTTGATTCATGATATTTCTTGCTCCTGGATGTGAGAAATTTTAATGGAGATCCGTTTCAGAACTTCCTGAAGTCGGCACGAGTGGGTTTCTGCTGTGACTAGTTGTTCAAATGCTTTTCTTGATGATCGACGAATCGATTCTGTCGGATTGCGCAGGATCTCTGTCGCCGCTGAGAGTTGGACCGATTGTCCCTGACAGATATGCGATAACTGTCGTGTGATCGTCTCAGAACGAAGAGTGACGGCATTGACATGCGAGATCAATTCGACGCCAACACGAAAATCCGGCCGATATAGTTCAATAACAGGATGCAATAACTCCTGATCATGACTCAGCGAACATAGATTAAACAGAAAGCCATGAAACCGTGCGATCAGTTCCGACAGAAGTTCTGTAAATGAAACCTGCAGCATCTCCGCGCGTAAAGCTTGCGTGTCGGCAGAAACGTGAAATGAGAGCAGGCCGATAAATTCTTTTCCGCAATCCAGCAATGAACAATATTCCAAGAACGCCTGGATGCGGCATAGCGTCGACCGGGAGTGCTGCGTTTCCAGTAATGGTTCCAGACAACGCTCCTCCACCACCGGGGCCAGCTCCCCCCGGAGCTGTGCAGCGATCTTTTCTTTCTGTTCCCGGGGAATGTTCCAATCGTCACTGAGCACAAAATCCAGAAACTGTGATTTTGCCATGGCCATCAAAGCTTCACCGGCAGGACATTCACTGAGAGCTTGTAGTTGATCCAGAAACCGGGTTAAGGATTTTAGTTGTCTGATTTGGTTCCCACTTTTCAGATTCGTTTCAGAGCGAAAGTCTGCGCTGAATATTTCCTGTGGTCTCTGTTGACTGATTTCCTCGATGTGAGAAATCAGAGCTGTATTTTGATATTTGCCAAATGCTTTCGCATGCGGATCGATTAAAACCCAGCAAGCGGGGCTGATCTGAAATACCAATCCCATATGAAACATCAGTGGCCGGATACGGTCAATCTCAGGCCGCTTGACGATAAATTGTAAAAACGAAATCAACTCTGGTCTCAGTTTCACGTTTTGTTTCTGGGCGCGTCTTAAAATCCATTTTGCCACAAGACCATCGTGTCGGACCGAGAGTTCTGAACTGGGTATCAGAGGCATTGCCCCCAAAACAGTGGCATTCGCGAGTTGAGCAAACGCATGCAGGATCAACGCACGCCCAAAACAATTGGGATTTCCATGCTTCAGGAATTGTCGCGCAAAGATCCGGTTACAGGATTGATTCGTAAGATCGCCCCAGATGTGTTCCAGCAATTCGTTTTGCGAACGAACGGGCTCGGATTGAGTTAATAACGATTGATAGAGTTGCTCGCATATTTCATAGCGTCTGCTGTGTGAACTACCAACATACTCAGCCGCCAGTTGTTTCAGACGAGGATCAAGTAACTCTGCCGTATTCTGGATGGCCCTTTGTCCCAGCAGACTTAATTCAGAAATCAATGTTTGTGATTCAGTGTCCGAAGTTGCGAGACGAGTTTTGAGATGAGAACGTTCGAGACGATTCGAATGGTCAGACGTCGTTCTTTTCAGGCAAAATGAGAGGATGCGTTCATAATCTGGTGTTCGACAGAACTCATTGTGTGAACCACGTTGATCTACGTCGTTCGGGAGCGATAATGATTCCGTTTGATTAAAAGTGGTCATTCCAGATACATCCTCAGGAATTAAAAGAAACAGCCCCCAAACAAAGTCTCCTGAAAATGGCCCACGTGTATTCTACCTGATTTGCACTATTAAGCTATAACTTTTGCTTGCGGCTCAAGGAAATGGGAGAGCACTCATAAACGATTTCAGAAAACTTTTTTCTACTTTTCCGAGCCTGCCTTTCTGTTTTATAACGCTTTCCAGTGCCCCCTGCGGCCCTTTTGACAAGCCAGTTTCCATTGCCGAAGAAATCCCCCCTGCGGTTCTTAAAGAGACGGCTCATCTCCGTTTTGCCGGCTTCAATTCGAGGATTCATGTTTTATGAAAAATCATCTGGAGACAGTACGGAATCCTTGACAATTGACAGAAACCCCAATCAAATATTATTTAAATATCCGTTTATCCTATTTCTGAATCTCGTTCACAGTAGTAATTACGTCTGCTACGACGGGAACAGGAGAGACCAAGGTGGTCTCTAGTACCGTTTCTCTTTCCTTCTACCTTTGGGAGATGACTTCATGGCAAGAAAGTTAATGCTCGGAACTGGATTAGTTCTGTCGGCTCTGGGAATTGTCATTCTGGGAACAACCGCTTCAGCTCAGGTAAAACAGGGCAAAACCAGACCCGCGGAAACGAAGTATTTAATGCGTGGGATCGTGCAACCCAATTGTGCGGGTTTAGGCAAATTATTGAAAGCCAGCGGCCCGGCCGACGAGAAGGCCTGGGACACCGCTGCCTGCCATGCTGCCTGTTTGAACGAAGTGGGTCACCTGCTCATGGCTGACGGACGTTGCCCCGATGGTAAATGGGCTGGTGCCTCAAAGACGCTGCAATCCGAGAGTGCTGCTGTACTGGAAGCATGTAAAAAGCAGGATTTGAAAGCAGCAAGTGCCGCCTTCAAAAAAATGACTCAATCCTGTGCCGCTTGCCACAAAGCGCATAAAAAGTAACAACCGGAATTCTCTGCCACAGGGATTGTGAGCTGATGGGAAATGAACTGAGGTTATTCTTGCAATCAGTGCAAGGATAACCTCTTTGTATCTATCAGTGACTCAAATGACAAAACTATTAGCCATCGGGTGTTTGCTATGAGCCGTAGAACATTCATTACTAGCCGAAGGGCGTTAGCCCCGGTTAATTGGTGTGATCGTAAACACCGCGGCTAACGCCGTACGGCTGATGCTGCTTTCCTCAACGAATATCTCGGGCAATTGATATGGTCAGGAACACAGTCGCTGACATCTTTTCTTTTCACTCAAACGCCAACGTCACCTTCTCAATCATCGGTTTCGACTTGTTCTCGGTCGTGTCTTTCAGTTTCAGTTCAAAGCCGAAGCTATAGCCAGCCGGTAACTTTTTCAGATCGAGCTTGGCGGGTGTTTTTTTGACGTGTTTCGACAGACCCGGCGTGTAATCGTAGGTCTCTTTCACTTCGGTCCAGTCGGTCCACTGGTCGAGCTTGCTGTCGTTATTGGTATCCACGCCGACGCGGACATCGACCTGCTCCACCCAGGGACCGGGGCTGACGAAATCCGTGTTTTGCTGTGTGAAGAGGTAGAACCGGCCTTCCGCAAAGCCGATGTCGGGGTCCGGGTGACCGTTGCCGATTTTATCGCACCACTGGAAGGGTCCGTCGATCGTAGGGCTGGTAAACCAGCCGACGCTCATGTGTCCGCCCCCCGCCGGGTCGTAATCACCGAACAGATAGTATTGCGAACCGACACAAATTGGCGCCCAGTCACCATAGGCTTCCTGTTCCGGTTCATGCACGTTGTACTTGCCGATGTTCGTGTTCCACTTGGGATGTTGCAGCCAGTGCGGGTGTTTGTACTCGGCGACTTTGCCCGTATCTTTCGTGCGATTGTCCACGGGGGGCTTCAGAAATTTCCAGTCCGTCACACCATCTTCGCTGACCGCGTGGGCCGCGAGCGGCGAATCCCAGGAACGCTTGCTGGCATTGATGGGGCTCCAGTCTTCGAGGATCACATGGAAGCGGCCGTCTTTGTCGCGGATGAAGCCGGCGTCCGAACCGTGTGAGGGATCGTTGACCGCCAGTCCCATGTCTTTGCCCGGCTTGCCGTCGGTCAGATCTTCATCGATGTAGACATGCGGGTCCTGGTCGTTGGGGTAGTCGTAATAGATATAAACCTTGCCGTCTTTGTACTCGGCACTCGTCACCCAGCGGGAGAATGCTTCAGTGACCGGGCCATGATGCACCCAGTTGACCATATCGCGACTCTGCCACCCATGATAGCCGCCGAGGCCCTTTTCTAATCCGCCCGGCGCATCATATTGATGTTTCCAGGGAGTGGTCTGCAGCTTGACGTCGAACCCATCGAGAGAAGTAGACTTCGGTTTGAAACCTTTTTTCTTTTTAGCGCCACCATAACGACCAAAGACCCAGTAGTTATTCGGCCCGATCGCCAGAAAGACGGGGGCGTCCTGCAGATTCACCGGCCCGAGATTGGCAATCGGTTCCCAGTTCTGCCAGACCGGTGACTGCTCAATGACAATGGACTGAGCCTTGCGTTTCTTGTCAAAGCGCTTAATGTTGCTGGTGAACGTGGCGACCTTGTCGGTCGGGATCGCCGTCCCCTCTTTGATTTCCAACTTGGATTGCTTGGCGGTCGCAGCCTTCCATTCATTTTGTGAATCAATTGCCCACTCCTCCGCCGTGACGGTCGTCGTGAGTAAGGTCACCAATAGATTGAGTATGAGAAACAGCTTCAAAGTTTTCATGTGAGCACTTTCCTTAGTCACCGATTTGATCTAAACGAATTGCGACGAAAATTCGATTTCGCAGCATCCTTTTAGATTAGCCTTCCCTGTGAGAGATTACAACACGCGTCGCCCTTGTCTGCAGAGAGTTCGTTGCGATGGTCCTCGATCCCGGCTAGAATCAGACATCACATTCACCCCATGAATACGATGAGGATTCAGCCATGTTTCGCACCCTGCTCTCCCTGACCGTCATTCTGTTGCTGATACAGCCCGCTGTTTCCGCAGAACTCAAACAGCCCAACATCCTGTTCATTATGGTCGATGATCTGGGCAAGGAATGGATTAGTTGTTACGGCGGTGAGGACATCAAGACACCCGCTATCGACAAGCTCGCGGCGACTGGGATGAAATTCAACAACGCCTGGTGCATGCCACAATGCACGCCGACCCGCGTGACGCTGCTCACCGGGCAGTATCCGTTTCGGCATGGCTGGACCAATCACTGGGATGTCCCCCGCTGGGGTGCCAGCGCACACTTTGATGCCAGTCAAAACAAGATGTACGCGAACGTGCTCCGCCAGGCAGGTTACAAAACCTGCGCCGCCGGTAAGTGGCAGATTGATGATTTCCGCGTCGAACCCCAGGCGATGTACGAGGCCGGCTTTGATGAATGGTGTATGTGGACGGGCTATGAAGCACACAACCCGCCGAGTGCCGAACGCTACTGGAACCCCTATATCAACATCAAAGGAAAAGGGAGCAAAACCTACGCCGGGCAGTTCGGCCCCGATATTTATTGCGACTACCTGATCGACTTCATTGGCAAGCATAAAGACCAGCCGATGCTGCTCTATTACCCGATGGTACTCACCCACAGCCCGCTCACCACCACGCCTGACAACAAAAACGAAACCGACAAGCGGCGTCTGTTTGCAGGCATGGTCCGCTACACCGACAAGCTTGTGAGCAAGCTGGTCAGAGCGCTCGACGAAGCCGGCATTCGCGACAACACAATCATCATCTTCACCACCGACAATGGAACCGGCGGTCAGAGAAATCATCGTCTGGGCCATCTCGTCCGCGGCGGCAAGACCAAAATGACTGAGCAGAACGGCACCGCCATGCCCTTTATCGTCAACTGTCCCGGTACGGTGCCTGAAGGAGTCGAGACCAATGCACTGGCCGACTTCACTGACATCCTCCCCACGTTTGCCGAGCTGGGAGGGGGAAAAATACCCGCGGGACGTGTCGTCGACGGAAAATCATTCGCCCCGCTGATTCTGGGCAAAGCCAAAGAGGGGCCGCGTGAGTGGATCATGTCGATGGGCGGAGGACCGGCAAAGTTGCACGCAGGGCGTGTAGTCCCTGCGCTGAAATATGACGACCGGGTGATCCGCGACCAGCGGTTTAAACTCTGGATCGACTCGAATCGGAAACCGATCAAGCTGTTTGATCTCAAAACAGATCCCTGGGAAGAACAGAACCTGATCGACTCGCACGATCCCGTCGCACAGCAGGCACTGAAGCAACTGTCCTCGATCGCGGCACAGTTTCCCAAGCAGGACGGAGCCCCCATATACAAGAAGAACCCACAACAGAAGTGGGATCAGAAACCGGGCATTCCAGGTCAGGGCAAACGAAAAAAAGGAAAGAAAAAGAAAAATTGAATCGACAGTGATTGCATCAACACAGAAGCTAGACATCACCTTTCTGCACTAGAAAAATCAAAACAAACATGAGTAGCACCGAATTCTGGCTCACCCCCTTAATCCTTCTCCCCGGCGTCGCATTGCTGATTGTTTCGACATCGGCCCGGTTTGGTCAAATCCATACTGAATTCCATCACCTGCTCGATCACCCCGATGCACACGCCCAGATCTTGTCGCGTAATCTGCAGCATCGTTCTCGACTGTTTCGCGATGCCCTCGCAAGTCTGTATGTCAGTGTCGGTCTTTTTTCACTGGGAAGTCTGCTCGGCGGGGTCGTGAATCTCTGGCGTCCCCAGTCCCTCTGGTTCGTCGGGGGACTGACCATCATTGGCATCGCCTGCGTTGTCTTCGCTTCCTTACAACTGTTTCGTGAATCGCTACTCAGTCTGAATGTCATTGACGAACACTTTGAACGTGTGGAGCGAGACTGCGGGCAAGATTGATTTTCTGAACGCTGATCGATTCGATTAAGCTGCTCGGATTTACTAAAACTATCCAGAATTCAGAAAAGGTTTGGAGTTCCAAAACGAATCTCTTTATAATCGAGCCATGAAAAACCGAAGAAGTTTTATCAAAAACGTCGCGGGGCTGAGTGCTTCGCTCTCACTATTCGCAACCATGTCAGGGCAAGCGAAAGAAAAACGCGCCCCCCGCCGTCCGCTGATACTGTGCAGTCGCGGCGAAGAATGGGCCGAAAAAGTACTCCGCCCCGGCTGGAACGTGCTGGAAGCGGGAGGCGACATTCTCGATGCGGTCGAGAAATCCGCACAGGTCACCGAGTTGGATCCGGAAGACCAGTCGGTTGGATACGGCGGCCTGCCTAATGAAGACGGCGTCGTGCAGCTCGACGCCTCCTTTATGGATGGCAGGACGCACAATTGCGGCTCTGTGGGTGCACTCGAAAATATTAAAACCCCGTCCTCCGTCGCCCGGCTGGTCATGGAACGGACTGATCATATTCATCTCGTCGGAGAAGGCGCCCGCGAATTTGCCCGGGCGCACGGCTTTAAAGAAGAGAATCTGCTCACGGATAAATCCCGCAAGATCTGGCTGCGCTGGAAAGAGAACCTGAGCGACAAGGACGACCGGTTCCCGCCGAAAGACGGAAATTACGATCTGGACAAACGGCCGACGGGAACCATCAATATTCTGGCGTTGGACGCCAAAGGCGATCTCGCCGGATGCACGACGACCTCAGGACTGTTCGGCAAACTGCCCGGCCGGATCGGCGATTCTCCCATCATCGGCGCAGGGCTTTATGTAGACAACGAAGTCGGAGCAGCAGGTGCCACGGGACGAGGCGAAGAAATCCTGCGGACCTGCGGCAGTTTTTTCGTGGTGGAACAGATGCGGGCAGGAAAAAGTCCCACTGAAGCCTGTGAAGCGCTCTGCCAGCGAATCGTGAAGATCAATGGCGGTCCGGACAAAGTCGACTTCAACGACAAGATCGTCGCCATCAATAAAGACGGCGAAGCCGGCTGTGCTTCAATCCGCGGTAATAAAAATAAGCCACCCCAAGCCGCGATCATCACCACAGCGGGAGTTGAAATCATCGAGGGTTCCTACCTGATTGAAACCAAATAATACTGAAGACGGAATTTTTCACTATGTTCAGATTTAGTCAGCTTATCATCGTTTTTACCATTGCCTGTCTCAGCATTTCAAGTACCGTATTCGCTGAAGGCTATCTGACCTCGATCGGCACAGGCGCCGATCAGATTCCCGTGGTGGTGGTCAAAGGGACGCCTTATGAAATGGGTAAAAAACAGGGCGAGCTGATCAGGGAAGATGCCACCCAGATGATTCAGTCCTTGATGAAAAAGGTGCAAACCGCTGCTCCGGAGCGTTGCTCGAATGCCAGTCTGGATGCAGCCTGGAAATCGATCGCACCGCATACAGACCCGCGCTTCAAAGAAGAATTACGCGGCTTTGCAGAAGGGACGGGCATGTCGTTAAAAATGCTGCAGAGGGCACATGCTATGCCTGTGGTAATGGACTACTCCTGCAGCAGTATCGCCGCCTGGGGTTCAGCTACCAAAGATGGCCATCTCTATCAAACGCGAAACCTGGACTGGTCGATGGATCTCGGCGTGCAGGACTATCCCTGCATTACGGTCTACATTCCTAAGAATGGCGTCCCCCACGTGAATCCCACCTTCGCCGGTTTCATCGGTGCCAATACGGGCATGAACGCGAAAGGAATTGTCCTTTCGGAAATGGGAGACTCCCCCGGTAAAGATTATCCTTTCGATATGAACGGCGTGCATTTCACAACACTGTTTCGGCAGGTCATGTACGACGCCGACGGATTGGAACAGGCAATCGACATTTTCAAAAATGCGAAACGGATGAAAAAGTATCACTATGTGGTCGGCGACGGTGCCAATCTAGGTGCCGTCAAGATGCTGGCCCACGCGCCTGATCTGAAAATCTGGGGAGACAATGATCCCAATGACGAACTGGCGCCAGCCGTCATGAAAAACCTGGTCTATCAGGACGAAGGCCGCGGGGCATTTGGCCCCTTGCAAAAAGTCTACGGCAAAATCGGTGCCCCGGAAATGATTGACATCGCCTGCCAGATTCCCATCAAAGGCGGAAACATTCTGGACGTGGTCTACGATGCCACCGCACTGGAACTCTGGGTCTCCTACGCCGAAAAGCAGAACGAAGCCTATCAACGCCCCTTCGTGCACTTCAAACTGAAAGACTATCTGAAGTGATTGCTGCTGCAAGTGAATTAGCTACTTCATCAACCAAGAATACCACGAAACACAGGAACCATTCACAGCACTGCCATGTAGCGTTTCTTAATTCGAATTGGTCTTTGCAAATGAGGAGAAACCGGGGCTAACGCCCTGCGGCTAATGGACCTTTTCTGCGGTCATAGACCAGTAAACAGGGGGCAACAACACACCGTCGGCTACGGTGGATTCTTACTTAGCTTACTCTGTCGACCTCAAAATCAGGATCAGAACTATTAAATAAACGCTACCTAGCCAGGATCTCCCTTTAGGGAGAAGACAGCGAAGTTATTGAGATTCACTTCGACTCCAGTTGAATTTCAGCAGGCGCAGTCCGGTCAATTTGAACACGATTGCAGAGATGATGCTGAGTGCGACTACGGTCAGGGCAGCCGGGACGATTGCAGAGCAGAGAATCAAGAGTGTCCCGAGACTAAGTAGCGCAGGGCTTGCTCCGTCTGGTTGTTGCCAGATTGTGGCGAGGAACATCAGCCAGAAAAACAGCAGTGGTGTGCCTAACAGAAATAGAAATTCGCGAGTGCGACTGGAGCCGAAATGCTCTGCCAGAAACATACCGATCGCGGCCCCTAGACAGAGTGAAACGCCGTACCAGGCGTCGGTGGTCACACCTGCCGCCAGAATCAGAAGCAGAACGACAATCAGTTTGCCCCTACCAGAAGCTGTTTGTTGCATTAATATCTGTGAGTTGCTGCCTGACATGTTGATTGAACTCCCCTCAGAATATGCTGACCACTATTTGAATTAACGAACCACCTGCTGCAAAGCGCGAGAGAAGTTTTTGCCGCGGGCATCTCTCACGTCAGTCAGAGTCCAGTACACGACAACATATCGGTTTTCTTCGAGATCTATATGGATCAGACCCCGATATCCCAACAGTGCTCCTGAATGCTGCACAGCCGTCGTTTGCCCGTTTTGTATCGTCAGGCCCCAACCCAGACCGTATCTCTGACTGGGATACTGTCGACTGATCATAAACTGCCAGGCCTCGCGGCTCAATACCTGCTTCCGCGAGTTTTTACCGCGATTCAGGATCATACTTGCAAACAGACCTGTATCGGATGCGGTTGTGTAAAGACTGCCTCCGATCAGCGGAAATTTGAGTTTCTTTCCCCAAAGATGAGGTGCCCCCTGGTGAGCGAGCAGTTTCCCGTTTCTACCGCGCGCTCCGGGGCATGCTATATTTCCCGACTGTTCGATATCCGGAAAATAGGTTGTATGTTTCATTCCCAATGGAGAGCAGAGGCGCTCCTGCAATAGATCCTCAAAGCGTTTGCTGGTGACTTTCTCAGCAATATAACCAGCCAGACAATATCCAGCCCCGCTGTAGGCATACTTTTCTCCGGGCTGGCTAATCAGCTTTTGCTGTTGAATCAGTTTGACCGATTCTTCCAAACTCTGTTCAAAATCACGAATCGCACGGGTCTGCCTGGCTGTCATCGGCTGTGCTTTTTGAGAATAGATGCCCGCTCGATGCGTAAGCAATTCTTTCATATTCGGCGCCCTGGTCAGATTCTGGCCGTCTTCCAGCTCCCACTGACGTGTTTCCGGAATCCACTTATCAATGGACTGCTCAAATGATAGTTCACCGCTGTCTCTGAGCGTCATAATACAGGCAGCAGCGATTGGCTTTGAACAAGATCCAATGCAGAATTGAGTCTCATCATTCACCGCTGATGTTGATTGTGGCGCAATGACCCCATACGATTTCGTCGTTGGAGTGCCGCTTGTTGAACCGACGGCAGCTTGTGCACCGACCAGAACTCCCTGTTCAATCCCCTTGGAAATCAGTCTGTTAAGGCGATTGAATAAAATCTGCCGATCGTGCGATGGTTGAGCCAGCAACTCAACTGAGTCAATCTGACAGAGAAAGATGACGACGACATATCCCAGGAACATTCGAAGCCGGAACCAGCGGCGATTTCTGTCAATCATCCTGTTATCCTCCTTCGCCTGTGCGGATGTTTGTTCGTTACGTCTACAACTGAAGCACACGAACAGAAACCTGCTTTTTTCAGTCTTTCAAAACGGAGTCAAACAGCTGGTAAGCACGGTTGCGTTGTTCCAGCGGAAAGTTGTGATCACAATCCGGGTGATCGATAACCAGCTTGTCTTTTGCTCCCAGCAACTCATACACAGGTTGGGCGCTCTCGGCACACTGATCAACACTTTTCCAACGGAAGTTGGAATCGTGGAGGGGTGCGTTGACATACACGGGCCGTGGTGCCAGTGCGCCGAGCAGTTCCGGAAAATCGAAGGGAATTTCGTCCAGCTTTCCGCGGTAGTCCGACATCCGAGGCATGTAGCGAATCTGGCACCAGCCTTTGCCGAAATACCAGACGCGTTCGGCGGCATTGTAATAATCGCGATAGGAATCAAAGCCGCAACTGCTGACGATGGCAGAAACGCGGGGATCAAAGACCGCCGTGTAGATGGCATTATGACCGCCCAGAGAATGACCGATGGCTCCCACTCCCCGACTTAGATCGACGTAATCCAGAGACTCAAGCAGGTCAATCGCCCGTGAATTGTCCCAGATCGCTTTCATCGTGCCACTCACAAATCCCAGCTTGCCCAGATTCGGCCAGTAATTTGCCAGATGAGGGTAAGCGGGCGCAATAGTGACATACCCCCGCTCCGCCAGTTCGGCAGCGTACTGCCTCCCTTCCCGTCCCCCCAGTCCCAAAGCGACTTGATGGCCCACCTTGTTGTCAGTCGGATGTAGACAGAGCACCGCCGGAACCTTCTTTCCATCCTTTGCTGAATGGGGAATACAAAGGTAGGCCGGTGTTCGGGAACCGGGTGACGACTGATAGGTGATTAGCTGCCGCGTATATTTGTCGAGTTTAACCTCTTCGAGGATTTTCACATCCAAAGCGACTCGCTGGTCTTCTCCGGGGAATGGTCCCATGACTTTTTCCATCCCATGAATGATTTCTTTCCGTCGTTTTTGCCAGTCGGACGGTGTCTGGACTTTGCTGACTTTGCCTGCTTCATCCCGGTACAGCAGCAGATCGTCGGGGTTGAGACGCACCGGCTGTTGCTGTTGTGCATAAAGGGAAACTGATAATAATGTAGGCAGAATGATCACAGCGATGATCATGTTCTTAAAACCAGAGGTCATTTGCGGCTCCTTGGGCATCGCGAGACATCGTTAGACGGCAGGAGAGGCGTCTCCGTCGCACAGTGACGATAACAGGGAAGTTGAACAGCTCCTGTCACATTCAAAAGTAACGCCTGAAACAGGACGAATCAAGCGGCTTTCCTGTGTATTGATACCAAACAGGAAAGGTTCCAGAGAAAGATCTCTGAGCCAGTTTTCTTTCTACGAACGATCAGGAATGACACGAAACGCAGGAACCATTCTGTTCGCAGAACCATCAATCGGGTAAGATTCAAGTAACCGAACAAGATGAGAGCAGGCCTGGGTAAACTAATCTGCCCCTCACTCTCAAACCTGGCTTCATTTCACTTTCGTCATCAGAGACCAATCCCATGTTTAAGCATTTACTTCGCAGACGCCTTCCGCTTTTTGTTGAATTCTTCAGTGCCTTCGTGCGTTATGCCTCTTATGTGCGAGAGGTCTTCGTGGCACTCCTGTTAAGCCTGTTGCTGGGCGCGTTTCTGATCTGGCGATTTGAGAATCTCGACTTTGGAGATGCCGTCTATTTTACACTGATCACCGGGCTCACAATTGGTTACGGCGATATTACACCTGAAACACCGCTGGGAAAACTGATCAGTGTCTGCATCGGCCTGATTGGGATGGTCGTAGTAGGCCTCACCATTGCCATTGCGACGCGTGCCTTGAATGAAACAGCAAAACGACACATGCACCTTGAACAAGAAGATCAGCATTCACAAAATTCGTCTTCTACCTCACACTCCAATTGAGAGACGATGATCGATTGAGACAGTGACCCAAATCAAAACGTGAATTTTGCTCTCCGAACTGGTATAATAAAAGAGTAAGGATATGGATTCGATAAAAACCGGGCCATAACAAAATGGGCTTTTATTCCAAGTGTCGGCACAAGACTGCAGAGGTGCAATTATGACGGGATTAGATTCAAAACTGTTTGAGCAAATTGTATCATTTCGGCGCGAGTTGCACGCTGAGCCCGAGTTGAGTTGGCATGAGCACAAAACATCAGATCGGATCGCCGCGTTCTTAGATCAGTTAGGAATTCCCTGCAAACGAGGCATCGCAGGCACCGGGATTATCGCAGACCTTCCCGGAGAGCACGATCTTCCGTTTGTCGCATTGCGTGCCGATATGGACGCCCTGCCGATTCAGGAAGAAACCGGATTGCCTTTTGCCTCCCAGGTTCCTGGAGTGATGCATGCCTGCGGCCACGATGGTCACACCAGCATGCTGCTCGGTGCGGCTGCGTTATTAGCTCAAGAAAAACATCGACCGGCTCCGATTCGGTTCCTGTTTCAACCTGCCGAAGAAACCGGAAGCGGGGCGAAAAAGATGATCGAAGAGGGCGTACTCGAGAATGTCGCGCTGATTTTTGGCGGTCATTTGGATCGGCATTTTCCAGCGGGAACGGTGGCCGTCACCGATGGTCCCGTCAACGCATCCAGCGATCAGTTTCACATCAAAATCCACGGTCAGGGAGGGCATGCTGCCCGCCCTCATGAAGCCATTGACTCTGTGGTCGTCGGGTCTCTGTTGGTGATGGCCTTGCAAACAATCGTTTCGCGAGAAGTCAACCCGGCTCATCCGTCGGTGGTGACCGTCGGTCATTTCGAAGCAGGAACCGCTTCCAATGTCATCGCTTCCAGTGCCCAGCTTGATGGCTCAATCCGTGCTCAAGAGCAGTCAGTCAGAGAGAGTCTGCATCGTTCAATAGAACGCATCGCGCGATCGATTGGTGAACTGCATAACGCGATCATTGAAGTTACGATCGACTTGGGAACGCCGCCACTTTCTAATCCTCCCAACATCGCAGAACTGTCCCGAGACGCAGTACGGAGCTCATTCGGAGAAGAGGCCTTGCGAAAACTCGAAATTGCCAATATGGGGGGAGAAGATTTCGCATATTACATGGAGCAGATACCGGGCTGCTATGTACGGTTCGGCAGCGTGCTGGCAGGGAAAGAAGGATATCCGGCTCACTCCAGCCGATTTGACTTTGATGAGCAGGCTCTGAATGTGGGGGCTACGTATTATCACGCTGTCGCACTGGCCGCGGGACGTCGACTCCTTGAACAGGGAGAGTGAGACCATGATTGATATTCGTAGAGCCCGGGAGACGGATGCGGAAGTCATTAGCGAATTGTTCCACATCGCCTATGGTGACAGTTATTTTTATCCCCAGTATTACGATATCCAAGCGCTCAAACGCATGATCTTGAGCGATGACACACTGTTTCTGGTCGCTGAAGACTCGGAGACGGAAACGGTTCTCGGCACAGCTTCTGTCGTGCTGGAGGTCGGTGCGCATGCCGATCTTGTGGCCGAATTCGGTCGTCTGGTTGTCCATCCCAAAGGACGCGGACAGGGCATAGGCAGTCAATTGATGCAGGCACGTATTGAATTTGTTCAAGACCGATTGCACGTGGGCATTGTCGAGAATCGAAGTGCCCACGAGTTTTCCCAACGCATTTCCCACCAGCATGGGTTTCATCCCGTCGGATTGCTGCCCAACAAATTTCAACTCGGCGACAGGGAATCAGCGGCCTTATATGTCTGCCACTTCGGGCACGCACTCGAACTGCGTCGTAACCATCCCCACCTCATTCCGGAAGTCTATCCGCTTGCCAAACTTGCACTGGAGAATTGTCAGCTGAATTGTGATGCGATCATTGAAGCCGAGCCACGAGCGTACCCGCATTTCCATCAGTTTGAGGTCCAGGAGATGGAATCCGAACTATACCCCGTTCTGCTCCGTTTTGAGCGGGGTCGCATCAAACAACGGGAAATTTTCGGACGGATGCGACTGCACTATGGTCTGTTTCAACTACGCGCCAGCCATGCACAATACCTGCTCGCGTATCGCGATGGCTTAATGGTGGGCGCGATTGGCTTCTCGATTGATGAACACGAACGAACCGGAAAAATCTTCGAACTCGTTTCTCTGGATGATTCGCCCATTTATTTTCTGGTCTCCGAACTCGTCCGACGCTGCCGGGAAGAATACAGCATTGACTATCTGGAAGCGGACGTCAGTGCCTTCTCGCCGCAAATGCAGCAAACGTTTCTGGAGAACGGTTTTCTACCCGCAGCCTATATTCCGGCGATGATTTTTCATGAAGTCGAACGTCTGGATGTCGTACGTATGGTCTGCCTGCTGACAACCTGGAATGGGGACTCATTACAAGTATTTGAACCGGGCAAGGCCATTGCGGATCTCGTAGATCAATCACTCAGGCTAAGAACGGCTCTCCCCAAACTGATGCAGGCTGTCAACACAGCCCCCTTATTTGCAGGCTTGTCGGAAGAACAACAACAGTACGTGGCAGCTTCAGCCGAACTGGAAACGCTGGAAGAAGGGCATGTGCTGTTTCGACCGGATGATCCCGCTGACAAGATCCGCGTCATCATTTCCGGAGAAGTTGAGATTCAGAATTGTCATGGAAAGACCGTCGGCACGATCGGCGTCCACGAATCGCTGGGCGATCTGGCGTCGGTTTCGGAACCCTCGCATCGCGTTTCGGCACGCGTCAAAAGTGAAGGTCAGGCAATGCTGTTTTCCCGTGACGCACTCCAGCAACTCGTTCACACCCGCCCCGACATCGGCATGATCCTGTTTCGCAATCACGCATGCGAACTGGCTGACAAGTTACAACGCATGAATGTGCATGCCCTCTTCAAACAGGAGTGAGTTCATAAAGCATTGTCAAGAAATGCGTTTCTCCCACTAAATTCAATGCAGCGTAAGACGCGTGAAACAAATTGACAACGCCCCATTCTTCGGCTACGATTCCCATATACACTTCTTCACTCATTAATGGCAACTCCAGCGGTCCGCCAACCCGGCCAGTTTGGCCGTTAACCGAAAGGTCTGCACCAATGAGAGACATTCGGAGTCACACGCAGGGATATATCATCGTACTCGCAGTCCTGCTGAGTGTAATTGCCTCTACTTCTATTGTATCTGCTCAGCAAAATAAAAAGACGGAGCTCAAGGAGCACTACGTCTTCGAATATGTACGGGTCTTCTACGTCAAAGAGGGGACTGGTGCGGTCTCTCCTGTCGACGTAAATAAGAACTCTGTTCCGGACCAGGTCGAAAACGTGGCCAAACAAGTCTGGGCTGCGCATCAACTGTTCTGTCGCGTCCTCAAGTTTCCAGACCCGTTTGAAAGCGAGCGATTTAAGAGACCCAACTGTATTCAGGTCAGTATCCGCGACCGCAAGGAGATGGGAGGTAACAACGGGATTGCGTTTTCAAGTGCACAGCGTGCTCGAAACATTCCCGAGGGCAAGCCCAAAGACCGCTGTGTCGTAATGTCGATTTCCAGTCAACTCGACCCCACAAAAAACGTCACTCCCACTCATGAAACATTCCACCTTGTTCAATATGGTGCGACGCAATTCAAAAATTCCTGGTTTCTGGAAGGGATGGCACGCTGGTCAGAACATGCCACAGGCAAGGACGGAATCGGAGACATCAAGTATTCTCCCAGAGGACCCTGGCCGCAAATCCCCGCACATCTTGCTCAATTGCCAAAACTGGGTTCTAAATCCGAACATGTCCTGTGGAACCCGATTGCTGCCCGTACTGACCGGGACGGTTTTCTCTCAACCAAAATGCTGGGTAAAGAGTTAGCCACGCTACAATATGCAGATGGGAGCCCCGTCCTCAGGGATCGTTTTCTTCAAGGTGGAAAAGTCATGCGAGACATCATCGTCGAACTCAGCAAGCTGGATGATGAGGCGTTCAAAGATCTGAAGCTTGAAAAATGGACCGAAGAGAATCGCAGGGCTCCCGAAAACAACCCCTACATTTACAAAGCGATCATGGATGCCCTGCGAAATCAAGGTGTCAAAGTGGGCCAATACGAAATCCCCGATGAACTCAAACGCTAGGTAGCGTTTATTTCATAGTTTTGAGCGTGATTTTGAGGACTTCAATTTTACCCAGGTAAGAATTAACCGTGGTCGATGTTATACTGTTCCCCTTGTTTTCAGGTACTATGACCGCAGAAATGACTCATTAGCCATTGGGCGTTAGCCCCGGTTTGCGTGCTTTCATTTCGTCGATGCAAATGAAGAAACGCTACCTAAACAATGACCAGGGCTGCCTACCTTTCCGCAGCCATTCCCCCCTCGTTCATTCAACTTCAAAATCAGCAACCAGCGCAAAACGCAGCCCTAAACATTTTATTCTTCGAATGATTTCCGCTATCAATTCTTCGTATTCGCTGTGAAATGATTCATGGTTTGGCTCTGCCGAAATGACCAGAGGATAGAACAGAAACTCGTCATTTGCTACTTTTTCCTTGCGCCACCATGCACTGATGCGCGACCAGATCGAAGAATATTTCTGGTTTTGGTTCCGTTCTACGTCGATTGATAGCACAGTGGTACTCATCTCCCATCTGCGACCGTTATATAAATGAGCGTCCTTTGCACTCGTGATCGCAATCACTTCTTCCGCCATCGCTTGACACGATATATTCCCATCGACATAGATCTCACACCAGTTCTTCGTGCTCATATCGCTACCTTAAAGATCGTTGAATTGGTGAAATGGATGAATTTTATTCTTGCCATCATCATGATGGAGTCGGCAGCTTTTAATGAGTGTGCGATTTAAACAAAAAGGCTCCCGACAGAAGGTCGGAAGCCCTTTTGCAAATTTGTTATGCTTGAAGATTTAAAGTCAAACCTGCCTGGTCAGCCCAACGCTTCAGTATTTTTGTTTCGTATGCTGTTGCAATTCGGTTTGAATTTCCTCGTACTTCATTAATCGTTTTAGTAGAGTTTCTTACTTCAATCGTCAGCACTTTCGAACAGCCATCAAATGTTTCGCGTTCCAGCGACCAGATCGAACACGTTCCCTCTTCACACAAAGAAGCATATGTTGCCACACAATGGTTCATCTTTTGTCCTTCAATGTAAAGCGCATCTGCGTCCAACAATTCACGTATCGTCCAACAGATGAGATATTTACATTCATCCGATCCCTCATACAGTTCAAACTCATTGATTGATGAATGCTCCCAAACTCCAGTTTGATTCTCGTTATTACTTCTCATTTCAAATTCATGTTGCCAATCCTCTACTGCTCTTAACAGTGTTTCCGGATGACGGTCTTTGATCGTAAAATTAGGTAGTATTGGAGGATGCTGTTCACGATCTTCCTGATTCTGAAAGAAAGTATGGGAACCAAATCGATGGTATTGAATATAGCCGATAATGGATTCATATCTGGCCGGATCCAGAATCGGATGTGCAATAAACCAGCGAATCACGGTAACCCAGAACGACTCGTCTTCAAAGCTTCTTCCCAGACGAGTTGCCAACATGGCATCAATCTGTCGCTCGCTGCCGCCCATGTTTTTAATTTGCGCATAACGCACTGCCTGATAAACATTGTGACGAGCAGGAGCCTGCAGAAAATGATGTAACATTTTTCTGGTGTAGGGAATCGGAAATTCCCTGATGGGAATTCTGATTCCTCTGCCTGTATTTAGATACCATTTCTGCATCTGCCTTGCTTCTTTTGAAGGATTCAGAAACCAGACGCTGTCAAAAAAACTGGGTACTTCATAATATCCAAACAGATGACGAAGCAACGAAGCAAACATCTGACGTGCGTTATTCGTCCGCGGTTTCCATTTCTCGATGGGGCGAATCCAGTCGGCATAACGTTCTGTGATCCAAAACAGTCCCCCCAAATATGTATTAAAGGGTGAATTTTCCAGACCAGGAATTACATATCCGGCTTCGAAAAACTGTGTCCATGGTTCCAGATACTCAAGCACACGTTCCAAAATTCGAGTTTTTACCTTGGGACGGCGTCTTCGTTTTGAATTTTCATAAACTAACGCACACAGAATCTTTTGTTCTGATTGACTCACATCTTTGGCTAACAGATTTCCGCGACAAATATGCTGTATCATGCCGTGCAGTTTATTCTGCATTCTCTTTTCATGGATCCATTTTTCTTCTTCCAGCGTTCGCTCATAGAATACTCGTTCGCGATAGAGAACTTTCCACTTTTTATTCGTCCTGTTACAGAATCCATGTTGATCGCACCATTTACGATACTCCTCAACCGTTTTAAGGTTGAGTGCCTGAATGTGATCTCGAAGATCGGGGGAAATGTCTCCCTTTTTGTTCTTGATTTTTTTCTTACTCATAGTAAACACCAGCCGTGGATCGCGTGTTTTAAGTGATACCGGCAAAAGATCGATACTTAACTTTAATCTTAAAACGTTCCCAGTATATTATGCGTTCTCCCAAAAATGATTAGGGATTCTGATATCAGAAGACACGGAAAGGAAAAGAGGGTTCGTTAGAAGTGAATACACGAATCAAAAATAAATCATTATTTGGAAACAACGCCCTGAAGAAACGTTTTTCGTATTTTTAAATTCTGACTGTCATTCATATTTAAAAAAAACAATTTAAACAAATTTCGGATTCTGCACTTTCTATATCAGCGAACTATCTTCGATCCCCTGCTCTTGGTCATATATTTCATTTCTGAGAGGAGGCCGATAAGACTGCTTCGACTTCTCGCCGCTCGCTCTTGATCTCTTCTACAACCACAATCTGTTCTATTTCATTAGCACGGTTTTGATATTGTTTGCCGTCCGGTTTGCTTATGGAACCATTGAGATCGAGGCAATCAACTGCTGTGTCATGAAGGGAGTGCTTTTTACCGCGGCTAACGCCTTGCGGCTGATTTCTTTGGGGGACTTTGCCAGCCGGAATGACTTATTAGCCGCAGGGCGTTAGCCCCGGTTTCTCCCAGTTTGCATAGACCAATTCAATTTAAGAAACGCTATCTGGCAGGCTATACCATACTATTAGCGAGGATTGGTGTGTTGATTGCGCGTTAGGGCAACGTCTAGGAAAATAACACATAAGTTGCACATAATTGGCGCTGTGTAAAAACACATTGATCTAGATCTTTTTTATAGTTCAATTCAATCTGGTGCATGGGAGATCAGCGAGTCTGGATTAATCATTGATTTCAGGTTTTCTTTGTTTCAGGATTTAATCCACAACAGGAAACTGTTTCATCAATTGAGACGCTGCCTCTTTTGTTTCCTTCCAGTCACCGGTTTCGTTGGGAACAGCCTTCACAACGACAGTGAAATCGAGTTTCTCGCCTTTCTTGAAGGACTGCCCGTTATTGTGCCGCAGGTAGTATTTGTGATAACGATCGAGGTCCCAGATATGGCTCGCGCTTTTGTTACCGGCGATGACGCGAGGCGTGTAACATAACAAGCCGAGTTGATCTTTCTCATCGTATTGCGCGACCCAGGTCGTATCTTTGGTGACCGCCATTTTCTGAGAATGGGAGAGCGGACCCTGTTCGATTGAACCATCCGGCAGCTGTGCCATCCACTTGGTAGTGGAAGGTGGAAAGCAGTGCATGAAGTAATAGAGTAAATCCAGATCACAGACTTCCAGTGCTTCCATCTCCGTTCGTTCATAAATTTCTGTGTTGGTCAGAATGATCTCGGCACGAACTTTGAACTTCCAGATCGTCGAATCCTTGATGAACTCAATCCGTTTCCCGGTAATCGTTTCCCCAGTTTTCGTGATGGGAACGTCCTTCCCATCCACAATCAATTTGATCCGATGAACCACTTCCCGGCCCCCCTCTTTGTGCCCGGTTCCCCACCACTGAGCCCCTTTGGGCCGCAACACAGTCCCGTAATGGCCGTTATTGAGACCAAATTGATGACCGCGATAGAGGGCATCTCAAAACCTTTTTAATAGTGTAAATAAACACCCAAGAATTACAAAGCTTTCGTAGAGGTAATCGTGATATTCCCAGCGCGTGACAATGCGACGATAGTTGTGGAGCCAGGCAATACTGCGTTCCACAATCCAACGTCGTTTGAAGCGTGGAAGCTTTCGACCATCTTGCGTCGGCGGTTTGACTCTCGATTTTCGATGCGGGCAGATCAGATCGATATTCTTTTCCATCAGCCGTTTGCGCAACGAGTCCGAATCGGCGGCTTTGTCATAAACAAGTCGCTCGGGTTGTCGATTTTGCAATGTGATTTTTTCAAGCAGCGGTTCGATCAGCTTGACTTCGCTACGACGGGCCGATTCTGTGTCGATCGCCACAGGTGTCCCGTGACGATCGACAAAAATCATGACCTTTGTGCCTTTGCCACGACGAGTCGGGCCAACTCTTCTACCCCTTTTTTTGCCGAGGCAAAAGTGCCATCAGCAAAGGTTTCCGAGAAATCAATCTGGCCAGCATCATCCATTCGTTCCAAGATGATTTGCCAGGCAGATAAGAGCCGCCCTTCGATCGTCCATTGCTGGAAACGTCGATGGCACGTCGCTTTTGAGGGATACTCTCTTGGTAAATCTTTCCATCGTGCTCCTGTCACCAAAATCCAGAGAATGCCTTCCAGGCAATCTCGTGGATGGGCTTTTGGACGTCCTCCCTTTTTGGAAGGGGGAGTCCAGGGAAACAGTTTTGCGACTAAAGACCATTGTTTATCGGTCAAAACGACCGGGCGTTCCGTCCTGGACGCTGTTTTTGTGGAAACCCGTTTTCGTTTGGGCCACCAGACCAGCGTCATATACATAAGAAATTCTCCTTTCAGGAGAACACTTCATGCAAAAGACGCGCCAAACCGTTCACTTTTTTTGACGTTATGAGACAACCTCTAGGACATTTTCTCGATCGTCCAACCACTGGCCGCATCCAGGGGAACGGTGTAGTTCTCTGTCTTGAGCGTCAGAAAACCGGTCTCAGGCACCCCCGCATCATACAGCCGCTCCGCAGTCGTTTTTTTATCTTTATCAGGATTGGCAGCTTGAACCATATTTGCAGAAATCAACACAACAACAAGCCAACAGGTTAATACAGATTTCAACATGGTCATCAGTTAGATTTTCTTTCAATGGGGAAAAGAGTTTTCCCCGTTTTGCTAGTTTTAATGTAAACTGTAGATCGCACTTAAGGCTTTCCAACACGGGCCTTTTCAGCCGCTTCCCGTTTTTCAACATCCTTCGGATGCTTGGAAAACGATTCGAAGACATCACCAATCACCTGATCAGCCAGTTCGCTCAACTCGGTCAGAATGATGGCTTCTGCTTCGGGGGTCAGCTTTGACCGAGTCGGTTCATAGCCGCCGACTTTGTAGGAATCTGCTGTGGCGATGTAGCCGATGTATCCGTTGGCATAACCCACGATGATGGGAATCGCCCGATCGGCGATGTCTGCTTCCAACTTCATTCCGTATTCCACCATCGGCTCGCCCGGCATCGTCAGCAACAAATAGGGGCCAATTTTGATCGCCTGCAGTTCCGCATCGATCCGCCCTGCTTTACCGGGTAACGAAACGACAGTGTTGGCGACGCGAATTTGATAAAACTTTTCCCGATTGGTTAACTCTTCACGGATCATACTCCGAGACAGAGACCGCACGACAGCACTTCCCAAATCCCGGCCCGCCCACTGAATGTCGGCTTCATCGGCACAGCGATAGGGATACCCAGGCAGATTGGGACGAATATCCCCCGCACAGCCCTGCAGAAACAGCGAACTGGTCTGATTTCCGTAGCACATTTCCACAAACGTCTGCGCTTCGCCGGGAAAGTCGGCACTCATTTTGGGATACCCGTTCGGATAAGGCGTCGATCCTTTATCGCCCCAGGTAAAAAAGCAGGGATGACAAACCGCATGCATCAGCACCGCCTTTGGAGTCAACGATTTTCCATCGTCGAACCGCAGCACTTTAACCCGTGGATCATTGGGACCATCTTCATTGAGCCGTACCACAGCCCGTCCATTGATGACTTTGCGTCGATTGATACTGAACCCGATTTTGTCTTCCCCATAGCCAACAGTTACAGGACTCATGTTCGCCGCCGCCTGCTTTGCTGCATTGGTGAGTTTTAAAATCAGTTCCTGCCCCCACTCTGATTTGGCATCAAAGCCGGGCCCGGAGTGATTGTGAGAGGCAGTCACCATAATGTTGGCCGCCGGGATACCCGTTGCTTTCTCAATCTGCTGGCGAGATAACTCCACAAGTTCGCGATACGCACCAATCAAATCCAACGTCACAATGGCCACTTTGGTCTGCCCGTCATCCAGCACCAGCACACCGGCCCGCAGAGGATCACGTACGCCCGTCACCTTGCGACGATGCCCGACGACTTCCAGCTGTTTAACTTCCGCAGGCGTGATGTCCACCTTAGCAACACCGGCTCGCAGGTTGGATTCTACATCAAACGCTTCCTCCTCCGCACAAGTGATACCGGTAAGACAGACAACAAACAACAGGCAAAGACAAAGACAAAGACGTCGGGAGATCTGGTGCATGGTTCAGGCTTCTGTTCATGAAATAAGTTTGCGGGTCCCCGACTCATCTGGAGCGATGAATCAGGGGAACGGGGGGAGAACGTTCGGTCTCTTCCAGTCTAGACACCCCGGAATGAAGTATCAAGCATTTTCAATGTGTCTTCCCGACTCGACGTCGATTCTAAACCGGCTGGCATCGCTCACTCCCTGATCACATTCATAATCTGCACGGAATTGAGGTCGTATTGAACCAGATACCGCATGCCGCGGCACTTTGCCTCATACCTGAGGCTGCCGTGAACAGGATCAACGCTTCTGATCTGCAGTTGATCGCAATTCAATTGTGCTTTCAACGTTTGATACACAAAATAATCGTTCGAGTCGGAATCATTCTGAAAATCTTTCGCGCCCCGCCAGGCATTGATTTGCTTAAACCCGGTTTGAACGACCTCCGGCTGAGACTGAATTTCGTCATTATTTAAGGTATCGAAGGTGAGTCCCTGAAATGGTGATTTCAGCTGCGTATTCGGAACCGTTTGAGAAGAATCTACCGGTTCGTTTCGATCAACTTCAGAACAGGCGGTCAACAAAATCAGAATTGGAATGAGACATTTCATACCCATCAGACGAAACAACGCTGTCGGTAGTTCCCGCGCATTCTCATATTTCTCTATAAACAGCTCTACTCACTACGGAACCGGTACGGGGGGGAGAGGTGCTGGCGTCACCTCTTTCGCTATAGACCAGTCAGAGGCTCCCCGACGTTCGCCTGGCTTTTACGGCTCTGCCTTATCGTTTTTGTGGGAAATAGTTAAAAAGGGAAGAGCTGCGTTTGACAAACAGGACAGTATTTACCTCGACATTTCCAGAACTTGTAGAAAACAAACACACTTACTGTGGAACCGGTGCGGGAGGAGGCGCCGGTGTCTGTTTCGTGGTTTTACTCGGTTCATAAATGGATCGCAGATCCTCTTTCAGAATCCAGCCTTGTTTTTTCTGCTTTGACGTCTGTTCCACCCAGAGCCACTTGCCTTGCTCATCCAGAACCAGCAGTCGTTCCCCCCTGGCGATGTCAGCAATCGTTTCGGATTTGGATCTGATTTCTGAAGCGCGGGTCGCAACCGCCTCCAGACCAGCGCCTTTCACATGTTGGTAGTCCGCGAGCGCCTGCTTCCACTGTTTTAACGCAGCATAGGCATTCGCCCGCCCCTTATAGGCATCTGTCAGATCAGGGTTTGCATCAAGGGCGGCACTGAGATGTGTCACGACAGTTTCAAATTGTTTTCGCGCAAAAGCATCTTTTCCTTTTTGATAGTCGTCAACCCATTCAAGTTTCCGCGTGTACTCCAATGCGATCGCCATGACTTCGTTGAAATACGCATCGCGTTCAATCTGGTTTTTATCATTCCAGGATGAGTATTTCGGCGTAATTCGCTGCGTATACTCTGCCAGATACTGTTCCTCGTTGAGTGGTGTCGTCGCGCGATTGCTCTGCCGCTTATACTCGGTCAGTTGATCGAGATAATCCTGAAACACCATGAGATCTTCACTGCGGTCCTCAAAAGAACGACTCAAAGTTCGCACAAGTTCCGGGTTCACATAGCCATCGTGGGGAACCGTTTTCGTAGGCAGCGGATCGACATGCAGCGTGTCCGACATCGCTTCCCGAAACGTTTTGCCAAACTCCGAATACGAAGGAATCTGGATATCGGGAACCACCCCCTGCAGATGAATCACGTCTCCGGTAGGCCGATAAAAAACCCGCGTGGTCATTTGCAGTATCCCCAACTGGGGAGGCTTGTCCTGTTTGAACAATTCGCGACCAATATCAAAGCTGTTCTGAATCGAAGCACTGCCGTATGTTGTACTGTCTCCCAGAATCAGACCACGCCGATAATCCTGGATCGCAGCAATAAAGATCTCCGCGCCCCCCGAACTAAACTTATTCGTCAGTACCACCAGCGGCTTATTCCAGCGGTAATTCACTTTCACTCCATTCAATGTCTGAACTTTCCCTGATTGATCTTTCGTCTGTACCAGAGGTCGCTGACCGATGAATAAACTTGTAAACCGGAACGACTCCGCCAGCATCCCCCCGGAATTATTTCTCAGATCAAGGACCAGAGCCTCAACGCCATCAGCTTCGTATGCTTTCAGAATTTTTTCCAGATCTTTCGAACTACTTCTCCCTGAAGGACCTCGGCTGTCAGAATAAAAAGCGGGCACCGAAACAAAGCCGATGCGTGTTTTCCGTTTCTCACTCACGTATTGCTCATTCAAAATCGTACTGCGGATTCTTGCGAATTGAACTTGATCTCTCGTTAGTTCGATTACCGTCGGCTGATTCTTCTGGCTCGAAATGACTTTTAAACGAACAACGGTCCCCTGTTTACCGCGGATCTTATCTACGATTTCCGTCAGCCTTAATCCGCTAACAGATTCGAATTCCCCTTCTCCTTCAGCCACAGCGATTATCCGATCACCGGTTTTCAATGCCCCACTCCGGGCTGCCGCTCCCCCTTCCGGAAGAGAAACGACTTCGGTATCACCATCCACAATCTGAAGCTGCGCCCCGATTCCGACAATCTGCCGGCGCAGATTGTCCTGAAATCGTCCGATCGATCGGGCAGAGTAGTACGTACTATTGGCATTGTACGATTTCGCCAGCGCGGAAAGAGACCACTCCAGCAACTGCAGATCGTCAATTTTTTCCGGAAGTTGAAACTGACATTCATAGTGTCGCTTCACTCGTTCCAGAGATTCCACAGGACCATAGCCCTTTGCCTTCCGTTTAAGTAATTCCAGTTTCACTCGTTTACGCCAGATTTCTCGAGCTTCCAGTTCATTATCAGGGTAAGGCACTTTTTTCAGGTTGAGAATTTCTTCATCGAGTGTGAAATCGTGCTCTGCAGACAGGTACTCTCGAACGATCTTCAGATTCTGAGCACGCCGTTCGAGGTAGCGATAGAAGACGTCGTAAGCAAAATCGATGTTCCCCTCAGCGGCACCTTCTATAATCTGTTCGGACTGTTTCTGAAACTCATCGATATCTGACTGAAAAAAGAACAACTTCAATGGATCGAGCGCTTTAACATAGTTCTGCAACCAGCGCTGCGCGATTTCCTGATTCAGTTCCTGTGGCTGGAGATGCTTTGTGGCCAGCAGATTCAGAACCGCTTTCGTAATCTGGCGACTCTCCGCATTCTGTCCCTGTAGACTCCGTTTCACCAACGATGCCTCATCGGTTTGCATTGGAATCACGTTCAAAGCATAGACGCGCATTAATTGTGCGACCGGCTTCGCCCCCGATTCATCAATAAACAACACAACTCGCCCCGCACTATAACGCTGTGCCTTCCAGTCTGCTGAGACGGTCGTTCCTATTTTTGCAACAACAGACAGTGCCCCCTCGCGTGGTTCTCCCAGTTTGAAGATCTGGGCAACGCTCTCGGGAGTGACGCCGTCCGGTAATGTGACATCGATTGTCTGAACACGATCGCCGCGCACCACCACATTCACCCGTTTATAGCCACGCACCCGAAATTCGAGCAGTTCGGAGCCGTCACTCATCGGAGAGCGTCTCACCGGCTCGCCCCATTTTTCATCCTGTAACAGTTGATCCACCGTTGTTGTGCCTGCTTCCACATTTCGGAAAAAGAACGACTTCATTTCCTCGGCAGGCGCTTTCATTTCAGGTGCTGCCGTAGAGGGAGTCTGAGGCTGGGGAGTCGCCTCAACAATCTCAGGCTGCGGTTTGAGTTCCACGGGCGAGGCCGTGTAATCACAGGACTGATCCATCCGATCAAAGGGTTTCCAGCCCCAACCGTCATTGGGCTCCAGATTAAAACCTTGTACAAATTTTTCGCGAAAGTATTGCTGAAGATACCGATCAGGATTGGGCCCTGGTGCCAGAGGGATGTGTATGACCAGGCCATTCGGCTCAAAAGCAGTGTTGGGATAATCAACGCCCGGCGAACCATCGTACTGATTCTCCGGACCGTGATGGACCACATCCCCACCTACGTGATCAACTGTAAAATTAATTTCTTTAATGAGTTCAATCTGCCAGGGATAGACGGCACCATATCTTTCTTTGTCAAATCGTTTCGTTTGTCCTTCTTTATAAATCGGCTTGCGGGGAGGTGGTCCTCGTTCTGTTGGAGGACCACGGGGCGTTCCAATCGCCAGCAGATCATAGTCGGCTGTCAATGGTCGGTGATTCTGATCGGCCAGAACCTTGATTTCATTTTCCGTGATCACATACTGATTAGCCACTAATTCCTGATCTTCATCCGGATCATAATAGCGGCCGTTACCAATATCGACCACCACCCGCTCCCGTCCATCAGCGCCACTTGGTTTAACGGCAATCAACCGCTTGCCGGCATAGGGAGCATCGTCGTAATCCAACACTTTTTCGGTTGCATCGCCGGCTTTAATACAACTTTGGACCAGCCTGTTAAACTTCGCGATTTCCTCTTTGGTGACTGCGGTCTGTCGTCCCAGTTTGCTCAATCGCTGCTGGGTAGGTATAAACCCTTTCTGCGGTCCCCAGTCGGCACTTTTCCCTTTGATGCGCATATTCTTTGTGGCCGCGCCTTCGGCAATCCGCGCTGTTGCATGTTGATTGACGGGACGTACCACGATAATCAACCCCGTGTCCCGGGCGACCTCTGAAAAACTTGCGGCCTGTTCGGGGACAATGTTCGAACGTGCAATCGCCTCGCCGCGGCTCACGTTCGACCAGTCCCAGGGTTTCGAGCCCGCTTCACCCGGTGACACGTTCGTCAGCGGTTGTCCCGCGGCCGGAAAGCCCTTGGGATCGAATAGCTCTGCAGGTCCCGTCAGTAACTCAATCACCCTGCTTTGGACCGCAGGATAGCGCGGTGCAAAACCATGTAATACATTACAGACGGTTGAGGTATACCGTTGTCTTAAGCCCCCCAGTTGACTCTGCAGTCGCACCGTACAATCGTTTTGGGTATTTCCAAACACCGCTGCCCGGAACAACAGCATCAAGACCTGCTCGTCGTTGAGGTTCCCTCCCAGAAAACCCTTGTTGCGACGGTAATCGAGCGTTTTCAGGAAATCCAGTAGTCGCTCTGCATCCTCTTTTTGTTCGACTTGATTGAAAACCTTGGCCAGCATCTTCGGGTGCTGATAAAACACTTCACAAACGGCGATGGCTTCATTTCGATATTTCGCTTCAAAGTCATACATGTCGCCGGCAGTGGAAACCAGGCCGATCGCATGAGCAGGAACCGAAGTCGGGCCGATTTTTTGCAGTGCTTTCGAGGTCGGAATCTGATCGAGGGCCGCACCGGTATCGAGTCCGGTTTTCCAGTCTGCAAATCCAAACAGCCCACGTGAGGCGATATAATCAAAGAAGCCTTCTTCACCGATTTTGATCGCACGCAGCGCATGAAACACGCGCGGCATATCCGAACCATGGTGCGTCGAAGCAATCGTAATCAGCCGGTGAATATCGCCCTTGTTAAAATTGGCGGGGCGTTTATAGCTGGCATTATATTCGGGAGAGGCATACACCCGAGGCAGCACTCCCCCCAGACTATGCCCCACCACATCGGCCTGGGTCGCCGCCAGATTCAACGAGGCGCCGCGAAAATCTTCCAGCGCCTGTTCAATGCCGCCATGCTCTTTGCTCCAGACCACTCGTTTATTATCTTCAAATCGGCTGGGACCGCTCCCTTTTCGACCATTGGTCGATTCAAAATCAACCGTATAAACCGCAAGACCCCGGTTGGTAAGACGCTGCAACAAAGCAGGACCGCGCGAGGTCTTCGTCTGCCAGCAATTTTTTGGATTATCATACGTGCCATGCACCAGCACCACGGGGGGACGCGCCAATATCAGCGGAAATTCTTTTTTCGTTGGCTGTGATGTTGTACTTGCGTTAATCTCCTGCATCGAAACCTCAACCGGAATCGACCGGAACTCCATCCGTGTCGTCCGCTCGCCGATTTGAATGGTGGAATAGGACTTTTTCCCAGCTGAGATTTTCGAGAAATCTGCAGGGGGAGCATATAATGCAAAGGCATAATGCTTCCCTTCGAATTCGACGGTCTCGACTTCCACGCGGCTCAAGTCGCCAGCACTGCCCGAATTTGTTTCCTGCAAACGAAATTGTGAACCGTCCAGTTGGTCCAATCGGCCCGCATACTCTCCAGGAATCTGAAACACTACTTTGCCCGGTTTTTTCGCCTCGGCACGTAATAACATCAGACTCACTCCATCGGCGACGGCTCCTTTCCGTTTGAGATCCCATTTGACCAGGGTTTCTTTCTGCTTATGGATCCGATTCTGGCGTTGCTCGTTTCGCTGTTCGGCTTCCAGCTCATCGACTTTCTCAATCTGCAATGGCAGCTGCAGATCAGATGCTTCGTGAGTCAGTGCCGTATTCGCATCGAGAAGGGTCAGTTCAACTGCTTCGGCCGGGGATTCTGCCAGGCGGTATCGGAGCGTCAGATCGTATGTATTGATCAACATCCCTGGAATCGCGCCACCTTCATCCCCCAGGTTATCGGAAATATGCAACGAGATGTCCAGGAAATAGGGGGAATCGCGCCGTCGGGGTATCTGCGTCGCATTGATCAATCCACTCGAAGCTGGAACATTCAACACATGCGTAAAACCGTCTTCTCCCCCCGGTTTCCCCTCTGTTTTCTGAACATAAGTGTGCGTGGTCCGATATGTCACTGGGTTTATCCCTTGTCCACCTTCACCCAGACTAATTCCAAGCTGCTTAAACCATTCTAACTGCCCCGCACTGGAAATATCCTGATACGTTTCCTGTTTCCCGGTTTGGAAAAAAGGAATGATCGGATCGCGGTGTCGCAGATTCGGATCATCGAGACGCAAATCGCGAGGCGACCAGGCATATCCCAGGCTGATCCGATGTGTTGTTTGTAGAGGAGAAGTCCGACTGATCGGATTTTTATACTCACCGATAATTTTAAAGCGACTCGCAAATCGGGCCTTGTTCTTCAGCAAAGCGGCAACCAATGGGGTGCTTGAGCCTTGATTCAGCGGTTTGACCAGATGAGAAAAATCCAGTCTGGCCGGAAACTCATAATGCACTTCGACCTGGACCGTTTTCTTTTGTGCTTGCGTCTTCTTCACCCGCCGCGGCCACAGTTTACGTGCGAATCTGGCTGTATAAGAGGTACCATTTCCGCCCGGCGCGACTTCTTTCGGAATAGACCAGAGCGGAGGCCGTCGACGTTCACCTGGCTTTCTAGGTTCTGCCTTGTCCCGTTCAGGATCAATCTCCTTAAAGAAGACTTTATCTAGAACAAAACTGGCCGGCCCCAGATCTACTGACAGTTTTTTCTGCTCTTCTGCGTAGCTGCACGTTGTTCCGGCAACCATCGCCAGACAAACACAAAACATGATGAAAGCCAATTTCTGATTCTTCAAAGTAGAAGCTCCCAAATATTAATCGTTGAGGAACGACATACCACTCCTGACTGTTTGAACAAGACACTCACTCTTTCGTAGTGACTTCCTTTGTTTTCTCAGGCACTTTAATCTGCTTCGGAAACTCACTGCGGACCCAATCAATCCCAATCAGATTGATCCCGGCTTTCAATTGAGCCTGAATGTATTTTTCATGGTACTGGCGTCCCTGCGGAATGTCGTTAAAAATCGACACCGACATATCTTTGAGCGCACCATAACAGGTGGACAGCGCCCGCTCGACTTTTAGACCGGGGCGTGCCTGCACATTTTCTGCCTGAGCCGTATACTGTTTGGCTTTTTCAAAGGACTCTGCCGTCCCCTGCTGCCTGCAGATTTCACACATCGCCCCCATGACTTTGATATAATGGGCCTCTAACGTTCGCCCCCGATCCTCTTCGGCTTTCAGCAGCCAGTCGGCGACAGTGTTGCACTCGGCCAGATACTTGTCGACCTGGCAACTCTTCTCACCACCATTCCGCATGTACGAATACATAAATGAAGTCAAAGCACTGCTATAGTACCGGGCTGCCTGTGCCTTTTTCTGTGTGGTATTCGCGCGTTGAAAACGGCTTCGCCCCGATTTTACTTTATCATAAGCTCGCTTCAGACTATCTTGATTTCGTTGCGAGACTGGATCGACATTTAGTTCATATTCAAAGTCATAGACTTCCCCGTCCAGGGTTACCACGCGTGCCTGAACGACATGTTTGCCAGGCGTCATACCACATAACCAGGCATGATTCCCAAGGCGCGGCATCATTTGTCCGCCGCGTGCGGGCCTCCAGAACCGGTAGGTGTAAATGGTGCGTCCTTTGATCTGGTTCCGCACCACATATTCTTTTTCCCAGACCTTATAATACCGCTTACGATCAATGACGACGCCGGGAGTGCCGAGTTTGTCACTCTGGTAACGTTCCTGGTCAAACTCCAGCACCGTAGGACTGAATCCGAATGTAGAGGAAGTCTCAGTACGACTCGATCCCTGCAGCACCAGTTGAGATTCTGAAATATGCCCCACGAGATAACGGACTATCTCCAGTAGACCTTTCATAATCGTATTCTCGTCTGTGACCTGCTCCACAACTTCGTTATCTTGCGTCAACATGAATTGATAGGCAACAAGGTTGTATCGCAGTGTCAACAGATTTCGTCCGATTTCCAGTTCGTCCAGTAAATCCTTGCGTTTGGCTCTCTTGGCATCTTTCAGAAGATATCGCATCGCATTCAATCGCCCCTCCGCACGAGCGAAGACCCGACGCGCCTTGCGCAAATCGACTTTTGCGGGGTCGGTATTACTCAGCGCTACTAATTCTTCGCAGGACTCCATTAACGTGTCTACCGAGGCATGGGTCCGCTCTTCCAGGTTCCCTTTCGGACGCAAGGATTCGCGGATCATCGGCCAGAGTTGCTCTTCCAGTAAAACCAGCACAATCTGCTGGGCCAAACGAATCACCATCCGATTACTGGAAATATCTACCACCAACTTGGCGACTTCCTGCCTGACATGAAACCGTACTTTGGCCCGGGCTGCCGCTTTCAGAGACTTCAAATCATTCAACCGGATTCCAATCCGTTGCTGCAGCTGTTTGTCGAAATACCCCTGCAGGTCCAGTTCCAGCCGCTTGACCGTTTTCTCCTGCATCCGTCCGACATGTTCTTCCTTAAGAAACTCCCCTAATCCTTCTCGCTCCAGTCGGTTCGCTACGGCCTGTTTCAGGTAATCCGTTGCGGCCGCCTGTAAAAATGGAGCCGTTCGCTTTTCGTAATTGGGATCTTCATCCTGGGGTAACTGCAACTGTGATAACTGCTTGAGCATAATCGTTGAGCGCTCCACCATCGACCGCATCTCCTGCACCAGTTGCCGCTCTTCCTGCAAACCCCGCCGCGGTCCCCGGTTTGTATTGGTGTATTGATCCAGAAACGCACAGGCTGACTGCGTGGCATTAACCAACAATTCCCCCTGTTTTTTCACATCCTCTTTCGGAGGCGGATTCTGTAAGGCTCCCAGAGCCTTGAATCGTTCATCGATTTTCTTAAGTTGAGCATGATGTTTTTTCAACGGCTCCAGCCAGACCGAAACAGGGCGGGTTTTCTGAGGCCGTGCGACTTTATGTTTGCCTGCCTTGACCAGTGCAGCCCGTTTTTGCATTAACGAAACCAGCCTCTGCGCATCCTCTTTGTCGTTTCCCTGATTGACCAGATCTATGGGTGACTGGTTCTGCTGATCCTTGATATTGATGTCGGCGCCATTTTCAATCAGGATCATTGCGATCGTAAGATGATAATTAGAGACAGCAACGTGCAGTGGTGTCTGCCCCTTCTCATCCACCGAATTGGGATCCTCACCCGCTCTGATCCGTCCCAGCAGCTCTGCATACTTGCGTTGTTTGACCAGTTCATGCAGACTCAATTTTTCATCGCCAGCCTTTTTTTCCATACCTTCCACAGCACGTAGCCGTTCTTCCAGATCAGGTAGCTCCTCCCCCGGAACTGTCTCAGCAGAAGTTGAATCCGTCTCTTGCGCAATCAGCAGATCACATGACGAAATGGAAAAGGAGAGAGAAAGAACAACAGCGACAAGACCAATAGACTTTCGTAACACAAACACAAGAACTCCTCCTCAGTCATGAATTGGTAGTTTTGGGAAGGTATCAAAGCGAGCGATTCACGCACTTTAAAACTGCTAACCGCCGTTAGATTCAGGCGCTTAAGCTGAGGCAAATTGATACTCGTCACGGACAACACCGCGAGAGGCCTTCGTAGCAGTATGAGAACTGCTGCCGCTCATCGACAGCAACACAAGCGATTATAAAACGCAACAACATGATGTCAACAAGATCAAAGAACAGTTAAAACATTTCTCGTTATTGAGAGTCATTCTTAATTGAGAAGTGAATTTATTTGTCACTCGAATCAATTCAGCCAAAACAATTCGGCAGCGACAACAGCCTTTGAACAAAGGATTCAGTTTATGAATTTTGTATAAACACTGCTTTTACCTGCTTGTAAAAACATCAGGTTTCCCCCTATAGATGAGATAGCAAAAAACCTTTTCCTTTTCTGTCTTTTCAGGTGTTACAATCGTGAAGCATTTCGCTCTGCGCATTATTCCCCTGACCGTTGGTCTTATTCTTTTTTCACAATGTTTTACGCACGCCTGGAACTATGCCGGGCATCGCATCATTGCCTCCATCGCCTATGATCAACTCGATCCATCAACGCAGACAGCGATGCTTGAATTGCTGAAACAACATCCTCGATTCGAACAGGACTTCCAATCGCGGATGCCTGATGTCATCAAAAACGCAAGTCCCGAAATCCAGAATCGCTGGATCTTTATGCGCGCCGCAACCTGGCCGGATCTTGCCCGCAGTTTTAACGATGCTAACCGCGAAAAATACCACCACGGCACCTGGCACTACATCAACCAGCCCATCTATCTTGACTCTGCATCAGAACAAGTTTTAAGCCGCGCACTAACCGCAAATGTCGCGACATCAATCAAAGAGGGCGACGATCCGCTACTGTTCAACATCCTGCAGGCACTGGAATATTGTGTCAAAAAAATGAAAGACCCCGCCGTCAGCAAAGCGGACAAAGCCGTCTACCTCTGCTGGATCATGCACCTGACCGGCGACAGTCATCAGCCTTTGCATTCCTCGGCTCTGTTCTCCAAAAAAACCTTCCCGGAAGGCGATCGAGGCGGCAACAGCATCCGCATTGGCAAATCCAACCTGCATTCCCAATGGGACGGCTTACTGGGGAACAGCTTCAAATATTCCGACATCGTCGGCCACGCAGTCGGCATCGCCCGCAATCCGGCCATGAAACAACTTGGCGAGAAAGCGACACAGCAAATGAACTTCTCCGCCTGGATCAACGAAAGCCATGAATTGGCCCGCGAGAAAGCCTACTGTCCTGAGATCCTGGAAGCGGCCCGCAAGAGTGAAGCTGCCGACGGTAAATTCCAAAAGCTCTCCGCACTCCCCCCAAGCTACTACCAGCAGGCCGGCACCATCGCCGCCAAACGAGCCGCCCAGTCAGGCTGGCGACTGGCAGAACTGATCAAGAATGTACAATGAACCGAAACCTTCTTCCTGTCAGCGTACTGCATCCGTTTCAGATGGTTTGACTTTCCACCAGACAGACATAAACCACAAGGAAAGCCAATTTCTGATTCTTCAATGTAGAACCTCCCAGATAGCAAACGTTGAGGAACGGCAGACCACTCCTGACTGCTTAAAAAAGACTCTCACTCTTTCGACGTGACTTCCTTTGTTTTCTCAGGCACTTTAATCTGCTTCGGAAACTCACTGCGTAACCAGTCAATGTCCAACAGCTTGAGCCCTGATTTCAATCGTGCCTGGATATCTTTCTCGTGGTATTTGCGTCCCTCTGCAACATCATTGAAGATCGTCACCGACATATCTTTCAATGCATCGTAGCAGTCGGCCATGTATCTGGTTTTTCTGAGTCCAGGGCGGGCCTGCACCTTCTCGGCCTGGGCGGTATACTGTTTGGCTTTTTCGAAAGATTCCGGCGTTCCCTGCTCACTGCAGATCTGGCACATGGCTGCCATGGTTTTGATGTATTGGACTTCTAACGTCCGCCCTTCATCCGGTTCTCCCTTCAGCATAAAGGAGGCGACGGCATTGCATTCATCCAGAAAACGCTGTACGTCACAGCTCTTTTCACCCCCATAACTCATTAATGTAGACATGAACGCAGTCAGCGCACCGCTGTAATCGCCGGCGCCCCGGGCTTTTTTCTCAGTCGAATCTGCGCGGGTAAAGTTGGCGCGTTCCCGTTTGACTCCCCTGTAAGCATAATTGATTGAATCCTGATCGCGTTGTGAAAGCGGTCGGACTTCTATTTCATATTCAAAGTCGTAGATTTCCCCGTCCAGCGTCACCACACGCGCCTGCACGACATGGGTGCCGGGCGCCATGCCGCATAACCAGGAATCGTTCCCGATTCGCGACATCATATCCCCGCCACGGGATGGTCTCCAGAAACGGTAGCTGTAAAGCGTGCGGCCTTTCAGTCTGCTCCGCACGACATATTCTTTTTCCCAGACCTTATAGAACCGCTTCTTTTTTACAACGATGTCCGGTCGGCTCAATTGTTTACGCTGATAACCTTTGCGATCGAATTCCATAACAGTAGGATAAATGGCAAAAGAGGACCGCGTTTGAGGAGAATCGACCCCCAGCAGCACCAGATTCGAATCGGAAATATGCCCCACCAGATAGCGGGCCACTTCCAGCAGGCCTTTCATGATTGTATTTTCGTCTTTCACCTGCTTAGCAACCTGGTTCTCTTCCCGGAGCATGAACTGGTAGCTCACCATATTGTAACGCTGAATTAACATATTCTGTGATACCGCCAGCTCGTCCAGCAGATCCTGACGTTTCGCTTTTTTGGCATCTTTCAACAGATACTTCATCGCCTTCTGCCGTCCCTCGGCCCGGCGGAGGACTTTAGATGCTTCGCGCAGATCCAGCGCGGAAGGATCCTGGCTGCTTAATTCTGACAGTTCTTCGTAGGACTTTTCCAACGTCGCCACTGAAGCCCTCGTACGAGCTTCGAGATTCCCTTTCGGTCGCAACTCCTCGCGAATCTTCGGCCACAATTTTTCTTCCAGTAACTCCAGCACCACGTCCTGCGCAAAACGGATCACCAAATGATAGCTGGAAATATTCATGACCAGTTTGGCCACCTGGGCTTTAATCTCATTCCGCACCTTGGCCCGTGCGGCCGCCTGAAGCGACTTCATATCATTGAGCCGAATGCCAATGACCTGCTGCAATTGCTGATCGAGATAACCCTTCATCGATTTCTCGATCTGTTGGGTAGAGCGATCTCGAAACATCTGCAGATGTTCTGGTTTGATGAACGCCCCCAACCCTTCCTGGTCGAGTTTCTCTTCCACTTCCTGTTTCAGATAAAATAACACCGCCTCATGGGCAACACTCCGGGAACGGGCCGCATATCCCGCATCTTTATCCTGAGGCATCTGCAACTGTGAAAGCTGCTGCAGGATAATGGTCGAACGTTCCAGCATCGCACGCATCTCGCGCACCAGTTCCCGTTCTTCAAACAGACCGCGTCGCGGCCCCCGATTCGTATTCGAATATTTGTCCAAGTAAGCACAGGCAGCTTGCGCTGCAGCGACCAGCAGTTCCCCCTGTTGTTTTACATCTTTTTTCGGAGGGGGAGTCTGCATTGCGCCCAGAATCCGGAACCGTTCATCGATTTTCTTAAGTTGCGCGTGATGCACTTTCAACGGTTCCAGCCAGACCGAAATTGAGCGGTTTCGCTCTGGCCGCGGGACTTTATGTTTCCCTGCTTTCACCAGCGCATACCGTTTTTCGAGCATCGAAGTCATCTCCTCGGCACTCTGCTGATCATATTCCTGTTTCACCAGATCCAGGGGCGTCTGATTCTGCTGATTCTCCTTATGGATATCGGCCCCGTTATTAACCAGAATCAACGACATCGTTAGTTGATGTCCCGCAATCGCAATGTGCAAAGGAGCCTGCCCTTGATCATCCAGCGCATTCAAATCGGCGCCGGCCCGGATCCGCCCAATAACCGCCGCATACTTTCGTTGCTGGACCAACTGATGCAGACTCAATTGATCTTCGCCCGCTTGTTTCTCCATCCCTTGGACGGCACGCAGTCGTGCTTCCAGGTCGGGCAATTCCTCTCCCGGTACCGGTTCAGATGCGGCGTCCTTCGATTCCTGGGCCAGGATGACTGCATGCGGTGAAGCAAGAAAACAGAGCGTCAGAACGGCAGAAAGAAGACCAACGCGCTTACCCGGTACACACATAAGAACTCCTCCTCAATCATGATTTGGCAGTCGGGAGACAGAGGTATCATGGCGATTATAAATCGGCCCGACACAAGGTCAACATGCGGAATGAAGTGATCTCTCCGTTTCTCGTAATTGAGAGGAAGTCTGTTTCGAACCGACCTTGGCATTCTCAGAAGAAACATTTTTAATCGGATACAGATTATGAATTTTATATAAACACACACCTAACCTGCTTGTATTAACATCAGGTTTCTCCCTATAGATGAGGTAGTGCATTACCGGTTTCTTTATTGTCTCAACTGGTGTTATTATGGTGAACTGTTTTTTCTGCGCAGCGTTTCTCTGGTTGTTGTCCTGGTCTTATTTTCGCAATGCATCGCGTTTGCCTGGTACTATGCCGGCAATCCCATCCAAGAGAACCACCCAGTCAGGCTGACTGGCGACTGGCTAAACTGATTAACAGCCTGCAATAAGCAAACCCGAGTTCCATCAAAGTGCAGTATTGGTTTCCGGTGATTTCACTTCCCACAAGATCAGCAGCTGAGCCGGGACTGTTTCTAGTTACCAACCATGATCTCGAGAATAGTAGAACCAATTTCCCTGATAATTATTATCAAAGTTCTCTTTCGAATCGAGTTCAACATTAAACGAATCACGCTGAAAATAATCGAATTCATCGTATTTTTTCAAGAGTCGAAACAAGGCATCAGCCAACCGCTCATATGTTCCATCACTTTTGGCCCGCTCAACTTGGTCGTCGGTGTAAAAGAAGAAACTCCCATACGAGAATTGCCAGATTTCCCGGCGGTGCATACTCTTGATCAAATCGTCGATTTCAGATTCTTTGACATGAGAACGGACTTCGTCTCGTGCATCCATCTCAAAGGATGTGAAAATGACGAACATATTTTTTGTCTGATATTTTTCAACACCCACTTTTCTGAGTATTCTCTGTGAGAATGATAGAGATTGAGAATCATTACGTTTTAAGATCTCTTTAAATGCAACCAAGATCGCATCCTGCTTTTCAGAATCAAAATTCAAAGACCCATCACGGAATTTTTCAGCCTCGCTGATGAACTCAAAAACCACATTCAACCGCGGTTGTTTGAACGGAGAGATCACTTCATAGCAAATATTCAACACAGGCGTGCCATAGGTTGCCTCGATCCACTCTGCTAACTCATCAAAGGGAAATAACCGTATTTTCTTACCCTGTTTGATAAGCTTGGAATCTTGGTAATCCCTATCTTCCGTGGTAAACATCGTTCTTCCAGCATTCTAGAAAAGTGCCATTGCATTCTCAGATCTTATCTATTATTTGTGACACAATAAGTAGAACGATGTTCGCTTACACATCGACCACACAGTTACATTCAATACAACCAATTTTGGTGCTTTTTATGTTTTGAAAACCCCAAGAAGATCGCGTAGTCACCCCAGATTCATCTGCTGCAAAATCCGCACAGTATCCTGGGCGGCGTGGGTGGGTTTGAGGGCCGTTGTTGCGATGCCGGAGACGACGCGGGTGATGTTGTGATCCACCTGCCCCGCTTGTCCCCAGACTGATCCCGGGGGAGAAGTCATGTAGACCGAGAAGGTATGATGTCCTGTGCCGGGGCGTTCGCCGATGATGTGCAGAATCGCCCGGTTGTCCACAAGACCTCCGAACAACGTTTCGCCAATCCGATAGCCGGCGCGGACACGCCCCGACCGAACGACGATATTCTGCTCCGCTGGCCGAAAACCGGCCGTCTGCAACTGAGATCGGAGTTCTTTCAGAAATGGTTCCAGCTGCCCTTCATCCATGATTGACAGCGCATTCAAGCCGTCGGAGATCACGATCTGTACGTTATACTTGTCGCCGTACTGTTGTCGCAGTTGTTGAACCGCGGTCTGAGATTCGTTCGAAAGCAGCTCACCCGTGGTGGGATGCAGAATGTATTCCAGCCGGTCGTTGGACTGTGTCTTGACGGGAACCACACTCGGCACGCCAGCGACAAAGGTGGGACTCAGCTCGGCCCAGATACTTTTTTTGGCGTCCTGATAAATCTGGTCGATCTCGATTTTCAATGCCGGATTCAACTCAGAAGGTTTCTGTCCAAATCCTTCCGCGATGAACACGCCCCGCTTGCGGATCTCTGCTAACTGCTGACGGCCCGCTTTGATTATCGCGGCGTCACTCCGTGTATCCCCCTTCTTGCGACGATACTGCAGATAAACCCACGTCGGGTCGCCGAAATGCTGCGTCGGTTTGCCGTCGGCGTCGATCACAGCCAGCTTTTGAAAGAAGGCCCACATCGCATCGTTCACGCGCGTGCCGAATTTCTCACGAATCCGCACATGATCCTGAAATCCCGTGGTGAGATAACCGAGCATCGGGTCAATCTTCGTCGGTAGTGCCATCAGATAGGCGGGATTGGCGGGCATGATCTGATCCAGGCACCAGTCCAGGTCATCCAGCGACACGTCCATATGCAGCGTCGAACAGACATCCAGGCCAATCGTCAAGCCATGCAGTTTACCCATCACGATGTCTTCCAGACAACAGCGCACTAACTGCTCACGCGTCCGAAAAACTTCCGGCCCGATGAACCCGGCCACATCATTCAAGTGCACCCAGGGGGCCGGTGTTTTGCCTGCTGCTTTTTGAGCCGCAGCAACTTCGTGGGTCAATGCACGGGCAAAACCGTATTTCCGCGACTCGTGCAGCACCATATCAAAACCGTGACTGTGTCCGTTGGTGAAGTCGGCTCCCTGCCCGGTTTCGAAATATAAACCATATTTCCCCGTCCGCGAGCGGGCATAGTCGCGCATCTTTTTCAGACTGATGTCGAACGTCTTATTGGCGTCATCACTGCCGGCGATACTTTGAAACCAGAGGGCAGTACTCCCCGGACTCTGTCGTTCCACCTCTGCCTGCACATCAATATGCGATAACACACAGTGCGGCATCACATCCTCAACCCCAAACGTGACCAGCAGATCACGCAGAACCAGTTCCACCGCCCGCACCGATTCGGGCTCACTGGAAACCGGATTTGTCCCCAGCACGACATCACCCACTGCATAAGACCAGCCGTCCAGAACCTGCCAGAAAATATCGTCCGGATTGTCAGTGGGTGAGTTGGGTTGAATCCGTGCTCCCAGATAGTCTTTTGCTCCGATCTGGCTGCCGGGCAGCGGATTAAAGACTTTCGCGCCCACGGCAATCAATTCCTGTTGACTCATCAACTTGACGACACAGCCGATGACATCACTGGAAAGCCCTGGTGCCACCGCTTTGATGGCCGCTTCATTTTGCGTGAGCAGCAACTGTTTCAATTCGCCGACCGTCAGTTTCGCAGCACGATCATGTGCCTCGGATGACTGTCCCTGCACAATCAATTGATGCAGTTCGTCCTCAAAAACAGGATTCACATTCAGATCTTGAATCCGGGTCCGTTCAATCAGTTGCCGGGCGTTGTCTCGAGAGCGCTGATCGACGGCCGCCACGCCGATCATCTGATCGCCTTCCTTGAATTCATTCGCTGCACCAAGGATCTGCCGATACAGTATGGGATCGAATGCTCCTTTGACGCGCTCGATGTACGCGAAGAGATCTTCCCCCTCCTGAATCTCTGGAATCGAAACGCCTGCGTCAGTTGTTTCCCTGGCTGCCATCCGTTTTGCCTGCGTGAACGAGAGTGTCAGAGCGAACGGGGCTCCCAGCATGGTTTGTACGAAATCGCGACGGTTCCACTGCACAGTTCTGGTCCCTTTCAAGCAAAGCCTTGAAGAAAAATCAGAGCGGGCACACTCTGATCTGCGTAGACACCATCATACCATCGACGGAAAAAGAAATACAATGTTTTGTAGGACTAGTGTGTCAATGAAATTGATTTCCGAAGTTCATTTACTGGAAGGTGATCCCAATTTCTATGCTCGCACTATTGTACAAAGTTCAATTTCGAGATCATCCAGTTCCACATGAACTGACCAGTCATCTGCTCGAAACCCCTTTACCGGAGGATCACACCGCTTAAGTTCATCAAGCCAATCGCGAGATTCTACATGAGCATCTTTAAGATTTACTCCTGTGAGATCGGCACCACTGAATATCGTTCCTCTTAAATCGGCGTTTTCGAGGTTGGCGTCCGTCAAATCAGCGTTAGTTAATTTTGCATTTCTCATTTTGGCGCCGCAACAATTAGAACCCCATAAATTTGCTGCTTCTAAATTCGCACTGCCTAACAAAGTGCCGCTCAAATTCGCATTTTTGAAAATGGCTTGATCTAATTTTGAACTATGCAATTTTGCTTTGGCTAAATCTGCATTCGTTAGATTTGCTCCCGTCAAGAAGATCCCAAACATAACTGCTTCGCTCAAATTAGCCTCCGCTAAATCAGCATATTCCAGATTGACAAATCTTAAATCTGACTTACTAATATTCGCGCCTCTTAAATTAGCCCCTTCTAAGACATTACAATTTAAACTCAACATTCGTAGATCAGCACCGCTGAGATCAGCATCATTTAAAAATAAACCTGTAAGATCCATGACGGGCATTGGGACATCGTCGGAAGGTATCTCCTCTTTCATTTTTTCATCAGAACATTGCTTTATTAGATAGACGTGCTCCGGATTAGCCATTCCTATTTATCCTCATCCATTTTTTATTAGGATAGTACCCGAATCAAGCTAAAATGTCATGCACGACATGACCATGCACGTCAGTCAGCCTGCGATCGATGCCGGCGGTACGAAAGGTCAACCGAGTGTGATCGATGCCCAACAAATGCAGAATCGTCGCATGCAGATCATAGCAATATGTCTTTCCTTCCGCCGTCTGGTAGCCCAGATCGTCACTTTTGCCGTGTGTGGCGCCCGCTTTCACTCCTGCGCCGGCCAGCCAGGTGACGAAGGTTCCCCGATTGTGATCGCGGCCTTCACTCCCTTGTGCGAACGGCGTGCGTCCAAATTCGGTCGTCCAGATCACGAGCGTATCTTCCAGCAGCCCGCGGGCTTTCAAATCGCGGAACAGTGCGGCAATCGGTTGATCGGCGCTGCTCGCGATGGCGGGCAACTCGGTTTTAATATTGCCGTGATTGTCCCAGTTATTGACGGCCCCCTGGGGACCACTCCAGACCTGCACGAACCGCGTTCCCCGTTCCAGCAGCCGTCGCGCCAGTAACACACGTCTGCCAAAATCTTCCGTCACCTTCTGATCCAAGCCGTAAGCTGCGTGCGTCTCTTTCGTCTCACGAGACAAATCAAAGGCTTCCGGTGCACTCAACTGCATTTTCGCTGCCAACTCTCCGGCGGCAATGCGGGCTTCGAGCCGAGAATCATCGGGTCGCGGCTCAGCATGCTTTCGATTTAACTGTTGCAACAACGCAAACGTATCTTTGTCCGCTTTGCCACTGGCAAACGCATACTGCGGATCGGCGAACAGATTGGGAATCGGCGTCTTACTTGTCGCGTTAACCAGCGTTCCCTGATGTTTGGCCGGCAGAAAACCACAACTGAAGTTTCCTTTCTGATTATAAGGCAGCCCCCGCGTATCCGGCAGCACGACAAATGTGGGCAGATTATCCGCCAGATTACCCAGAGCATAAGAAATCCAGGCCCCCAGACAGGGAAAACCGGGCAACATAAACCCGGTATTCATCATGTAACTCGCCGGACCATGCACGTTGGTCTTGGTCGTCATCGCCATCAGAAACGCCAGTTCGTCAACAATCTCAGCCTGATGCGGAAAAACCGAACTGACCCAGCGCCCCGTTTCGCCATACTGTTTGAATTCAAAGGGACTTTTCATCACCGCCCCCGCGGCAGCTGTAAAGCCTTCTGGTTTTTCTTTAGGTCCCAGCTTCTGACCGTGCAGCCGCACCAGTTCCGGCTTATAGTCGAACGTGTCCATCGGGCTGGCTCCGCCGTTCATGAACAACTGAATGACCCGCTTCGCTTTCGCACGATGATGCAGGCCCCCGTTCAAATCAGCAGACGGCGCTGCATTCGATGCTTGCCCTAACCAGCACGCCAATGCGGCCGCCCCGAAGCTGCCTCCGGAACGAGTCAGCAATTCACGCCTTGAAATGGGAAGATTCATGTTCCGTGTCCTCGCCGTTATTCAACAAAAAGAAACTCATTGCTGTTTAATACCAGACGACAGACCGTCGCCAGACCATGCTCGTTTGCTAACTTCGTCATTGATTTCAACTCTGCAGGCGTCGGCTCGCGCAGCCACGTCCACAATACGATATGCTTCACCTGATCAGGCACGTTGTCGGCAGACTTCTCTGCCCGTTCCGCCATTTTCTGTGCATGATGCAAAACAAACCGATTATTGAATAGCACCAGCGATTGCAACGGCGACGCTGAAAACCCGCGCACGGGAGCCAGCAATCCGAGATCAGGGAAATCCAGCGCATCCATCAACGGGTCAGCAATCCCGCGCCAGACGACGCGATAAATACTCCGCCGGTAGGCCCCCGGGCTGTCGAGATCGAACTTATCATAGTGCAGTACCGGCGTCGCCTGGGGACCGGGTGTTTTCGTAAAATATTCGACTCCCGGCCCGCCCATTGTCAAATCGAGCTTCCCACTGGCCTGTACGACGGCATCTCTGAAACTTCCGGCATCCAGCCGCTGCCGCGACATGCGGGCCAACAGACGATTTTCCGGATCAATTTTAACTAACTGGGGTTGATAGGCCGAAGACTGCCGATACGTTTTGCTGTTACAGATCAATCGATGAATGTGCTTGAGCGAACCATTATGGTCTCGCAATTCGCAGGCCAGCCAGTCGAGCAACTCGGGATGAGACGGCGTGCCCCCCATACGTCCGAAATCATTCGGCGTATCACACAAGCCTTTACCAAAATGATAATGCCAGACACGATTCGCAATGCTCCGCCAGGTGAGTGGATTCTTTGGATCAGCGAGCCAGTCAGCGAGTGCTGCGCGACGTGCCGACTCGGAATGACCGGGCGGCAAATCAAATCGGCCCGGTAAAGGGGATAAAGCCGTTAACGCACCCGGGCCAACCACCTCACGGGGTTTTTCGAGATCGCCGCGTGATAAGATACGAACCTCGCGCAGGCCAGGAAATGTTTTCTTCCCCCCCTCATTAGCAGCAGCAGAAGCAGCCGCGTAGACATGAACTTTGGGTGGTAGTTTTTGCAATTCCTGATCGGCACGATGCTCCAGCACAGTAGCCGCCAGCAACGTCTGTTGTTCGGGCGTTCGCTGTTCTGCTGGCACACTCAACACCGTTTCGACTTCTGCCGGTAGAGCGATGACGTTCAACTTGGGTGCATCGGTCGCTGTCAACTTGAAACGGCCAATAATATGTGCGCCGCCATGAATCTGCTTCAAAGTCACCGCCAGACGGGAGCCCGGTTCAAAACTGAGCGGACTTTTTAATTCAAACACGGCGTAGTGACCGACTCCCACACTCGGATAGATGCCCCAGGCGGTTTTCGGGTTCCCATCGAGGGCATGCTGAATCGTCCAGCCTGCCTGGTTGAAGTCAGCCGTCGCCTGACGAATCGGCACCACTTGCCCTTCCTCGGCATGAGGGGGAAAGAGACGCAGTTCGAATTCACTCAGATGCAGGTTCCCGTTGTGTGCCCGCCCCGGTCCTTTGTGCGGTAATGAATCATCGGTCAGTAGATCAAGTCGAACTGCAGTGATCGTCGAGAGCGTCGTACTCGCGGTCACAACAATCGTTTCCTGATCAGGAGGTTGTCCTGTCGAAAGCACAGAGGCATCAGGCTGGCGTTTCAGTGTCGCGCCATTGGTCGAAACAAAAACGTCCGGTTCCAGAGGCAACCAGTGCGGTTTCGGACCACGCGATTGTTCCCATTCTGCGACCAGCTTCAGGTTGTCCGGCTTTAAAAGCAGACCTGCATTCTTCTGCTGTGCGGCAACTTTAACCGACTGCCAATGTGCGCGCTGGTCTGCGACTGCCTGATCGGCATCATACGGGACATCTCCTTTGCCAATCCCGGCAAACACCGCCTGTAGCGAGAAATAGTCGGCTTGTGTAATCGGATCAAACTTATGCGTATGACAGCGGGCGCAATTTGCAGTGGTACTGGTGAAGGCCCCCATCGTCTGCGTCACTAGATCATCCCGATCCAGGTATTCAAACGATTTCGGAGCCGTCGCGGCGGCACTGGAATCGTAGGGACCTGCTCCGAGAAAACCCAGTGCCACTGTCAACTGGGAAGACTTCGGAAAGAAGTGGTCAGCCGCCAGTTGTTCTCGAATGAACTGTGCCCAAGGAATATCCTGATTGAATCGCTCAATGACATAGTCTCGATACCGCCAGGCATGGGGGCGAAAGACATCATGTTCGAATCCATGCGTGTCGGCATAATGCACGGTATCAAGCCAGTGCCGCGCCCAGCGCTCACCGTACCGTGGCGAGTTTAAAAGTTGGTCGACCAGACGCTCATAAGCGTTCGGACTTTGATCGGCCATGAACGCCGATACTGTTTCATAAGTGGGATGCAGTCCGTGTAAATCATACATCAGACGACGGATCAGTGTGCGCCGATCCGCTTCTGGCGAGGGAGTTAAGCCTTCCAGTTTCAAACGAGCGTGAATAAAGGCGTCTATCGGGTTCCCTGTCCCATCGCCAGGAAGACGAGGACGGACCAGCGGTTTGAGAGACCACCAATCAGTGGCATTCGCGAGATCAACGACTGGTTTTGCGGTTCGAGGATCGTGTGCCCCCTTTTTCACCCACTCAACAAGAATCGCAATTTCCTTTTCAGACAGCTTTTCGTCCGGCATTTTTAAATCGGGATCGCTGTGCCGTATCGCTTTAATCAGCAGACTGCCTTCAGGATCACCGGGTACGACCGCGGCACCACGGCTTCCCCCTTTCTTCCACCCGCTCTGCCAGTCCAGGGTCAGCTCCCCTTCCATGACGCCCGCTGAATGAGAATGACATTCATAACAATGTTTCTTCAGCAGGGGTTCAACGGAATCACGAAAGAAGGCGTTTTCATCCGCCAGCGCAAGTCCACCATGTAGTATTATCATTAACAAAAACAAAGCGGTGCGGATTCCCTTCATCGGTTGAGCCTCCCGGCAATCTCTTCAGCACACTGCAATACCTGTTTTCCCACACTGGCGAACAGACTTTTAGGCATTCGTTTCGACGGAGCCGAAACCCAGACCACGGCGAGCAACTTTTCTTCTTTATCCAGAATGGGCGAGGCAACACAGTGAATGCCTTCATCGGCTTCGGCAAAATCGGTCGCGTAGCCTCGGCTGCAAATTCGCTCGCATTCCGTTTTCAACTCATCAGGATCAGTAATCGTACGTGGCGTGTCTTCTGTTAAGGGAATCCGTTCAATCGTCGTTTCAACATCTTGAGGATCCTGGAATGCCAGTAGTACCTTGCCGGGGGCGTTATTATGCAAGGGAAAGCGGAGCCCTACATCGACGGCAATTCTCAGCGGATGCAGGCCGCTCACCTGTTCGATGATCACGCCTTCATCCCCCACGCGGATTCCGAGTTGGATGGTTTCCCGCGTCTCGTCACGCAGTTCCCGCATCAGCGGCAGGGCTTCTTCGACCAGGCTCACATCCCCTACCTGAGGCAGCCCTAATGCCAGAAACTTGGTCGACAGCCGAAAGCGCTTGGTCAGCGGGTCACGCTCCAGGTACTGACGATCGGTTAGCGTATGCGTAATCCGAAAGACCGCGTTTTTATTCAGCGACAGTCGCGCCGCCAGCTCACTGATGCCCAGACCTTCCGAAACCTGGCTCAACGCTTCCAGCACATCCAATCCCCGCTCCAGCGCAGGAACACTCGTCGTGGCGGTTTTCATTCACTCCCCTTCAGAACAGGATAACGTCACACATACATAACGCGTCCCACCAGAGTAACGGCAAGTCACATCAGTGTCAATTGATATCTCGCTTTTGAGAGACGGCCAGCCGCAAATTCAAGACGGTTCGGGAGATTTCACAGGCCAGCCGGCAAGGTAAGGCATTTTGATTTGACCACATTCAAGCACTTCGGCTTTCCATTGATACTGCTGTCCCGGATCGGCTTCTTTCGCCATTGTTAACATTTCATCGACGGTATAAGTCCGTAATACAGAAACCAGGCCATCCCAGAAAATCAGTGCGGGTATTATCGGAATCAGATAGGTCAACACAAGCCGCCAGATTCGAAAGGGGCGAATGAATGGAGTTAAGATGATCACAAACAGCGGTGACAGCGCAAAGCGAATCAGATGTTCGACATCGCGTTGTTGCGCCTCAAAAAAAGCAATCGGCTGATTAGCTGCCATTGCGTTTTTGAGAATCGCGACGACCTCTGCCGGTTCAAAGTGATGCAGACTGAGAAATTGTGTGCGCAGACCCGCCAGATCAGAGGGGACCGCTCTGGCATCAATGCTTCGTGACTCGATAACCACAACCTGTGTTAAAGCGGACGCAACTTGATTCATACCGGACTGATTCGGATAACGGTCCGTCAATCTGATCTGTAAATCCGGAATCTGTGCCTGCAACTCGGGAACCAGACTCAACCAGGGTCCCCCGCCGCCGGAGGCAATGTCGACGATCTGTGTACGACCGGTGTGCTCCAGAACGTCTTTGAGAATTGGCAGGGCACCACCAAACAGATGAAACTGACTCGACACAAACCGCAGATAGTCTGTCATATAATCCCGCAATAGACTCGGCAGCCATTGACAGTCGCCAAACTCAAACAGACGTCGTCGTTTCATATCCCATCGTCAATATATGAAGAAAAGAACTGGTGATTTCCTGAATGATTCGCAGGATAACCCAATCTCCACTCTGATGGGAGTCAGCCAGACGATAATTCTATGCCAACAGGTGTCATCGGCTTATGCCATTTGCGGTACAGAGTTAAAACAGGCGTTTGGCTGCTTTAGCAGATATGCTTCCAATTTCTCTGCCGGCATGGGACGTCCGAAATAATATCCCTGTCCAAAGTGACAACCCAGCTTTTGCAGGGCCGTGACCTGACTCGCTTCTTCAATCCCTTCCGGAATCAACATGATGCCCAGATTTTCTGACAGTACGACGAGCGAATTGATCATTGCCGCCATGCCTTTGGTCCGTTTGACCTCGGCAATCAAGGAACGATCAATTTTCAGAGTGTCCACTGGAAACTGATTCAACGACGCAAATGACGAGCGTCCGATGCCAAAGTCGTCAATGGCCAGTTTTACTCCGATGGCCTTAAGATCTTTCATCGCCTGAATGGCAGACTTGATATCAGAGGCAAATGCATCTTCAGTCACTTCCAATTGAATATGCTTGGGGGCAACTTGAAACTCTTCTAAAGTGCGTTGAACCGTATGGACTAAAAGTGGACAAGCAAATTGTTTCCTGGAAAGATTAATGCTGATCATGGACGGAGTTTGATACTCCAATCGTTCTGCCCAGTCAGCATATTGTCGACAGCCCTCTCGCAAAACCCATTCTCCCAGTTCAATAATCTGCTGGGTATCTTCAGCAATCGGAATGAATTCACCAGGACTGATAATTCCGTGTCTGGGATGATTCCAGCGAATCAAGGCTTCGACACTACAAACGGCACCACTTTCCAACGATACAATTGGCTGATAAAACAATTTGAGTTGCTTGTGTTCGATTGCCTTTCTGAGGTCATTTTCCAGCATCATTTCCCGCATCACGCGTTTGCGCATGGAATCATCAAAAATCACATAGCGACTTTTCCCCATCCGTTTTGCTTCATACATCGCGGTATCGGCATCGCGAATCACATCTTCCGCGCGTTTGTAATGCTTATTTCCGATCACAATGCCCATACTGGCTGTCGAATAGACTTCGTGATTCTTCAGATTGTAAGGCCGGGCAAAATCAATCAACAGACGTTCGGCTACCGTAACTACTTCGTCTGTATTTCTGATCCCATCCAGTAGAATAATAAATTCGTCACCGCCTAGCCTTCCCGCAGTGTGTCCAGCAACTTGACGGCTGATAGAATCTGTACAGCGCAATTGATTTCGCAACCGCGTTCCGATTTCGACAAGTAACATATCGCCGACATCGTGTCCCATACTGTCATTGACCATTTTAAATCGGTCAAAATCAAGAAAGATCACTGCGTAATTTGAGTTTGACTCTCTACGGGATTTCTGCAGCACCTGATTCAAGCGATCATGAAACAGCGCCCGGTTCGGCAAACCCGTTAATTTATCCAGCAGAGAGGCCCGTTCAAAGACTTCCTTACTTTTGCGCAATTCAATCTCGGCTTTCTTGCGTTCGGTCACGTCAAACACCACGCCATCTACCATCACACCATACTTGCTGTCAGCGGCAACCTGTCCCTGTTCCCAGACAAATCGAATCTGACCATCTGCACGCACAACCCGGTAGCCGACTTGAAACGACTTCGGCTCTTTTGCAGCAACGCGAATGGCGGCATTCACTTTCGCAACATCTTCAGGGTGAATAATACTGGCAAAAGACCGAACTTCATTATGCACCAGATCAGTGGCAGGATAACCCACAAGTTCTTCGACCGTTACACTGATGAACTCTAATGTCCGATTCTCATCTACATGAGAACGAAAAGTAACACCAGGAATATTATTCACCAGAGTTCGAAACTGCTGTTCGCTCTGCTCCAGCTCTCGGCGTTGTGACTCAATTTTCTTCAAAGCGTCTTCTATTTCATCTTTAGCCTGAATCGCCTGATCCCGAGCCAGTCGTTCAAGTTCTTCACTTTGCTTCAGTTCCGCATTGTAAGTCTGAAGCTGATCATTGGCGGTCATCAGTCGTAGATTATATTTTCGGAATAAGATGACCAGAATCAATCCTGGTGCAACAGTCATGAAAAAGACAACCGCTACACTGATTCCTCCGCACCAGACAAGTTCGCTTCCACTTTTCGTTGCATGGGTTGCTGTGTCGACAGCCAATCGGGATGAAGCCATAATCAGCTCGCGCATCCCATCTTTAAAAGGGGACATCGCCTGATTCGCCTGCTCAGGTGAATCGATCTCTCCCGAATCGATTTGCGCCACCACAGACATAAAATGTGTACGGTATTGTTTGACAGACTCATTCAGCAGTACCTGCAAACGTAATTCTTCCTCATTTGCAATCTGCCTGCTGAGGAAATCAGTATCAATGGAAAGCTTGTTCCAGGCAGTCTGCCACTTTTTCAGATAAGCGGATAATTTCTCGGGATTCTGCAAATTCAGAAAAACGTCTTTTTCATAACGCCTGCACTGCAATACATCAATCGCCACTTTACCGGATAGGGACTGCCTGGCGACGTCAACATGTATCACGTGTCGAGTGAGAGCGACCTGCTTGAGCTCATAGATCAGAACAAAAACGCCAAAGACAATGACAACGATGATTCCGATCAGAGGAATGACTGGCCAAGAAAATGGAATGACATCTTGTGTTATTCTATCCTGATTTTTTATTTCATCAGCTTCTGGTATTTTGTTCATGATTCTCGCTTTAACCGTATGAGTGCCTAACGATCTCATGAAACCTAGGTTATTTTTTATCTAAGAACCCTGTTTTCCCTCATTCTCAAGAACCAGAGCCCTATTTGCAGTAATACACCTCCACCCTCAAATGAACAAAAAACAAGCATACACCTCAAATGTGTTTACTAAACCAGTATTTCTGTAAAGCCATGAACCACGCTACTTTCGCCCGATTGCGAATCGCGCAGCAACACGTAGTTCCTCAATATTGAACAGTCATAAAAACAGAATCACTCCCTCGACCTCACTCAAGATGTCCCGTTTCAGTCTCCTCTGTTTCGATCAACTTAGGAGCAAACCAGGGATAAATGGCGGGGACCACTAATGAGGTCAACAGAGTCGATGTAATCAAACCACCAATCACCACACTGGCGAGCGGACGTTGCATTTCGGCTCCATCACTTTGAGAAAGTGCCATCGGCAGAAACCCGAGACTGGCCACCATCGCCGTCATCAATACAGGACGTAACCTCGCCATCGCTGCCTGGAATGTCGCATCCTGAACGGGCACTCGATCTTTTACGCGCAGATTCTCAGCCGCACTCACCCAGACCAGACCGTTTAAAACTGCTACACCAAACAATGCGATAAATCCCACCCCAGCCGAAATACTGAAAGGCATATCGCGTAGTGCCAGCGCAAAGATGCCCCCTGATGCAGCCATCGGAACCGCCAGAAAGATTAATAACGCCAGACGGACTGACCGAAAGGTGGTGTGCAACAGGAGAAAGATCAACAACAGAACAATCGGGGTGATAATCACCAGTCGCTTGCTGGCAGACTGTAGATTTTCAAAATCGCCGCCCCAACGAATTTCATAACCTTCCGGCAGCTTGATCTGCTCTCGAACTGCCTTTTGGGCATCGGCGACGAAACTGGCGACATCCCGCTCTCTGACATTGGCTTGAATAAAGGTCCGCCGACGATTCGATTCGTGTTCGACCGAAGGAGGTGTCTCTTCAAAACTGATCTCCGCCAGTTCTCTCAAAGGGACAGGGGCTCCCATCGGATTAGAAACCGGCAACTGTTCCAACAAATTGATTTTCTCGCGCCATTTTTGCGGAATACGAACAATGATCGGAAAACGGGCGCGGCCTTCAAAGATCAGGCCGACCTGATGTCCCCCCAACGATGAAACGACATCCATCACATTTTTCGCATCCATTCCATAACGCGCCAACACATCCCATTTCGGCTCAATCCGAATCGTCGGCAGACTGGACTGAATGTCCGCTTTCACATCCACGGCTCCCGGTACTTTTTTCAGAACCCGTTCGATTTCCTTCCCCTTAGAACTAAGCATGGCTAAATCGTCGCCGTACAACAACACGGCCACATCGGCTTTCACACCGGCGACGAGTTCATCCACGCGCATCTCAATCGGCTGTGTGAACCCAAACGCCACCCCCGGTACACTGCGATTCAACTCCTCAGACATCTGCTCAATTAACTCATCTCGTGTTTTCTGCTCTGGCCATTCTTTCTGAGGTTTCAATATGACCCAGACATCAGTCTGATGCACGCCCATCACATCATTGGCGATCTCAGGCCGTCCCGTTTTACAAAACACGGTTTTGACTTCTGGGTATTTGATCAGCACTTTCTCAATCTGCGTCGACATTTCCACCGAGCCTTCAATTGTCGCACTCGGCAAACGCACCGCTTCCACCAGCAAATCCCCCTCTTCCAATCGGGGCATAAACTCGGCTCCCAGATTTCTGCCGACAGGCAAACTGATCAAAAACACCAGCAACGCCAAGCCCACAGTCATCCAGGGACGTCGTATCGTCCAGGAAACCAGGGGACGATAGATCCACTTCACCCAGCGAATCAACCAGATTTCTTTCTCGGTCATCTTTTTCGGTAACGACAGCGACGCCAGTGCAGGCATCAGCGTGAGAGACAGCACCAGCGAACCTGCTAGAGCAAACAACACCGTCAATGCCATCGGACGGAACAGTTTTCCTTCGGTTCCCTGCAGTGCCAAAATGGGGAGATACACGACGGCAATAATCAATTCACCAAACATTGTTGGTTTACGAACTTCAATCGCGGCGTCACGAATCACTGACAAATACGGTTTCCCGGCTTTGTTCATCGAGAGCCGTCGAATACAGTTTTCCACAATAATCACGGAACTGTCGACAATTAATCCAAAGTCGATTGCCCCCAGGCTCATTAAGCTGGCGGTGATACCGGTTGCCGCCATTAAGTTCGTCGCAAACAACATGGATAAAGGAATCGCGAGTGCCACGATCAGCCCCGCTCGAAAGCTGCCCAGCATGACCAGCAACACCACGATCACCAAAATACCGCCTTCAACCAGATTCGTCAGCACGGTTCGGAGCGTACGGCTGATCAGAGACGAACGATCATAGGTTATCTCTATAGTCACTCCATTCGGAAGCGTTTTTTGAATTTCTGCCAACCGTGCTTTTGAAGCCGCGACGACTTCTCGCGAATTCTCACCAATGAGCATCATCACCAAGCCAGTGACTGCTTCCCCTCTTCCATCGCGTGTCACGGCACCTTGTCGTGTCATAGGAGCAACTTCCACATTCGCAACATCACGTACCAGAATGGGTGTGCTGTTGGGATCATGGCGTACCACAATGTTTTCGATATCGTTTTTGTTCTTTAACAGTGCCTGACCACGAATGAAACGCTGCTCGTGGTTATGAACCACATAACCTCCGCCGGCAATCGAATTATTATCCTCAATGCGTTTGAAGAGATCTTCCAATGAAATTCCATAGCTATTCAGTCGATCCGGATTCGGCTGCACCTCAAATGTTTTATAGAAGCCGCCATGCGTATTGATTTCCGTCACTCCCAGCACTTCGCGCATTTTGGGTGCAATTTCCCACTCCAGCATCGTGCGGAGTTGCATCGGAGTATAATCTTCACCGCGAACTTCAAATTGCAGGATTTCCCCCAGCGCGGTTGCTAATGGCCCTAGTTGAGGTGTCCCATAACCTGGTGGTATATCGGCGGCAGCAGCTGTGATTCGTTCTGTCACAAGCTGGCGCGCCCAGTAAAGATCGGTGCCCTCTTCAAATACAATCGTGACGACCGAAATTCCGAATTTGGAAACGCTACGGACTTCTTCTACCTTAGGCAGACCGCCCATCGATGTTTCTACCGGATAGGTGACATAGCGTTCCACTTCCACCGGGGAAAGAAAGCCTGCATCGGTGACGACCTGAACCTGCACGTTCGTCATATCAGGTACCGCGTCAATTGGTAAATGCAGGGCCGAGTAGAGTCCTCCAGCCGCCATGAGTAATGTCAGCACCAGAACAATGAATCGGTTCGCCAGTGAAAATTCAATTAAATGAGACAGCATCAGGATAACTCCAGCAGAAAGCAGAAAAACAGGTGAAGCATGATCGCAGAGAAACTACTCTTCTCGTTCCAGCAACAGTTCGGACTTCAGTGTAAAGGCTCCGTCCTCAACAACCTGTTCTCCGCCGTCAAGACCGCGCTCGACTTCGATCCAGTCTTCTGTTTTCAATCCTGATTGAATATCAACGCGACGAAACAACCGATCGGAGTCCTTGATAAACACAAACTCCTGGGCAGCATCATCCAGCACTGCTTTCGCAGGCACTGCAATCACATTCGCCTTCTCTTTTCCCGGGATCATGACCTGGGCAAACATGCCTGGTCTGAGAATTCCACCCGGATTTTTGATCTCGGCAATCAAAGGAACCGAGTTTGTCGTGGGAGAAACTTTGCGCCCCAGATAATGCAAACGTGCCGTGAATGTCTGATCGGGAAACGCGTTGACCTTCACCTTCAGTTCCTGTCCCCCATTCAGTGAAACAGCTCCCCAGTCAGATTCGCGAATATCAGCGGCAACCCACAGCGTATCGGTTTGCGCCAAAGTAAATAAAGAATCCGAACGATTGACGCGTTCTGACTGACTGAAGGTCCGTTCTTCAATCGTCCCGGCAAAGGGGGCGATGATTTCCAGCCGCGACAATTTCTCAGCGGACTTCATATCGTCGCTATTCAAATCGATCCCCGATCCGATCAACGACTCCAGATGCTGCTGACTGATTGTCATGCGGTGTTCGGCATCGTTGAGCTTGGCCAGCATCTGATCTCGCTCCAGACGAACATCATAAATTGATTGCTCGCATAACGCCTTCAGGGCAGCGCGGGATTCCTGGACGTCCGCTTCTCGCATCTGTTTTGTCTGTAGAGAAATGGCACCTGACTTAGCCAGCGGTGCCGACTTTTTATCGATCGTCAAAGCCAGCAGATATTGAGAATAAGCGGGTAATAACTGCGAACGATAATTACCCAGTTTGGCATCCGTAAATTCTTTTTCGACCGACTCCATCGTGCGCTGGCTTAGCAATGCATCAACGAGTTTCTGTACATTATTCTGGATCAGCGACTTCCAGTCATACTGTTTGCGAACCAGTTCATACTCTGCCGCTTTCTGGAGAAGATCAGCACGCGCTGTTCCAATTTCCGGGCTGTTTAACACGGCAAGGACCTGCCCTGTTTTCACAGCATCTCCCGGCTTGACTTGAACATCAACCAAGACTCCTTCCGTAGGTGCCTTGATTGAAACATGCTTTCGGTCATCGTACTGTAATCGCCCCGGGACAACGCGAACCTGATTCATCGACTGTCGTTTGACTTGTGAAAACGTGAACTGAACCGCCTTGATCTTCTCGTCTGTGAGTTCAATCTGAGCAGAGCCCTGTTCGGGTTCATCAGTACTTTCTGTATCCTCTGTTTCGGCAGTCTGATTATCGACTGTCAGATTCTGCAGATGCGGCCAGAGAAAGCCAATTCCGATGACTGACACCACAATCGTCAGGATTAAAAAGACGCGTGATTTCATTATAAAATTCTCCCGCAATAACGGAAATTGAGAGAGGAATCATGCAGTGTTTCGATCAACGAATCTTGAGCGGCGCATGATTCCGGTCGTAAAAGTAAACGACATTCTTTCAGGGAGAATCGAAATCAGCAGAGAGAAACGCTGATTAAATCATGAAGTGCCTGGCTTGGGGAAGCCTGAAGGAAATGCCCGACCTTTGCTTGATTCTGATGAGCGGGCAACTCTGAATGCGAGAGCATAGAAGCACATTTCAGGCTGGCAGGTTCCAGCATCTGCTGCAGTAAAGTGGTTTGTGCAGATCCACAAACAGGCAATATCTGTGAAGACTCGCCGATAATGAAATAGTGCTGAGCAGGAAACCGTTTTTTGAGAGGGTCACTACTCTTTTCTTCCCCCAGATAAACGAAATGCAGATGCCAGCCTTGTTCAGGAGCTTGAGTCTGCACCAGATTCGCATGGTATTGATCCAGATGGGAAGGCAACCAATGGCTATTATTCGCGACCACCGGGCTCATTTCATGGTTATGGAGCCAGGGAAAAGGCAAATTCCACAACGATAGCAGCAGACAGACACGAATTAAACATCGTGTTGTCCAATGCAGTTGTGCTTCATAGTCAATTAGAGACGAATGGATTTGCACTGGTACCATACCAAAAGAGGAATAAAAGGACGCTTGTCCCAAGGTGGGGAGTTGTCGCGAAACAACTCTAATGTTATTATTTGTCCCCTACCTGGAATATGTCAAGTCTTTTCTTTTCAGGAACTTTGCACTTCTTAGACAAGACACTTCGTCTCAAATCCTTATTGAGACTCGGTCTCTCTCCCCAGAACACACGTCTACGTACCCCAGGTTGCTCACACTGCTCGATTTCGTTACTTCCGAGTTCATATAATATCGCCCTCTACATACCAAAGACATGAGGCTGCAATTCCCATCGATGACAGTCTTCGCAAAATCATCCTCTGATTTGACTCTGAAAACGGATAGGTCTACCTCCCATGAGCAGCAAATCTGCGTTGTCCAATCGCGAGGCTTCGAAACCAGAAAAAGATTGCATCACAATGTGCATTTTCACAAAGGGATCAGGCATCACACCTTGCTCAAGAGAGCCCCGACCAACTAAACTGACGCTCGCAGGAACGGCAGCTCTTACCTGTATTAGATTACCCGCTTTATTTCAAACAAAGTTAAATTCCGTATGACTCATTGTCGTAAGTATATAAAAACATCGCTACTCCTGGTCATTGCTCTGTCCTGGTATTCGTCCCTGGAATTACAAGCGCAACTTCCCTCCAAGGCAACTCCTCAACCATCAAAAAACGGCTCATCTCAGGATGAACCAACCATCACCGCTGAGGACCTTCAAAAGCGAATCGATCAGGTCAAAGAAATCAAAGACCTGACCGAGGAGAATCAGAAAAAAGCAATCGACTTTTATAATCAGGCACTGGCCAATCTAAAGAAAGCAGATGATTTCCAAGAAGCCGCGATCAACGACGCAACCAATACTCAAAATGCGATGCAGCGGCTGAATGATCTCAAAGCCAAAATTGAAAGCTTGAGCAGAAAACCGGCGCCTTCCTACGCACAAATCAAAAATCTACCCCAACTCGAACAGATGCTGGTCCAGGCAGAGCCTCTATTGGAAGAAGCAAAACAGAAGCTGGCGAGTTGGGATGCAGAAATCGCTCGTCGTCCCAACCGTCAGAAAGAAGCCATAAAACGTGTCAGCGAAATTGATGAAAAGCTGAGCGAAATTCAAAAACAGTTAGCAGTCCCCGCTCCTGCAGATGAACCGGCTGCAGTAACCGATGCCAGAAAAAAAGAACTTGAAACGCGTCTGAATCTTCTGAAAGCGGAAAAGCCGGCTTTAAAGAACGAGCTCAGTTCGTATGACGCAGAGGAAACGGTCGGATACCCTCGAATCAATCAGGATTACTTAAAGCTGCTCGTTAAACAGCAAAAAGACGAGATCGACGCCTTAAAAGAGCAGATCAAAAGCAGACGGGCCATTGAATCCCAAATGCGAGTCGAGGAAGCCAGAGCCAAAGTGTTTGCCACCCATCCGCTTTTACAACCACTGGCTGAAAAAAATCAGAAGTATGCCGAAGAGATCCAGTCGCTCAATCACAAAATCGAAGCCATTGATCAGAAATATTCACAAACAAGCAAAACCCTTGAAGAACTTAAAAAAGAATTCACTTCCACCAGAGAAAAAGTGAAATCGATTGGTTTAACAGGCCCCATTGGTTTACAGCTCCGAAATCAGCAATCATCACTTCCCGATATTGAAAGCTACCATCAAAACATTGAGAAAGGCAGCGCGCTCTCTAGCGAAGTGAATCTAAGACGATATGAACTGGATGAAGAATGGACAAATTTTCCCACAGCCGAAGCGAAAACAGCGGAAATCATCAAAGAGAGTCAACGAAAGCTAACCAAAGAAGAGGAAATCAATCTCCAGAATATTGTCGAAGAAACCCTGGCGAAGCAGAAAGAATACTTAGACACCCTTATCAAAAGTAACAATAATTATTTCGACAAGTTAGTGAACCTGCATGTTGCCGAAGAAGAGCTGATCAAGCAGACTGACACCTATTCAGACTATATCCAAGAGCGTATTTTCTGGATCAGAAGTTCCCCTCCCATTTCCATCTCCGAGTTCAAACAAATTCCCGGCTCACTCAAATGGCTCTTTTCCCCCACACACTGGAAACAACTCTTCCAGGCCATCCAGCAGGATATCATAAAAAATCCGGTCATTTATGGAACCGCCTTCTTCTGTTTTCTGAGCCTGATCTACCTGGCGTATAATGTGCGGCAGCAATTGCGCATCATTAACAAAGAAATTATCAGAAGCAATTTCCGCAAATTTGCAATTACCGCACGGGTCGCTTTTCTCACGCTGTTTATCGCCATCGTCTGGCCGGGTTTTATCTGGTTCCTCGCCTGGAGAATCGGCAGCAATCCCAATGCACCGATTTTCGTGAAAGCCGTTGAATACAGCTTGAGACAAGTGGGCTGGCTGTTATTTTTCTGGGAACTTATTCGACAAATCTGTCGCCCCTTAGGTCTCGGTGAATCTCATTTTGGCTGGTATAAGCAAACCGTCTCCTACGTCCGCAGAAATATTCGCTGGGTGATCCCGTTCTCAATCCCACTCCTGTTTGTCACGCTTTTATTGCATGGGAAAGAAGTCGAGCGGAATCAGGACTTCCTGGAACGTCTTTTCTTTGTGGCTTTACTGGTGGTCTATACCATCTTTGCCCGCCGGGTCTTTCATCCCCGCTCCGGTCTCTTTCAATCAATTCTGAATTACAATCAGGAAGTCTGGTACGACCGATTCAAATTCCTCATTTATTTCTCGACACTCGTCATTCCCAGTTCACTCATCATGTTAACGCTCATCGGTTTTTATTTTACAGCGATGAGTCTGTTTCATCTGATCTTCGTGACGCTCTGGTTATTTTTAGTCGTCATTTTATTCAGAGCATTACTGTTGCGCTGGATTTTGATTCACCACCGCCAACTGAGTTATAAACAGAATCAGGAACGATTGCAGGCACTCCGCAAAGAACCTCAGGACACCAGCACAGAAGCAACGATCGCGGGAATCACAGGTATTACCATTGAAGAGGAAAACCTCTTTGACCTGACAAAGATTTCTTCTCAGATCAAAAAGCTGATCAATGCCTCGATGAGCGTGGTCCTCCTGGTGGGAATTATCTGGATCTGGGGTGATACGTTGCCTGCCTTTAATCGACTGGATACGTTTGAAAATCGAGTCTGGCTCACAACCACGCAGACTGTGGAAGAAAGCACGGATGACAAGGGAACTCTGACTACAAAAGTCGTCGAAAAACTAGAGCCCGTCACCTATCTGGACGTCATGGTGGCACTCATCCTTGCCATCTTTGCTGTGATCGCCACAAAAAACATTCCCGGGTTTCTGGAATTTCTGGTGCTACAACGACTCCCTCTGGATGCACCGGTGAAATATGCCATCACCAGTCTGGCCCGCTATGTGATTGCCCTGATTGGAATTTTCATTGTCTTTTCAACGTTGGGCTTAGGTTGGACAAAACTACAATGGCTGGCAACCGCGCTCACGTTCGGTCTGGCTTTTGGACTGCAGGAAATCTTTGCCAACTTTGTATCCGGCCTGATCCTGCTGATTGAACGGCCAATTCGCGTCGGCGATATCATCACCGTAGATGAAATTACTGGTGTCGTTTCCCGGATCCGAATGCGTGCCACCACGATTACCAACTGGGACCGCAAAGAATACATCGTCCCCAACCGGGAATTTATTACGGGTAAACTGCTGAACTGGACTCTGACTGATTCTGTCAATCGCATCACGATCACCGTGGGAGTTGCCTACGGTACTGATACGAATAAGGCCTCTAATCTGGCAATGAAGATCATCACCAACCATCGACTGGTTCTGTCAGATCCTGTCCCCAGTATCACCTTCGAATCTTTTGGAGACAGCACACTCGATTTAACCATTCGTGCTTATCTGCCCGATCTCGAAAATCGGCTTTTGGTAATACATGAACTGCATACCACCATCCACGAAGAATTCAACAAAGCGGGAATTGAAATTGCATTTCCTCAGAGAGACGTGCATCTGTTTTATGGGGATAAATCACTCGAACAGACGACATTAAATATAAACCCTGATTCAGCGGAAAAGCCTGAGCAGCCTTAACCTTTGATTTCAAGATGATTCCAGCCGCTTCGCCACGAAGGTTCCATTGATCACAGCGGCAACTTCGCCATGAAGCGTCACGTGTGATTGCAGTTCAATCCGGGCGCGCCCTTTGCGTTGTAATCCGGAGTAAAATTGCTCCCAGAGTTGATCGTCTGGAAAAGGGCATTCGCCGAGGAAGTCAGATTCAATCGGCCTGAGAAATTCCATCTCACTTTTCTGGATCACGATTTTGTAACGGTGACCGTCTGCCCTCAGTCGCAGATGGATGAAGGTCCAACCCGCCAGAATGCCGAGGCTGGCAATACTGCCTCCAAAAGCCGTTTCCTGATGATTCAGATTCGGCGCCAATCGGGCACTCAGCTTCAGAATGTCCTTTGCTTCCGGCAACACTTGAATCTGCATGGCCCGTGTGACTGGAATGTGCTGATGCAGGTACGCCGTCACTTCCTCAGCATCAAAATCCATCTTGGGTATCCTTCCAGCAACATGATCGGCGTACATTCGAAACTCGAAAGTAGTGTGATACATCATCTGGAAAAACACAAGTGTTGCTGGTTCTTCATCGCGAATTCATCAATCCGGCTTTCAATCACAGTCACCCCGCAGTAGGCGTTGGCGGAAGAAATTCAGGCCCCTGCTTGGAAGGGACGGAGCGATTGGGAGGAATCGCTGGAGGAAACACGGAAGGCTCCTTACGCGAAGGCTTCCAACGGGAATCATACTTGGGCTGAAGTGCTTCAGGCTGACGAAGTGGCGTTGATGGCTGTTCCCGTTCCGTTTCAAAGGGCGCTCCGGAGCGAGGAGTGGGAAATAACCTTCTTTCTGGCAGAGCTTGTGGATGAGGTGCATACTGGGCTTGCAACAGATCAATCGAATATTTCATTTCCTTGAGCGTCTGATTCAGCGCATGTAGATTTTGCTCCGGTACCATCCGGTAAGGAAACCCCTGACACTGAAAACAGGGCTGTGGGTAACCATTCCCACCGTAGAACACATAACCATTCGGTCCGGTTGGTTTGATCACGGGATCACGCAGAACCGGCAATCTACCTGCCCGCAGAGTTTGATCCAGATCATCTACTAACAGATTTAAATCAGATAACGCCTGGTCCATGCCCTGAACTGGCGCATTTAAGATAATCATCCGGTGAATCTCGTCCGCCATTTCGTGAATGTCATAAGCTTTGTTAAACAGAGTACGTTGCCCTCTGATTCCGCGAAACTTCGTTCGAATTTCTCGGCACAGAGTATAGGAATCACGATTGAGCTTCCCGCCAATCAATTCCGGACTCAAAGTCTGCTGAGCGTACAGAGTACTATTCTCTATGACGACAAGGATCAACAGCGCCGCCAGACTCACCCGGTATAGGTATTGTTGAAACATCACATTCTCCCTTCATGTGGATAAAACCAGCTCACAGCTGGTGGCTCCTCTTTGCGATAGACTCTTCATTCTGAATGACTCTTACTAAGGCAAAGCATGTTCCTGAAATGGAAGATGGCAAACACGGCACCGATAAACACTTTCCCATAGAGTAGTTACTGCATAAAATTGTTTAACCAATAATCTGGACCGGAAACGGTTCCAGAGAAATCTGGTGCGATTTCGATGACAATCAGATCAATTTGATGCCCAGACGCATGTAAACTTGACTCGTAGTCCCGTTCATTCAATTGCCAAACTTCTCTGACTTCGGCACAATAACCGGGTATCGCGCAAATCAACCTTAAACAAAGCCCTTACAAATACTTCGGAAGATTCAGGATTCCATGCCCCTTACAACCAAAACTATTGGCCCGCTCACTTGCCAGATTTATGATGAACTTCCCCCCGGACAATCCCCGAAAATCATTTCCATTGTCAGCCACGGATTCGGTGCACCAGGAGATGATCTGGTCCCGTTCGGACCTGAAATTCTGGGCAGAACTCCTGCCCTCGCTGAGCAGGTTCGCTTTATTTTTCCAGCAGCACCTCTCTCCTTGATCGAGATGGGGATCCCCGGTGGTCGCGCCTGGTGGATGCTGGATATTGCAGAGTTGAATGCCTCCATTACCTCAGGAAAAATTCGGGACCAGAGAGACAAAACCCCCGATGGCTTTTTAGAAGCGGCTCAACAATTCCGAGAATTCGTCGATGAGCTACAAGCAGAATCGGGATTACCCCTCTCTCAGATTGTGCTGGCCGGTTTCTCACAAGGTTCGATCATCTCAACCGAAGTCGCCTTAAGCCTGCCTCAGCCACCGGCAGCACTGGTTCTCTGGTCAAGCACTCTGCTATGTGAACAGAGATGGACATCCATGGCGGCAAAATCAGAAAAGTTTCCCATTCAGCAAAGCCATGGCAAACAGGACCCCATTCTCCCGTTCGCAGGGGCAATCTGGCTGAAAGACATGTTCGAGCAAAATCAATTCACGGTTGATTTTTCCGAATTTATGGGTCCGCACACCATACCGGAAATTGCACTGGACAAATTTGGTACCCTACTGACTGATTTGACGAGCACAGACTGAATGAAGAACAGGTTAATCTGTGGAAACCCCTTATTTGTAAAGGCAATGCATTGAGACTGGTCCCTGCTCTAGACATAATACGAGATTATATATTTGTTTTCATTTTACCGCTGCAATTCGGCCTTATTGCGAATTGAAAGCGCTCTGTCATTCTCAAAAACTGATTCCTGAGATTCACGTTTCAACAGACGGAATCAGAAAAAAAACGCATGAAATCATCTCTTTTATTTCAAATCAATACGATCTTCTCATTGCTTCTGCTTGTACTCAATGCTGGCCAGCCCGCTCTTGCAGCAGAAGAAATACAGCCCGTTGAAGTGAAAAGTATCCAGGTCGGTTTTGATGGCCTCTATAAAGTTGGCCGCTGGGTTCCGGTGACTGTTGAACTGACGACGAATGTGCCGCTGGATCTGCAACTCTCTGTCGTTGCGCTGTCACCCGATGGCAACCCGACAGAAGTTCCCTCGAAAGTCTACTCACTCTCCGAAAAGGGTGATTTTCAGCTGTATTCCCAATTCAAATCCGGTTTACTCGACAGCCCGATTAAAATTCGGCTCCGCGATGTAAAAACACAATCGATCCTCCGTGAATTCACATATTCCCCCCAATCGTCTGCGAACAAATTCACGGCGGTCGACCTGGAGCAATCGGCAGAGCTCTGGGCAACGATCGGTTCGATTCCCGGATTCGATCCTGTTTCAAGCCAGGCATCGGAAACGATCGATCAAAACCAGAGCCAGTTCACCACGTTGATTTCAAACAAGTCCGTCTTGCCTGAAACCTCTTATGGTTATGACTCTCTCGATACATTAATAGTAGATTCAGATTATTCGGTCAGCGCTGATAAAAATCGGGCTATCCGAAACTGGGTCGCCAATGGAGGCCAACTCGTTGTTTGTGTCGGGAACGACGTGGAAGCCTATCAGAAAAGTGAATTTGCAAAATGGGTACCGGTGAAAGTCAGCGGTAAGAATCGAGTCCGAGAGTTAAGCAGCCTGGAATTATTTGCCGCTGTTCGTTCGCGGATTCGAGGTGTTGCGACAGCCGCCCGGATTGAAATCGATGCCGGCGAGGTCCTGGCTACTTCCCTGGATGGACCACTGCTGGTTCGGGTCCCCTTCGGACTGGGTGTTGTCACATTTCTTGCTCTGGATTTGAATACCAGCCCCCTCGTCAACTGGGAAGGTTTGAATAATCTTTGTACGAAACTCGCGACCAGAACCAGGCAGACTGCTTCCAGCGTTCAAAAGAATGATACGCTAGGCAAACGAATTTCACAGACCGGCATTTCTGAAATGGAAACGCAGGTTATCCACTCACAGCAGAATTTTCCGGATGTCAACAGACCCTCTCACTGGTGGGTTATGGCGCTGGTTCTGTTTTATCTCCTGGTGGTGGGACCGCTCGATTATTTTCTGGTCCATCGCATTCTGAAGAAACCGCATATTACCTGGATCTCGTTCCCGGTCATTGTTTTGCTGGCAGCCGTCTGGGGAATCACCACCGCCCAAAATGACAATGGCACTACCCTGCAGTCAACTCAGCTTAACCTCGTTGACTACGATGCCTCAACCGGTCAACTGCGAGGGCGTTTTTACCTGAATTTATACAGTCCCGAAATGCGTCGGTATCAGGTCAATGTTGCTTCAACTTCTCCTGGAACACAAACTCCGGTCGAGTACTTTCCGACTCAGCTCTGCTGGAATGGCTTACCAGAAACTACATTCGCGGGCATGTACCGGTCTGCGGAAGGAACTATTACAGGCCCCGCCTATCAATTTTCAGAAAAATCTCAGTCCATCACAAATCTACCGATTCTAAAATGGGGCACAAAGAGTCTCAGAGCTGACTGGTCTCGTCAAAACCCCAATCTGCTCGAGTCTCGTCTGACGGGAAACAGTTTAGGCCAACTCTCTGGAACACTCACACATCAGTTTTCGGGTCCCCTGAAAGAGTGGGTGCTTGCCTATGGAAATCGAGTCTATCTGCCGATTGTAAAGCCCGATCAGCTTGAAGATTCTTTCATTCCCTCCGATCAGACCTGGGATATTAATAGCTCCCGAGTTGAATCACGAAACATCAAGGGATACCTGACCCGAGCCGTCTCGCGCCGGATTGAACAAAAAGGGCAGCACAATGCCACTATTGTGACCGTGCAAACCGACTATGACCCGTTCTCCAAAAACACATACGAAATCCTGAAAATGCTGTCTTACTACGAAATGTCAGGCGGCTTTGGATATACCAGGCTTTCAAATCTCTCAGCAAAACAACTGGATCTGTCCGAGCAATTACGTTTGGGAAGAGCCGTTTTATTCGCCAGACTGGATACGCCACTCAGCCAGGTGCAAATTGATGAGCAACAACTCGATCAGAAGCAACAAAGTACATATATTAGAGTGGTCATCCCCGTTAAGAAATCAACAGACATCCAATATGAATTACCTTCGCTGGATAAAAAAGACGATCAGCCGAAGGATCAGAAGGACACACCTTCCGGGAGCGATAAAGAGTGATTGAAACACGCAATTTAACCAAACGTTATGGCGACTTGATCGCTGTCAACAATATCAACCTGAGCTTGGGAGAAGGCGATGTCTTTGGTTTTATCGGCCCCAATGGCTCCGGTAAAACCACCACCATGCGGATGATCGCCACACTGCTCAGCCCCGATTACGGTGAAGCATACGTTTGTGGGAAATCGATCTATACGCATCCCGAAGAAATCCGAAGGCTCGTCGGCTTCATGCCTGACTTCTTTGGTGTCTACGATGATATGACCGTTCTGGAATATCTTGAATTTTTTGCTTCCGCCTACCGAATCAAAGGACCACAGCGTCGGAAAGTCTGCGAAGAAAAACTGGAACTGGTCGACATGACCTTCAAGCGAGACGCGATGGTTAATCAGCTCTCTCGCGGACAGACGCAACGCATCGGCCTGGCGCGCGTCCTGCTGCACGAACCCCAGGTTCTTTTGCTCGATGAACCAGCCAGTGGTCTCGACCCACGTGCGCGAATCGAAATCCGCAATCTACTGAAACGCCTAGGAGAACTCAAGAAAACAGTGATCGTCTCCAGTCACATTCTGCCCGAACTGGCTGACGTCTGTACGCGCGTCGGAATGATCGAAAAAGGCAATCTGATCGTAGACGATAACGTGGACGAAGTCATGAAAAAAGCAAGGCAGCGGATTCTGCTCTACGTCGGCGTGAGCGAAAATACAGAAAAAGCCGCCGCCCTGCTTGAGTCTCATGATCTGGTATCAGACATTGAAATCCAAAATAATGTCATGCTGGTCACTCTGCAAAATGATGTTAAAGATTATACTTTCCTTCCCTCGCTGTTGATCAATGAGGGGTTCAAGCTGAACTTGTTCCGCGAAGAGGAAATCAATCTGGAAACAGCATTCATGGAATTGACCAAAGGTCTGGTCCAATAACACCACTCAGCCGTTTCTTATTTCTTTTTGGCAGCGGCTCGTTTCGCTTTACGGGCCTCTTCCGCTTTTTTCTCAGCTGCTTTCACCTCTGATTCGGGCTTTCGTTTCTGTTGCAGCAGCCATTCGTAAACCTTCGGATTGTTATACGTCTCCGTCCACGAATCGTGGCCTGCTTCCGGATAAATCGTGAAAGAAACATCCGCATCCGCTTTTTTCAACACATCCACAAGTACCTGGGAACGCTCCAGGGGGACGGCTCCGTCTTTAGCTCCGTGGAACACCCAGATCGGGACATGCTTGATTTTTTTAACCCAGAATTTTTCTCCCCCGCCACAAATGGGTACCAAAGCCGCAAACCGGTAAGGAGTATAAGCGGCCAGAGACCATGTCCCAAACCCGCCCATGCTTAATCCGGTCACATAAATGCGATCTTTATCGACACGATATTTCTTTTCCACTTCATCTAACAAGGCGGTTAACTCGACTGGCTGCCAGAGTTGGTCTTTCGGGCATTGGGGAGAAACGACAATAAAGGGAAACTGCTTTCCGCTTTTGGCCAGTTTTGGCGGCCCATGCACGGTAACCAGATCCAGATTGTCCCCGCGTTCCCCTGCACCGTGCAGAAATAACACCAGCGGCCATTTTTCTTTTTGCTCATAATCTTTCGGCAAATAAATCAGATAGTCCATTTTGACCGGAATGGTCGTATTGAGTTCAGCGGCCCCCTGTGTTCCGGACTTCGCTGTCTCTTCAGCCTGTACTGCTGACAATCCAACAAGCACAAACAAAGCCAATAATCCTGGTCGCATTTTCCGCAACATCGGTTTCGATCTCCCTTTATTAGAAATGTTGTTTCTGAGAACTTAAGCAAAATAGGACACGAGCATGACAGAGAATTTTGCAGAGTTCAAGCCTCTACAATAACATCAATAGGTCAAAAAACCACATGTACACCACGCCTAGTTAAAAATACCCACTCTATACAAAACAGTAAAGCAACTGATCTAACTCGATTCTGAGTTACTTGCCTGAATCTGTTTCTGCTTCCGTCCAAGCCATCAGAATGCTCTTCTGCCCAAACCCAATTTTTGATAAAGTCCAAGCCTCAATTCTCTCTTTCTCTCCTGTCGATTTCCTTCACCACTCCCTACTCTCAAATGAATTCTGCTCCTCCTCGCGGAAGAAACATCGATTCCCTATCGATCTCATTGAAACAGTTCCTTCAATGCCTGTTTCTCATGGGTTTATTGATCTGCTGCGCGCTTCCTGTTGGTTGCCAGAAAAGTCTGCTCCAAAACGTACAGCAGGCACAGATGCCAATCCCATTCAAAGAGAAAAAGACTCCGGCAGTCTCCGAGGAACTGAAAGGACTCCAAATCTATTTATCCAAGGATTTGTGGAGCCGCAACGACCACTGGTCGGCTTTTGAAGAATGGAAAACCCTACAAACACACGCTGAAACGAACAGAACAGCCCCGTTAGACATCCATCGCTGGGTCTTTGGAACATTAGAACCGGGCAAGTTCTTGTCTGAAAGCGAGAAAACAGAACTTCCCTCCGTCGCTACGAAAGCTCCGGAAGTGACAGATTCCAAAGATTCTACCAAACAAAATCAACCAAAAGATCCGCCGCCAACCACTGAAAAACAGACTGTGGAAACGCCCCTCCCCAAACAAGAAAGCTGGTCTTTTAATACATTACAAGAATTTTTTATCCGAACTGACTCGCAGACTGCGGACTCGGATTCCAGGCAATACTCCGAAAAAATCAGCAAGCTGAAACAACTTTCAGCACAGGACTCAATTGCTGGCTGGAACGCAACGATTTTATGGGCCACCATTTCTCCCCAATCAGCAACCGAAACCATCCCGACTCTGGAAAAAATCGTTTTCGAACATCCAACCTCTGATCCATCAAAGAAAAAGACACCTCAGAATCAACAACACAAACAGCCGATTGACTTTTTCTCATTCCAAGAGACCGAGAAACCCGTCCCGGACAAATCCAAACCGAAGTTGACTGCACTCTCGCCTGCCATGAAACATGCAGCCATCAATGGCCTCTCGCTGGTACTATCCCAAGCGGATGCCATTCCCCTCGACACAAAACACAGATTAACACAAGCATTGCAGCGCCCCGACATCTCAATGGAACTCCGCAACGAATTATATTGCGGTTTAGCAAGATTTATCTCACCAGCAAATATTCCAACATTAGAACAATCCCTGGACGTTGGTGACAACAAGAGACGTCTTCCCAAAACATTACGACGGACAGCCATGGATGCCTGCATCATTCATGGACTCTGGTTTTATGCCGATCTGAACCAATTTTCGACTGCCGGTCGCTCACAGCAAGAATCTAGAGAATATGAGGCTTCCGTCTGGCCTGAAAATATCACCCAGGTTCGCTGGGATTCTGATTCTCGGATGCGCACCAATTTTGGCTATTGGGCTGCCGTAGTCCGTCATCCGGATGCGGAAGCGATTTTGATATCACAGTTAAAAGATGCTGACCATCTGGTTCAAAATCAAGCCATAGAGCACCTGGGACTTCTCGGAACGGACACAGCACTTCAACAGCTGGAAGAACAGGCAAAGCGTCCTCAGGAAAGCGCCCGGATCTCAGCAGCCATTGGATTGACTCCCTGGGGAGCGCCCTACCTGGCTCCACTCAGCAAAGACGCTTCGGCATCGGTACGGCTCGCGGCGGCCAAAGGTCTGGGACAATCCCCTTCGCCCGAAGCAGCGCTTTTATTGCGATCGCTCTTGAATGACCGTAGCACGAATGTGCAAAATGCGGTCATTGATTCCATCAGCCAATGGCCTGATGAACTTGCCATCCCACTGCTCCTGGAAGGGATTCAGGAAAGCGTTTATAAAACACGGCGAAAAAGTATTCTCCAGTTAACGAACCGTACAGGTACAAGCGGTTCCATTTCAATCGAAGCTCCCAAGGCTGATCGTATTGCCGCTGTCAGAGAACTGATTCAATCACAACAACTCCCAGCCGGCTTGTGGAATCAGCTCTTACAAACGGGCCTGCAAAAATCGGGGGAAGTGAATCAAACTCGCGTTGCAGAAATCCAGGCCTACTTTCAAAAGCTCATCAACCAGCCCAAAGAATCAAGTCAGTATCAAATTGCGTTTCAAGAACTCGCAAATATCTCTCATGACGAACTGGGAATCCTGGAGAAATTGATCCTGGAAACATCTATTGAACTTCCCGATCAGATTTACACCGATCTGCTTCCTGAACTGCATTCGAATTATGCTGCCTTAAATCAACTAAAGAGTGCGCATGTCACGGATCGCAGGAAAGGCGCCCAACAACTCTTACTGAACTCTCAAAACGTGTCCTTAAGCCCTGTGGTTATAAAACGTCTCCGAAAGCTGTTGACTCATGAGCAGGATCGCCTTGTCTGGCGGATTGTGATGTCAGCGATTTCAAAAGACAATTATGACGAGTCGGCTCAACTTGCATTGCTGGCAGTCAACCATAACTGGTCTGACATCAGAATCCTCGGGTGTGAGTACTTTGGTAGACACGGTTTGCCACAATTTGCAATCTGGCTACTCCCTCTACTCGATGATAAGAATGAATCCGTCCAACTCGCGGCCATCAAAGCCATTGGCCATTGCCATAATCCGATTGCCATCAATGGTATTCAAAACGCGACACAGAACCAGCAACCTGCACCGTCTCTGCGATCAAAACTGACGCATTCCAATCAAAGTGTCCGTTTTGAAACGGTCGCCGCCCTGAGTCGCCTGGGTGATATTGAAGGCATGCAGGAACTAGTGCGACTATCAAACGATACTCGCAATTCCATTCGCATTGATGCGGTCCGTGAAATGGGAAATTCCGGCCAAACACGATTTGTCGAACCTCTGATTCAACAGGCATGGACGGAACGCAATCTTCTCGCCCTCAAAGAAATTTTAAGCAGTTTAGACAAACTGGTTCCTGCTTCTGAGCAACCTATCGAGTTGAAGTCACAGTTGCAGCACTTTGAACAAGCAAAAATCTGGATGAATTGGTGGCAAACTCATCACTCAGGCCCCTCTACAAGACTGTTTACAGGCCGTTAAGTATGAAATCTTGTTTTTGAGGTACTTGAAGCCTGTTCTCTCTCCCTGGATAACAGTATTATGGGCAGAAATCATAAGATTTCTGTACCCATCGAATGTTTTATTCACTGCGGAATTACTACATGACGAACTACCACGACGACTTTCAATTGGAATGGCATGGAAACACAGTCGTAATCATTCCCGCCAGTAATGTCGAGTCAATGAGTTGGGACCTGATTGAACAGGCAGCCGACATCGTAATGGCTCCGTTACAGGAAGTAGAAATTCCCATGGTCGTTTTTGACTTGAGTGATGTCAGCTACTTCGGTTCTGTATTTCTCGCCCTCTTATTACGATGCCATAAACATGTTCGGAGTCGAGGCGGGGAATTAGTTTTATGTGGCGCCAGTAAAATGGCAAATGAGTTACTGAGAATCACTGCGTTAGACACACTTTGGGCGATTTATGAAACCAGAGATGAAGCTCTGGATGCCTTGATGGGTTAGATCAGATCAAGAGTTCTATCAAACAACTCGACCAGTTGTGTTAAAGGATTAATAGTTCATGTCGAGGAAATATCGAAAAACGCGGCCCAGCGTCTCTGAGTCTGATGTACTCCCTACCGAGCACAGCCCCGAGCTTTATCCGTTCGATTCCATCGTCGCCAGCATCAAAGAAACCGCCGATAAACTGCAACAAGATCAGGCTACCCGTGGCGATCTCAAGATCCTGGACCGTGCCCTGAAAGAACTCAGATACGCGTTTAAAGTATTCACCCCCTATCGCAAGCAGCGCAAAGTCACCGTTTTCGGATCTGCCAGAACTCTGCCCGATGACCCTGCCTACCAGCAGGCGCTTCAATTCGGTCGCCGCATGGCCGAAGAAAAATGGATGACTGTAACCGGTGCCGGTCCGGGAATCATGGAAGCAGCCCATGTCGGTGCGGGCACCGATATGTCCATGGGTGTCAACATTGTACTGCCCTTCGAACAGGAGCCGAATTACGTCATTCATAAAGACGAAAAGCTGGTCAACCTGAACTACTTCTTCACCCGCAAACTGCTTTTCGTGAAAGAAGTCCACGCCATCGTTTGCTGTGCCGGTGGTTTTGGCACGTTAGACGAAGCCTTCGAAACACTCACCCTGGTCCAAACCGGAAAACGCGATCCGATGCCCATCGTTCTTTTAGATGTTCCAGGAGGGACCTATTGGAAAGAATGGGAGTTATTCCTGAAAAACAATCTGTTAAAACAGGAGTTGATCTCAGAGGAAGATTTATCTCTGTTTTATGTCACAGATAACATTGAGGATGCCGTCGATGAAGTCATCGGCTTTTACAGCGTCTACAACAGTATGCGATATGTCAAAGGCCGACTGGTACTGCGGCTACATGTTGAACCCAGCAATCAATTTGTTGAACAGTTGAATAATGAATTCAAAGATATCCTGGAATCAGGTATCATCACCAAAGTCGAAACACATGAGCTGGAAAAAGACGACGACCATTTAGCCGACCTGCCTCGAATTTCTTTGCTATTCAACCGGAAAAATCTGGGACGACTGCGGCAAATGATTGATCGCATCAACGACGAACTTGCGCCCAAAAACGACGAAGAAGATGCAGAGTAAGCCAGTTCATTGCCCGAGCATGCTCTTGAATTCGTCTTCATGCATCAACAGCTCCTGCAGTTTCACCATCGATCGACTGAGCATCACGCGAACCGCAACATCGGACTTCCCCAACTGAGCTGCAATCTCTTTGGTTGGGAGCCCTTCGACATACTTTAAGCGGATCGCTTCTCGATTCTCTTCCGGTAAGCTTTCCAGCGCCATTAATAATTTCATTTCTTTTGCGCCGCGTGAGAATGCCTGACTGGGACTGGTAATGCTGGCGATCAGCAAATCCATAAATCCCTGACCTTCTCCATCACTGGGAGATCGTTGTTTGACTTCTCGTCCTGCTGCCCGCTTTTGCACCTGGAAGAATTTCCGGTGATTATCGATAATCCGCCGCTCAGAGAGATGGCACAGCCAGTTAAAAGGCGTTTTCTGCTCAAAGTCCATTTGTGACAATGACTCGACCGCGCTCAGCGATGCTTCCTGCAGAATATCAGCAGCTTCGACTTTGCTTTTGAGCCCATCACTCATGTTTTTGTTGATAAAGGCTAACAAAGGGGCACGATGCGCTTCGATAAATTCGAGCAAAGCCGGCTCGCTCCCCTGTTTAATCTGGCTGATCAATTCTTCGATGTCAGTCGTCATGAAAACTTCACACTTCCTGTAATGAGTCATTCAAGTCTGGCGCGTTCTACTTTCCACATGACGCATCATCGGTTACTATGATGCCCATTCAGGTGGATTGATTAGCCCCTTTATACCATTGACGGGCCAAGTCATCTACTGAATTATTCACCGGAATCATCTCAGAACTGTGTTCATCAATTCAGGACCACTTTGTTGTCGGAACCGTCGCCACATCTGAATACAACAGACAGCCAGGACAGTCTCGCTGCGCTGACAGAAGTGATGGAACAGTTTGTCGGCGACTGGGAAGCCCAACAAGCTCCCCCTGAATTAAAACAATATCTTCCCGAAACGGTTCCCATCAACCGTTTTCTCCTCATCGAACTCATTAAAATCGATCTGGAATTTCGCTGGCAGCAGTTTAATTTCCCCAAACGCATCGGAGAATACCTGGAAGAATTCCCTCTCCTTCTGGAAGAGACTGTCCCCGTTGATCTGCTCTATGAAGAGTACCATCTGCGTCGCCAGAATGGGTTTGAAGTCGACCCTGCGGAATATCTCAGTTTTTTTCCGACAGCCAGCGCACAGTTGAAACAACTATTTGAATTGGACCATGCCTACAGCAGCACAAAAATGCTGAGCCACTCCCCGCCACAGGCACTTCACAATTTTCAACCAGGGCATACGGTCGATGATTTTGAATTGCTGACTCTCTTAGGCAAAGGGGCGTTTGCCAAAGTTTATCAGGCACGTCAGACTTCGATGCAACGTCTGGTTGCGTTAAAAATTTCAGAAGATTCCAGTGACGAGCCACAAACCTTAGCACAACTGGATCACGACAACATCGTACGAGTATTTGATCAACGCCTGCTGCCAGAGCAAAAAATCCGTCTGCTATATATGCAATACCTTCCCGGCGGCACACTGCAGTCTGTCGTCGAAATGATTCGCAAAACAGCCCCGGCAGAACGCTCAGGGAAAATCCTCATTTCGGCAATTAATCAATCACTGGAATTGCGTGGGGAATCTCGACCTGCGGAATCTTATACGTATCTGACATTGAAGTCGCTCTCGTGGCCAGAAGCCATCTGCTGGTTGGGAATCCGACTGGCCAAAGCCTTGGACTACGCACATCAGAAAGGGGTCTTGCACCGTGATATTAAGCCGGCGAATGTGCTCCTGACATCGGACGGAGTCCCAAAACTGGCTGATTTCAATATCAGTTTCAGTTCGCACGTCACTGGCACCACGCCCGCGGCGTATTTTGGCGGAAGTCTGGCTTACATGTCCCCCGAACAACTGGAAGCCTATGATCCCACACATACCAGATCACCGGAAAGCCTCGACGAGCGCAGCGACCTCTATTCGCTGGGACTCATGCTATGGGAACTGCTCACAGGCATGCGTCCCTTTCAAGATCCCGCTATTTCAACAGGCTGGTCCTCCCTGTTGAATCAGATGATCCAGCAACGCCAATCAGGCTCTGACTTAAATGAAATGCCACAGCACCTGCCGCCGGATTGTCCGGAACACTTGGTAACGGTGCTACAGAAATGTCTCGCCCCTTCACCAGAAGAACGCTGGAGCTCCGGTGCGGAACTTGCCAGCCAACTGAAATTATGTTTGAATCCTCGCGCACAGCAGATTTTATATCCTCCCTCCACCAGCTGGTTTGCACGCCTGAAAGGCTGGGAGATTCCGCTTGTAATTCTGGTCGTAGCCATTCCGAATATCCTGGCCGGCTTATTCAATTTCTTCCACAATCAGAAACATATCGTCGAGCACTTAAAAAATTCACAGGAAGCGTTCTGGCAAATCCAGTCTACGATCAATCTCATCGCCTATCCTCTGGGTCTGGGGCTGATTGGCTGGATCACCTGGACTATCCTCCGATTTGCTGCTGAAAACAGGGCAAGCAACGATTCAAGCGAGCCACAATCCGCAGTCGTAGAAAAACGCTGTTTACGCCTGGGGCATTATGCGGCTTTGATCTGTACTGCAGAATGGGTGGTTGCTGGCATCGCCTACCCAGTCAGTATGCACTATGCGATTGGCTCATTATCAATCACGGCCTACCTGCACTTCCTCGGATCGCTTTTATTGTGTGGCCTGATTGCTGCCAGCTATCCGTTTTTCGGTGTCACCTGGCTCAGCCTGCATCTGATCTACCCTCGTCTTCATGCGGCCCATGATTTCGGTCAGCCCGCCCCCGAAAGCTATACACAAATCAAACGTCTGAGCTGGGTTTATTTGATGCTGGCCTTCCTGGTGCCGATGCTCAGTATCGCCTCGCTGGCCATGATCAACCTGGATGATAAAGTCGCCATCGGCATTCTTACAGTTGCCGGAACTCTAGGCGCCATCAGCATTTTTCGCGTTTTCCAGGCACTTCAGGCCGACCTGGACGCACTCAACGGACTCTATTCCCCAAAACAGCCTGGCCAATAGTGTTCATTTGCTGTTTCTTTTTTTCCAAAAAAGCTGTAACAGATTCTGACCGTTCCCGCTTGGTGGGGTGTGAGAACAACAAACTCAACACTCAATCAAATCAAACCAATAAGGAACAAAACGATGAAATTTTCAGCCACTCTCTTCGCCTGCATCACCTTGAGCTTAGTTTTAGTCTCTGAAAACGCTTCCGCTGGGAACCGTTTTTCAGGAAAGTCTTCAGGGCGATCATCGAATCGTTCATCGAGCCGCTCCTTCAACAATCGTAGTAATTACCACAGCAGCCGTAACTCGAATTATCGTAACCACGGCCAACGATCATCCTTTTCACAACGAAATTCGTCCATGAAGCGAGTCTCTTCCAAACAGAACTACCGAACGCCGCAGACTCAGAAGTTCACAAACCGATACAACAGCCAGAAAAACTTCAAAAACACAAAATACAACACGACAAACAATAGTCGTTCTACGAGAACGAACACTTACAAATTTTCTCCCACTCAAAAGCAAACCACTTCCAGCAAAACACAGAAGTTCAACGGCAAACATCATTTCAATCAGCATCGCAAACCAACACAACATTCTTTCAAATCGAATTTCAAACCCGTGAAACATAACAATCACCATGGGCACCACAACAATCATCACAATGGTCACCACTTTAATCACAAGGGACACCATCATGGTCACAAACACTGGAATCGCCCCTGGTGCCACATTAACTACCGTCCTACATGCCCATCAGTATGCCGCCCCTGGTATCCTGTTGTTTGTGCAGATCCGATCGTGACCCCGTGTGTCATCACTGCCTGTGCTCCTGTCACTTACAATGAATTCAACGAACCATTGGTTGCTGCTCCCGTCATTGCCGAACAGGAAATCGTTGCAGCCACTGAAGCCACTCAGGAACAGGCAGAACCAGAACGTCTGGAGTTGGTCGCGGGACAACAGTTTCAATTATCTGCAGAAGGGCTGGGAACAGAACAGGGAATGGTTGTTCTGGAAATCAATGAAATGGGATTACCAGCCAAAATCGAAAAGTGGGAAGACACCGCACTCGGTTTCCAGACACCTCAAATCGGACTGAGCAAAGCGACCGAAGCTAAAATGCACATTATGAACAAAAAAGGTCAATTGCTGGCAACACTGGATATCAACCTGTTACCAGAAGCAAGTGCAGGAGCAACTCAAGTTGCTGCCAACTAAATGCTCTACAAACAACCGTGATGAATCCCATTGAAAAGAGCCTTCCTGGCAAAGGAAGGCTCTTTTCTTATGTTCTATCGCGATCTGCAAATGCGTTCCTACTTCAAGCTGGAAAAAATGCCGCCTCCATGATAACCAGCTCGCCCAGCCAATTGTTCTTCCAGTCTGAGCAGTTGATTATATTTTGCTAAACGCTCACTTCGCCCCACTGATCCAACTTTTAACTGACCTGCTCCTGTAGCCACAACCAGATCGGCAATCGTGGTGTCTTCTGTTTCTCCACTTCGGGCCGATACCACAGGCCAATATCCATGATCAATGGCCATGCGCAATGTTTCCAATGTTTCAGAGAGTGTGCCAATCTGATTCAATTTCACCAGCACACTATTCGCGGTCTGACTGTCAATGCCCTGCTGCAAGCGACGCTGATTGGTCACAAACAGATCATCGCCGATCAACTGCACCCGGTGCCCCAATCGTTCGGTCAGCTTCTTCCAACCTTCCCAGTCATCTTCTGCCAAACCATCTTCGATACTGATAATCGGATAAGTATCCACCCAGCGTTCCAGCATATCGATCACATCGTCAGCGGAAAGCGCTTCGTCTCCCGTCGCGTTCAAGTGATAGGTACCTGTCTCTGCGTCATAAAAGTGTGTGCTGGCGACATCCAGTCCAATCGCCACATCTTGGCCCGGAACTAAACCTGATGCTTCAATCGCTGCTACGACAAATTTGACGGCTTCGCTGTTGCAGCTGAGTTTAGGCCCGTACCCGCCTTCATCTCCGATCAGAGTTCCTTCATGCCCGGTTTTATTTAAGATCTGACCCAATCGGCGATAAATAGTCACGATCCATTCGAACGCCTGCCGATATGAAGTCGCACCAATGGGCAGGATTAGAAAGTCTTGAAAATCGAGATTCCGCCCTGCATGCAGACCTCCCGATATCATGTTGACCATCGGCAACGGCAGCAACATGGATTGCGCCAGCAAAGAAGTCCGCTGCGGAGAATCGCTACTGGACTTACCAGAAGCATATTCTGACCAGATTTCGGCAAATCGCTCGACAGGACTCTGCCGTTGTGCCTCAGCAGCCGCGTATGCCGTTGCCAGTGAGGCCCCTAATATCGCGTTCGCTCCCAAACGTGATTTATTTTCAGTTCCATCCAACGCACACAATTGGGAATCAATGGTACGTTGGTCGGCAGCATCCTGGCCAATCAAGAGATCTGCAATCTCGCGTCGTACATTTTCAACCGCCTGAGTCACACCCAACCCGTCAAAACGCTCGGAATCCTGATCACGCAATTCCACCGCTTCAAATTTCCCGGTACTGGCACCACTGGGAACAATGGCTCTCCCCGGCCGTGAATTCGCACAGCAGATCTCAACTTCCACTGTGGGATTGCCGCGGCTGTCATAAACTTCCCGCGCTTGTACATATTCGATTTGGGTCATGCCAGAACACTCTCCAGATTGTCGTTATCGCTATTAAATAAGTTCACAGTTAATTCTATTCTCTAACATAACAGGAATCGAGCAAACCGTCACCTGAGGGGACTTCAGGAATTCAGCATCTCGCTCAATCGCAAATTCGCATTTTGCAGTGATGCGGGAGGATCCAGGACCAACGAGAGTGCAAATGATCGCACCTGATCCTGCATTAAAGATTCAGGCAGATAGTCAACCGTGCTCTTACCATCTACACGCGCTAACATACACGCCGCGAGATGCTGAATGGTTCGTCGCCCCAGTTCCTGCTCTTCCAGTTGATTAGGCTGGGAACCGTCGCCTGTTGGCAAAGGTGACTGATTATTGACGTATTCCTTCCAAAATGACTCGGCCAACGAAATACAGACATCGCCCTCTTGTTGATAATGAATTGCTTTCAACAAAAGGTGGCTTAGAAAAAAACCAAGATCAAACGCAGGGTCACCATAATGAGCAGTCTCAAAATCGACCAGATGAATTCGTTCTTCAGTAATGAGAATATTCTTGGGACTGAAGTCGGCTAATACGAGACAAACCCGATTCGCAGACATTTCCTCGATCAACTCATCAACCCAGCCTTTGATTTCCGGATGCGCTTTCACGATGAATCGGTAAAAGGGATCAATCCTGAGCTGATCGAAGATTTCCCAATCTCCCCACTGGGCTTGGTACTGTTCATTCAAAAAACTCTGGCGATGGATCGTACTTAGATAAGTCCCTAATTCTCGCGCAATATTCTGATCGAATTTTCCATCTAACAGCTCCCCTTTCCAGACCTTGTGATCTGCATCAATGGCCTCCATCGCAAACAGATAGTTCTCTCGATCTTCAAACAGAACTTGAGGCACCACTCCCGCCGGCAGCAGATGCTGCAATTCCTGCATCACTTCCAGTTCACGCCAGATTCGGTCAAGATGGCTGAACCACTCTGCCTGTGTTCGTAGCTGCTTTCGGGATTGCTTGATTACAAAGTCGGCACCATCCTCTCGATCTATACGGATGACTATATTTGAGACCCCCCAAGCCAATGCCTCTGCAGTGGCAGTCTCCTCAGGCTCCAGGTGATGTTGCGCTTTTAAATACGAAATCACATTTTCTGCGGTGATCTCCTGAATCATGACTCTTTCCCACAAGCATAGAGCTCAAAAGCGTTAATGATTGTTAACATCCGGATTTCTTGCAGTGATCAACTTCCCGTTAATCTGTCAGAATGCAGACGACTCCAGCAAAATTATTACGCCCTGCTGCATGTTCTGCTACTGATATTTACCACATAATCGTCACAATCTGATGCGTCATCTGATTTACCTGACCGGTTCCACATAAATAGCCGTCACTCTGACTTGTGAAAAACTTGCTTTCAAGACAACTTTTTATTGCCAGCACCGTTTAATATGCTGTAAGATGATAATAATGAGATAGTTGTAATAAATGGCTATTTCAAGATAAACAATGAAATCCTTTTCTTACACCGCGCATGCGTGGTAGTCTCTTAGTGAACCACAGGAACAATTTCTATGTTGTCCACAAAACCTGCTTCCCGATTATTGATGTTTCTCTCAGTTGGATGTCTGGCACTTTGCTTAAGCTCCAGTGTCGAAGCCGCGAAGAAAGCAATCAAACCACAGAAATATGATCCTTCCGCTGAAAAGGTCGACGATCTCTTCAATGCAATGGAATCAGGTTTAGTTGATGTCAAAATTATTGCCAAGAGTTCTAAGGGTGGCAATGTTTTGATTACAAACAACAATGAGAAGCCACTCAATGTGAAACTGCCTGAAACATTTCTTGCAGTTCAAGTCCTGAAACAAGGTGCCCTTGGCGGCGGCTTAGGTGGTGGTGGACTCGGAGGTGGATTAGGTGGTCAAGGTGGCCAAGGTGGTGGAGCTCAGACAGCTGGCGGCGGCGCTGGCGGTGGATTGGGTGGCGGCTTAGGTGGTGGACTCGGAGGAGCCGGTGGTGCTGGCGGTGCCGGTGGTGGGTTCTTCTCAATCCCTCCTGAAAAAACAGTTTATGTCCCCTACACATCAGTCTGCCTGGAACATGGAAAAGCAGAGCCAGCCCCGCGGATGGACTACCGCATGGTCAAAACGGAAGAAATGGTCAAAGACCCTGCCCTTCAGGAACTACTCAGATTTGTAGCAACAGGCCGCGTTAACCAACAGGCGGGACAAGCCGCCGCATGGCATCTGGCTAACAAAATGAGTTGGCAGCAACTGGCATCAAAATCAGTCAAACATTTAGGTGGTGCTCCTTCCACACCTTATTTCAATTCTGCAGAATTGCAATATGCCATTCAATTAGTCGGTATGGCACAAGAACGTGCCCGCAATCGCACAGAAACGGCAAGCAAGACGGACGATAAACCCAATACTAAAAGAGAAACAACTCGTAGTTTTTCGGAGTAATCCCGACTCAGAAAATCTCGATTCCCATTCAAAAAACAAAATCAGGTTCGCTTCGGCGAGCCTTTTTTTGTGCACAGCACTACCACTTGGTCATTAACTGCGGTATTTTGGAAGGAAGTTAATATATTCATTCCGTCGTTACCATCGGAGTTAAGGACCATGATGCTCAACCTCAAAAAATTAACCTGCCTCACTCTCTTCCTCGTTTCTCCCCTCCTGTTCGCCACACCTTCTCTGCAGGCAGAAGACAAAGCTCCTTTGCGCATTATTTGTTTTGGAGCTCACCCGGATGATGCAGAATACAAAAATGGTGGCACAGCCGCGCTTTGGGCGCAACAAGGGCATAAGGTAAAACTGGTTTCCGTGACGAATGGAGATATCGGTCACTTTGAAATGGCGGGCGGAACACTGGCACAACGCAGAACAGCAGAAGTCAAAGCCGCCGCTAAAATTCTGGGCGTCGAATCGGAAGTCCTGGATATTCACGATGGAGAATTGCTGCCCACACTCGAAAACAGAAAAAAGATTGTGAAGCTGATTCGAGAATGGAAAGCCGATCTGGTCATTTCTCATCGCCCCTGGGACTATCATCCTGACCATCGATACGTCGGCGTACTGGTTCAAGACGCCGCCTTTATGGTCACGGTCCCCTACTTCTGCCCCGATGTCCCTCGCTTAAAAAAGAATCCCGTCTTTATGTACTCCAGCGATGGATTCCAAAAACCATATCCCTTTCGGCCTGATGTTGTCGTCGCCGTTGATAATGTATTCGATCAAAAACTCAAAGCGGTCGCTCAACTGGTTTCCCAATCATTGGAAGGGGGCGCGGGAGGAAATCCGGAACGCGCTGCAAAAGTACCACCGGCCAATCCACCAGAATTACGCGTGGAACACATTCGCCCTTCCTGGTCGCGCAGACAATCTTCCGAAGCCAATAAGTACCGGACTGAACTGATTGGCATTTATGGTGAAGACGTCGGCAAAAAAATCAAATACGCCGAATCGTTTGAACTGTGCGAATATGGTTCTCGCCCCAATAAAAAGATGCTCCTCAAGTTATTCCCGATTGAAGCATCGATTCCGAAAACTGACAAATAAACAAAACACCGTTTAAATATTCACTGAACTCAGACACGTGATTTTTTCAAACCTTTAGAGATGATTCTGTTTCATCTCTAAAGGTTTTTCACGTTATGGGGTAGCCAAACGTAGTCCTGCTGTAAATAATTGACAATAGTAGTATTTACCCATTAGGATATACTATCCAACGATCACCAAGGGGACTTACCTGTTCTCCCCTGTTGCGATGGCGCAGCAGTGGCCTTCCAGAGACGCACCCGGGTCGTTGAATTGCCTGACAATCACGAAGGCAAGAAAATGAATCGCAATACTCTCGGTACAACCAGCTGCCTGTTCTTTTTCCTCAGTCTGATCATCCAACCTGCTTTTCTCTTTGCCAAAGATGCAAAAGCGAACGCTTCCTCGATTGATTTCGAGAAACAGATCAAACCTCTGTTTCAGGCAAAATGTTATTCCTGCCACGGTCGGGAAATGCAGGAAGGTGGTTTTCGGCTCGACCTGAAAAGTCGTGCGCTCGAAGGAGGCGACAGCGGCCTCGCTATCAAGCCTGGAAACAGTCAGAAAAGTGAACTCTATCATCGTGTAGCAGGAATCGGTGATGGCGATAAAATGCCACCGGAAGGAGAAGGCACGCCCCTCTCTACCAAAGAACTCGCACTCATCAAACGTTGGATCGAACAAGGCGCTACATGGCCAGAGTCTGCGAACTCAAAAGACAAACTCCCTGGCTCAAATCACTGGGCTTTTCAGCCAGTGAAACAAGTGACTCCCCCTCAAGTTCAAAATAATTCCTGGAGCAAGAATGGGATTGATGCGTTCATTCTCCGAAAGCTGGAACAGGAAAAAGTACAACCCTCTGCGGAAGCCGAACGTAGTACCTTAATCAGACGTGTCTATCTGGACTTAACCGGACTCCCCCCCTCCGCAGAAGAATGGGAACGCTGGACTCAGGATACAAATCCCAACTGGTACGAAAAACTGGTTAATCAGCTCCTGGCTTCACCCCATTACGGAGAACGTTGGGGCAGGCATTGGCTGGACCTGGCGCGCTATGCCGACAGTGATGGTTTCGAAAAAGACAGCAAACGCCCTCACGCCTGGCGCTGGAGAACCTGGGTCATCAATGCATTGAATGATGACATGCCCTTTGATCAGTTTTCACTGGAACAACTGGCGGGAGATTTATTACCCAAACCGAAAACCAGTCAATTAGTCGCAACCGGGTTTCATCGTAATACCTTAATCAACCGGGAAGGGGGAACCGATCCGGAAGAAGATCGCGTCAAACGAACCGTCGATCGTACCAATACACTGGGTTCAGTCTGGTTGGGCATCACTGTCGAATGCGCGCAATGTCACACTCATAAATATGATCCTCTGACACAACGTGAATACTATCGGTTGTATGCCTTTTTCAACTCGTTAACCGAACCCGATATTGGCGCACCGCTCCCCGATGAACAGGCCGCCTTCGAAAAAGCGAACCAGGTTTATCAAAAAGATCATCGGCCCCTTGTCAAAGCCATTCGAGAATATGAACAAAATCAACTCGAAAAGGCACTCATAAACTGGGAAAAACAGAACACGGAGAAAAATCCAGTCTGGACAGTCCTACAGCCTGAATCTGTGCATGCCAAACAAAACACGACTCTGATAATTCTACCTGATCATTCCATTCTTGCAGAAGGTGAAAATCCCGGACGCGCGGAGATCTATACGATCACTTTCAAAACGGACTTACAAAACATCAACGGCATTCGCCTGGAGGCACTCACCGACCCCAGCCTTCCGAAAAATGGACCAGGCCGCAGTCCCTCCGGCGATTTCGAATTAACCATGCTCACGGTCAAAACAGCGTCTCTAGAAAAACCTCAAACAACCCAAGAGATCAAATTGCAAAAAGCACAGGCCAGCTTTGAAATGGCCGGTTATAAGGTGGACCGTGTGATCAATAACAGCCCGCACACAGGCTGGTCGATCAGTCCTCAGCAGGGTAAGAAACAGATTGCCACCTTTGAGACTAAAGCAGCATTCGGATTTGAAAAAGGCACCTTGATCACTGTTTCGCTACAACAGTCTTCGACCCGGAAACTCTATCATAACCTGGGACGCTTTCGACTTTCACTCACAACGGGTCCGAAACCGTTACCTTTAAACGGAATGACAGATTTAATTGCTGAGACATTAAATACTCCCCGGAACAAAAGAACCAGCGAACAACAACAGGAACTGTTGGAGTATTACCGCACAATCGACCCTCAGTTAGAGAAACTGAAACAGGCAGAACTGGCACATCGAAAGAAAGCACCACGCAACCCCGCTGAAACCACAAAAGCTCAGGTTGTCAATCACCTCAAAACACCGCGCAAGACCCGCTTGTTGGTTCGAGGCGATTTCCTTAACCCGGCTGATGAAGTGCAACCGAACACACCGGCCATCTTGCCGCCGCTGAATTCAAAAACCCCCAGTCGCGTTGATCTGGCCCGTTGGCTGTTCGATCCTAACAACCCGCTCACGGCACGCGTGACCGTGAATCGTATCTGGAGTCGCTATTTTGGACGCGGTCTTGTTTCCACAATTAATGATTTTGGCACGCAAGGAGAACTTCCTTCCCATCCCGAACTTCTGGACTGGCTCGCGATTCATTTCCGGGAGCACAACTGGAGCCTCAAACAGCTTCACAAATTAATTGTAATGTCAGCGACTTATCGGCAGTCCTCCCATACCAGACCAGAACTTGCAGAACGTGATCCTTACAACACATGGCTGTCACATCAGAACCGTCTTCGCGTCGAAGCGGAAATCATTCGTGACCAGGCTTTGAGCGTTAGCGGTCTGATCAAGCATAAAATTGGGGGACGGAGTGTCAATCCACCTCAACCCGACGGAGTTGCCAGTCTGGGATATGCCAACTCAGTCAAATGGCCTACCAGTAAAGGTGATGACCGATACCGGCGGGGCCTATACACGTTCTTCCAGAGAACAGTCCCCTACCCGATGTTAATGACTTTCGACTCGCCTGATTCGAATTTGAGTTGTACCCGCAGGGAAAGATCAAACACTCCACTGCAGGCATTAACCATCTGGAATGATCCTGTCTTCTTTGAATGTTCGCAGGTACTCGGAAAACGCATCGTTGAAGACACACAACAAACGGATGCCAGCTTGACATCTCGCATTAACCGTGCGTTCCAACTGACTCTGGCCCGTCAACCGTCACAAGCAGAACACGACATCATCAAGCAACTGTATCTTGAACAGACTCAACACCTGAAATCAGATCAGGCGGCTGTCAGTAAGCTGACAAATTCGCAAATCATTCCCACAGGCAGTACCCCACAAGAGGTCGCTGCCTGGATTATCATTGGACGGGTCCTGATGAATCTGGATGAATTTGTCACTCGTGGTTAGCCAACTGATCTCTTGCCTGCAGAACTTTATAACCAAACTGCTCACACAATATTCGGATCGATGAAATGATGAATTCCAATGCTGATTCCTTAAATCTGGCACGACGACGCTTCCTGATGAACTCATCGTGCAGCGTAGCCAGTTTTGCACTGGCGGCCATGATGGAAAAAGAGGGTCTGCTGGCTGCGGAATCCAATCTGTCCAATCCACTGGCTCCCAAAGACTCTCATTTCCCGGGAACCGCCAAAAACTGTATTTTCATTTTTCTGGCAGGTGGCCCCAGCCAAATTGACTTGTATGACCCCAAACCCAAACTTCAGGAACTCAACGGACAGCCTCTGCCGAAAGAACTGACTGAAAAGGTTCGTTTCGCTTTCATCAACAAAGAAACCGCAACCTTAAGTGGCTCTTCGCGTAAATTCAAAAAATACGGCGAATGCGGCACCGAATTCTCCGACGTACTTCCCAATATCGGCTCCTGTGCAGACGATATCGCACTGATTCGTTCCATGTACACAGAACAGTTTAATCATCACCCCGCCCAGCTCATGATGAATACAGGCGTCGGACGCTTTGGACGTCCGAGCGTCGGATCATGGTTGAATTACGGCCTCGGAAGTCAATCCAATAACCTGCCCGGCTATGTTGTTCTGACAGCCGGACGTGGAGCCAGTGGCGGTGCCTCACTCTGGTCAAGCGGCTCCTTACCTTCCACCTATGCTGGAGTCTTATTCCGAAACAAAGGAGAACCTGTTCTCAATCTGAATAATCCTCCCGGCATCAATGCAGAAATTCAGAAATCCGGCCTGGAAGCGATCAAAAAACTGAACCAGCAACAGTTGGCACAAACGGGCGATGACGAAATCGCCAGCCGAATCGCCAGCTATGAACTTGCCTTTCAAATGCAATCATCGGCTCCGGAACTGATTGATCTATCTAGCGAAACCAAGGAAACACAAGAAGCATACGGCGTAAACCGTAAGGGCAATACCAAAAATGGAAAACGCGGAGGAGGCTCAGATACCGAGTCCGCATTTGCCCGTAATTGTCTTTTGGCGCGCAGACTCGTTGAACGAGGAGTACGGTTTATCAATCTATATCACGCCTCATGGGACCACCATAGTGGCCTGGATGCGGGAATTTCCAGAAATGCCGGCATCGTCGATCAGCCGGTCGCAGCACTACTCAAAGATCTCAAGCAGCGCGGCCTGCTCGATTCAACGCTGGTCGTAATGGCAGGTGAATTTGGACGCACCCCTCTCGGAGAAAATCGAACTGGGTCAAAAGCCGTCACGGGACGTGATCATCACCCGGGGGCCTTCAGTCTTTGGATGGCAGGAGGGGGTGTCAAAGGCGGTCAAGTAATTGGAAAGACCACCGAACTGGGCTGGTCTGTCGAAGAAGATCCGGTGCACATCAACGATTTCCATGCCACCCTGCTGCATTTGTTTGGGTTAAACCACCTGAAACTGGCTCAGAAATTCGGTGGACTGGATATCCGTCTGACAAACGTCGGCGGCAAAATCGTCGAAAAACTAATCGCCTGATGGAACAGGGACTGGAGACAGATCATCTCATCTTACGGGAAGCGATATTCAGCACCAAGAACCAGGCCATGCAGTTTGTAGCTGTCCAGACTATTCTTGGCCTGTAAAGAAACACCAGTGTTTGGATTTGATGATGATGTATTGTAATATATTATACCACCTGGCCTGGCAACCTGATTGGCCCACAAAAAGTTATAACCCACATTAAAAGTGAAAGATTCACTCAAATGAATACGGGCATTGACACCGAATTCAAATGTGGGTGCAAATCTTGTTTGGGATATTTGTGTTACGTGCGTCGGATCAGATTCAGACCAAAATTGATTCGTCAAAACACTACCGTTGTAGTTATTCACTCCAAATCCCACTTTTGGTTGCGCCGATATCGTAAACATGGGGTGCACAAACTCCATGCGAATCCCTGCTTGTGGTACATAGAGTTTGTTACTGGTTTCGGACTTGATCGTGGTCTCAAAAAAGGGTTGTGGAGGAGTTGTAGTTAGTTCTTCGAAGCCTCCCTTGATCTCCATTCTCTCACCAATCTTCAAATATCGAAAACCAACCAAGGGACGAATTTGCAAACCCCCAGCACCATAGTAGGTCCTGAACAAGAGGCGTTCGGTATTGATCACGTAGTTACTTTCGAGTCCCCAGGCCGAATGTTGATAATTCACTGCAACCTTCTGATTAAATTGTCGACCGTCAGTCCCTGGATTATTACCGTCGACAGAGGTTAGAATTGAAATCAGATCAGTCGTTCCAAATTCGGGCCCTAACAGATCTGCCTCACCAACAGAAACAGAGCTGTTTTCAGAAGCCATCCCGAAAAATGAAGTCTCGATACTTCCGCTGACAAAATCAATTCCATAGGTTCCCCGAATCCCGTTAGCCCCTTGAGTACCAATTGAGCTTAAATCGAGTTCCCTGGTAGACTGAGTACCAAACCCAAAGAAATCAACTCCTACAAAAGGTTGCCGGGGGTCATTACCACTTGGTATTTCAGAACCAATCAACTGATTTCCGGGAGGCGCTTTCCAGAGCAGATACTCGACTCTCATCCAACTGTTATGTGCCAGATTTTCAAACAGACCGTCCCACGGATGATCATATCCCCAACCACGATCGACGGGTAAGACGCGCGTAATCATTTCGGACTGATCTGCCGGACCATAATAAGACTGATATTGATCGACTGTTTGATAATTAACCGGCCCTTGCTCGTAATTCATGGGAACTTGATTACCAGGATGATAGCCAGTCGGTGAAAAAACAGCCCCAGGTGGAACGGGAGCCCCACCGGCAGGACCATACTGAGCCTGCGCAGAACGGAATCCCACCCCTGATAGGAGAACAATCATTCCAAGCAATAATCGGTAGGCCGGGTTTACCATGTTGTACTTCAATCTCATTTTAAAGAAGTCTACAAGCCGGAGACTCTACAAAACAGCCTTCAAAGCAAGGCAGATCCAGCAAACAATGCCTCTTTCGCGCAGGATTTTCTGCGTGAAGAGTATTAGATATATCAAAGGTATCGGTTATATGGGTTATTCGACTTGTAGGAATCCTGCGTTCTTGGGCAGAAAGTTTGGATCCCGATCGGTAATCAACCACAAAACAGGAGAGATAGGGACGTAAGGCAATGCAACCGCCCATGCTGTAAGATTTACAACCAAGAATGGCTTCAAGAAATCAAATCAGGCTTGCTTCAGCGACTGCTTCAATCTGGCCCGCTTACCAGAGCGATACAAAACAAAAAGAGGAATCACACCGATTAATAGTAAGACTGCGCCGAACACAGGTCTTGCCACCATCCAGACGGCGGACATCAGAATCAGAGTGAGACTCAAAGAACTAAGAAGAGCAAATACGGTAATGCCGCGCCCCACAAAATTACTCAGTAGGGGAATTTTCTCAACAAGTACAACCAGGGGCTTAAAAAGCGTAGCCAGTCCCAGAAATAGAATGACCCAACCTGCAATTCGGAACCCCCAGTTGAATACGGTTGTCGAGCGCAGATCCTGAGTTTCGACAGGATCTACCGTTTCATTTTCAGGCATCTTTTTTTGTGTTTCCAAGATCACAGACTGGGCCTGTTCAAGCTTGAGCTCACGATCCAGTACTGTCGTTTCATTATGCCATAATAAAAATAGCCCTGCGATCAAAAAGACGATCCCTATTCCCAGATTTTTCAACGCAGTTTTGAAGCGTTTACTGAAGGAATTCTCTGAAATGGTCTCAGTTTTCTGGTTCATTAGATCTGACTTAAGAACGGAGAATTGTAAAAACACCGCGTTTTCAATTACGGTGCCGGCGGTTGACTGGAGAGACTCTCCAGTACTTCCTGAGTTCGGACGATCTGTTCTGGGGTCACGGTCAAATAGCGTTGCGTTCCATTGGGATCAGCAGCATACTCAAGTTTCCCCTGCGCATTGACTATAAATTTTCCAGGCGCTGATAACCCAAAATAGTTCCGGTCGGGCCTGACAGCATAGAGGACACTTGTTAGATCATACGTTGGGCGATCGTAGGGCATTTTGTGCCAGTATTCATATCCCATTTTGACAGGATGATGTTTTACATAGCTGTAGTCATTCAAAATACTGGTTGCGCGGTTTTGAATCGCACGACCGATTTCCCAACCACTGACAACCACAGGTATCTTGTCCGGCCATAATTCGTATAACGTGCGCGCCGCAGGAACATCCACTTTGACATTATACTCATGAAATGAATCAGGCTTATCCTGATCAAAACGGCCAATCATCTGGGAAAGGAGTTTGACCTTTTGAGTCACTAATTCCTGGCCCGTCAGGGGACTGACCTCATCTCCGGGAGATTGCAGCAGTCGCGCAATATTGGTCGAAAATCCGACAACAACCAGGACAACCGACTGATCCGTTTGGGCAGCCAGTGTTTTTCGTAAGACGCTGACCGCCTCGGGGATTTCCTCTGCATGCTGAAAATGACGTGGGAATACCGGCTTGCCATTCTCAGAATATTCAACCACCTTTCTCACATAGGAACCATCTTTTGGCGTGACTCCCTTTTGAACTCGTCCCAAAGGAATTTGAGGTCGTCCGTAAAACGTGTTTACCACATCACAATACAGTGCTGAATAGGGATTGTCTTTGCTGCTGGTCACGGCCAACAGCTCACACTCTCCCCGCGACTGCAGTGCATGGATCACTGCCAGAGCCAGGGCATCATCAATATCATTTCCGATGTCAGTATCAAATATCAGCTTTACCGGTTCTTCCGCTTTGACAGAGGTCGGAATCACAGAAAGGCTGAAAACCAGAAACAAACAAGCCATCATTGTTCGCATAACCAATTGTTTCTCTCATTTTTTGAGGATTTCGGAAATGGACTTCTTCAGGTCAGGATAGAGTCTCCTCCTGAAAAAGACAATCATCTACTGAACTGATTCCATGATCTGGAATTCTTTGCAGGGGGACAACCGGTATGCAATGAAATTCCCAGGAAGTTTTTGTATTATGAGGGTCCACAAAATCATTTTCATGTTGCATTTCAGGAATAGTTCTTCGAACAACAAGGGTTTTTAAATGCCAGAGCAGTGTTTTTTAGGAGTTGATTTAGGCGCCGAGAGTGGTCGCGTATTAGCAGGAATTCTGGAAGACAAACAGATCCGCCTGGAAGAGATCTATCGATTCAGCAATGGTCCCGTTCCGGTGGCAGGAACACGCCGCTGGAATGTCATTGGTCTCTGGTCATCAATTCTGAAAGGTCTGTCGTTGGCCGCCCAAAAATATGGGGACCAGATCATTTCGGTTGGCGTCGATACCTGGGGCGTTGACTACGTACTGCTTTCACAGAAGCAGGAACTCCTGGGACAACCTTACCACTATCGTGATCCCCGCACAGAAGGCATGCTGGATCTGGCAATCTTGCGCGTTCCTCAGCAGGAAATTTTCGATGCCACCGGTCTGCAGTTCATGGAGATTAACACGCTCTATCAACTATTGTCGATACAGCAGTCTGACCCGGAATTACTAAGTCAGGCACATTCATTCCTCCTGATGCCCGATTTCTTTCATTGGCTGCTCTCGGGAAGTCAAGTCGTTGAATTCACGAATGCAACCACAACACAATGCCTGAACCCGGTAACGGGAGACTGGGCAGGCGATTTGTTAAGACAGCTTGAGATTCCCACCAGTATGTTCCCCAAAATTGTCCCGCCGGGAACGAAATTAGGTACGCTCCGGGATGAAGTCATGCAACAGACGGGACTCGGCAAAATTGATGTGATCGCGCCTGCCACACATGATACCGCCTCGGCAGTCGCCGCCATCCCGACATCCCACACCGGAAATCCGGACTGGGCTTACATCAGTTCCGGGACCTGGTCTCTGATGGGCGTCGAAGTCAATTCTGCTGTTCTCGGCAAACGGGCATTTGAGTTGAATGTCACAAATGAAGGGGGCATCGATGGAACCTATCGACTATTGAAAAATATCATGGGGCTTTGGTTAGTCCAGGAATGCAGACGTGCCTATGAGCGTCGAGGCAAGAATCTGGATTATTCGGAGTTAGCCGAGGCAGCTGCTTCTGCGGATGCTTTTCGCTCGCTGGTCGATCCGGATGACGCACGGTTTCTCAGTCCTGATGATATGCTGGAGGCCATCAAAAGTTACTGTGAAGAAACTGGTCAACCAGTTCCGGAAAGCGAAGGCCAGTTTATTCGCTGTGCTCTGGAAAGCCTGGCACTCAAATATCGCAAGGTCCTCAGTTGGCTGGAAGAGTTGACCGGTACTCCCATCGAAGTCATTCATATCGTCGGCGGGGGGACAAAAAACGAGCTATTGAATCAATTCACAGCAAACTCCTGTCAGGTTCCTGTAATCACAGGGCCCGTGGAAGCCACCGGACTCGGAAATGTCCTGGTCCAGGCCAGAGCAGCGGGTTCGGTTAGTTCGCTATCGGAAATTCGAGAAATTGTCAGAAATTCCACTGAGACACAAAGATATGAACCGCATGACAAGGAACTCTGGGAACAGGCTCAACAACGGTTTGACAGTCTGTTGGACGCAAAATAAGAAACTATCACACAAATGGTGAGCGCTAACAGATGCTTGCCGTCTGTACCGGAAATCTATATCATCCCGGTCTGGAATTATTAATTACGACTTTCATCCAGCTTCATACAGTAAGAGAGTAGAAAAATGGGTCTGTTTGACCGCTTAAAACGTGGATTACAAAAAACCAAAGAAGTCTTACGAACCGATGTTCGCGACTTGTTCAAAGCGGGCGAAATCCTGGATGATCAAAAAATCGAAGAATTCGAGGCCCGCCTCATCAAAACAGACATGGGAGTGGCCTCTTCTTCTGCCATCTGTGAAGAAGTTCGTAAAAAACACGGTGGCAGAACAGTCATTCTTGAAGAAATAGAAGAAACCGTCAAAGAGAAAATCAGAACCTTACTTGAAGGGGAAGGCGATACAAAGTGGGATCTGGAAGACCCTCTGTCGCCACTGAATAAGAACCCCGACGGAGTGACTGTGATTCTTGTAGCCGGTGTAAATGGAGTCGGAAAAACTACTTCGATCGCAAAACTCGCCAACCTGATTCTCAAGCAGAATAAAACCGTATTATTAGCAGCCGGAGATACGTTTCGTGCTGCTGCTGTCGAGCAACTTACGATGTGGGCCAATCGGCTGGGTTGTGATATTGTAACTCGACCAGACGGAACTGATCCTGCCAGTGTCGCCTATTCCGGTTGTGAACGCGCTCTGGAAACCGGCGTTGATTATTTGATCATTGATACAGCGGGACGCTTACAGACCCATACAAACCTGATGGAAGAACTCCATAAAATTAAACGGGTGATCAGCAAGAAAATCCCTGGTGCACCACATGAAAGCCTATTGGTCCTGGATGCAACAACGGGACAAAATGGCATCAGCCAGGCGGAGAATTTTACGAAAGCAATTGAGTGCACCGGACTAATTTTAGCAAAATTAGATGGCACAGCCCGTGGTGGAGTCACCGTTGCGATCCGCCAAAAGATGGGCATCCCCGTCAAGTACGTCGGTGTCGGAGAGCAAATAGATGACCTGGAACTCTTTAACTCACAGGGATTTGTAGACGCTCTGTTCGTCTAATGCCTCCAAAACAGGCTTGTCTTAAAGTCTTATTAATGTGGTACTTCTACCATACTTGCAACTCTCCTTTTTCTTCTTTGCACGAAATACGCGCATTCTTAATGATATTTATCATTTGGTAAAATATTCGGTTCCCGGAATCTGGCGAACCATGCATGACCCTCCTGATCAAGCAGGTTTTTCTTGACGTATCTCTTTTAGTCAAAGCCACTACTGAGAATTCCGATATTCCGAGTTAGAGCCATCGTTTTGTTAGCGCTCATTGTTTGGACCGTGACAGGTCAACAGATTCTAGCGATGGCATGATTAATTAGACCGTCAGTATGGCTTCTATTAACTAAATGTTTTGGAAAGCATATACGCCTTCCTTCTGACGGTATGGAGACCAAGCACCTTACGCGTGTACTCAGGAGTTAAAATATGCAAACGTTGAAAGAATTCAAAAGAAAAGCCAGACTGACTGGGCTCCTACTAAGTGGGCTGGGTCTCATGGCTGTATCACCTGCATTTGGCGGTGATGCCAGTTGTGCTCCTTCTTGCACACCAGCACAGCCTAATGCTTGCTGCACGAAAGTGTATGAAGAAGCCGGTAACAAGCTGGCCACAGAACTTGAACGGTTAACAGCAGAATGCTGTGCCCCCAAGACCTGTGCCCCAGCCTGCACCGATCCCAACACCTGCTGCGGTGAAGAATCCAGCGAAGATGATGGCGATTGCTGCAGTGGACGTCTCACTCGTCTGTTCGATGACTGTGATGGCTGTGGTAATTTCCTGGAAGACAACGGCTGGAAACTCAGCGGTTGGCTGGAATTCGGTATTACCTTCAATGGTAACCGTCCTCAAAACGATTTGAACACACCGGGTGTGGGCTTCAACCAGGCTGACAGTCAGTTCATGTTGAACCAGCTCTACTTCGTTCTGGAAAAAGACGCTGCCGCCAACGAAGACTGCTTCGGTTGGGGTGGTCGTGTTGATATGGTTGTTGGTTCTGATGCTGCAGATACTGCAGTCTTCGGTGGACCTAACAACACTCCCAACTTCGATGGTACCTGGTCAGAAAATGACATTGCGACCGCCAACCAGATCGGTCTGGCAATGCCCCAGTTGTATGCATCATTGTATGCACCCATCGGAAACGGTGTCACATTAAACATCGGTCACTTCTACACTGTTATTGGTTATGAAGTGGTTCCCGCTCCAGATAACTTCTTCTACTCACATGCTTATACCATGCAGTACGATGAACCGTTTACTCACACTGGTGCATTAGCCAGTACTGATCTGAGCGACAACATCTCTCTGACAGGTGGTATCACAACTGGTTGGGACGATTTTGAAAATCAGAACAACGAGTGGAGCTTCCTCGGTTCTGTTGGCTGGACTAGCGACAGCGAAGACACTTCATTGACCTTTGCAATCAGCTCTGGTGGTGAAAATGACGCTTTCGGTGGAACTTCCAACCTGACAGTATTCAGTATTGTTGCTCAGCAGAAACTGAGTGACAACCTGTCATACGTGTTCCAGCACGACCACATGTTCTTCCGTAATGGTGACGCTGCTGACCCAGGTCAGGACGCTGAAGCTTACGGCATCAACCAGTATCTGTTCTACGAAATGAGCGATTGTGCTCAAGCTGGTATGCGAGTTGAATGGTGGCGTGACCACAACGGTACTCAACTGGGTAACCCCGGAACGGACTACTACGAAATCACTGCAGGTTTAAACTACAAGTTGAATTCCTGCCTGCGAATTCGTCCTGAAGTTCGCTGGGACTGGGCTGACGGTGCTGATCCCTGGACCACTTCAGATGGTGGTACCAAAGACAGCCAGTTCACTGTTGGTACAGACGTCATTCTCGTCTTCTAAAACACGAGAGTACCATCTCGAACAACCCCATTCAGTCAGCTGAATGAACCTGATATACTCAAAAGGGCCTTCCTCTCGCAGGAAGGCCCTTTTATTTTTAGCTATGCTTTTTTACGACCAGATCTTCCAGTTGATCTTTACAGCAGGAGTTTGACAGCTCTCATCCTGCCATGCTATGGTTGAGGTTCAGTATCTCTTATCATTCCTGAGACAGAACAGTAACATGCTTCAAAGAATAATCTACATAATCCTGGTTCTGACATTTCTTCCGAATTCTGTCCTTCGAGCAGATAAGTCCGTCTCCCCTCCCAATATTATTCTGGTCATGGCCGACGATCTGGGCTGGTCAGACATTGGTTGTTACGGTGGGGAAATTGATACGCCGCATATCGATTCTCTGGCACGTGACGGCATGAGATTCACTCAGTTTTACAACAATGCCATCTGTGGTCCCACCCGGGCGTCCTTATTAACAGGCCTGTATTGTCAGCAGACCGGGCATCGGGGCGACCACTGGAATGAACCAAAAGACTTTTCGCGGTGTGTGACATTTGGTGAAGTCCTGCAACAGGCGGGGTACCGAACCATGATGGTCGGCAAATGGCAGGGACGGGACTCAGCCCTGGATCGAGGGTTTGATCATTTTTTCGGCCCCATGTGTCAGGGAAAAATCAGTTATTTTCATGAAGTCAAACAGAATCCTTACTACTATGATCGCGAACGAATTAACCTGCCAGAAAACTTTTATCTGACGGATGCTTTGAATGACCATGCAGTTCGTTTTTTAAAAGGAGCACTTTCAGAACAGCAGCCTTTCCTGCTCTATGTGGCTCATATCGCCCCACACTGGCCCTTACACGCCCGGGAAGCTGAGATTGACAGATATCGTGAACTTTACCAGAAACAGGGCTGGAACCAGTTCCGTTCACAACGTTTTCAGACTCAACGTCAGATGGGGCTGATTCCCAAAACCTGGCAGCTGGCCCCACGTTCGCCCCTGATTCAAGACTGGGAAAAGGATCCGTTTCAGGCATGGCAAGCCGAACGAATGGCGGTCTATGCCGCTCAGGTCAAATCCATTGACCGTGGCCTGGGACAACTGCTGCAGACGTTAAAAGCAGCCGGCGCGGAGAAAAACACACTGGTCCTTTTTCTCTCTGACAATGGGGCTGCCCCCGATGGAGGACTGACACCGTCGCAGAGTGGTTTTGGCTTCAGTGCCCAATCCCGAAATCAAATGTGGCGAAAGGATGGCGTACTCATCAAACCGGGCAGTGGTCCAAACCACCTTCCCGGACCGGCTGACACCTTTGCCGCTTATGGACTGGCGTGGGCGACAACCAGCAACACCCCCTTTCGGGGAACCAAACTGGAAGGTTACGAAGGCGGAATTCGCACACCACTCATCGTCCGCTGGCCCGAAGTGATTCAGCAGGGAGGCACAATTACCAGACAACCAGGCCACGTGATCGACTTCATGCCAACCTTTCTGGAGATCGCAGGCGCTGACTATCCTCAGGAATTCAAAGGGCGACACCCTTTGCCCGTGGAAGGCAAAAGCCTGGTTCCGGTCTTCCGGGGGGAACAACGGGAAGCACACGAAGTACTCGGCTGGGATCTCCCACGGCATCAGGCGATCCGCGCAGGGAACTGGAAAGCAATTCTGCCCAGAAAACAGCCTGATAAATGGCAACTGTATAACCTGAAGAAAGATGGCACAGAGACGACAGATCTGGCTGCAACACATCCTGATCGTGTGAAAACGATGTCACAACAGTTTCAGGTCTGGTACAAACATGTCCATTCAAAATCAAATCCACCAGGCAGGTAACTCTATCCGGACTCACCACACTGTCTGAGACAGTGACGAGCCCGCACGCAGTCCCCGCAGGTGATCAATGTTTGAAATGTCGAAGACCAGTGAAGACCATAGCGATCTGATGCTCATTACAGGCTTCAATCACCTCTTCATCGCGGACTGACCCACCTGGCTGAATGATCGCAGTAACACCCGCTTTCGCGGCTTCGTCAACTCCGTCGCGAAATGGAAAGAAGGCATCAGAGGCCACAATTGCCCCTTTACTTCGCTCACCTGCCTTATATGCGGCGATATAGGAGGAATCGAGCCGACTCATCTGACCAGCCCCCGCTCCCAGCAGCATTTCATCTTTTGCCAGCACGATCGCGTTTGATTTCACATGACGACACACGATCCAGCCAAACGACAAATCATGTAATTCCTGTGGCGTTGGTTCCCGTTTCGTGACAACTTTCCAGTCGGTACTGTCATCACGAAGCTCATCTTTCTCTTGAACCAGTAAGCCGCCCGAGACTCTTCGATAATCCAGGCTGGCAACTTGTGGAGGCACCATCATCGGACACTTCATCAAACGCACATTTTTTTTCCACTTGGGTTTCGTAGTGAGAAGTTCAAACGCATCGGGATCAAATTCAGGAGCAATAATCGCTTCAATAAAGCGGTTCGGTTCACATAATTTCTCAGCAGTCTCACGATCAATGGGACGATTGAAACTCATGATGGACCCAAACGCGCTGACTGGATCGCCGGCATAGGCTTTCTCAAATGCCTCAGCCAGTGAATCCGCGGTGGCACAACCACAAGGGTTTGTGTGCTTAATTACAACGGCGGCAGGTTTGTCAAAATCGCTGGCAATCTGTAATGCCGCATCCAGATCAAGAAAATTATTGTAAGAAAGTTCTTTTCCATTCAGTTGCTCAGCATTCGCCACGCTGGCAGCAGGAGGCTGCTTTTCAACATAAAAAGCAGCACTCTGATGAGGATTCTCCCCATACCGCAATTGATCTCTACGAACAAGATTAATACTAATCTGCTCAGCAAATCGTGAATCGGTGCCTTCCTGAGCCGGTAATACAGAAGACATATAATTTGCAACGGCACGATCATAACAGGCCGTCATTTCAAATGCCGCTGCTGAAAGTTCAAGACGAAACTCCGGCGTCAAAGGACCTGCCTGTAACGCACTGAGCACCCGATTGTATTGCCCCTCTGAAGTAACAATCCCCACATAGGCATGATTTTTGGCAGCAGACCGCACCATACTCGGACCGCCGATGTCAATCTGCTCTATGGCTTCGGCTAAGGTCACATCTGGTTTGGCAATCGTTGCTTCAAATGGATAAAGATTACAGACGACCAACTCGAACGGAACTATTTCAAATTCCTGAATCGCTGCTGCATCACCAGGCAGGTCCGGTCTGCCTAAAATTGCACCATGCACTTTGGGATGGAGCGTTTTAACTCGTCCATCCATTAACTCTGGAAATCCGGTGTACTCAGAGATATCAATGACATTCACTCCCTGCTCTTCCAGATAGCGACGCGTGCCTCCCGTTGATATAAATTCAAAGCCTAATTCAGCAAGACCTTTCACAAAAACATCAAGGCCCGATTTATCACTGACACTCACCAATGCACGACGCGGATGCGAATTACTCATTTGTTTCTTAATCAATTGCCTGAGAACGCAGAAAAGCCATCACTTTTCCACAAAGTTATAGAATTACTCCAAGTGCTGTCGAAGCTGATTTTGCTACGTTTTGGCAGACAAGATGCCGACAGACACTCAACCAAAAGTCAGTTTAGCTGCAAAGCAGTCAGAAAACAAACCTGAAGGAGTTGACTTTAATGAATGCGGACGCCTCTTTACTGTTCAGGGTTGGCATCTGCTGGAGCAGCCGCGGAATCTCCAGCTGTGGAGCTCACTTCGGGAGCGATTTCGGGCAAAATAGGATAACGATCCTGGTGTTTAAACCGAATCGGAAATGGCAGGTCGCTCTGCCTTAAACACATCACTAAGCCAGATTCTGAAGCACAGAAAATACGATCTGTCCGTTCATTCATCAATTTAATCTGGAATTTCCGCAGAGGCACAGCAGAAAGCACCGCACCATCCGTACGGGAAAGAACCAGCAAATTTCCAATCTCATCGGTAGCATACAGGCGAGTTGGTGAAAGTGAGACAAAACTAGAACCGAGTGGCTGCCACCATTGTTCCTGCCCTGTTGTGGCTGAAAGTTGAAAGATTCCTTTTTTCCGTGATGAAAGATAAACCTCGTCATCGAGAACTGTCACTGGCTTGAGTAAGGGGAATGAAGTACGAATTCTCCAACGTACAATCCCATTCAAAATATTCAAACAGTACAAATTCTGATCTTCTGAAGCGAGAAAAACACTCTTTTCATTCTCAGCTAAACTGGCTGAGATAGGAGCATCTGTCTCAAATTGGAACGTGAGTTGACGATCATTCAGAGTGACCGAGTAAAGAGATCCATCCTGACTAGCAAACAAGAGCGTACGATTTGTAACAACCGGTGGCGTGGTAACCTTGTCCCCAGTCTGATAGGTCCAGCGAATTGCACTTTCCCGCCAGGCTGGCAGTTTCGATTCATTGCTTAATTCTTTTAACCGCTTTAAATCCCAGGCATAGACCCGCCCATTCAAAGTTCCTACGTAAATCGAATCTTCATCAGCCGTGGGGCTTGTGGATGCAGAACCTGGAAGTTGCAGTTCCCAGTCAATTTCACCATTCAACCTGTTAATGGAGTACAGTTTCATACCAACTGTAATAAAGACATACTTAGAATTTGAAACGGGAGGATAGCTGATATTATTCCCGCGCCCTAACTGTGTGGCCCACAGTTTTTTACCGGTCTCATTGTTGAAAGCGGTGATAATTCCCGCAGTTGAAAGTGCATATAAATTAATTTCATCCAGAGACAGATGAACGATTTTATCTCGCTGTGGATCTACAGTCGCCTGTCCCCACCATACACGATCCAAATCGTATTGCACTAATTCTCGTTTCGAAAGTAGAGATATGCCAACTGAGGAGTCATTAAATCGCTGAGCTAAAAGACAATCATTCACAGAGACTGTCATTATTAACACCAGACAACTTATCGCCAACTTCTTCCAAACAGACATATTATGTTCTTTTCAAGTTTGATTCAGGAAACAGAGTTTTCTTGAAGAAAGGAACGGCCTCAATGACTGAAACCGCAGTACGAATTTTGTTCTTTTGAAGTTTACAACATGAACGCGCTCTAATCGAAATCTGTCTTTATAAACAGACTTGGATTCCAGAGCCCAATTCTGCTGAGCATGACTCACTCCACCCATTCTACCCACTCATCCAATCTGGAATCCAGCTTTGTTCGGGCTAGATTTCGAGAATTTTCAGTCCCCAGACTGAACATTTCAGCGTTATTCTCACTATTTATAGAGTCACAAGCCGATTATCTCACAAAATGGCACGCTCAAATCAGTCTATGATCCTGAATATTTAGAATCACCCGTAAAATTGAATCCCTCCATTTTAAGAACTTCCGATTCCTGATTCCAAAGCCTACAATAGCACTATTCATAGTGAATATTTCAATTCCACATGGAAGAACAAATACAAGTCTGTCGAATTCAATTCGAATACCATCAATGATTAAAAGCGAACTGGTATGAGAACAAACATCACAAGCGCCACGCAATTCTGCAAATCCTTTTTTGACACAATTTTGGTCTTCTGCGTTTGGATCAGTGTTGTTGTTTTTCTCTCCTCTGTCGCGTCTGCAGATCTAATCAAGCTTAAAAACGGTGGTGAAGTCCGGGGCAAGCTCCTGAGAACAACATCGGGATCTGCAGAGACCCGCGTGATTCAAACCCTCTCAGGGGGATCGATTACGATCGATTCTCAAAACATTGAATTCATCACAAATCGTCCGCTTTCGATTGAGGAATACGAATCCCGGTCTAAAGAAATCGAGGATACCGTCGAGGCACACCTCAGACTCGCTGACTGGTGCTTGAAAAATCATCTCAGTTCTCAACGCCTCGAGCAAATGGAAAAAATCATCCAACTCGATCCCGACCACGCCAAAGCGCGTGCTGCACTTGGATATTCAAAGCGGGATGGTGAATGGATGACGCGCGATGAAGTCATGCGCAAAAATGGTTATATCAAGTACAAAGGCCGTTATGTCTCCTCAGCCGAGTTGGAATTACTCGAAAAAAACCAAGCTGAGCTGGAAGCAGAACGAAAATGGATCAAGAAAGTCAAGCTCTGGCTGATCTGGCTTAATGGGAATGATCTACTACAGCAACAGGAGGGGTTAAAGAATTTCCAAGAGGTTAGTGACCCGCATGCTGTCGCAGCCCTGGCACGCTTAATGGGAAAACATAAACACATTGCCATCCGGTCTCTGCTAGTCGCAACACTTGATCAGATTCCGGGAAACAAGCCGCTTCGCCCACTGGCTGAACTAGTTCTGACGGATCCGATCCAGACGATTCGAAACTCTGCGCTGGAAGTACTGACGAAGCGAGATGCCACTGGTGCAATCGCCTTTTTTATCGAAGGGCTAAAAAACAAATCGAACATCATTGTTAAGAGAGCAGGCCAGGGACTTGAATCAATCGGAGATCGATCTGTCGTTCCCGATCTAATCTCCGCATTAACTACCAGCCATACTTATCGTGTCAGGGTTCCCGACACAACATCTACTTACAGTTACAACACAAACGGTACATTCGGCGGTTCGGGAGTTGTCCTGCCCCCAGATATTGAAGCAGGTTTATTAGCCGGCCGCTATCCGAATGGAGTGATCGTACTCCCTTCCCAACAACCCAAAGTGCAAATGCGGACCGTATCAGTCAAACATTTACATCAAAACGAAGCCGTGCTGCTCGCATTACAAAAAATCACACAGCAAAATTTCGGCTACAATGAGAGACTCTGGCGACTTTGGTGGGCTTCAACCCAGAATCAGACCGGTTTGGTTCCCGTCATTCAGTAAATGCCAGGAACTGACATTGGCCCATTTTCTCAAGCCAGATCAGCCATCAACGAACGCTAAAGCGTCGCGCAGCGCGTCAAGATGCGAGTCATAGTTTTTCCAGCGATCCAGACCAGAACGATTCATCGGACGGCGAACCTGCCAGTTGCTTGCTGTGGTGACAGGGCGACTGTTGTCATGGAATTGCAGGCATCGATCATCCCAGTCGACGTCGATAAAATCAATCAGCTTGCGAGACACGTCCTCCTGGTTTTCTACCAGATCAGAATAATGTAACTCAAAAGGTGTCACCGGTAATACTTCCTTCCAATGCTGCATCAGCCGTTCGTATTCTCGGTAGTAGAGCCCCAGATGCGTTAAATCAAACGAATAGTGATGCCCGCTACGGAAACGCTGAAAATAGCAGGAAAGACAAGTATCAAGCGGGTGCCTTTGGCTATGAATCACTTTTGCCTCAGGCAACATGATAGCAATCAACCCAAGATAGAGAAAATTGCCAGGCATTTTATCAATAATACGAATCGCCGAATGGTCAAACGTTCGCAAGCGGCGCAGATAAGCATCGGCAAATCCAGAGAAGACCTGCTCTGGAAGATGTGCCATGTAATCTGGAAAATCTACTTTTTGTGTCGCATGCTGCTTCATGGTGCCGGCGATACTGGCAATATCCGGCAGCTCCCCTGCTCCATGCACTTCAGGATGACTGGATAAAATCTGCTCCACCAGTGTCGTGCCGGTACGTGGCATGCCTACGATAAAAACCGGGACTTTACTCCGATTTCCTGCTGCAGCCAGATTCTGTATCATTTCAGTAGAAAAGATAGAAATCACCCGATCGATTTCTGTTCTGAATTGATCAATTTCAAACTGGGCTTTCTTAAATCGATTTCCCATCTCATAAAATGAGAATGCCTTCTCGTAGTCCTGAATGTCATTAAAGATTTTTCCAGCCGCAAATCCCAGAAAACAGCGATCAACATCAGACAGGTCTGTTCGCGCAGCCTGTTGTTCGACAAGGGAAACAATCGGATCGTCGGCCATAAATTTTCGAGTTGCCGAATAATTGAAATATGCTTCGGCGTAATCGGGCTTTAACTCTAAAGCCGTCAGATAATGCTGTTCTGAAAGCGCGAAATCCCCCACCAGGCGATAGACTGCTGCAAGATTATGGTGGAATTCGGCAACGTTCGGCTTGAGTGCAATTGCTTTTTTGAGCCGTTCGATGCCGTTCGCATATTCACCGCTGTTAGAAGCCGCCAGGCCGTAGAAATGCAGAAAATCAGCATTATTGACATTGGACGGATAATACGGCGTTAACAGCGCTTCTGCTTTTTTTGCTTGATTGGCTTTAAGTAATTTGACTGCTTCAGAGAGAAGTTGAGACATGCTTTCCTTAATACTGTATTGTAATGATTCGCGTAGTCGCGCTGTGAGAGAGCTTACTCAGAGACGGAAATGGAATGTTTTGCGGAAGTAGCGCCATAACCATTGCCCCGTTGTTAACTGACTGACCAGAAATCGGGCTTTCCCTCGCATATTGGCACGAAACAAGACCACATCTTCATCAAGGGGAACGATCGCCTGATACGCCGTACTGGTTAACTTTTCACGACCATCCTTATCAGTGACCGTTGGTAATTCTCCCCCCATTTTGTTGGAGAGAGTCGGTGGAACATAATCAAGATGACCGTGTGCAACTCGTTCAATTTTGGACTCATAAGTTTTATCTGGTAAATGTTCCAGCTTGAGTTCGACCGTCTGATCCACGTTGAAATCATTACGGTATTCCTGATCGATAAATAAAACTGCCTGAAAACGAGACTCGGGAGCAATGCTCAGCATGTGAGTTCGTTCTTCGAGATAGCAGTTGGCGTTTTTCGCATCCAGAGGTGTTCCAAACCAGCGTGATAATTGTTTTTTCGAGTCAGATAATTTGGGCTCTGGCTGACTGGCGGGCGCCACAACTGTTCCACTGATCGGGGCAACCACTTTCATATTGCTCAGCTGCTCTTCGATTTCTGCAATTCTTTCTTCAATTGTCGCGAGTTCCTCTTTTGAAACTTTCACACCAGCCAAATCGTCAAGTGCCAGATATTTCTTGATCTCACCTTCTTGAACCTGACGCTGGTTTTTTAAGTTGCTCAGTTCATCTTCCTTTTCGAGATTTACGATGCTCGCCAGAAGTTGACCTTTTTCCACATGTTGCCCCGGTTCGACATAGACCTGATCCAATCTACCGGTTTCTGTAGTATAAACATGCTTTACGTCATAACCCTCTACAATGAAGGGGGCTTCAAAATGCATGGGAACAGGGATCAGGAGAATTCCAAGAATCGCAGCAGCAAAGACAGTCAATGTCGCTGAGACTTTCCAGTAATTCATGGGTTCGGTCCTCGGTGCAGTAATAATTTTGTAAATGTTGGAGACAATCCCCCAAATGAATGTCACGATCGAAATGACAGCAAGCGTGATTCCAATACTCTGTAAATCATAAGGCTTCAGCACGGTATACAGAAAAAGCGTAATACCGAACATAATAAACCAGCGATATAACGACGCAGAGATCGCATACACGATAAACCAGAATTTTCCGGTCTCCGGCATAAACGGATCTCGCTGAGACTCGATTCCCAGACAATACCAGGCAAACGTGTCGCGAAGGTGCTTATCCGCTTTTTGCCTTAAGTTGGGAATTTCCAGCAAATCGCTCATCATATAGTAGCCATCGAACCGCATCAGCGGGTTGGCATTAAAGATCACGGTTGTCACCGTGGAAACGAAAAACAGGTTCAATGCCAGGTGGTTCAGGAGACCTGGTTTAGTAAACCACCAGACCCAGACTGCAATCGCGGACATAATCACTTCGATATACATCCCCGCTCCGCCAATTATGATTCTCTGCCATTTGTTTCTTAGCATCCAGGAATCGGAGACATCACAATACAGGCAGGGACTGAAAACCAGGAACATGATCCCCATGCCATGACACTCACCACCATAGTGCTTGCACGATAACCCGTGGCCAAATTCGTGAATCACTTTCGCGGCACCGAGTACAAACCACATATAAATCAGGTTAGGCCAGCCAAAAAACTGCTGAAACTCGGGTAATCGACTGCGAAATGCTTCGAATTGCACGCCGATCAAAATCCAGGAAGAGACGATCAGCAAAACAAACATCGTCGTTGCCCAGGGACGCCACATCCATTTCACATAGGGATATAACCACTGCAGAGTTGTTTCCGGATCCCAACCAGGGAGTCTGAGATACATCAGATTGCGAAAAGTCGTAACTAATTTCTTTTTATGTTCTTCCCGCCGCTGTTTGATTAGCGTGACGCCTTGTCCCGGCCGTCCACTCGTGAGCAAGCCTTTACGATATAAGTCGGAAATCAATTGCTGGATTTCCGAAATCGAAAGCAGCAATGTCGGATACTGTCGATGCACTTCATCCTTGATCTCATCGGGATTACGTTCTCCATTTAGCAGATTCAGAATATAGAACTGCTCAGGATGAAGTCGCGTGTACTTAAGTGATACCGGATCTTTGATCACCCAGTATCCCAGACCTTTGTAATGAATCCACTTGCTGATTAAATCATCGCGCACCCTCAACGGAATCGGCCGTTCGGTTGAGGATGTCATCGATTCGCTTAAAGTGCTCATATGCTGTAAAAGTCTTTAACAGGAAAGAATGCTTGAAAATGTGTTTTGGGTTAAAAATGATTTCCTATTTTTTGACTGAAGTTTCCGCAGCCACTTTATTTTCAGTTTTGTCAGGCATGATTTTCATCGTGGCCATATAACCGGCTTTCAAAACATTTTCCGGGTTTTCCACTTCTGCCCAGACACGAATCGACTTCCCATGAATAGGCTCGACTTCAACATCAACAAACACGATCCGGCCGGTGTATTTATTATTTTCAATTGGCAAACGAATCCCGGGAATGTCTAATTGAACTTCAACCGGTGTTCCAATCTGAAACTTCCAGGTATCGTCAATATTAACATATCCTTCTACTTTGACGCGTTTGGTACTGACGAGTTCCAAGACTTCATCACCGTGTCTGACAACTTCGCCCGTCGAACGGAATTTTTTCGTGACAATCCCATCAAAGGGAGCCGTTACCTTAGTCTCTTCGATCTGAGCATCAATTTCTTCAAGCTGCAATTTACTCATTGCAAATTCCAACTCAGCCTGTTCAATTTGCAGATCACTCTTTTCTGCATTGAGCTGCAACCGTTTAATATCCAGCTTCGAAATCGTATTCGAAACGCGTTTATTGATATCCAGGTTCATCTCCAGTTCGACATAAGCGGTATCGCGCGCTTTTTTGGAATAGCGGATTTCAATATCATTGGAAGAACGTTTTTCGGCCGTCTTGCGTGACGCCTTTAACGCATCGCTCTTCAATGCCGCGATCACCTGCCCCTTTTTGACCTGTTCCCCTTCATTCGGCTCTACAAATTCAAGTACCCCCGGGCGATCACTTCCCAAAATCACACGATCAATCAATTTTATCCGGCATTCATTGACAGTAATCTCAGAGCCCGGACTGGGTGGTGTGACCTTTTCTTTGGCCTGATCGCTCGCGTCAAGATTTCGCTCTGCCAAAATCAGGCTGGCTCCAATCATCAAAACCAAGCAGAACAAAGTATTCCCTAAGCTTAACTTCATTTCTTCACCCTCAATTTGAATCCGATATTTTAGTGAATGCGGAAAACACTTCCCGATCCGTCGATTTGTCAACAAACTCTGGTAGATATAAATATAGACACTTCTGAGCCTCATATCTAACGCTTGCCTCCCCCCGCTGACAAGCGATTTTCCATAATGCGCATATGAATTTTAAGAGGGGGGTTGGAACATAACGCCAGGTTGAGACAGAGCATCTCGGCCACACAACCATCCTATTCCACCTATTCAAACCGTTCCCCCATTTATCGAATCGGAGAAGAGGACTCTTCTCAAATTCGATTTATCGTAAACCACTATCAGTTTTTGAATTATATCCAGTTCTCATTATACGCATGTTATACTTTAAATATTGGACCGTCTCTTATGGTAATAGGCCATTTATAGGAATCTTCCCCCTTAAACCGGTTAGACAAACCTTCCGTTTCAATTACGCAACATGGGGAAAAAATTAAGTTTACGACAAAATCGTATTTTGCAAACGCCCTCACTCCCGAATAAAATCAGAATATGTAAGATTGTCCAGACAATGAAAATTGGTGTGTGAACATACTTAAAACCATATTTTCTGGCACTCTTACCGTATAATTTCCAGAAGACTTCTATCTTCAGAAATTTGAAACCGGTAAATAACAGACCAAACAGGTAACTGATCTCGATGACAAGTACTCAATCACCCAGCCAAACCCGTGAACGTGTTATTCGCATCGCAAGGGAAATCGAAGAGTTCGCTCATTCAAATGTGGCAGCGGAGACATTCTTTCGTGAATTCCTAAGAAGAGTGGTAGCCGGTCTGGGAGCCACAGCTGGCGCAGCCTGGTTAATCGACGAAAGCGGTCGACTGGCAATCAAAAGTGAAGTGAACCTGGCAGATACCGGTTTTTACGAAGAGCCTGAAGCCATTCTTAAAAACCAGCGACTGTTATCTGACGTCTTATCCACGGCGGAAGCAAGGATCTTCACAGCAGACACAGAGAGTGATGTCCATTTACCGACCGACAACCTCATCATTGTCGCTGCATTAACCATCCGGAAAAAACCGGTGGGTGTCATTGAAATATTCCAACGGCCGAACTCCCCCAAACAGGCTCATCCGGGTTATCTGCAGTTCGTTGAGCAAATGTCAGGTTATGCTTCGCACTATCTGACAGAACGCGAAAAAGCAAGTAAAACAGATTCCTCGCTCGAAGTCTGGGAAGAAGTCGATCAATTTGTGCAACAAATTCATCGCAGCCTCGATCTCAACGAAGTCGCAGCCACCATCGTCAACGATGGCAGACAACTGCTTGATGCAGACCGAGTCAGCTTGGCAATGCAATATGGTAAGAAAACCGTTATTGAAGCCATCAATGGTCAAGACAAAGTAAATAAGCGAGCCAACACTGTCCGGCTACTTTCCAAACTGGCTAACAAAGTCCTTTCCATGCGGGAAACATTTATTTATTCCGGGGCAGTGGAATCGATTCCCCCTCAGATTGAAGAACCACTGGCTGATTACCTTCAGGAAAGCGGAACCCGGATGATCATGATCGTCCCCCTGTTTGAACCTGAGAAGGTGATTAAGAACGACGAGGAAGCACTGGGGGGACGTAAAGCAGATGTCCCCCAAAAACTAATCGGTGGTTTGATCGTCGAACAAATTACAGACAGTCAACCAAGACCACACCTGGAAAAACGCTCAGACCTGCTCGCAGGTCATATTGCCAGCGGAATTGCCAACTCTCGCAATTATGAAAGCATTTTCATGATGCCCTTCTGGCGGTTCATCGGTCGGTGCTTTGCGGCATTAAGAGGAAAAACCCTGGTCAAAACCCTGGTCATCACAGCGTTGATCATAGCTGCTGGAATCACTCTGGCTTTAGTCCCCTATGATTACCGTGTTTCTTGTGACGGCAGGCTGATGCCGACAGTTCAACGGGAAGTTTTTACAAACTGGGAAGGTGAGGTCGTCGCAATCCACGTGGAAAGTGGTCAACGGGTGAAAAAAGGAGACCTGCTGATCGAAATTCGCAATGAAGACCTCAAAGCCCAGGCTCTGGAAACGCAAAATAAGTTAAAAGAGCTTCATACCCAAAGGTTTGCTACCAATGCTCGTCTCCAAGCCGATAACAACAAACGCCCCAGCGAGGATATAATCAATCTGCGTGGAAAATTATTTGAAATACGAACACAGATTCTAGGCGTGGAAAAGCATTTGAAGATTTTGAAAGACCGCTTGGATAAACTGAATGTTAAAGCTCCCATTGACGGCGTGGTCACAACGTTCCAGATTGAGCAACTCCTGATCAACCGCCCCGTCCAGCGTGGGGAATTATTGCTGGAAATTATGGACCCGACAGGCCCCTGGCAATTGGAGCTTGATGTCGAAGAAAAACGAATGGGACATATTCTCAGAGCTACTGAGAAAAAAGGAGACATCGGCCTGCCAGTGGAATTTATTCTGGCCACCTCAAATGAACTGACCTACGAAGGTGAAGTGACCGAAATCTCAACACGTGCGAATTCATCCGAAGAGAGTGGCAGTATCGTGGAAACCTATGCGACCTTCGACAAAGAAGAACTGCCGATGTTGCGTATCGGAGCAGAAGTCAGTGCGAAAATCGACTGTGGAGAACGCAGCTTGTTCTATGTACTCTTTGGGGATGTCGTGGAAACCTGCCGACGTTACTTCTGGTTCTAATCCGCATTGCTGCAACGAAACCTGAAACACAAACAGCTCCCCCGTTTTACAAATGGGGGAGCTGTTTTATTAACTCAGTGCTCAAACGAAATTATTGCTTGTCTTTCGTATTCGGTGATTCTTTTTTGTCTTCTGTTTTTGCAGGCTCTGCTTTGGCAGCATCTGCTTTCTTGGCTTCAGGTTTCTCATCATGTTTATGATCATCGTGATCGTGGCCTTTATGATCACCGTGATCATGATCGCCGTGTTCGAGATCAACATGGAAATGATCTTCGCCCACGTCCAGATGAAAATGGCCGTTCAAATCCGATTCCGCTTTGATGGAATCCGGAATTGCCTTCCCTTCTGCAACAAACCGAGAGGACTTACCTTCTTTTTCGCCTTCTAAAGGTTTCGCAGCCAGCGGGATTTCGTGCTCGTCATCACCAACCTCCAGATCAAAATCGATGGATTCTCCTTCAATGGGGAAAGGTGTCTTGGCATCGGGACCTAAAATAAACGCCGTCAAAGTCCGCTTACCATTATCGAAGACGACTTCCATATGATATTGTTCTTCGCCCACTTCCAACAGATGACCGCCATTCGGCCCATGCTCATGTGCGTGATCATGAGCATGTTCAGCTTCCTCAGATGCCTGTGAATCTTTATCATCAAAGGTACGAGTATCATCCTTGGATGAGCAGCCCACAAATAATGCCAGGCCGAAACTACAAACTGCGACACAAAACGTTTGAGAGAAACGCATATTCCATTCCTTATCTAAGCATACCAGACTCTTGAATTAACTTTTTTGCCCCTGCAGTCACTCGCTGCACGCAGCAAATCATAGCAGGATCACACATAAAGAAAAGCATTTTGCAATAGATTTGTAAAAAGCTTATTGAATCCCCTCTTCCTGAGCCTGTGCGATATCAGATTCTTCTTCCTGGATGTAAGTTTTCCCACGATAAAACCGGGCCACAAAAACAAACAACACAGCCGCGACAAACATCAGACCGGAAAAGAACCAGAAATAGTCGGCTCCTTCCAACCGCGAAGTCTTTTCATCAATCATGATAAATTCATTCACCCCCGACGTGAGCAAATTCCCCACTGTTACTGAAAGCAGATAGAGAGACATGATAAACGACTTCATCGATGTAGGAGCCTGCGTGTAGGCAAATTCGAGACAGGTAATGGAAATCATAACTTCGCCCGCTGTGATCACCAGATACGGAACTGCCTGCCAGAGCATATTAGGTGGGTTGTCTGGAGACCGGTCAATGGCGAGCTGAATCAAAGCGACAATGGCAAAGGAAGCCGCCGTCAAAAAGAAACCGATCGAAATTTTCCTCAACGGAGTCAGAGGAAAAACTTGATCGATGAGTGGATAAACGACATAGTTAAATGTCGGCACCAGAACTAAAATGAAAAAAGGATTGAACGCCTGAATCTGAGCTGCTTTTATTTCAAATTCTCCAATAGAAACCGTCTTCATCTGAGTCGCTTGAAGCACCCAGGTTGATCCCGTCTGGTCGAATAACGACCAGAAGATCGGCACAAACACGTAAAACAGGACGGAAAGATTGAGAATGGCTTGTATCCCCTCTTTACCAAGCGTCTCTGTACGAAATTTTTTCCAACCCGAGGGTGGAATATGTACGAACTGATTCCGTCCCATCCAAAACAGAATCGTCGCGATTAACATCAATACCCCAGGCAAGCCAAATGCATAATGTGGTCCGTATGCTTTAAGGATCTCGGGAATCAAGAGAGAGGAAACGAATGCACCCAGATTAATCGCGATGTAAAACCAGCCGAATATTTTACTCAAAAGATGCTGGTTCTGTTTGCCAAATTGATCTCCCACGTGTGCCGAGACGCAGGGTTTAATCCCCCCGGATCCAATGGCGATCAGCGTCAAGCCGAGAAAGAGCCCCATCCGAGTCTCGTCAATCGCAAGCGCCAGATGCCCGAGACAGTAGACGACAGAGAGCAGCATAATTGTTTTATATTTACCCCAGAAGACATCCGAAAGTATCGAGCCTAACAGGGGGAAAAAATAAGCCGAAGCGACGAAGTAATGAAACACGGCAGTCGCTTCAGTGCCCGACATATGATCCGTTTCACCGCTGGCACTCAACATGTATTGCGTCATAAACACAACCAGAATGCCCCGCATCCCATAAAAGCTGAATCGCTCTGCAGCTTCGTTTCCGACGATATACGGAATCCCGGAGGGCATCGTTGTTTGAGGTACGGGAGCCGTTTGATATTTTGCCTGTGCCATAGATCTATGAAGTCCTTCCACAAAGGTGCGGCGCTGGTGTTTGATTATTCATCTCTCTGCAAGTCTGTTTCAATGCGTTCTACCTGAACCCCATCTTTAGTCGGAGTAAATTGATAAATACAATCTGCATAGCGTTCAAACGTTGAGGGATCGTGGTGGCTGATCATAATGATCTGAAAACCGAGTGCCTGCCCAGCCTCGTGAATAATTTTGACTAACCGAGGCACCAGGTCCGGTCGCAACCAGCAATCCTGTTCATCCAGAACCAGGACGCGGCGGTGCTCTGATTCATCCAGCGTCATCAAAGCAAACATCCGCAATCCGACCGAAAGAACATTGGCTACCGAGCCCCCCTGACCTTTCATGATGTCTTCCGTATTCCCCTCACGTTCGATTTGAAATTCGACCGTAGCCGCGTTGCGTTTCCATTCTGCCACCGCTTTCAGTTTGAGAGGCTGTTCCAGCACTTCCTGCAGCGCAATGGTGAGTTTCTCCTGAATCAACTGCAGCTCCTGCTCAAACAGTTGCCCGCTCAAGGTTTCGAGCGCTTCCGTCACCTGTTCGGAAATCGCGATATATTTTTCCGTTTCCTGAATTTGTTCAGCCAGTTGGGCCGCTTCCTTGATTTTCTGCTTACGTACGGCTGACAACTCCCAGCATTGACGCTGTAAATGGAGTGGCGCGCGCAACTCTGCTCGGGCCGAAGCGGATTCCTGGTTGGAAAACATCTCAGTCATGACGTCAGTTCAAATCCGGTCTCAGGTTTATCAGGTGGCATCTGTAGCGTGATGCTCTGTTTCAATTTTTGCCAGATCGGCTTCGATTTTTTCCAGCGTCTGATGATACTCAGCACGCTTGCGTTCATTTTCTGCCTTGATCTGCTTCAGTTTTTCCTGCAACTCATTCAGCTGATCGGTTCCATACTCATCCTGAGCCTGCTGTTTGAGTTCATTCAGATTCTTTTCTGCATTGACCAGATCGCGTTCTGACTCAATTTTGCGTTTATTCAGTTTCTGGAACTGCTCTGTCAGCGATTCGATATCGGGAACAAACCCTTGATTATTGGACGACATCTTTTGAAACCTCACTTGCTAATTTTCTAATTTCGTCTGCGATGGATGGTTCAAACTGCTCCAGATTTTTCTTCAGGAACAGTTGTAAGCCCGCGCCTGTCTCCGTCTTGCGCGCCTGCAAATCTGCTAACCCTGAAATAAAGGCCGAAGGAACGCCCTCTTCCGTTTCTTCCAGCACTTCTTCATAAAAAACTTCATCAAACACCTGATGCGGCACTTCGATTACGGACCGTTCCCAACCATGGGTTGTGACTTCCAGTTTCAGCACAGATGGAATATGTGCGCGCGAGGCATCACTCCGCGATCGACGAATGATATTGCCGGGAGTCACCCATGTCGTCTGCCCTTTGATCACATCTTCCAGTGTTCGGTGGATATGGCCATTAACGACATAATCCACGCCTTCAATTTCGTACGGTTTAAAATGTCCCTGTTCTTCATAATCGGGGACAATCAGATCATGGTGTGAGACCCAGATCACCAGCGGCGTTTCATCTTCCTCACCGACGTCTATGGTTTTCGGCAATTTTCTTCCCCAGGACGTTCCGCCAATCATCACAGAACGTCCTGCCATCGTCCCCCGCCAGGGTGTTTCTTCGGAAAGCAGTCGATACTTGCCCGCCTGGACCAGAAGGCTCAGGGTATCGTGTTCATTCAGTTGATTTTCTCGGCAATCATGATTCCCGTAAATTCCATACACGGGAGATTCAAACAGAGCCAGCAGCTCATAGAGCAACCAATTCTGATTGTCGCGTGGTACATGAAACAGATCACCCAGAATGACCGGAAGCAGCTGTTGTTCTTCCGCAGTCTTCAGGCACCACCGTAGTTTCTCCAGAACGACTTGGGGATAATCGTCCTTTCGAAAACCGGGAACCCGTCCCTCGATGTGCGGATCGCCAATCAGAAGTACGCCGCGATATTCATCACGTTCCATGTGCGTGCCCCTTCAGTCCCATTTCCGCATTCTGAATGAATTGTTCCGGCTCCATATCGGCACCACAGGTGGGACAGGTCGGATTTTCTTTCGCCCAGTTCACCAGCTCCACCCGAACTGATTCATATTCTGCTTCACACTCCTGATACGCTTTTTGTAATTGATTGAATTGAATCTGAACCGCTTCCCATTGCTGACAAATCTGTTCGATATGATACAAATCAGCCATTTCAGGAGGCGGATTGCAACTTGCTAAAACCCGAGATTCAATCCGGTCGAGATCCGCTCGTTCGTTCGCAGCATCAAGTTTCTCAATTAATTTCTGGAGTGGTTCCGTCTCTCTCAACGGGGGTGGCTCTTTTAAGCCATTCAGACATTCGCCTGTCGCACTCGCCCGTTCACAATTCTGCTCTTGAAACTGAATTTCTTCTATCAATACATTTAGCGAACGCTCATCAGTTAATTCCGGTGGCTCATTCAAAGTAGACAGAGTCGATACCTGAAACTGCGTTTGCAGCATCTGCTGTTCAACCTCTCTCAATCTCCGTGTCAGCAGTTCTAGAGGCTTCTCCGGGGCCTGATTGAGCTCTCCGGGTAACAAACCCAACGCTGCGACGTCCAGTTCCAGCTTCGCAACATGCTGCGCCGACTCATCCAAGCTTTGAATTAAGCGTTCCAACTTTTCAATCTGTTGATCTTCCGCCTGTAACATTTCATATGTTTTACCGAGCTGTTCCAACTTCGATTCCAGATCGGGAATCGGCTTCAGAATATCCAGGGTGGTCGCAATCTGTTTTGCTTCCGCCTGTTGACGCTGAAAGTCCTGCTGAGCCGTCTTGACTTTACCTCGATGCAGCTTCTGCATCTCAATCAGAATCGAGGCATCAGAGGAAGAAGCAAAGAAACGGGCTGCCCGACTGCCTCGTTCGCCGAGTAGGAAAATGGGGGATTTCTGTTCGCCGAAATGCACGTCAAATTCTTCGCTGTCACCGGTTTTAACTCGCGAAAGCTTCAGAATCTCGTGTAACTTCTCAGGTACACTATTTCGCAGGCGATGAAAATCTTCACCATCGATGCAATAACTGACCGTTTTCTTTTTCCGCTTCCACTCAATGGTATGACCATCATCCGTTTCTACGATGATGCGGCATTCTTTGGCACCATGCCTGACCATATAATCGCCGCTGGTATTCTCTGCCAAAATCTGCAGGGCAGAGACAAAGGCAGACTTGCCGCAATTATTGGGTCCCGTCAGAACGGTCAGCCCTGACGACAGATCAATCACGGTATGTGAGTGGCTCATAAAGTTATGTAAAGTAATCCGTTTTAACATGACTGCAAGTATAATCTCCGCCGCTCAGAATTCACAGGATCGGCCTACCAGGTATTTCGGATCCTACCGAGAATCAAACCATTGCTTTTCCCTGCCAGTTCGAGTCAAATAAAGAACACCGGTGGGCATGATCCTGCGATTCTTGCCCTCTTCCTGCACTCTCCTGAAAGATCGAATTAGGGTTCGTCCATGATCACCTCGTATAAATTCCTGCTGGCGATTGTTTTTATGTTTAGTCTCTCATTTCCGACGCAATCGGCTTCGGCGGCAGACCAATTCTGGGTCTATGTCGGCACCTATACCCGTGGCAGCGACAGCCAGGGAATCTATCAACTGCGGATGGATGCCGAGACCGGTAAGCTGACTCATGTCAAAACAACGAAAAATGTGGATAACCCTTCGTTTCTCGCAATTCACCCCAACCAGAAAACGCTGTTTGCCGTCAACGAAATCGGCGACTTTGAAGGCCAGAAAGCTGGTGCCGTCAGCTCCTTCTCCATTGATGCCAAAACGGGAGAATTAAAATTTCTCAACCAGCAATCCTCGAAAGGCGCCGCTCCCTGCCATCTTGTCGTTGATGCCACGGGAAACTATGTTCTGGTCGCCAATTACTCGGGCGGTAATATCTGCTCGCTCCCCATTCGCAAAAATGGAAAACTGAAACAAAGTGCGTCGTTTGTTCAACACACAGGCTCCAGCGTAAACCCGGCCCGACAGAAAGCACCACACGCCCATTCGATCAATCTTGATCAACAAAACCAACATGCGATTGTTGCTGACCTGGGAATTGATCAACTGCTGGTTTATCAATTTGACTCTGAGAATGGCTCGTTGAAACCAAATTCAAATCCGGGAATCAAACTCCCTCCCGGCGCAGGGCCGCGGCACTTCGCCTTTCATCCTACCGGAAAATGGGGTTATGTGATCAATGAATTGAATCGGACGATTACCGCCATGGATTACGACTCAAAAAATGGTTCCTTTCAGGAAATCCAGACGATCTCCACTGTTCCTGCAGGAACCCCTGCGAAAGGGAATTCAACCGCAGAAGTACAGGTACACCCTTCAGGTAAATTCCTGTATGGTTCAAATCGGGGCCCCAACACACTGGCAATGTACCGGATTGACGAACAGACCGGCAAACTGACCTCCCTCGGTTTTCAACCGACCGGTGGTGCGATCCCGCGGAATTTCAAAATTGATCCAAGCGGAAAATTCTTACTGGCTGCAAATCAGGAGACAAATAATATCGTCGTCTTCAAAATTAACCCAAAAACCGGAGTCCTCGAAGAAACAGGACATGAAATACAGGTTCCCAAACCAGTCTGTATCAAATTCCTGCCTGTGCCATCTACACCTTAGGACCGAAGCAGCCTATAATTACGACAGTACCATCGGGAATTGATACTTGCCATCATATGGGAGCGCCCCAGTCAAGCTAGCACATCACGAGATGGCCAATCATTTCAGACTTCTAAGCAGAGTACTCAAATCGATGTGGGTTAAAATTTGCGGGATCCAGGATCCTGATACCGCTGTCATGGTCGCCGATCTGGGTGCATCCGCGCTGGGTCTGAATTTTTATGCGCCCTCACCCCGCTCGATTGAAGTCTCTCAAGCCCTTAAGATCAAAGCAGCAGTGTCTGACCGGGAAATCGCACTGGTCGGGCTGTTTGTCAAGCATTCTCTGACCGAGGTGAAATCGGTCTGTGAAGATCTCGCTTTAAAAATCATCCAACTGCACGGCGATGAACCTCCCGAGTTTTTAGCCGAATTAGCGCAATCGTTTCCAGAACTCAAAATCATACGTGCGTTTCGTGCCAAGGGGCCGGATCTGTCTACCCTGGCAAATTTCCTGACCGAATGTGACCAGTGTGGAAAACGCCCGGATTATGTGCTGATCGACGCTTATTCACCCCAAGCCTATGGGGGGACAGGACATGTTGCCCCTTGGGAGATGATCCACGACCAGTACCAAGAACAAGAATGGCCTCCACTGATACTTGCTGGAGGATTGACCCCTCAAAATGTGGCTGAGGCGATTCTAACCGTGAAACCATTTGGCGTCGATACCGCCAGCGGAGTGGAGGACGCACCAGGCATCAAAAATCAAGATATGGTCAAAGAGTTTCTGATTGAAGCAGAAAAAGCATGATATAATTTCGCTAAAGCTGATATAATAGCGCAGTGCAAGACAGAGAAAGATGAAGAATCAGGACAGTTTTATATAACTGCCTTGAGAATCAATGAATAGGGTCATACCATATACCGAAGACAGGAATGTCTGAAGGTGTGACGATGAGTCGCTAGCAAACTACAGGAGAAGTGAGAAACAAGCCGTTTCTCCAGGGAATAAAAACTATGTCAACCGATTATAAAATCTTATTGATCGAAGATGACCGCGAGATTTCCAGCACACTGAGTGGTGTCATCAAATCGGCGGGATACAATATCATTGTGGCTCCCAACGGTCTCGAAGGGCAGAAACTCGCCCAGTCTGAGAACCCTGATCTGGTAATTACCGATATGATGATGCCCAAAATGGGGGGCTTTCCCGTGCTGGAAAGTTTGAAATCACTGCCTTCTCCGCCGAAGGTCATTATGATTACCGCCAACGAAGGAGGTCGGCACAAAGCATACGCGGAAATGCTGGGAGTCGATGACTACCTGAGAAAACCATTTGCGATGGATATTTTTCTGGAAGCCATCGCACGTGTCTTAGCTAAAGACAAGAACAGCGATGAAGCAGAGAAACCTGCCAAGGGTCCCATTACCCGCTCACGTAAAAAGTCCTGAACCCTACCCGCTTTTCAGGCACTGGCCACGAAAGCCACATAGTACCAGTACAATCCTGTCAATGATGTCAGCGTAATATCAATCGTGGAGATCCAGCCCAGTTTTTTATGCAGGCTGCTATGCGCGCAGGGTGCGGGGGGATTCGGAATTCGCTTCAGTGCCAGAAACAGAGTCGTCGCCCAGAAAATTGGGGTCGTAATGGCAAAGACCAAGTGGACATAGAGTACATTTTTGACGTAACCGAACTGCTCTGGCGTCAGTGGTGTTTCGCGCTGGTTGACAATATTCTGCCATCCCCCATGCATGATCTGCACATCAATTTCAAACGCAGATACCGCCACCAGCAAAACCGCCCCTAGCAATATCTGCAGTTTTTTATGTAGTGCAAAGTTGCGTTTGATTTTGACGGTAAACAGGCTTAACAACAATAAAGGCACGATCAATATGAGTGCTGAAACGACGAAATCCAACATAAATGTTGAGCGATAGCCTAAGAATCCGTGCTCCATCGGAGAATCCTGTCATAATTGGGGGTTGGTTTCTAACCTGTTGATGCCGAACAATATCAGAACATTCAAACCTCTCCAAGATCAGCCTGTCCATAGTCCGATTTCCGTGACGAAAAAGATTACTTAAGCGAAACATCCAGTTTTGGTTGTCCTCCGCTTGAAGTCGCAGACGAACTGTTGATAAATTGAGTCTGTGGAAGCGTTATTAAAGTGAGCCGTTCATCAGGAAACACAGGAGGTGTTCACGTGCAAGTGTGCGGCGTGATTCCCGCGAGACTGCAATCATCTCGTCTCCCCAGAAAATTATTACTGAATCAGACCGGAAAGTCTTTGATTCAGCATACCTGGGAGGCAGCATCAAGTTCTGAAAAATTAGACCGCTTGATCGTAGCCACCGACAGTCTGGAGATTTTGGAAGCCGTTCATGGATTTGGAGGGAAAGCCTTCCTGACAGGTGAGCACCCCAGCGGCACTGATCGGATTGCAGAAGTCGCTGTCAAAGAACTCTTTGATGCCGAAATTCTGGTCAACATTCAGGGAGATGAGCCGGAAATCTCCCCTCAGTTTATTGACCAGCTAATCGAGCTTTTGCTCCAGACTCCAGAAGCTGACATGGCAACGTTAGCGACCCCCATACGGGATGTTCAACAATTACAGGATTCATCCTGTACGAAAGTCGTCTGTCGTACGGATGGATCTGCGATGTACTTCAGCCGCCTGCCGATTCCTTTCACCAGAGATATAGAGCCGGCAACTCTGTTACCCGACCAGAGTCCCTGGTTATTACATTTAGGTATCTATGCGTACCGTAGACCGTTTTTGCTGGATTTAACGAAAATTCCTCCCACGCCAATGGAACAGCTGGAAAAATTAGAACAACTACGTGCTCTGGAGACAGGTGCCACCATTCAAGTCGCTCAAGTTGCACATCCTTCTGTAGGGATTGATACTCCGGAGGATTACGCTCAGTTTGTAACACGTTATAATCAAGAAAATTCATAGCCAACAAACGGTGACATTGGATAAAATAGATCACCGTACCGTTGGAGATAATAAACTCCTTGAAATGCGGTATCTGACCTGCATCGCACCAGAATCAATACAAGTAATATCTCGACTTAATTAGCAGATAGTGAAATGACCAAACACACGACTAAACACATTTTTGTCACCGGCGGCGTTGTCAGTTCGTTAGGAAAAGGACTCACTTCCGCCTCAATCGGGCTGCTCCTGGAACAACGCGGGTTACGGGTCCGTATGCAAAAACTCGACCCGTACATTAACATTGATCCCGGCACAATGAACCCGTATGAGCATGGCGAAGTTTATGTATTAGATGACGGATCGGAAACGGACCTGGATCTGGGGCATTACGAACGATTCACAAACAGTCCGCTCTCCCGCAAATCGAATTATACAACCGGTCAAATCTATCAACGGGTCATCGAAAAAGAACGCCGTGGCGAATACCTGGGTGCCACCGTGCAGGTGATTCCACACATCACCGATGAAATTAAAGAGTCAGTCTACAACCTCGACAGCTCAGACGTTGATGTTGTCATCACCGAACTGGGAGGAACGGTCGGGGATATCGAAGGACTTCCCTTCCTCGAAGCAATTCGTCAGATCCCGCTGGATATCGGCAAAGAGAACTGCCTGTTCATTCATTTAACGCTGGTCCCCTACATCAAAGCGGCAGGGGAAATGAAAACCAAGCCCACCCAGCACAGCGTGGGGTTATTACGCCAGATTGGTATTCAGCCTGATGTCTTGATCGTCAGAACCGAACGCCCCATGGACAAGGACCATGCAGACAAAATTGCGTTGTTCTGTAATGTGGAAAAAGGGGCCGTCATCGAAGAAGTCGATACGGAGTTTTCAATTTATGAAGTGCCCGAAGGCCTGGCCAACGACGGACTCGATAAACTGATCATTCGCAAATTACAGTTGGATGCAGAACCCTTGGATCTTTCCAACTGGCGAACTCTGCTGAATCGGATCAAAAACCCGGAACACGAAGTGACCATCGCCGTGGTAGGGAAATACATCGATCATAAAGATGCTTACAAATCGATTTATGAATCCCTGTTCCATGCCGGCTTCCACCATTCCACACGGATTCTTCTAAAACGCATTGAAGCAGAAGAAGTCGAACGCCAAGGTGCTGACAAGTTACTTTCCAATGTCGACGGAATTCTTGTTCCCGGCGGATTTGGGAAACGGGGAATTGAAGGAAAAATCGCGACGGTTAAGTATGCCCGCGAAAACAAAATTCCTTACTTTGGAATCTGTCTGGGAATGCAATGTGCGGTAATTGAATTTGCACGCAATGTGTTAGGCTTGCCCGACGCGCATAGTACCGAATTCAACAGTGAAACCAATGCCCCTGTGATTTGTCTGCTGGAAGAACAAAAGGAAATCACGGAAAAAGGGGGCACGATGCGTCTCGGAGCACAGGACTGCATCATTAGCAAAGACTCCAAAGCCCATACCTGTTATGGCGCGGATTCCATCAGTGAGCGGCACCGCCATCGTTATGAGTTCAATCCGGAATATAAAACACAGATGATTGAAGCCGGCATGATTCCGACAGGCACCAGCCCCAATGGAAATCTGGTCGAGATTGTTGAAATTCCGGATCACCCCTGGTACCTCGCCGTGCAGTTCCATCCGGAATTCAAATCCAAGCCCGTCAGTCCACATCCACTGTTTGCAGGCTTTGTCGCAGCGGCCTTGAATTACCACCAACAGAAAGTCCGCGTGACTGTTTAACGAGTGATGGACTCCGATGTCTGTGCTGGAACGCACCAGGAAAATGGAAACATTCCCCAATGAGTTCCAAAGAAACTGCAACTGGCTTGAATTTATCCGGTTTGCTGAATCTCCATAAGCCGCCTGAAATCACGTCGCGCCAGGTAGTAAATCAGATCCAGAAACGGATCAAACCAGTGAAAGTCGGACACGCTGGCACACTGGATCCTCTGGCGACAGGCGTATTGGTGGTCTGCCTGGGATCAGCGACGCGGCTGATTCGTTTTGTGCAGGATCAGCCGAAAGAATATATCGGCGAATTCATCCTGGGGAAACGAAGCGATACGGATGATCTCTCAGGAAATGTGATTGATACCCCGGGCTGCCCCACGATCACACGAACGCAATTAGAAAGCTGTCTACCAGACTTTCAGGGACAAATTGAACAGGTACCACCACAATATTCGGCGGTCCACATCGGCGGACGGCGAGCCTATGACTTGGCGCGCCAGGGAAAAGAGTTTGAAATTCAGCCACGGATGGTGGAAGTCTACGAAATCGAATTAACGGTGTTTCAGTTCCCGTTGTTTCAACTGCGGATTGTCTGCGGATCAGGGACCTATATTCGCTCTATCGGTCGTGATCTGGGAGAACAATTAGGTACGGGCGCAACGATGTCTTCACTGGTTCGCACACGGATTGGCCAGTTCAGCCTGGACAACGCAATGCAGCTGGATGAAGAACTTTCGCTGGAATCGATTTCCCGGCATCTGCAGCCCGCAGCATTAGCCGTCACAAATCTTCCACAGTATCAATGCAATGCACAGGAACTCCAGTTTCTCAGCCAGGGACGCAAGCTCAAATGTAATCCCGAGCAGTTTCCTGACACTAATCAGATCACAGAGATTGCGGTCATGACGCAGGAAGGCGCACTCGCTGCCATCGCTGAATGGGATCAATCGATCCACCAACTGTCACCGAGACAGGTCTATTATCAACCATCGAAATAACCGGTTTAGCAACCACAAAGTCTGGTGAGTCAATCCGCCGACGGAGTCACCCATGAAACTCATCCTGGCCAGCACATCATCCTATCGCGCCGAACAATTGAAACGGCTGGGACTTGATTTCGAAACACGCGACCCACAAGTCGACGAAGCCCTGTTCAAGCAGGCGGGCTTCACTCCCGAGACACTTGCCGAGGTACTGGCTCTGGAAAAAGCCAAACAGGTCGCTGGGCAAAACCCCGAGACAATCGTGATTGGGGGTGACCAGTTGGTCTCGTTTGAAAATACCATCCTGGGAAAACCAGGCTCGGAACAGGCCGCCATTGATCAGTTAATGGCAATGCAAGGGAAGTCCCATACACTGATTACGGCCATCGCTGTCATTGGACCTGACTTCCTTGAAACTCATATCAATCAGACCACTCTGAAAATGCGGCAACTGGATCAAGACGCCATTAAACGGTACGTCCAATTTGACCAGCCCCTTGACTGTGCAGGAGCCTACAAACTGGAAAGCCAGGGAATCGCACTGTTTGTAGAGATCCAGTCAACAGATCATTCCGCGATTACCGGCATTCCTCTGATTGCCTTGACCACACTCTTGATCAAAGCGGGAGTGACTCTCCCTTGATTTCTCGATTCGACTTCCTTAATAACACAAAGCCTGCAGAAGTTTCCTCCTGCAGGCTTTGCTGATTCAACAAAAACAAATTTTACTCAGACGGACTGCAAGTCCAGCAGAGCTTCCCGCAGACGGTTTCGTGCGGTATGCAGTCGACGCTTGATCGTACCAATAGGACGATCAAATTCGTGACTCATTTCTTTCAAAGACTGTCCTTTGAAATAAAATGAGATCAACGTTTCACGGTCGACTTCGCCCAGCTGTTCCAGACCACCGCGTAATTCAGTTGCCCGTTCACTTTCCAGCATTTTGTCCAAAGGACTTTCTGGATCATCGTCCAGGACGATGAAAGTATCAGGGCTCTGAATGCACTCGTTAGGCCGACGAACAGCTCGATTGATCGACATCCGAACTGCAATCTGACGCAACCACCCACCGAATCGCTCTGGAGCGTTCAGCTGAGACAGTTTACGCATTGCCTGAATGAAAACATCCTGCGTGACTTCACTGGCCTCAGCGTGATTTCGCAATCGCTTCATCACGATTGCAAAGACCGTCGATTCGAATTGAACAACAAGTGAACCAAATGCGTCCCGGTCTCCGTTCTGAGCGGCAGTAACTAATAGAATTAAGTGCTGATCTTCCATTGTAATTTCTCTTCTCTGTCCTTGTTTAAGGACTCTGGTTCATAGATGTTCAAAGTGGTTGCTCTAATCACATTCGAATTGAGAACCGAACAACATACGAGTCAGCCGTGAGACCAGAGAAAGAGTGTGACTCTTCCAGCCAGAAATTCAGGTGCCCTACGTAAGGTTCTCGCCATCAAACATGGCAGTGTCAGCTAAAACCTGATGGGTTCTAACCAACCACTTTGAGTAAACGATTTTCTGCTAAAAAGCAGGGAAAAGGGACTGCTTACGAAGCAGTTCCGGTCACAGTGGTCCTGGGTCCCGTTATCTGCATATCTCTTTGATATTGCAGATGCATCGATGGTTGATGTTGGCAACAACAATGCCAACTCATCGAGGGGGTCCCCGGCATACCACCGGATTCCGACAATCGTTCTCCATATAGAGGGTCTAACGAATCGAAACGGAGGGCTGCACGGACGACATCGATGGCTTTCACGACAGCTGCTGTTTTCACAAACGCGCTATTGTTAATTGCTTTGACGACGAAACGACGATTCTGTTTAGAAAAAATCATCAGTGCACCTCCTGCGTTAAACCGCAGAGAAAGAGACTAAAAAAGAGAGGGCTAAAGCCTCATAAGTAAAAAACGGATTCAATCCGCTCACAAAATAAATCAGTAGAGATTCTCTGATTGATAGTCAAGAACCTCTCTACACCAACTAGACATCCACAGTCTGTCTTTGGTTCGCGTATTTTTGACAGTTTTCGGTAAAATATTGATTATTTCAAGAGAGGTTTTGTGAAATCGCTACAGATTCTCGCTGAATCACGCGCCCCCCAGAAGAAACCAACAACGGTAAGTCTTTTCGTAAATACTACTTAAAAGAAACGGCTTGCCAGATAATTAATCGTAACATATTTTCAGTTATTTTCCGGCGTGGGATGCGATTTTACTTTTTTTGAGTCGAGAGAATCGTAAAGACCTTGAATCCACTTTTCATATTTTGGACGGGGATATAAGTTTTGGTCGTTAAAGTCTGCTTACCGGTAGACAAACTGAAGGTCAAATAGGAAGTCGAAATCCCTTGTTTTTTAATCAGCCCTGCCGAAAACGGCCCCTCTTTCTGCTGGCTTTCCGCCAAAATATTGTAGATCTTCAAGACCGTTGTCGGTACATCAATCAGTGCCAGAAGATTTGCCTTACTCAGCCCCTCCTCTCGTGCCGCTTCAAATGCGGGCTGATTTTGTGCAAGCTGTTTTGAATTGTCAGGAGCATCCAAGGCTTCCAGAAATTTCTTCATGGAAGCAGTCGCTCCCATCGCCTGCAGTACCTTTCCTTCGGGATACGCCATTCGATTGGTAATCCCCGAAGGACCATATAGCACTTCGAGCATGCGTTTTTGAATCTGCAGGGGATCGGATTCCGGGTTGATCTCTTGTTTGATCACCGTTAGATCAACTGTGACATCCCCAATCTTTTCTGCATCGGGTGTCATCGTCACTTGTTGCTGCATTCCTGGCAAAGAAATATTTTTCATCAACGACATCATCTGTCGTGTATATTTCCGCATTTCTTCAGAAGGACTCACTTCAGAAATCGTATAGGCATTCAAAACGCCTTCCGAGAGTTTGCCTAATTCAAATGAAAAATAATAACTGCCAAATTTCAAGCTGCGAATCTCTTTGACAATCGATTCGAATTGCGCTTTGGCTTCGGCATTCTGTTCTGTCTCGTCAAACATCTGGGCCGTAAAATTCATGCCCCAGGTAATCAACGCATCGGTATTCCCCGCACCCGCAAAATAGGTTAGTTGGTTTGCAGGAAATTTTCCAAGTTGTGCAAACCCCTGAGGTTGATTTGCCTGAAATAATAGATCCGTCACCGAATTTGCTTTGACTTCAAACAGGCTTTCGACACCAAGACCAGCAGGAGTCACTTTGACTGCCGTGGTATAACTTTGAGAGTCCTGAACTGCCTGCAGCGCGCCTTTGGCTACTGCAGAATACATCGCCATCATCGGTTTCACATTCACACCAGGCGCTGTGTTAACCGTTGCAGAAAGTTGATTCAACGTCTGATCGATTTTCTGTCCTGCGAGCACAAGTTGTGGCTGGTAGACTTGGACCAGTTTTTTTGAATTCACGTAAACTGATAAATCGCCATCAGCAAAGAGATCTCGCGAAGATGCAGTCATTTGAGAAGAAAAATTCTTCTCACGACTCTTTAACAGAGTTCCAGCCTGGTCAACCAACTTCTGGTCTTCACTATAAACAATCCATTTCTCATGAACGGCACTGTGATAGCCTTCCCCAAGTGCTTCCTGAACGGCTTTCTGATCGCTTACAGGGATCACATAGAGCAAGCCTGGTTGGTTTGCCTGACTTAGATACACACCCACATACAGATCGCGAGACGTATCAACACCGGCCAAGGCGGGATTCGAAATCGAACGCCCCAGAAACGTACGCAAGCTCCCCGATAAAACACCGCTCAGTGTCTCATCTACCTGATTCAATAAGCCCGTAATATTCTGCTGTGTGAGCTTGGGCTGCTTAAGCCGAATGACAATACCGGCATCAGAGGATATCGCAGATTCGGGGTTCGTGGCTGCCGATGCAAAAGCAATCGGAAAAAAAAGCAAAACAGACGTCAGAAAAGGCTTCCAGTTAACAAACATCAATCAACACTCCATTTATTCAAATTTATATGGCCCGTAATTTGAGTCTCCATTATATACCGTGTTGAATGCCGAGAGGACTCTTTGCCACTGATAAAGTCTGACATTTTTAAACCTTTCACAGTGAACGAGTTAAGAACTATCCCTGCATAATCCCCAACAAAATACAGGCTGTTCTCTACACTTGAATTGTGAAGATGGGAGCCCTGGCCGCTTTAGCCAGTGTTTTTCGATTACTGAGTCGATACCAAATAAATCAGTTACACCTAACATGCCACGCATGACTCCCCCAAGGCATAGCAAAATCAGAATCCAGACTTGTGACAGAATTTGTTCTATACCGATGAGAAAAGAGTAAAGTAAGTTCTCGACTGCGAAAATCTGCATCTTCCCACCGATCTTGACTGGGGAACCGCAATGTAGTTTTCGCATTACTCTTTAAAATTTAACGACAAAGATCTCGTTGAAGGATCATACAGAGCATCAATGTCTACTGGATTTGCTGGCTCGCGTTCCATGGATGAACGGCGGCGTCGTAGATTGGCATCGGAATCGATCGAATCACTTGATGATTCGAACGATGATTCTGCATCGCAAACGATTGCGCGGACACATCGCTTTGCAGCCGGACAATTTCCTCTACGCACTTTAATCTTTCCCAGGCGCTGGAAACTGTGCTTCTTTTATCTGCCTGTCTTCTTGTGTTTTGCGGGATTGATTGCTGCTGACTTTTATCGGCCTGAGTTCTCTACCCCCGACTCTGCCATCTTCAACTACTTCTCACTGGAGCAGAGCTCGCTGCCTCGTTACCTGAGCGGTGGTCTCCTGTTTGTTTCAGGTCAGCTTGCCCTGCTGATTGCAGCACTGCGTACTCAAAGCCTGCATGATTTTTCAGGCAGATATCGGCTCTGGAAATGGGTCGCTGCCGGACTCTTCCTGTTTGCTTTGTGTGCAACCACCCAAGTGCATCACGTATGGGCATCAACAGTTATTGAACAGAGGTTATTTGACTGGGGTAGTCAGACTCAACTTCTGGCCTGGCTGGTTCCCGCCCTGCTCTTCGGCTTAACTGTCTCACTGATGACCTACCTTGAAATGAGGGGAGATCGTGCTGGCTTAAACTTCACGATTATGGCAGCCGCCGCATACGTGGCGAGCCTGACATTTATGCTGACAGGTAATCTCATTCCCTGGGAAGAATATCACCACTTAATCGCAGCAGGGATCATGTTCTTTGCACATTGGTGTTTATTTACCAGTTTGCTCCTGCATGTGCATCACCTTCTCTATCAGTCGATCGATTTACCAGAGAAAGTCCCCTCTCGCTTCAAAAAAGTCTGTGCAACTTATCTGCATCGTCGTCGTATCAAACGAAAAGCAAAGCGGGTTGCCAAAGCAATCAGACAAAAAGAGCGCTTGGCAGAAAAAGCACAACAACTGGAAGCAAAAAAAGCTTTAGCCGAGGCGGAAGTGTCAGATTCTGCAGAAAAACAATCTGCCGCTCCCCAGCCCCCCAAAGCGGTCACAACTCCAAAACCAACCGCTAAAGACACTAAAGGTGTCCCAACGGAGCAAACGCAAGCACCTGTTGCTAAAAACAAAGCTGCTAAAAATCGGTCTTCACAAAAGCAGCAACCGAAAACTGAGAAGAAAAATATCAGGGTCGACTCGTCACATGATCCCGAACTGCTGAAAGGGCTTAGCAAACGCGAACGGCGAAAGTTGCAGAAGCAGTGGAGAGAAGAAGAGCGGCTCAAGGCCCTGCAGAACGAAGAACATTCTGCATAATTCTCAGATTTTTTTGAACCGGTTTTGAATTGCGCTCGTTTCTTTAGTGATTTCTGTATAGACTTGCGCTGTTCCGAGCGCGCTGCTTTTTTTCGATTCACAAATCGAATTTTTACATATTCTGAATGCTCATTTTGATACACACGTTGGGGAAAGGTGAATAGAACTATGTCAGACGACAACTTTTACTCAGAAGAGAATGACTCTCAGTCCGATGAGTTTTCTGCCCAGCCCAAGCAGGGAATGAGTACAGGGGTAAAAGTCCTGCTGATTTTTCTCGGCGCAGGAGGACTCTGCTTACTACTCTGCTGTGGTGGTCTGTTTTTCGCTGTCAGAAACATGGATATTAAAATGCAGGTGACAGAGAAAAAAGCAGAGATCATTACCATCCAAAATGAAATCGTTGATATTACGGTTCCCGACACCTTCAATCCCAAAGCAGGAGTCACATTTAGTGTCGTTGGCAAAGGTATGAAAATGGCACTGTTCGAGCCGGATTCAGGACAGGGAGTATTGATCTTAATGAGTATCACAGTTCCCGATGATGGCATGATTGATATGGAAAAAGAGTTTCGCGACAGCCTGAATAATCAAAATCAGAATCAAAATCATCGCCAACTTGACATCACCGAAGAGAAACAACGCGAATTTACCATCAAAGGCAAAAAACTCAACTTCACGTTTGCTGAAGGAACTGATAAAAAGGGTAATACATTTCATCAGGTAACAGGCGTCTTCCCTGGTAAAAGCAGCCCGGCCTTCTTGATGCTACAGATTCAATCCGACGAATATAACGAAGAAGAAATCGTGAAGATGATTGAGTCGATCAAATAATCGGCACACACTCATTCGATCTCGACAGCAAAGCTGACCATGAACTAAGTTCACGGTCAGCTTTTTCTTTTCAATACCATTTCCTTACGTGTTCAGGATTCCGGAATCACTTTGACTTCAGGGGGATCTGCGTAATCTTCCCACAACCGTTGGTCTACCTGGGCACTCGGTTTTCCGTCATGCACATAGAAGCGATAGCGTGAGACATATGGTTTTCCAGGCTCAATCTGAAATGCATCCAGAGCGGCGACAGCAAAGCAGAAGTAAGGCATTTTCGGATGTAATCTGACCGGCTGGGGAAACCGAAAATTACCCGGGTGACTCAAAATCGTGACCCCCGCTGTCTCACCAGCTAACGGACCATACAGTTCCACCCAACGTGGACGCGACTGATTCCCGTTTTCCTTATTTCTCCCTTCGCTGGTGAGAAAATCATACGAATGATCGTCGTGCCAGTCTGCATGACCGCGAATGGTCATCCCGCCATAATGAATCTTATCAATCGTCACCGGCTGCTGGGTAGCGCAGCTTTGCGTCGACTTGATATCAAACAGGAATTGATCCTCTAATGCATAGATCCGCACCTGCCAGTGTTCTTTCAGCATGGTCACCGGCCCCGACTTTGCGGTCAGATCAACATGATCAATGGTAGTCGTAAACGAACCAAATACAGAACCACCGGAAAATGAATCGACCTTGCTATGTTCGACCTTTCCAAGTTGGGACTTCTGATCCCAGCCATTATTTTCTCTGCCTTCAAAGAGCACTTTTCGCCACGAAAACATGACACCATGCTGATGGGCGTGATCGGGATTGAAGTCGTCCGTAATCACTTTTCCGGACGGTGTATACAACGGATGAATGTATCCGCTTTTATCGTAATACGCTTCATCACGCCGGGGCGCTGCAACGAGGGCATGATTATAAGTCAGTACCGGTTTGCCATCGACTTTCACATTCAAATGTTTTCCATCATCGGCCACAGTGACATGATCAGGTTGTCCTCCAATACTCTTCCTGGCAAAGAGACGATATTGTCTTGTCGCACCTTTCGGTAATGCTTTACGTAGAATCCAGACAACCTGCCGTTGATCTCCTGACGGATCGATCTGAATCGGAATTTCGGCTCCGTCCTCAACCCGCACCAGACTTAATTCCTGCCCTTTCATCACTTGAGGCAGAAGGGTGGAGAGTACACAATTCTGGCGTGCCTGTTTCCCCGCTGAAACTTCCAGCAATACCGCCGGCCCTGCAAACGAGACTGAAAGCTTGCCAACCAGCATCACAATCGTTGCCGCCCAACAGAAAATCATGCCTCGTCGTAAATGAGGAATCGTTTTTCCCATGGTTTGTATTGTCATCTTAGAGTGTCCATCCTTTGCGGTATTCGCGTTGAACGTATTGTGCTGCTGCGGTTGTATTTGATGCATTCATTTTCTCAGCGTCCCACTCAATCTTTTTCCCGACACGAAATGCCAGATTTCCGAGTAGAATCGTTTCTGTTAAGGGAGCAGCATAATCAAAGTGGCATTCTGTTTTTCCATTCCCTTTACAGGCTTCAACCCATTCCATCCGGTGGTTTCCAATTGCATCCGGAATCGTCTTCTCAGGTGCTTTGAATCCCTTGAATTTCTCTTCTGGTAACAGGACTCGTTTGTTGTAATCGGCAGCCAGCATCCCCTGCTCGCCCACAAACAAGATCCCGGCTGCCCACTCGGGACCTCCCAGATCCAGTACCGGTTGCGGCGTATTGCGACCATGATACCAGATGACTTCTACCGGTGGCTGTGCCCCCAGTGCAGGAAACTGCCAATGACAGTCGAGCCAGAATGGCGTCGAGTCCGGATGCAATTCCGGCCCTTTTGTTTCCACAGTTGTTGGGTACTTTAAATTTAATGACCAGAAAATCAGATCCATATAATGACAGCCCATATTTCCGAGCGTACCATTTCCAAAATCCCACCAGTAATGCCAGTCATGTGGGTGATAGCAGGGATGGAAATTCTGCATCGGTGCCGGCCCCACCCAGAGATCCCAGTTGAGAGTTTGAGGGATCGGCTGTGGTTGTTTTGGACGGTCCACCACATGCTTAAAGCGTCGCCAGCCTCCAGGACGTCCAAACCAGACGTGAACCTGCTTCACACCACCGATGGCACCGGATTGAATCATTTCGACGGTCCGCCGATAATTATCGCCGGCATGATTCTGGGTCCCCATCTGAGTGACGACCTTTTGTTCCCGTGCAACCCGCTGCATTTCCCGGACTTCATGAATCGAATGCGCCAGCGGCTTTTCACAGTAACAATGTTTGCCTCGCTGCATCACATTCATGGCAATCGTCGCATGCGTATGATTGGGCGTCGTCACCACCACCGCGTCGATCTCATTTTCCATTTTGTCCAGCATCACACGAAAATCAGCAAACGCTTTCGCTTTGGGAAATTGAGGCTGATATTTGTCAGTCCGGGCGCTGTCCACGTCGCACAGTGCCACGATATTCTGACTGGAAACCAACCCAAGATTCGCTTTCCCCTGATTGCCCAGTCCAATACAGGCAATATTCAGTTTTTCATTCGCAGACCGACTTGCCGCCTCTGCGGTACGTGTTCCCAGCCACAACCCGGCACTGCTTAAAACCGAATTTTTGAGCATGTCTCTTCGTGTCATATTGAATGACGAACTCATTGTTTCAGATCCTCTCACGTTTTCGAAACAGCTTAACCTGGCAACCCTCAACTCTGGGAATCGCCTGAAACGGTCTTACGATCAGTTACATCCCAGCGACTCAGCCGGATGATTTTGATTGGAGATCAAATTACTTCTCTGAATCCGGCCCGACCTGTTCCAGATATTCGCTCTCCGTATTATACTTCGCCGGAATGTAAGACTCCATAATGTCTTCCCCAAAGTCTCACCCTTTTTTCTCCGACCTTCGGGAAGCAAAGGTCCTTAATTTTTCACGCCGACAGGACTGTTGAATTCAAACTGTTCCTCTGAGATTACACTAGGTAGCGTTATTTTTTGGTTTTGAGTGTAGTTCTCATGAATGTAACCTCACCGAGATTGGTCTAAACCGGGGCTAACGCCCTTCGGCTAATAAGTCATTCCGGCTGGAAAATCACCAAAAATCGGATCAGCCGCACGGCGTTAGCCGCGGTTCTTCTCTATATTCAAAGACCAATTCGAATTAAGAAACACGACTCTAGCCCTGTCTCAAATTTCCCATTCTGTGCTCCCGCTGCCTGTCTGTGAGCATGACCGAACCTGACATTGTTACTCTGACTCCTGAAGTTCACCTGACCAGATTGAGTTGGGGCTGAAAAATTTCCTCTTGACGCCCTCCCGCACTTCGCCATCATCCCAGTTGCGCGTCGCGCGCGTGAGCACCACTGGTTCAGGTGAAAAATTGAAACCGGTTTTAACCGCACCTGCAAAAAAACGCTTGTTTTAGACCGATTTTCCAAATGGAATCCTCGAAAAGTTATGCGGGTCGACACACATCGCCACACAACCGCCACTCTGTCAACCAGTCCCACCACAGCTCCAACACACTTCTGCACTCCTTCGCCACACATTTCGTTTCGCTCCCCCTTGACCGCCCCGCGCCCTTCCTGAAAATCAAATAACGCAACCCACCCTGAGCAGGTCGGAGCTAGCCGCCGTTTTTGTTTCAGTAAAGCCCCAAAAAAAACAGACTTCCACGCCAGTCAAATCCTACCAGATATCACCGCCCCCACGCAGATGAACATCCCGCACTGATTTCCACAATCTCAACTGAAGCACTTAAGCACTGTCGGGCAAGCCGATCAGTGGCACACGCCAGTGGGAACCGAATTCGAAAATTTGATCTTTTCAGACTTTGAATACCATTGCGTATTCCAGCCGTGAGCGGATGGGCGCTAGGTAATGTTTATTTAATAGTTTTGTGCGTGATTTTTCGGTCGACAGAGTGAGCTATGTAAGATCAAACCGTAGCCGATGGTGTGATATTGCCTTTGTTTCTTGGGCTATGACCGCAAAAAAAGCCACTAGCCGCAGGGCGTTAGCCCCGGTTGGACGTCTTGGGTAGCCACCGTTCGAATTTTTAAACTCTACCTAGCCGCCGGTTTGATCCCACCAGAAAATAACGTCCCCATAGAAAACCAATCCGACCAGACATTACTGACCTTATAGCAATACACGTGACCTTTGTTCGTGACTCTAGCCCTTTCACCGTTGGGCAAGCCAACGGTGCCACACGAGAATTAATAGCACTCTTCCCAATTCTCGACACACAAATAAAAAAGGCAGACAAGCCTGAGCCTGTCTGCCTTTCGTTTCTCTTCAGTCTTCCTGAAATTGAATCAGGAAACTTTCATGGCTTCCGCAAGAATCTTGGAAGTGCTTTCCCGCATGATACGCGGATCAACCATTTCACCTTCCTGCAGTGTCGCGCGAACCTGTTTTCCAGAGATGAAAACGGGCTTTTCTTCTGAGTGGTTTTCCATCAGATCGACGCGGCCCAGTGATTCATAATAGGCAGCAAAGCCGACATTGACCGGTTCAATCAACAGTTCACCAGCCAGATTATTAAAGATCTCCTGAGCATCGAAGTCACCCCAGATCGCAGTTCCATCCGCATAAGGAGCATCAGCGTGTTTACGCCCGATGACGATATTGGTGTAACCCATGTTCTGACGATAGATCGCATGCATGACAGCTTCTTTAGGACCGCCGTAGAACATTTTGATATCCAGGCCGAGCAACAGAACACGATCAGGAGGATTGTCATCCCGTGGTCCCCAGAGTTCGGGATCACTGTCACCATCGCCCAGTTCCCGATTCTCGATCAGTTTTTCGTAGGTCTCCATCCGGATTTCCGCACTGACGTCATCACTCTTGGTTTCGCCGATCAGCGGATTCAAAACAGCACCGGCGTTCTTACCTTGACGCAGTAATGTTTCCAAGCCGTAAACCAAAGCGTATTCGTGTGCACGGTGCAGTGGATTCCGAGTCTGGAAGGCGACAACAGCGTCCCAGCCTTTTTCAGCAATCAAGGCACGTACTTCACGAGGTGTGAGCACATACTTTCCAAACGAGCTGTTCTTGGGTTGCGGTAACGCTTTGATTTCACCACCTAAGAGGTGAGTCTTGTCCGCATCTCCTTCGAGCACCATTGCAGCACCGGGGTGATCAGTGCGTTCAGTCTGATACACACTCTTGAGATACTTGGGCTTATCCCATTCGAATACATCTTTAATATCCAGAGTGGCGACAATCTCACCAGCCGGATTAGTCAAAGCGACTTTTTGACCGCTGGACAGTGTTGCTGCGAGTTCTGATGTCACGGGAAGCGACAAAGGAATGGTCCAGGCATATTGTTTGCCATTCACTTCGATACAGGCTTCATCCAGAACACGATTAAAGACGTCTCCCGTCATGGGTCCGGTCAGGGGACTGAGTGTGCCATCGCCCAGACGGTACACAGTCGATAAATCAGCCGCTGAAACAGGAACTTGGGGAAGGGTTGCTGCTTCTGCTTTGAAGCTCTCGATTTCCTCTGCAGGAACTGTACAACAGACAGGTTCGCTCAAACCTCCATGAGGGGCAATTAGATCGGCCATCGTTTGAATTCTCAATATTTACAAAAGGGTTCCAGAATCAACGCCAACCATCGGGCGTCTCTAGCTGCGAAATTAGGGAAACGCATGGAAAACTTCAAGCAACAGACGGCTTGATTCACCGAAATCGAAAAACTCTCCCATTTCAGATCCTTTTCTGCCGTTTTCAGCCTCTCAAACCCGCATTCTGCATCAATTGACTCGTGGATTCATAGGCTTCTCGGACCCATTCCTCAATTTTGTCCGGTTCAGGCGAATATTCCAGTTCCAGTGAAATCGCGCCCGGGATGTTTAATTTTTTGATCTCGCTCAAATAGGGATCAAAATCGACGACACCACGCCCGGGGGGTAAATCGCCGTGTACCTTGCCATCACAGTCCGAAATATGCACGTGAATCGCTTTGCCCGCTAATTTGCGGAGCTCTTCTGCTTTAACATCCGCTAACAGTAAGTGAGAGACATCGATGTTCGCTTTTAAAGCCGGATGGTTGACTTCATCCACAAATCGCACCATCGCATCCACACTGTTTAAAAGAGAAAGCGGAAACGGCTCAAGCTCCAGGGCAATTTCCAATCCCAGCGACTCGGCATATCTGGCCAGAATCTGACATTGTTCGACCCCCAATTGCCATTGTGCTTCGGGTGGAATCACTTCCCGGTTCCAGATATATTCGCCGAGTACCAACAGTAGATTTTTAGCCTCGTACTCATAACACAGATCCAGATAATCCTTCACCCGCTGCAGATGAAAGCGTTGCACGCTCGGATTAAAATCAATCAGGCCCACTGCCACACAGCAAACGGAAACAATCGGAAGATCCAGGCGGTTACACGTATCCTTCACCAACTTTCGCTCGCGAATATCTACATCCAATGGATCAATAAAGATATCGACACAATCAAAGCCGATCTCTTTTGTCTTCTCTAACCCCCAGGCTGTATCACGGCCCGCTTGCGCCCAGGCAGAATTAATCATTCCGAGTTTCATCATGTCCCTTTCCCATCTATGGCTGACCTGCTTCTGATTCCTTTTGTATAAAGATAGCAAGCCGCTTGCAGAGGGAAAAGCCATTGATCAGAATGAGGACTCACTGAATTCAAGCAATCCCATTTCGAAGCAGGATCATTCAAGTCATGGACCTCAATTTAACAGGCGCTTCTGTTGTGATTACAGGAGGAGCGAGCGGCATTGGCCTCGTCACAGCCAGAACGTTTGCAGAAGAAGGAGCGCAGCCCATCCTCTGGGATCTGACCGATGAGGTGCAACAAATCGCCCGCCAGTTGAGCGACGAAACCGGTCAGACGGTCCTGGGATTTCAGGTGGACATTACCGATTTCACAGCGGTTCAAACAACGACGCAACAGACCCTCGATCAAGTGCCTCGCATCGATCATCTGGTGCATGCGGCGGCAATTGGATCGGGAAAATTTGGGTTTCCATTTACCAATCTCACTCCTGCCGACTGGCCTCGGGTGTTTGCGGTGAACATGCAGGGCATGGTGCATGTTGCGCATGCTGTCACGCCGGTCATGCAAGAAACGGAAGCCGGCAGTATGACGTTCATCAGCTCGATTGCAGGACAAATCGGCTCGCAGACCGATCCACCTTATAGTGCCTCGAAAGCAGCGAACATTAACTTTGCGCAATGTATGGCGAAGGATTTGGCGGCTCAGGGAATTCGCGTGAACTCGGTCTGCCCCGGAATGGTTCAAACTCCCTTGAATCAATCAGTCTGGCAGGCATGGAATGATCGCCAGTCGAAAGAGAATCAAAAATCCTATGAGCAATGGGCGGGCGAAAAGATTAAGCAACTGGTCCCATTACAACGCTGGCAGACTCCGGAAGATATCGCCAATATGATTGTTTTTCTCAGTTCAGATCGTGCCGCTCAAGTGACAGGACAAACCATTAACGTGGATGGCGGATTTGTGATGCACTGGTAAAAGCGGACTACCAGCCGCTATAAAAAACTCAAGCCCCAGGTAAATCATTCTGTGGGAACAGAATCAACTACGAGGGGCTGGTATTTTATCGATCGAACTGCTGACTATTCAGCAGTTGTTTTGTTCGCAGATTTTGCCAGTCGCGACTTCGTCCGAGCAGCGGCATTCTTGTGAATGAGACCTTTGGCAGCAGCCTGATCAATTTTCTTCGCAGCTGTCTGCAGAGCTTTGGTGGCAGCCTGAGCATCATCACCGGCAATTGCTACACGGGCATTTTTAATGGCGGATCGTAATTCCGATCGGGATGACCGATTACGGAGACGGCGAGTCTCACTTTTTCGCAACGCTGTTTTGGCACTTTTTGAATTTGGCATTTTTCGACTTAAGTTTTTTCTGAGTAACTGTTTACAACATAAAACGACATCCGTCTATAAAGACAGTCGCCACTATAAAACCTCAGGCAGAAGAGGAGCTTAACAACCTCGAACCCGTTATTCCAGCCATTCTGAGCTGCTAAAAGCAGCTTTTTTCAGGAATTTCTGGAACCAACAGCAAAATTAGACACTGGCTCAATTAAAGTGCTTCTAAGCGTACTTTTGCATCCCGATAATCATAATCGACGGCCAGAATTTCACTGTAATGATCTTCCGCTTTCTCCTTCTCCTTCGATTCTTCGTATAATCGAGCGATCAAATAGTGCGCTTCCTTATATATGTCGGGTTTATCATCAGGGGAAATACTGGGAAGTGCTTTTTCAAACTGTCGTTTCGCGAGTTCTTTTTTGCCTTCCGCATAGAAACATTTACCCAAAGCCACCAATGCATCCGAACTGATGCGCGTATCTTTCACCGATTGCTGTAATAATGAGATTGCCGGTGCCCATTTCTTCAATCGAATAAAGCGTTGGGCCAGATCATATTTGATCCGCATGTCAGCCGGATAGCGTTCGACGCGCTTGGTAAAGATCTCGATTTCACGTTTGATTAACGCTTTACTGATGAGGGTCACCCGCTTCTTTGCTTCCTCATTTTCACGATCTGCGTTATAGACATCTTTGGCTTCGGTCAATTTGACTTTCAACTGCTCCAGCTCGATATCTTCAACTTGCTCTCCGATGTTGGCATCTTTCCCGGAGAGTTCATAAGATTTCTCATAGTTTTCCTTTGCTTCGTCCAGCTTTCCTTCGCGCCGATAAAAGTCCCCCAGTTTCAGATAATGGTCTTTATTTTCGGGTTCTTTTCGTATCAATCGCTGCAGATCCGCTTCCACAGATTGTCCGGGACCATCGGGGGCTCCTCCCTTTTGCGCTTGATGCCGTTGTTCGCGCGTCGCACGACCTTCATCATAGGCCGACTGCCGTTTGACCCCACTCGATTTCTCGGCTCCTTCATACCCACCTCGAACCCGGGTCTCAGTCGCCATCAAAGCGGTGACTTTGGAACGCGCTTCGCCATCCATAGAATCCAGCTTAAACACCATCTCCCAGCATTCTCGCGCTTGTTTGAATTCTCCCTTTTCTTCCAGCAGCTCCCCTAGATTCCTGTAATATCCTTTATTGGCCTTGTCATTTTCAATGGCCATTTTATAACCAAAAATAGCCGCGTCTTCATAACCCAGATTTTGACATGCTTCTGCCATCTCTGCATTTAATACCGCATCCCAGGGATTGATGGATAGCCCCTCTTCCGCATACTGATCAACGGAGGCCCAGTCTTTTTTGCGGCGGGAATTTTTGATTTTCGTTTTCAACCCCGCGATTTTGAGGACTCCCATTTTGGAACCGGAATTGTTATCTCCGTACTTTTTTCGCTCAGCCCCGCGCTTTGTCTGTCGATACAGCAGCGCTTCGGGCTCCAGCTTGACGGCTGTGGTAAACATCTCGATGGAATAATCCCAGTTTTCTTTCGACAAGGCTTCGTTTCCTCGCCGCCAGCAATCCGCCGCTATTTTTTTGTTTCTGTCAGATGTCATAAAGCTCTTCCGATGTTAACCAATGCTCAAAATCTATCGTTGAATGGGTCAATCATGCAGGAACCCACAAACGAAGGGGATCACATCCCGTGTCTGTCTCTGCAATCTGCTTTCTTTCATACGTTCTAATTCTATATCTTACAAAATTTATTAACACCCTACCATCACAAGTTTTAGTTAATTTCGATATACACAAGTACCGCAACATCCAGAAACCTTGGCTGCCGTGCTTGCATCTCTGATCGACCATTCCCACAATGGAACTGAAATTCGGAATTGATCTCGAATTTCGCACACAATTATCAACGTCATCTACTGATTTACAACTTTACAGTCATACGTGATCTTTGGAGAACCAAAATGAAGCAGTTCCCGATTTGCGCCCTGTTAGGCTGCTACGCACTTTTCGCCCTTGCCCCATTCAGTTACGCCGACTCAAAATCTCCCAAATGGGCGGCCACCAGTGTCAAGGAAGCGGGCCCTGATTTCCAGATCCAGGGAGAGTATTCCGGAATTTTAGGCGAGGGGAGCAATGATCCGCTGAAGTACGGGGCGCAAGTCATCGCATTAGGCGACGGGAAATTTCGAGCAGTTGGTTATCCTGGTGGCCTGCCTGGCGATGGCTGGAATCAGGAAAAGAAAATCACCACCGAAGGCAAAAAATCCGGCAACGTCATTACCTTTGAATCGGAAGACGGCCGTGGCGATCTCGAAGACGGAAAAATCACGATCTATGATGCCGAAGGCAACGAAGTCGGCGTCCTCAAAAAAGTGAATCGCAAAAGCCCGACCCTCGGCAAAAAAGCCCCTGAAGGTGCCACTGTGCTATTCGATTCCAACAAAGCAAAGCAGACTGTCAAAAATTTCAAAAATGGTCGCATCACCGAAGATGGTCTGCTGAAAGAGGGAGTCACCAGCAAAAAAACCTTCAAAGACGGACACTTGCACCTGGAATTCCAACTCCCCTTTATGCCACAGGCACGCGGCCAGGGAAGAAGTAACAGTGGCTGTTATGTATTAGGCCGTTATGAAGTTCAGATTCTGGACTCCTTCGGTCTGGAAGGCAAAGACAACGAATGTGGCGGCATCTACAAATTGGGTGCTCCTGATGTTAACATGTGCTTCCCTCCTCTGTCCTGGCAGACCTACGACATCGACTTCCAATCCGCCAAATATGACAAAGAGGGTAACAAGACCGCCAAGGCGCGTATCACCGTCAAACACAACGGCGTCACCGTTCACGATAACCGTGAAATTGACGAGCCAACTCCGGGCGGAACGAATAAAGATGAAGCGATCGCAGGCCCGCTGTTCCTGCAGGATCATTCGAATCCTGTCCGCTTCCGAAATATCTGGGTACAAGAAAAATAATCAAACCAGTAAAACGGTAACCAGTCCCGATATTTCCCAGCTGAGGGCCCAAATCTGATGACGGATGCAGACAGTCTGAGTGTAGAAAGTACAGAGACGTCTCTGAAAATGAGACTCTATTTGATGATGTTTCTCCAGTATTTTGTGCAGGGATGTTATCTCCCCATCATCACTCTCTATCTGATCGATGCCCTCGGTTTTTCGGCTTTTCAGATTGGAGTCTTTGGTGCGGCACTGGCAGTGGGGCCCTTATTGGCCCCCTTTGTCTTTGGCCAGATTGTCGACCGTCACTATGCGACAGAACGCGTACTTGCGTTCTGTCACTTTTCGGGCGGCGTCATTATGCTGGCGCTGTTTTTCCAGACCCAGTACTGGCCTGTGGTGATTCTGGGCGTACTCTATTCGATCCTGTATGTCCCGACCATGATGCTCACCAATTCCCTCTCCTTTCAACATTTAAAAGACAGTGACCGCGAATTCCCACTGATCCGTTTGTGGGGTACCATCGGCTTTGTCGTGCCCGCCTGGGTCGCAGAAGGGATTTTTCTGCGAAATCTGTCAGGAGAGGAATTGAACACAGGACGTGGTATCGTTCTGGCGATGGCAGGCGTCATCGGATTATGTATGGCTGCGTACTGCTTAACTCTGCCTCATACGCCCCCCGTCAAGAGTGACAAAAAAGATCTCGCTCCCGGCAAAGTACTCAAGATGCTCAAATACCGGCATTTTCTGATTCTGGTTGTCGTTGCGTTTATTATCTCGATTGTGCATAAGTTTTACTTTCAGTGGAACAGCCCGTTTATCAGTGCCATTCTCAAACAAGGAGGGGAGATCGGCGCGTGGGAACAGCGCATCAGTTCCATCGGTCAGGTTTTCGAAGTCATCGTGATGGCGGTCCTCGGCTTCGGCATCAAAAAATACGGTTTCAAAACGGTCATGCTGGTCGGCCTATTATCGTATTTAGTCCGTAGCCTGATCTTCGCTTATGCTTCGACCATCGGGGACGTTTTCGCGGTCTCGTTAACGCTGACTTGTATCGGACAGGCGATGCACGGGCTTTGTTTCGGTTGCTTTCTGGCGGCCGCTTATATCTATGTCGATAAGGTCGCTCCCCTTGACGTGCGAGGCACAATGCAAACATTCTTCGGAACCTTCGTCTTTGGTTTGGGAATGTTTGCCGGAGGATTTATCAGCGGAAGCATCGGCAGTTTTTTCACTTCCAAAGGGACAGACGCCTTACTGCGTGCGAAACTGAGCGTTCAATCACAGACAGGGATTCTGGAATTCACACAGAAAAACCTCGATGGGGAACCGCTCACCTTATTACGCGACTGGCCTGGTATCTGGTTAAGCAGTGCTGCGATTGCTCTATTCGCGACGATATTATTCTGGGCTCTGTTCCCCAAAATCGATACCTCGCACCGTCTCTCTCACTCTGAAGAAACGCCCTAGATGCCTTTTCATCTCTCAGAAAACGAACTCATCGGCGGCACCGTTCTGATCCTTTCGCTTTGGGGACTGATCAAAGACCAATGGTTCCTGGCCAATACGCGCAAGGGACAGCGACTGACGGAATGGTTCGGGCCGAACCGCGCGATCTGGGTGCTGCGCATTATTTTTCTCACCGGCATGGTTTTCGGTGCCCTCCTGGCTTCAGGGATCATTCATCCCATTGAATGGGAATAAGCACTGAGCCGCGGAGACTTCCGCAATAACCAGCCTGCCAGAATGGCACGTCTCCCCCTGCGAATATCGACTGGATTCACATGCCAGATTGACATTCCCAGCGTCGTCCTCACCGAAACCACCTTAGACCATTTAACATAAATCACATATAATCAATCACTTACAACACAATCGATTGTTTTTAACGAAGTCAGTCAAAATGGTATGGCCTTTGCATCTTCAATCATTCACGATCTTTGGTTTTAATGTTTGAGGAAATTGGGAAATGCCGATTTTTCGCTGGGAACAATCATGGAATCCGCTCAGAGATTTGGAGCGTGAGGTAGACCGTCTGATTCAAGGCGTCGAATTCTCGGTACAGGGGATTCGCATGCCCCGTCAGTACCCTGCGGTCAATATTTTTGAGTTGGACCACGAGTTTCTGATCACGGCCGAACTTCCAGGGATGCAGGTTGAGGATCTGGATTTGACCATCGCCAATAGTGTGCTCACTTTGAAAGGGCACCGAAATCCACCCGTGATTGATGATGGCGAGATCCCTGAAGAACGCTTCCGCCGCCAGGAACGACCGTTTGGAGAATGGCAGCGATCAATCAGTATCCCCGATCGCATTTCTGAAGAACATCTTTCAGCAGAGTTCAACGAGGGCGTGTTGAAGATCCACCTTCCCAAATTGGAAGAAGAACTCCCCCGCCAGATCCCGGTCAGTTCGGGGGAATAGGATACCAGACATGAGCAGACAACATAATCCTGAAGAAGAACCGCGTGAAATTGCTCATCCAGAGCAATATGTGTTTACGCCGCCCATTGATATCTATGAAACCGAACAAGGCCTCGTGCTCTATGCCGATCTTCCAGGCGTCTCTGTCAATTCGCTGGAGTTGCAGGTACAGGATAACAAACTGACGCTCCTGGGGCGGGTCGAACCACAAATCCCGGAAGGTGCACGTCCGCTGCACAAAGAATACGAAGTGGGCAATTATCTGCGTTCCTTCATCTTAAGCGGTGAGATTGTGCACAGCGAAATTGAAGCAAAGCTGACAAATGGCGTGCTGAGAATTTTTCTTCCCAAAGCTCCCAAAGCAGAGCCGCGAAGAATTCAGGTTAATACCGGCTGAGCAATACCGGTTGCCGCTGTTCGCTCATTTTTCTTGTGAGGATTGATTCTTTTCAACGGATTCACTTTGCAAAGAGGTTGGCTTTAAATCGTCTTCTTTGATTAAAGACTGATTAATTTTCTGCAACTGCAGTGCTTCTTCCCGATTTCCAATCAAACCTGCCGCACGCGCTAATGCGGAGATAAAACGTCGATCCGTTTGACGCGCTGCATAAAACGGCTTCAGCAAATCATACGCCTGTTGGCCAGCTCTCTGATAAATCAGTAGATCCGCCTTCAAAAGCAGGCTCTCAAAATCGTGAGGATCAGCCTGCAAGGCCTGTTCAATATGCGAAAGCGCGGCGTCAACCTTCCCCTGATTGCGATCAATCATTGCCAGATACCGCAGCGCCGTACTCGAATCGGGCCGTTGTTCCAGACACCAGTTCGCTTCCCGCTCTGCGGTTGTCAGGTCCCCCGTATAGAGCGCTGCATACGCCAGATTCAAATGCGCCTCATACAAGTCCGGCTCTAAAAACAGGACTTCTTTCAAAGGCCCCACCATTTCACTTGTTCTACCAGCCTGCCGCAGAATATTGGCAACGAGCATATAATGCGCAGCCTGATTCGCTCCCAGTTCAATACTGCGATTTGCATATTTGAGCGCACGGTCATTCTTACCGGCATTGAAAAACAGTCGTGCCAGTTGCTCGTGAAAACGACTCTCCTGGGGATACTTGCGAACCAGAATCATCAATGCCGGCTTCGCCTTGTCAGGCAGGTCCTGCTCCATTGCAATCTCGGCAATCGCTTCGACGGCTTCATAATAGCGCGGATGAAGCGATGTCACATGCGAATAATTTTCCAACGCCTGAAACGGAGCACGATCCTGGATCAATTGCCCTAATTGAAAATGGGCAAATTCATCATCCGGGTGCTGCTGCAGATAGGCAATCAGCTCTTTCCGTCTGGCTTTCTCTGCTTTTGCTCCTGCCTCTTGATGTTCTTCCGACTGTTCGGACTGCTTCACAGTAGCCACTTCACTCTGATCGGAGAAATAATAGAGAAGCAAAGCCAGCATACCCACACCCGCCACGATCAGACCAATTGAAAACGAAACGCTTTTTTCCGGCTTGGAAAAGGGGTTGCTCAGTTTGTCAGATTCCGGCTGGTTATTCATATTCATCGCAGATTAGATGAGATTTTTCGAGAATCACTCGTTCCTTCTATCAATGTATAATGCCCCCCCGGTTGTAATCCAGACCAGATTTCGGTTTTCCCTCCAGGCCACGTCACTTTGATGGAAACCGCCTCTCTGCTGGCTCCCAACCCGACTAAAATCCGGCCTTCATCCGACGAAAGATAACTGCTGCTGCCGTGTCGATAACGCGTCAATCGTCTGGAATCAGTACGAATCTCAACCTGGGCACCGATGGCACTGCGATTGGAAGTCGTTCCAATCAACTCCAGTGAAAGACTCTGATTGGTCGTCCTGCTTCGATTCCTCAGCAGCACCAGTTTCGTATTCAGATGTGAAATGGCAAGATCAGCCAGCCCATCCCGATTAAAATCGGCAACCGCAGAGCCGCGACCGACTTGTTTTTTCTGAAAGAACGAGCCGGCCCGTGCCGATATTTCCTGAAACCGAATTCCCCCCTGATTCAGAAACAGCTGCGGTTCCTGCTCATAAGGTTCATTTTTCCCCAGCTGCGATAACCGATCGTGCACATGACCATTGGTCACAAACAGATCTTCCCAGCCATCGTTGTCCGCATCCAGAAACGAGGCGCCAAAACCGAGCCGTACGCGGCTGGCCGTCGCCAGGCCCGTCTCATCGGTCACATCCAGAAAAAACAGAGCCCCCTCATTGCGATACAACGTGTTGGTTTCACCAAAGTAATTTGTCACGAATAAATCCAGCTGGCCATCGCCGTTATAGTCAGCTCCCGTCAGCCCCATCCCCGCTTCCCGATCTCCGGTACGATTGAAGGCGACGCCGGCAATCAAAGCCTGATCGGTGAAAACGCCCTGACCGTCATTCACCCACAACTGGTTAGCCACCGAGTCGTTGGCAACATACAAATCAATGTCCCCGTCATGGTCGTAATCCGCCGCAAAAACGCCTAACCCCTGTCGGGCCGGCTCACTGTGAAGACCTGCTTTCTTCGACATATTGAGAAAGTTGCCGTTTCCCAGATTCCGATACACCACGTCATACTCCCCGCTCACATAACGGGGGTGACAGATAAAAAAGACACGCGTTCCATCGACCTTACGGCTGCAAATGGGATAGTTTTCCCGGTCAATTTCCAGGTAGTTCACCACATACAGATCAAGCAAGCCATCGCCATTCAAATCGGCCCAGGTACAACTGGCTCCATAGCCCGGGTCATCCACGTGGGCGGATTGCGATACATCTGAAAACGTACCGTCTCCATTATTGCAGTACAACAGATTCCGACCGAACTGACTGACATACAAGTCCTCAAATCCATCGTGATTATAATCTCCAACCGCAAGCCCCATTGAGTAACCAAAGTCGATTAACCCCGACAGCGTTGTGACATCTTGAAATTGACTCTCCCCCCGGTTCTGAAACAACCGGTTGGATGTCGCGACATTGCTCGCATCACTCCGTTTTTTCTTAGGACTGCGCCATTCTTCACCCTGTGCACAATACAAATCGGGAAAGCCGTCGTGATCATAATCAATCCAGCCGATGCCCGATCCCATCATCAGGTGTAAATGACGCTTGACCGTCAAGGGAGACTGATGTTGAAACGCGAGCTGTGAGGTAGTCGATACATCCTGAAACAAGATCGCAGGCTGCGGCTCCTCGGCGTTACAAACAGTGCTGCAACTGCAAATGGCTCCTAAGCAGATGCAAAACACCACACTCCAGGCGCTCTCGAACAGGCTCGATGTCATTCTGTTAGAAAGGAAATTGATCATCCAATTTCGCCTCGGAGAGTTCAACCAGAAATTGTGACAGCCGCTCAACCAGAATCTGCATCAGCTTCTCCCCCTTCTCGGCGGTCGCCTGATGCGGATTTCCCGATCCCGAATTGGTCGTCAACAAATGCCAGGGGCGCGTAATACTAACCCATCCTTCATTCACAGCAGAGAACTGTGTCGCCTTGGTCGCGCCTTCATCGGCGTTCAAAGCGCCCGTTTCTGAATTCCGGTTCACAAGATGCGGGAAATAAGCCAGCGCCAGAGAGGTTTCCATCTCGCCTGCATGATCGTCCGGGTTTTCAAATATCTCCGGTTTGACATCGGCCGACGTACCTCGAAACCAGTCTGCCAGAAAGATTTGTACCGGCGTTGAACCGTGCAGTTCCCTTAATAACGGTTTAAAGTCGTTGCCGCCATGACTGTTCAAAATCAATAGTTTATGCACGCCATGATTGGCGAGGGAGTCAACGAGATCGGCGATGATCTGACCCAACGTTGAGGGATTCACGTTCATCGACAGAGGAAACGCACTCTGATTGGTTTCGGTCCCGTAGGGAATCGGCGGCAGCATCACCACTTTCGCCCCCCGCTGATGGGCGGCTTCACAAACGCGTGAACTGATCGCATCGGCCTCATAGGTGTCTGTTCCATAAGGGAGATGTAAATTATGCGGCTCGGTCGCCCCCATCGGCAACACTGCCACTTGATAGGGGTTCTCTTTCACATACGCATAATTGATTTCAGATAAAATCCAGGGACGCATCTCAGGTTCAGCCGCCACTCTCCCATCTCCTTACTCGGTTGATTGCATAATACAGATTCGCAGAACACTGAGTTCATTCTAACAGGTTCATGACTCTAACTCATTCTATGACTACCGGATATTTCGATTATATACATTCTTCTCCTGTGTTACTCTGTATTCCAGTGAACTCCTTGTATAATCTAAGGAAGAATAGAACATTTCCCTAAAGGAGGCTCCCATGGCCGACTGGTATGTAAAGCGCGGCAGTCAGACAACAGGACCTTTAACACAAGAACGTTTAAAGGAACTTGCAGAGCAAGGCAAAGTCCAGAAATCCGATCTGGTCCGAAAGGGTGAGGATGGCAACTTTATACCCGCAGGTCAGTTCCCCGGTCTGATTCCAGACTCCGATGACTGGGAAACAGACTTCCAGCAACCAGCCGCATCGCAAGCGGCACCGGCCAGAAAAAGTAAGACTACTCCGATTGTACTCCTTGCCATTCTGGGAGGCGGGGGAGTTATTGTGGTTATAATTCTGATAGCATTACTTTTACCCGCCATCCAACAGGCCCGCGTAGCAGACCGCCACCCTACATCGAAAATCAAGTCAAAAAACAATCTGAAACAGATCGCCTTAGCGCTACATAATTACCACGATCGCGATCGCGTCTTTCCTCCCGGAGGAATCGAAACCGCCGATGGTAAACCCTACCATAGTTGGCAGACGATGATTCTGCCCTTTGTGGATCAAGGACAACTTCACAATCAGATCGACTTTGATCACCCCTGGACTAATCCTGCCAACCAGAGTCAGTTCCAGTTGAACCTACCGATTTACCTGAACCCCGCGATCGAAGAAACCGTTTCGCCGGAAGGCCTGGGGCTTTCGCATTATGTCGGAAACAAATTCCTGATGCAGACCAACGGAAACATGAGAATCCGTGACATCGTAGATGGCACTTCAAATACCATCATGGCCGTCGAGACAGGAGAAAACTTCAAACCCTGGGGCGATCCGACCAATATCGCAGATCCGGTTAACGTCATAGGTGGCAAGAGAAAATCGTCATTCACAGGTGGGAATCATGTCATGATGAGTGATGGGAGAGTACGTTTTGTTTCAGAAAATATCGATCCCGCAATGCTAAAAGCATTGAGCACCCCCGATGGTGGAGAAACCGTTGGTGAATTTTAATTTCTCTCTCCCAGAGAATATTCAAACCACGCACTTCAAAAGCCCGCCCAGACTGTTTCGAAGGGATTTCTGAAATGGAAAAAGAGACCTCTGAAAGAAAACCCGATCATTTCCTGTCAGTTTTGCTGATCGTCGTCGTTTCTCTTTTACTGATCGGCATTAGCTTTCCGATCTACGATGAACTTCGCTTCAAATTTCGAGACAGTAGACCCCCGCTTAACAGACGAAACATGAAACGGATCGGTCTGGCGCTGCATAACTACCATTGGACGTATCACACACTCCCGCCGGGCGCCATTATCAGTGAGAGTGGGATCCCCGCGCACAGTTGGCAGGCATTGATTCTTCCCTTTCTCGATCAGGAATTTCTCTTCAAACAGATTGACTTGAAAAAGCCTTGGAACGATCCTGCAAATCAGAAAGTCTTTCAACAGGAAATCCCCGTCTATCTCAGCCCAAAATCGAAAATGAAATTTTCTCGGGACGGTTATGCACTCTCGCATTTTGTCGGCAATCAACTGGTTCTGAAACCAGGCACCAACATCAGTCTCGAAGACATCCGCGACGGAACTTCCAACACGATCCTCGCCATAGAAATCGCTGAAAACTTTAAACCCTGGGGCGATCCGACGTCATTGACAGAACCAATTAAAGTCATCGGCCCCGATAAGAAAACGCCCGATTCAGGGGGAAGCTTCATCTTACTGTGAGATGGCGTGGTCCGATATATCTCCAAAGACGTTGATCCCGCAGTCTTAAAAGCACTCAGTACACCCGCTGGCAGTGAAGAAGCCGGCATTTTAAACTTAAATAGTAATTAGAATGAAAGATATAAAATGTCAGACGATAATCATCAATCGGAGCAAGATCAGACACAGCCAACAGAAAAGAAACCCGCGACGCAGATCACCGAATTTGAATCGGAGACAAGTAGTCCATCCACTTTTGAATCACGAAAGAAAAAAAGCGAACGGGTCGTTTTAATCGTTGGCGGAATATTCTTAATTCTGGTGATCGTCATCCCCCTGATTCTCATGATCCCCGATTTTCGTCAGGAACGAGAAGCAACTCGACGGTCTGCAGCAAAGCACAATTTAAAAAACCTGGCACTCGTTCTCCACAATTATTATGACGAACAAGGCACATTTCCACCGGGAGCCACAGAAACTCCGGAAGGGCTGCCGCTACACAGTTGGCAAACGGCTATTCTGCCCTATATTGACGAGCTAAATCTGTATCAGCGAATCGATTTGGAGCAGCCATGGAACGCTGACATCAACAAACCACACTTCCAGAAAGTGATTTCCTACTATCTTATACCAGGAAACGATCTCACGAAATCAGCTGACGGTTATGGCCTCACTCATTATGTTGGTAATGAACTGGTCCTTAAAAAGAATTCCGGTATTTCTCCTTATCAGATTCCAGATGGTTCATCAGAAACAATCCTCATTCTGGAAGCAGGAGAAAACTTCAAACCATGGGGAGATCCAACATCGATTGCAAAACCATACGATGTGTTTGGTTCTGACCATAAATCACCAATGGTTGGAGGAACCCATGCTGTTTATGCAGACGGCAGTGTGCGTTTCCTTTCAGAAAACATCGATCCTGATATTTTAAAAGCCATCAGCACACCTGATGGCGGAGAAGTGATCGGTGAATTCTAGGTAGCGTTTCTGAAACCGAATTGTCCTTACAAATGAGGAGGAACCGCGGCTGATCCGGTTTTTGGTGATTTCCCAGCCAGAATGACTTATTAGCCGCAGGGCGTTAGCCCCGGTTCTTCATCTCGCAGAGATGAAAGCCCTGATTGAACTCCGGTTAATGCCGCGCATCGTAAAGCTGGACCACCACGCCGTCCAGAAAGCTGGCCAGTCGAGTCGCGGCGTGCGACGCATCGCCGCGCAACTTCCACATCTCTTTGATACTTTCCGGTCGCTTGAGAACCGCCCCCAGAGCGGCACCCGCTCGGACGGCACCGGTCTCACTCAAAATTGAAACCACCTCAGCAGGCAGGTCTGCCGAACAATCATCGCTGATCGCCCGAATCGCCATGAAGCCTTTCTTCTCCGCCTGACAGATCTGTGCGACGGCCAGACTTTCGAGGTCAACGGCCAATGCCTGATGCGATTCACCCAGTTTCAGTTTGTCTTCCGCTTTACGCACAATTTCATCCGTGTTGAGAATCCGCCCCACATGCAGCCCGTGTTCGGGGTCTTCCGGAAAGTGGACGTCGTTCTTCAATTCCTGGCCATGCAGATCACAGACCGATGTCGCGACAACAATATCGCCAATTTTCATCCCCGGTTTCAAAGCACCGGAAAAACCGACCGAAAGCACCCAGGGCGGAGAATGCGCGTCGATCAATGCCTGGGTCGCAGCCCGGGCGCGGGCAAAACCGACTCCCGTTTGCACGGCCGCCACTTTAATCCGATCCAGAAATCCGCCCCGAAACACATACGAACCGCCGGTATATTTCTTGACGTGCTCACAGCGATCCAGAAAGGGCTGGATCTCCATCGGCAGAGCACAAACCAGCCCGATATCCGCATGCGCTTTGTCAGCTTCGGGTGCATTCAAGAAGCATGTTCCTTTTCGAACTGACTCATCATCTCGATTAACTTATCCACGCCCGCTTCCGGGAAGGCGTTATAAATACTGGCCCGCATGCCACCGACACTCCGGTGACCTTTCAGGCCATCCAAGCCGGCGGCGGTCGCCTGTGCGATGAATTGGGCATCCAGATCCGCATCGCCGGTCACAAAAGTGACGTTCATCAAAGAACGGTCCTGCTTGGCAGCCGTCGGCTTGAACAGCGAACTCTGCTCCAGGTAATCATACAGCTTACCCGCTTTCGCCCGGTTTTTCTGCTGAACCGCTTCCAGTCCGCCCTGGTCTTTCAACCATTGGAGAACCTGTCCCAACACATAAATCCCAAACGTAGGCGGCGTGTTAAACATCGATCCCGCTTCAGAGTGTGTCCGATATTGCAGCATGGTGGGAATGTCCGTTGGTCCCTGCTCAATCAGATCATCGCGAATGATGACCAGAGCCATACCGCTCGGTCCCAGATTCTTTTGGGCACCGGCATAGACAATCCCATATTTAGATATGTCGATGGGTCGGGAGAAAATATCACTGCTCGCATCACAAATCAGAGGCACGCCCGCTGGAACTTCCGGCTCGGTCGCAAACTCAGTCCCGTAAATCGTATTGTTCGAAGTATAATGCACATACGCCGGTTTCTCGCTCAGAGAGACTGCTTCAGGAATGTAAGAAAAATTCTTATCTTCACTACTGCAGGCGATATTCACGTTACCAAAGACTTTGGCTTCCTTGACGGCTTTTTTCGACCAGGAACCGGTCACCAGATAGTCGGCGGTCTGATCCTTTGACAGCAGGTTCATCGGAATCATGTAAAACTGCGAAGAAGCCCCGCCCTGCAGGAACAGGACTTTATAATTATCGGGAACTCCAGCGATTTCCCGACACAATGATTCAGCAGCTTCATAAACGGCGAGGAAAGCTTTACTACGATGCGAGTGCTCCAGAACGCCGATTCCAGTGTCGCCCAGTGAAATCAGATCTTTCTGTGCCTGTTCCAGAACGGGTAATGGGAGTGCGGCGGGTCCCGCGGAAAAGTTGTAAATTCTTTCTGTCATTTTAGATATCTCAACATCTTTTGCAGGCTGAAATTTCGGTTCAACCCTGAGTAACCTGTTTGGTGTCAATAATACGGACGGTATCTGACCTCTTGGAACGATCCTTGAGGATATTGGCAAGCGTTCGCTTGTTTTGCCAATCAGCATCGATATTATGGAGTCTGCTTTTCTTCATAAATGGAGTAGAGCGAAATTATCCAGAATTCCCAAGAATAGTCATGTTTTCCGGCGAGTCATCGCCCCCTTTGATTGATCTGTTATTTAATGCCTAGTTCTCCAAATCCACTCTCACGAGGGCCCCGCGTCCAGTCCTTTCAACCGCCTCAAGGCGACCTGACCATCATGGCAGGCTCAGGCAATCCATTGCTGGCACAAGCCATCGCCGATGAGCTTGGCGTTCGTTTGACACCCTGTGAAGCCCATCAGTTCAGCGAAGGCAATATTTTCGTCCGCATTCTGGAAAATGTGCGTGGCCGCGATGTCTATCTGATTCAAGGCGTCCATTCTCCTGTGAATGACAACTTTGTTGAACTTTTGTTCTGGATCGACGCCTTAAAACGGGCCAGTGCTCAGCAGGTGACGGCAGTCATCCCGTTTTTCAGCTACGCCAAGGGAGACAAAAAAGACGAACCTCGCGTCTCGATTCGAGCCCGCGTCTGTGCCGACGCGATCGAAGTCGCGGGAGCCGACCGTGTGCTGACCATGGACCTGCACAGCCCCCAGATCCAGGGATTCTTCAGCGTCCCCGTCGACCATCTTTACGGACGGCACGTCATCAGCGACCATATTCGAAAAATGAATATTGAGAATCTCGTCGTCTGTAGTCCCGACGTTGGTTTTGCCAAAGAAGCGTCCGACTTTGCCAAGCTGTTAGGCACGCCGGTCGTCATTGGCAACAAAATGCGCAAGGACCATTCCGAGACGGTGGAAGTTCTGGAGGTGATTGGGGAAGTCGCAGGCAAAAACATCATTCTGGTGGACGACTTCACCATTACAGGACGCACATTGATCAGCATGGCGGAAGTTCTGAAGAAGAAGGGCGCCAACGATATCTATGCCGCCGTCACACACGGCGTACTCTCCAAAGGCGCCGCCGAACGCATCGGTAAAAGCCCTTTGAAAAAAATGTTTATGACCGATACGATTGAAGCGCAGATTGATCCTCTGCCGGACAATATCGAAGTCATTCCGGTTGCGCACTCTTTCGCTGCCGCCATCCGGTCCATTCACGACCGTACCAGTGTCAGCACACTGTTTCCGGAAAAGAGATCGAAAAAGTAATCACTTAATTCTAATTGCTTTATGTCAGAGAAATATCAGGACGCATGACAAAGACAGGCAAGAAGCTGACCCCGATGATGGAGCGGTATCTGGAAGTCAAAAGCCAGAATCCGGGAACACTGTTATTATTTCGCATGGGCGATTTCTACGAACTGTTTCACGAAGACGCCGAAATCGCCGCCCGTATTCTGGGAATCACACTCACCAGTCGCGATAAGAGTTCCAGCAATCCCGTCCCGATGGCGGGCTTCCCGCATCATTCGCTGGACAGCTATCTCTACAAACTGATTCACGCCGGCTATCGGGCCTCGATCTGCGATCAGGTCGAAGATCCCAAAAAAGCCAAAGGGATGGTCAAACGCGAAGTCACCCGTGTCGTCACCCCCGGCACACTGACCGACGACGCCCTGCTCGACCCGCATGAAAATAATTTCCTCGCCAGTATCTATTTCGGTAAATCCGATATCGGCCTGGCTTGGCTGGAACTTTCGACAGGTCGGTTTTTGACATCCAATACCACCGCCGAGCATCTAGTGGATGAACTGGCCCGCATTCATCCAGCCGAATGCATCTTCGCAGAAGGCAACACCGCACTGCAAAACGCCATCGGGCATCTGGATACCATGCTGACCGAACGCCCTTCCTGGTCGTTCGCCCAGGACGAATGCGAAAGCCGCCTGCTCGAACATTTCGGCACGAAAACACTGGAAGGGTTCAACCTGGAACAGGGAACGCCTTCGATTACCGCCGCCGGTGCCCTGCTGGAATACGTTCAGGAAACCCAGAAAAGTTCGATTCCGCACATCAATCATATTGAACCCTATGAACGCGGCGATCGACTGCTCATCGATGAAGCCACTCGCCGCAGTCTGGAGCTGACCCGCACCATCCGCGAAGGCAAACGCGAGGGAAGCCTGATTTCCGTTCTCGACGAAACCGTGACCTCCATGGGCGCCCGCCTGCTGACGGACTGGATCGCGAACCCGCTCACAAGCCTGTCTGAAATTCTCAGACGGCACGACTCGGTAGAAGAACTGTCACAAAACCCGGTCCTCTGTTCTGAAGTCCGTGATCAACTGGCAAAAACCTACGACCTGCAGCGTCTCACCGCACGCATCGCCACCGGCAGAGCCAGCGCCCGCGATTTGAGTTTCCTGGCACAAACGCTGGCACTGCTTCCGATGCTGAAAGCCAAACTATCGGGCCGGAAATCGGAACTGCTCCAACAACTGGAAGCAGGCATCGACCTCTGTGCCGAGGTCCGTTCCGATATTGAAACCATGATCATTGAAGATCCGCCGCTCACGCTCAATGAAGGAGGCGTGATTCGCCCCGGATTCAGTGAAGAGCTCGACGAACTGCGTTTGCTTTCCAAAGGAGGCAAGGAATGGATCGCCGGGTATCGCAATGAAGAAGCGGAACGGATCGGGATTCCCAATCTGAAAGTCGGTTATAACAAAGTCTTCGGCTATTACCTTGAAGTCTCAGCCGCCCATGCAGCCAAAGTGCCCGAACACTACATCCGCAAGCAGACCCTGAAAAACCAGGAACGCTACATCACCCCGGAATTGAAAGAGTACGAAGAAAAAGTACTCAAGGCCGAAGAACGAGCCATTGAACTGGAACAGACCATGTTCAATGATTTGCGGGAACGCGTTGCGAAAGAAGCCCCGCGCACTCAACAGACAGCGGAGATCCTGGCACAAATCGATGTCCTCTTCGGTCTGGCGCATCTCGCCATGCACGCAGGCTACACACGTCCGGAAATGACGGAAGAACCAGTCCTCGATATCCGAGAGAGTCGGCACCCCGTGCTCGACCGTCTGCAGCCTTCAGGAGAGTTTGTCCCCAACGATGTGTTGCTCGGCGATCCCTACGGACGCGTGCAGATCATCACCGGCCCCAACATGGCCGGAAAAAGTACCTACATCCGCCAGGCAGCATTGCTGACTTTGATGGCACAGATCGGTTCTTTCATTCCTGCCAGCGAAGCACGCATCGGCATCGCCGATCGCATTTTTGCCCGCGTCGGCGCCAGCGATGAATTAAGTAAAGGTCAGAGTACGTTTATGGTCGAAATGACGGAAGCCGCCCGCATTCTGAACTCGGCTTCGGAACGTAGTCTGGTGATTCTGGACGAAATTGGTCGCGGCACCAGCACCTACGATGGCATCTCCCTCGCCTGGTCGATGACGGAATTCCTGCACGATCAAATCAAGGCACGGACTCTGTTTGCCACGCACTATCATGAACTCACCGAACTGACACAAACGCTCAAGCAGGCCAGCAACTGGAATGTCGCCGTACATGAGCAGGATGGCGAGATTGTCTTCCTGCATAAAATTGTGGAAGGCTCCGCGAACAAGAGCTACGGCATCCATGTCGCCCGACTGGCCGGCATTCCCGATCAGGTGATCCAACGCGCCAATCAAATTCTTTCGACTCTGGAAAAAGACCATATCGACGACAGCGGTCAAACCACCATTCCACCGCGACCGCAAAAAAAATCGTCGCACCAGCAACTCTCCCTGTTCGGCAATACACAACACCCCGTTCTGGATGAAATCAGAGATTTGAATGTCGATGAAATGACACCCCTGGCGGCTTTGGAAGAATTATACCGCATTCGAGAACAACTGAACTAATTGACATATTTCTAAAATTTACACCGCCAGACAGTTGAAACAGAACACACCACCCGTACACAATAATATACAGACGTGGCATAATCGTGCCACATTTTGTCAACGTATATTCATTCACCGGGAGATACCATGTTTCAACAGAAAGCTTTGAAGCTGTTCGTCGTTTGGTTCACAGGCATTGCGCTTACCATTTGTACCGCCGATTCCGTACCCGCCCAGAAGAAAGCAGAAGACCCTGCCAAATCCAGTGCAAAAGAGACCAAAACCACACGCAAGAAACCCAAAGGTCGCGTCCCTGCTCACTATGGCAAATTGAAATTGAGCAAGGAACAAAAGGACAAAATTTACTCGATCCGGGCGGAATATAAAACTCAGATTGACAGTCTGAAAAAGCAGTTGGAAGCGCTGAAAGAGAAAGAAAAGCAGGAATGCGAAACCGTTCTGACCGCCGATCAGAAAAAAGATTTGACGAAGTTTGTCGCTGAAGCTGCCAGCAAGCGGAAGGCGAGAAGTAAGAACTGATTCAAAAGAAACAGACTTTATTTCAATGTATTCAGCTGTCAGGGCGTGGTTTCAGATTGAACCACGCCCTTTGTTTTACTGGATCATCCCCGTTATACTTTTCAAAAGACAGGAAACAATATCTGCCATTGAACGCATCTCTGGGCCCAGACATTCAGAAATCATAATCACCTCATGGATTCGGAAAACCATCCTTCGCCGCGGCTCGCTACCGATTTGCCGCCGAATCGATCCAGGAACTCCCGTTGGATTCCTCTCATCCATCTCTTGTTCGTCGTCGTACTGCTCGCGATTCTCACTCCCTATGAATGGGACCGGGTAAACTCAGAAAACCAGCAGCTTCCCTGGCTCACGCGTTTTTTTCTTAACGTCAACGTCGATACAACACCGTACTTCATTTTATTACTACTCAGTCCGCTCTGCTGGTTTTTCTGCCTTCCGATTCAGTTTCGTTTTTTTTCAACCGTTATTCGCCCCAGGCTCTCTGCTGACTGGGTCCGTGAAAAACAAGCCTCAAAACAATGGGATTATTTTGCGTGCTTATTGAGTGTGCTCGTCGCCGCCAGTTCATTCCTGCTGAGTGTCTGGACCGCGGCGCATGTCGTGAATGAGGAACTCAACATCGCACTGGGAGATTTGCCCCCCGCCTATCACGATGAATATAGCTACCTGTTTCAAGCCAACACGTTTCTCGCAGGACAGACCTCGTTTCCCAGCCATCCCGGCGCGACGAAAATTTTCGATCAGGTGCATGTCTTGAATGAAGGCAAACTGGCCAGCCGTTATTTTCCGGGGACTGGTCTCTGGCTGGCACCCTTTGTTGCCTGGGGACATCCTTTTTGGGGCTATTGGCTCGCGGGTGCCATCACGGCGTTTTTTATCTTCTGGGCCGGCAGAGAACTCGCTGGCAACGGGGTCGGTTTGCTGGCTGGTCTGATTGTCGCTCTCTCCCCGGGCATGGCGATTTTCAGTAACCTGCTGTTGGCACATCATCCAACATTAGTCGGCCTCTCACTGTTCCTCTGGGCGTTCTTGCGGATGCAGCGCACACGCTCGTTCCGCGATGCTTTATTGGCGGGGCTGGGACTCTCGTTCGGTATGCTCTGTCGCCCGATGACCGCCGCCGGCTTTGCACTCCCCTTTGGCATCTGGCTGGGAGTCGAAGTCATTCGCTTTTGCTTCAAACGAAAATCGGAAGAAGTGACCTCAGAATCAGCCAGCCCCGTCTTCCCCCTGGTCGCAGGTCTGGCGATTCCCCTGGGCTGTGGTTTGATTGGTCTGTTTTGCTATAACCAGTCCATTACCGGCAGCGGCTGGAAAATGCCTTACCAGCTCTACACCGACATCTACACCCCGCGGCACGTTTACGGCTTCAACAATGTGATTCGGGGAGAACAGAAACTCGGTCCGAAAGTTTTAGACAATTACGACAAATGGGCCGAAAACCTGACGCCAGCGTTAGCAGTTCGCAACGTGCAAAACCGGATTCTGGCCAGCCTGCAGTGGACGCTGGGCATCATTCCTCTCGGACTTGCCGGCCTGATTTTTCTGATCACCGAATGCAGAAGGTGGAGCCGCTGGTGGCTCGTGTTTGCGTCGATCGTCTCTCTGCATGTCGCCCATATTCCGTACTGGTACGACGGCATCATGCACTGGCATTATGTGTTTGAAACCGGCCCACTCTGGGCGTTGATTTTTGCCCGAGTCACACAAACCCTGTTCCGCATCTGGCATCACATCGACCGGCCTTTGATGAGCGGACTCTGGGCCTGCCTGACTCTGGTCGCAGTCCTCACCAATCTGACAGCGATCCCTCCCCTCTGGTCGGTCTCGAAACTGGAAATCGTCGTCAATAATGTTGCTTTTTCCAAATTCAAGCACTTCCAGTTCCAACAGATGATCCACCAGCACCCGCAGATCAAGCAGCCCGCGTTGATACTGGTAAAACATGATCCCTCTGACCGGCACATTGATTATGTCATCAATGATCCGCAGTTAGATCAACCAGTTCTGGTGGGCCGCGATCGCCCTGACCTCTACCCACCGGCAGAGCTGCAGTCCATCTTCCCAGACCGCAATCTGTATCTATTCGACGCGGCACAAAATCGGCTCAGCAGATGGAACGGCGCCTTCTGGGAACCATTCTGATTTAATCAATCGCTGATCTTCACTTTAATCTCGTCAGAGTTGGCCTTCAGTTCCGGTGCATACATGCCATAGCCTTTCGTGGGTAATCCGCTGAAGTGCCCCGGAATTTCCGCACGCAATCGATACGTCAGATTGTGTTTGCCACGCGGCAGTTGTCGAAGATAAAACACCGCCCGATCGTCACGGAACTCCCGATACGCGCCCAGCCCCCGCCAGGAATAACCGCTCCGCAAATCAACGGCTTCCATACCTGCCGCACGAAAATCTTCAAACACCAGGTACTCGTAATCATTCTTACTGTCGAATACGAGTTCCACCTCGACCAGATCACCACTTTTGAGCACGGTATCAGACAGAATTTCCTCGCGCTGATATTTTTCGACGCGCTGATCAACGGCCTGGCCGCGCGAACCAGAGGCTTTCACAGTAGCATCGTCCGGAATGAGCTTATAGTATTTCCGTTGAACTTTGATCTCGAGTCCTGCTGCCGTAATGAAATTCTCTTTCGTGAAGTAGGTCACATAGGCATTGTAATACAGGGGTCCCGAACCTTGCTTACGGATTTCCAGCCGATGGGCGCCCGACGTTAATGCATCCCCTTCCAACACGAATTTGTTATCAAAGGCAAACAGGTTCTCGGCCGTGATTTTGACCTCTTTCTGCTTTTGACCGTCGAGTACAATCTCCAATGTCAGATCAGGCTGATCTTCGCCGCTGGCTTTCCAGTATTCGGCCAGTGCTTCGACGGCAATCGCGGTATCGGAAACCGAATTCCAATACGTCGCATGCTTGCGATTATTGAGCAGATATTTCACCAGCTGTGCCGCCTTGGGATTTTGCGGATCGGCTTTGGAAAGCAGTTTCAGATAATAGGCGTTCGCTTCGACTTCACTCCCATACCAGTGCCACCACCAGTTTCCTTCCGGCAGATTCAAATAAGCGGTCTGATTTTCAGGATCTTGTACCAGATACTGATCCATATTGGTCATAATCATGTCCAATCGATCCTGCCGCTGCATCTCATGCGATGCCAGTCCCAGCATTCCCAGAGCATAAACCGACAGTTTCGTCCGATCCCGATAGAGGAAGTCGTACATGGTTTCGTTGATGACTTTCTCATTCACTAATACCAGAAAGACAAACGCATCCAGATTCGAAGCGGTCTCCTTATAAGGCTTCGTTTTGCTGGGGGCATTCAACAGTTTTTGCAGCTCCTGTTTCTGATAGTTCTTGAGCCATTCCACGCCCCGTTCCAATGTCCCGGGCACCAGCGCAACACCATTCTGTTTTGCCAGACTCAAACCCTGCACAATCCGCGCGGTAAAGTAAGGCGACGAGCGTTCCCGCCAACCGGAGAACCAACCCCAGCCCCCATCCGAAAGCTGCATGCTCGTCAAGTCAGCCACGCCCTGTTTCACAATCCGATCGACTTCGGACTGACTGAATACCGGATTATTTTTGTAGCGTTTCCACTGCGCGGCCCGTTCTTTGTCGTCACCGATTTCCTGGGCATTCAGATTCGTCCGCTTCTCTTCGATTTCCTTGAGATTCAGGCCCATTCGTTTCAGAATGTTTTGTGTCATCACGGTCGGCAGAAAACGATACAGAATACAGTCCGTCGTTTTATGCGGCGTATAAACCAGATACGGCAGGGCATCCACCATCGCTCCTGCCAGAGAGGGTGAATAGCGAAGTTCCAAGCGGCTCTCTTCCGTCTTCCGTTGATTCGGAATCTGGAAACTGATTTGCGCCCCATCTCCGCTGGCAGGAATCATTCCCGTATAGGATTCGGTTTTCAGAATGCCATGCACCTTAACCGGGAAGGTCATCTGCATCGCGTCCGACTCTTCATCGGTCAGTGCTTTCATGCGAATCACTGCGAACCCGGCCCGCACCGCTTTGACCCGCCAGTCGATGCGTTGCTCGCCGTTCGCATCGATTTCCACTGTCTGCGTCATTTCATCCAGTGGTTGTAACGTATCGCCGTCCAGCTCCAGAACGACCTTAACTTGTTTCGATGTCTTCAGGTAATTATGTACGTTCGCACTCAGCACCACCTCATCGGTTTCCACAAAGAACCGTGGTGCCTGCAGTCGCACAATCAGGTTTTTACGCGTGACGACTTCCTTCGTTCCTTCGCCGACCTGGGTTCCCTGCCCCATCGCCCAGCTGCGGATCTTCCAGCTCGTCAGATTCTCCGGCATCTTGAACGAAACCTGAGCCCGCCCTTCTGCATCCGTGTTGATAGCGGCTTTCCAGAACGCGGTATCGGCAAATTTTTCGCGGACGACCGGCTCCACAAATATCGATGTTTCTGCCGGTGCAGCAGCGTCTCCAAAACTGTCCCTCTTCGCCATTCCCGCTGCCATCGGCATGGCGCGTGCTTTACTTTGTATCAGTCCTTCAGCCGCATCCATCGCGCCGACACCAAAGGCAGAGCCTGAGCCATTCATCCCCAGTTCCGATCTTCGCTCCGAGGTAGCCTGGATCAAATGCCCGAACGCGCCGAGCATCTGCATGGCTGCTTCGCCTGATTTCAATAACACATGAAAGCCGCGACTGAGATTGTCTGATGTAGCCGGATGATGCGAACGTTTCCACTTCCAGAAAAAGTCTTTGATGTCCCGTACATTCGGGCCGCCACTGATGTATTCCACACTCTTATCATAGACGCTGACCACCAGCGAACCTTTGATCGGCTCTCCCTGCTCATCCGTGGCTTTCAGTTTAACAGTTGCTTCCTGGCCGGGAAGATATTCCGTTTCTGAAGGCTCTACTTCCAGGTTAACTACCTGCTCTTCAGGCGGAACCGCGATCTGACGTGCAACGGTATGCACTTTTCCCTGATGCACGGTGAAGGCTTCCACAAACAGATTCGGCAGATCTTTGCGGGTCAGGTCGATCTCATAGACCGTACTCTTGCCGGCCAGCTTCAATACATGTGGTTTCGGATAAATGCCGCCCACGGGTCTAACGAACAGCAGCACCGTACTGCCCGGCTGATTTGTGTTGATCAGCAGCCGCACTTTTTCGCCGGGCTGGTAATGTTTTTTGTCAAGAACCAGTTCCAGATCATTAAAGCGATATTCTTTTCCGTCGAAGCCTTCTCCGCGAATCGAAAACAGATATCCCCCTTCGATCTGGTGTCCTTTCTGGTCGGTCACAGTATAAGCAATACGATACTCTCCCGCCTGTGTCGCGGCGATTTTCTGCTCCGCCGTTCCATCCTCTCCGGGATTCAGGTCCCATTCCTGAACGGCGGTCTCTTTAGGCGTTCCTTCTTCGGTGTAAGTCACGCGATATAAAACCAGCTTGCCCGTTCCCGTCACCGGTTTCGAATCCAGTGTTTGAGCTTTGAAAGAAGCCAGCATCGTATCGCCCACACGGTAATATCCCCGATTCATCCAGGCAAAGACCTTGAACGGTTCGCGTGCGACGAGGACCGAACCTTTGCCGACAATCGTACGGCGGGATTCATCGACAACTTCCGCGGTGATTTCGTACTTGTGATCCTGATCGCCGTGAATCGCTTTGGCGAGCGCGGTATCGATTTTGATTTCCACTTCGCCGTCCGACCCGATGGCTACGGTATTCGATTGAACAACTTCCGGCGGACCGGGACGCGGATGAATCCACCAGGGACCGGGGGCGATACAGCCCCACGTTGCCCAGCCGGGATACCAGAAATAATCGCGACCGAACCACCAGTATCCTGAACCATAGAGCCAGTCCCAGCGGTTGTAGGGATACCAGTGCTGGTCATAGGCGGTCCGGGTGACTTTATAAGTCACCTGTGCATTGGTGACCGGGCTGCCGAAATAATATTTGGCTTTGATCTTCGCGGTGACGGTACCCCCCAGCATAACAGGCTCGTCGGGGGCTTCTACCAGCACTTCAAATTCGGGCTTTTTGTATTCTTCGACGCGAAAATTAACCGATCCACGAAGCGTCCGGTTGCGGTGTCCCCGTGCGGGGTCTTTGAACACCAGTTCCAGTCTCAGCGTATACGGCCCCAGGTCGGCATCTTCAGGAATGGTCCAGTCACCGTTGACGCCGCCATATTCATCGGTGGTAAATGTTTTCTCGAAAATCGTTTTCCCGTTCCGGCCATTCAGTTTTAGTTTCACAGTTTTATTGGCAAACTGGGTTTCCTGATCGGGAGTTAAATCGTAGCCGACATTGCGAACCCAGAACTTGAAATCCACTTTCTGTCCCGGTCGGTAGACGGGGCGATCCGTGATGCCATAGATTTTCTGTTGAGAATAATCGGGATTGGGAAGCCGATTGGAATACCAGAAGCGATCAAAGCCGGTAAAGGCAAAACGTCCTTCCTGCGTACGGGCGATCGTGATCCATTGATACCGCTGTTTCAGCAACTGTTTGTCAGGAAACGCCTGACCGTTGGCGTCGGTCTGTTCGGCAAAGTTTTCCGTCAATACTTGATACTGGTTGCGTGCAATGTGTTTTTGTTGATATCCAAAGAATTCCAGATTCGCCCCGGCAATAGGTTTTCCAGTGCGGGCATCCGCCACAAAGTAAAAGGTTTTGTCTGCCATGCGTTTGTGAATGATGGCCGTATCATCCAGCCAGACCACGATCCGGCTGATGTTTCCGTTGTCCATTTTTCCGACCAGCAAATAAGCCCCTGCATTCTGCAAAGGTGTCGTCACCGTAATCTGTCGATCGCGGTGCCCGTCGAGCGGCTTCAAATCCAACCCCCAACGCGAAACTAGATTCCCCTGGTATTTCTTCTGCTGTTCGTGAACCAGGCGATATCCGATATTGGATATATTGATTTTGTTCCAATCCAGCTTTGCCGGTCTCGATTTCAGATACGCTTTCACATCGTCCAACAGTTTCTCGACATGGATCTGATACGCTTCAAATTGCACGTGCTTTCCGTTTCGGAACCGATAATCGACTTTCGCCCCCTGTCCGGCGACCTGAGTATGATTCGGCTCAAACTGTCCCCAGTTCCCGATGATCTGGTTGAGTTGTCGTTGCTTGTAGTGGTCGGGATCACCGTAGGTTTCGATACTCTGCTGCAAATACTTCGCCGCTTCCGAATATTGACGCCGATTTTCAAAGATGCTGGTCAAATCACTTAAAGCACTTTCCCCGGTGGAACTTTTTCCGAGTGCAACCACCTTTCGATAGAGCAGGATAAAATTCACATCATCGGGCAGCGTGAACCGCTTGATCCCGGTTGCCAGACGGGCCATCGTTTCAGTTGGTTTCAGTGTTTCCAGCGAGAACGCGTTGACCTGCTCTTCTTCCTGGCCTCCCTCCCCATCCCTCTGCCGAAAGAAATAGGGCATGTAGTTTTGCAGAGTCTGAACGCCAAACTGACTGCGGTTGAATTGCGCGACCTGATAGAGCGATTCCTGTTCACGTTTCGTATTGAGTTTCCCACTCTGATGCAAGAGCCATCGCCAGCGCTGACCATCATTGGCCGCAGCCGCGAATGATTCCGGCACTTGATAATAAACGGGATCCCCCGCTTCATCGACGGGCGCCCCTTCAGGCCCCGCTACGGGTGCTCCATAAATCCGACGTCCAAATCCACCTCCAAAACCACCGCCTGACTGACTTTCAAGACTGTTGTAGTCGGGCACTTCATTCAAATCGGTCAGGGTCTGTAGCTTCCAGGCATTCCGCCCTTCGCGACCAATCATTAGAACGCGGGCATAATAGGAATATATATCCGACGCCAGTTCGGCATCATCGTTCCCTGCCAGTTCCTTGTCGGCCCGCTCCATCAACCGCAGCGCCGTCAGCCGATCCAGCTCCTGGGTGTTGACATACTGACGGCCTCGATGTGGGCCCCTGATGAATTTGCCGTCGATAATGACGCCAAAGTGCGGCCCATGAACATAACTTTCCGCTAACTTCCATAAGACACGGGGCTGGTCACCATGGACTTTTAAAACCGATTCGCGAAACGCGTCGATCTCATTCACGCGATTGAGCCGTTGCAGACATTGAATGCCTGCTTGCAGATCATGTACGACACCCTGATCGGAATTACTTTTCTGCAGCGCCAGTTTCTGATAGAGCTGCCAGGCATCCCGAAAATTGCCCTGTTTCTGATACTTTTGCGCAACAGCCCGTTCTTCAGTGAGACTTTTCTCTGCAGCAAAGAGATAAACTCCCAGAAACGCAAAAGAAACGAAAACGAATAACCATTGTGCATTTTTCTTCATGCTCAAGTGCAACATCATAGAACCTGTATTATTAAAGATGGGACCTGCGTTTTGAATATTTAGACGGGATCATACTATTTTACGCTTGTTTGACGAACTGAATTTGCCTTCTGTTCCCGGAATTCCCGGATTTTTCACGATCTCTCCAAATCAAGGTAGGAGAACCGTGTCAATTCCGACATAATCTGAATTCTTTTATCACTTACTGATTTTTCTCACACGGATTATATATAAAGAGACGCTTCTATGGATTGGCTGACAGCAGCTTTAACGCTCTGTGGTTACCTGATCACCCTGGCTCTGATTCCCAATATCCTGCTGCAGAAGAAACGCCACCCGGTTTCAACCGTCTCCTGGATCTTGACCATTCTGCTGTTACCCGGTCTGGGGGGCATCATCTATCTGTTTTTCGGAATTAACCGCGTGCAGAGACGTTCGCTTTCCAAAGAAAAAGCCAATCAGTCGCTCGCCCCCAAGCTTCCGCAGGTCATACAAAATCAGTTGCTCTCCCGGGAAGATTATCTGCCCCTCAATCAGAATTTGATGCGTCTGGCACAGAACATCACTCATACGGTACCCACGTTTGGAAACCAGATTGAACTCTTAAATGATACAAATCGTACACTGGGATTGATCAAACAGGCGATCTTGAACGCCGAGCACTCTCTGCATCTGGAATACTATATCTGGCAGCCGGATCGCTCCGGCACGATGGTACGTGATCTTCTCATCGAAAAAGCCAAAACGGGAGTCGAAGTGCGTTTTCTGTACGACGGCTTTGGTTCACTGAATTTGCGCAATCGTTTTTTCAAACCGATGCTGGAAGCCGGAATTAAAGTGGCACCGTTTCTTCCCGGTGCCAGTTTTCGAGAACGCTGGTCGTTCAATTTACGGAATCACCGGAAACTGGTCATCGTCGACGGAAAAGTTGCCTTCACTGGCGGTATGAATATCGGCGATGAATACCTGGGACAGGATGCCGTGCTGGGCTTCTGGCGCGATACGCACCTCAAAATCGAAGGTCCCGAGGCGCTGCAGTTACAACAGGTCTTTGCCGAAGACTGGTTTTTTGCGACGGGCGAAGCATTAACTCAGCCCCAGTATTACCCTGCCCCTCCCACAACGGGGAACAATACCGCACAAACGCTTTCTTCAGGACCGGAAAAAAATGCCGATGTCTTTCTGACTCTGTTCTTCGCCGCAATCAATGAAGCACGTGAAAGCATTCTGCTGGCGACCTCGTATTTTGTCCCTCCGGAATCACTGACGACCGCCCTCGAATCGGCTGCCCAACGGGGAGTGAAAGTGACGCTACTGGTCGCTGGAAAATCGGCCAACCCGACCACCGTGTATGCAGGCCGTTCCTATTACGATTCGCTGCTGGACGCCGGCGTGGAAATCTATGAATACAACAAAGGCATCATTCATTCAAAATCAATGACCATTGATGGCTGTTGGTCGCTCGTCGGAACCGCTAACTTTGACTTCCGCAGTTTAATCCTGAACTTTGAGGTTGGTCTGGCCATCTATGATCGAAAATTTGCAGCGCGGTTGAAAGAATCAATCGACAACGATCTTCTGGGGGCCGTCAAAATCACAGAAGAGGATTGGGACAAGCGCAGCAAGCTGGTCATTTTGAGACAGAATCTGTGTCGGCTGTTTGCCCCGGTCATGTAGCAGAACAAACATGTTATCAATCGAAATTAACGAGTCGTATGCCGATATGCCTGCGAAGCCCCCTCAGGCAATGTTGTCAGATATCCGAATAACTGGATCGCTTCCTCTTTGGTCAACAGATTCAGCAACCCTTCCGGCATCGATGACTTTTTGACCGGAATAATTTCGTCTACCTCATCTTTGTTAATCAGCTGCTTTGTGCCTTCGTTTGTTAACAGCATAATCTGGTCCGGCCCCGCCGCTCCCATCATGCCCGTCAATACTTTACCGGCCTCAGTAATGATCGTATATGTCGGATACTCTTCTGACACGAAATGCGAGGGAAAAATCGTGGCCTGCATGATCTCTTTCCGCTGTAATCGGCGACTGACGTGCGTCAGATCCGGTCCCACTTTTTCTCCCAGTTTTCCATAGCGGTGACATTTGACGCACGTCGCTTTGACATACGCTTTCTCTCCCAGCTTCAAATCAAAGGATTTCTTGGATCGCTTCCGCAAGTCGCTCTGTAATTCCTGAAATTTCCAGCGGCTGTCTTTCGCTTCGACCGGCAAAGTGGCAGCTAACTCGTCGGGGTACGTTTCCGCAAACCAGTTCTGCCAAATAAGCATCGGCGTTTGCTTCTCACCAGACAGCTGTGTTAGCTGCTTCCCCGTCCAATGCTCTAACAGATCAGAAGCAAGCTGTTGCCCTTCCGCATCCTGTTTCAGTCCGACCAGAATGGCCTGGCGAATCCATTGGGCTTTGTTCGAGCGACGACGAAATTTCGTCAACGTTTTCATGACTGCTTTCGCCTGCTCCCCTTCAACCATGTTCAGAGAACGAACTAATATGCGCCAGTCAGCATCCCGTCGCTGATTCTCCCGGGCATACCAGCTGATAGCTTCTGCCACATCATTCCGGCGCTCCGGATAGGACTCGTACAATTCATGCAAATAGATCAACGTCGGTTCGTCAGCGATCCGTGCCATCGCGATCAGCAATGCATTGATCGTGCGATCTGCCTGCATTTCACGAAGATTCTTGTTTTGAATTTTGATCTCCAGGTTGCGTAACGCCGGAAATTCAGCCCCCGTCATTCGTTCCAGCGGTTGACCTTCGAATAGAATCCGATAATCCCCCGGAGCCACTTCTTCCAGAACCGTGCTCTCCAGGCCCTCAATCGGCAGTGACAGAGCAGATTTTTCCGCCAATCCTACCGACGGTAAACAGACAATCAACAATAAAATCACCGCACTAATATTGCTGAATTTACTCCCGGTGATCATGGTTCGTATCCTGTCTATGCCAGAGGCGCGGCCTTAGATGCTAAAATGAAATCTGATTCCTAATCTTACTGAAGTTAGCAGGCCGCACACTATGTTCATTTCCCGTTTTTGTTTAAAATTTAGTCAGTTCAACTTGAAAGAAAACGATTATTGCGAATGCTCTAACCTCAGATGTGAGCGGCTCGGCGCTAGCCGCCGTTTATAGCCAAAGTGAAAACGGTGGCTAGCGCCATTCCGCTCACCTGACATTTGCCGTTCGCTTTCAGGCCAGTCCGTTTTTTACAGACACCACCCATTATTCAGGGACGAAACATGATCGCAACACATTCCACCTGCCAAAACTGGTTCCCCATCATCCTCGCATTAACACTGCTTGTATTCCCAGTTGGATGTACCTCTCAACAAGATTCCAAACCAGAGAGCACAAAAACAGAGGCATCCAGTCAAACCGAGGCCCAAACCCCTGCTGAAGTATCTAAGCCGGAAAAAACGATTGAGATCACACTGACCTTATCCGACGCGAAAGGCTTTCAGGAGATCCTCGAACAACAAAAAGGGAAAGTCGTGCTCGTCGATTTCTGGGCCACCTGGTGTATCCCTTGTGTCAAGAATTTCCACCATACGGTCGAATGGAATAAAAAGTTCGCCGATCAGGGCCTGTCGGTCATTTCGGTCAGCATGGATGAGTCGGACGAAGCAACACAAAAAGCAGTCTTAGAGTTTCTGGAATCACAGGACGCCCAGTTCACGAACATCCTGGCGACCGCGACGGGCGAAGAGGACCCGATGGACACGTTCGGAATCGATGGCGGGGCCTTGCCACATTATCGGATTTACGACCGAGCAGGTCAGTTGGTTAAGAAGTTTTCCTTTGCTGATCCGAGCAAATCGTTCACCCAGGCAGATATCGAGACTGCTTTAGAGGCAACTCTGAAACAGAAACCGGAATAAACGCCTTCTCTCGATTGAGTGGAAAACATGATCCGTAAACTCTGGTCGACGTTTATCGATGAGCTGTTTGGCTTTTATCTCCTGCATCGGTTCTTCTATTACAAGAAACAACCGCTGGTCGTTTCCAACGCAGGCGAATCGGTGCCCGAACTCCATAGCGGCGACCTGACCACTTTTTTTTCGCCCGTTCCCGCAGCGGCACAACTGGAATACCAGCCCCGCTTACGACCGGCATCAAAGATTACCTTTGATGCCGCCGAGGTCGAGGATTTCCAATTTCCCAGTTCCATTCAAACGACATTTCCTGAGAATGATCTGGTGAAAGGTCGCCACTGGAAATCCACGGCTGTTTCACGCGAATCGGGAGTATCGCCGCGATATACCGTGGTCGCCGTCGATGGAATCGTGCAGATGGGCGTTCGCAGTTTTAACAGACTCGCACAACGACTCACCCCCGCTGGCGTGGATGTCGTGATGTTGGATAGTCCCTTTAATTACCGACGCACGCCGGCCGGTTATCGCCCCGGGCAACTGATTGCCGGCGGCAATCTGGATCATCAGCTCACCGTTGCCCGGCAAGGGGTATTGGACCTGTGGAGCCTGATTCTCTCCTTACAGAACCAGGGACATCAGATCGGCCTCGTGGGCATCAGCCACGGTGCCTGGATGTCCCTGACCGCTGCCTTGTTGATCGACCAACTCGAATTCGTAATGGCGATCACTCCCCCCGTTGACCTGTTCCATATCCTGGAAGAAGGGGGAACAGTTGTGAATGCGATTCGCCGTGGTGTCGGCCATGATGTCACTGATCCGGAACGGCTGGAACAACTCACGCGCCCCCTGGTGATCCCCAACTGGCAGCCCCGTCTGGACACTGCTGCCATCCAGTTGCACGTCGCCGACTTCGATCGCTTTGTCCCCTCATTCCGCATTCAAGCACTGGCCGAACAATGGCAGGCAAAATCCTCCCACCATCGATTAGGTCACATCGAAGCCACCACAGGCCCGAAGGTCGTCGCACAGGTCGCGGAAGACATTCTCCAGTTCTGGAAGCAAACGGCTGAGTAATATTATTTTGCCCCCCATCCGATTTTGACTCTTCAAAACCAGTGACTCCCGTCAGAAAACCAATCGTCACAATCTGTACGATCTGTACTGTTTCGCTGATGATTTTATTTTCTCAAAAGAATTTGTTGATTAATTGCATCATGTTGTCGTAATGAAACATATCCTTGGAGTAGAGCCTCAATCGCAAAATTCTAAAATGAACTCTGCCGATTGAAGCTGTCGGCGGGCCAGCTTTCTTGATCTACCGAGTTAGGTTAAGAAATTTTATTCGTCTCTATAGTAAACCGTTTTCGAATTCCTCTCAAAACGGTAACTGCCAAGGGGGCAACGATGCAGGTACAAGTTCGCGATTTAATGACGGTCAATCCGGTCAGTGTGCTGACGGGAACATGTCTTCAGGAAGCGGCGACGCAAATGATCCTGGCCGAATCTGCTGAGATCTATGTGATTGATCAGCAACACAAGCTTATCGGGGTGGTCCCCGATTATGCGATTCTCAAGCACAAACTGATGCACCAGCATCTGAATGATCCCATCGACTCGATTATGAACGTGCAACTCGAGTCACTCTCCCCCGAAGACGACGCACTGCAACTGGCCCACCTCTTTCGCGATCGCCGCAACAGCTGTATGGCTGTTACGGAACAAGGCCGGCTGGTCGGCAAACTGAGCTGCCGAGATCTCTTCCGCACCATCATGACTCTGGATTCGATTGAATCAACAGAAGAACAGGCATCGGAATCAGATTCACAGTCCACGGCAGAATCCAGTTCCCCCGCTTCTTCGATGAACCCGCCTCACCTCAGCCGCTACAGTCTGCGAAAACAACTGCTCCAGCTAAATGGCCTGAAGAGTCAGTAAACCTGCCTCGTGACCTGTCAACTTTGGGCCTTTAAGTCAATGCCCATATCCTCAAACAGGTATATCATATCTTCCCAAACATTTTTCTTCGCGGAGGGATTGCGCAACAGATACGACGGATGATACGTGCAGACAACCCGCGCCCGACCGTACTCATAAAACTGTCCCCGCATCTTCCCAATCGGCATTTCGGAATGCAGCAGATTCTTCGCCGCCACCGAGCCCCAGCAGACAATGTAATCGGGATCGACGATTTCAATTTGCGCGTCCAGAAAACCACGGCAGTTGTCGGCTTCTTCATTTGACGGGTTCCGGTTTCCCGGCGGGCGACAGCGCAGAATATTCGCAATATAAATATCACTGCGTTTCATCTGACAGGCTTCGATAATCTTATCCAGCAGCTTCCCTGCCCGACCCACGAACGGCTCCCCCTGCTTATCCTCGTCGGCACCGGGGGCTTCGCCGATAAACATGATTTTTGCGCGAGGATTTCCCACACCAAAGACGGTTTGCGTTCGCGTCGAAGCCAGCTCTGGGCATTTTTTACATTTCGCAACCTTCGCGGCGACGATCTCCAACTCTGCCTGCCGTTCGGCCTTGGTCAATTTCGATTTTGCTATTCGAGCCACACTCATTTCCTTTCGAGGGGTTTCAGTCTCGTTGACGACATCACGGGGTGCGATCTCGGCCGGCGTTGACGGCATCTGTGATCCTGCTTCCAGCACCGGTTGTGTTTCCTTCTGAACCGGAGAGGGTGCAGGCGGTTGAGAAACAACGGGCGCAGCCGGTTGAATCGCGGGAACTTCTTCGACAGATGATTGCGAAACCGGAACCACACGCTTCAAATGTGTGACTCCCGCACGTTGCCAGCTTTCAATTAATTGGCGGGCTGCCCGCTGCGAACGTCGGTCCGCACTTTCATTCATGACGCATGACCTGTCTTTATCGTTTCACCTTACAACCCGGCACTGCAGCTTTGAACTTATCGACACCTTCATCAGTCACTTGAGAGAAACTGAGCTGAAGCTCTTTGAGATTTTTCAAAGCAGCCAGCTTTTCCAGGCCTTCATCACCAATTTCCGTTTTACTCAAATTGAGGTATTCGAGCTTTTTGAGCGGCAACAACGCATCTAAACCCTCATCGGTGATCTGCGTCCCTTCCAGATTGAGGCGATTCAGCTCGGTGAAACCGGAAATGATTTTTAAACCTGCGTCTGTGGTTTCAGTTCCCCATAGCCCCAGCCGCGTCAGTTTTTTCAGATCTTTAATCTGTTCCAGGCCTTGGTCACCGATCATCGATTCATCCAGATCGAGATAGGTCAAATTTGTTAAACCGGACAGATTCTTCATTCCCTCATCCGTCACCACGGTATCTCGCAAATGCAGTGTCTGGAGATTTTTCATGTCCTTGATGTTCTCAATACCAGGATTGCCCACAAAGTCCCGCCGCAAATGCAAGGCTTCCATGTTGGTCATGTTTTTCAGATGCTTCATGCCCTCATCGGAAATCTCGGTATCGTCCAGTTCCAATGAAACCAGATTTTTATCCTTGAGCAGTTCCAGCGTTTTATCGGAAATATTGCGCCCCCAGGTATTCAACCGCTGCAGATTGGGAAGCTGTGCGACATCTTTCATACCCTCATCGGTTACCTGTGTCGCCTGTACCTTGAGCACTTTCAGGTTCTTCATCCCTTTAATCAACGGCATGCCTTCATCGTTGATTTCCTTATTGAACCGCAGATCGAGGTCTTTCAACTTGGGAAACGCGGCGACCACTTTCAAAGCGTCATTGGTAATATTCGTTGCCCGCAAGGAAAGCACCTGCAGATCCTGTAGATCAGCCAGATTCCTGACGCCTTCATCACCAATGGCGGTCGCCTCCAGATTTAAGAACCACAGTTTTTTCTTCTTGCCGATCTCTTCGGTCGCCGTATCGGTAAAATTGGGGCCCCAGATGATCAATCGCTCCAGTGAAGGCAGCCCCGCCAGATGCTTCAGGTCTTCATCTTTGGCGTTGGTGCCTTTCAAATCTAGAATCAGCACGCGCCCATCATCGGACAACACCATCTTCGCATCGAGATCTTTGAAAGCCTGAACCGCGTCAGGCGAATCCGGTTCAGCCGCCGGCTTCAGTTTCGCATCCTTCGCCTGTTCACCCGCACCGGTTGATGTCGATTTTTCCTGAGAGGCAGGAGTCGGGGGCGCACTCGATTTAGGGCATCCCGTTAACAGACATAATCCTACCAGAGAAAGAATCGCTTTCGTTTTCATACTAACATCCCTTGTTGTGCTCAATCCGGCTCATTAATTCCGTGATTCAAATCATTCTGCGAGAGCATACCAGATTCTCAAATGTCTTTCAGCTTTCAGAACGAAAACCGACCAACATCAAAGTTTCATCGAACCCTCCTACGATACTAACAATCATCCCCAAAATAGACCCCTCGCAGAAACATTGCAATTCAAAGCATCCCTTTTCTGCAACTACTTGCGATTCCCTACCCAAACTGAGTATACTCAAATGACATAAACGCACCCCGATGCGTTTAGCTTGCATACAGACCTGTTTACCAGCCCGTACTGAAATACGACGCCAATAAATTAAAGGATCTACAAGTGACACACCGCCTCCCCCTCGCCCCCCTGCGATTATTGAGTCTGAGCTTAGTCCTCTGTCTGTTCTGCCAGCAGGTGCCCGCCAAAGACTGGCCCACCTATCTGGTCGACAAAGAACGAGCCGGTGCGACTTCCGATACCTTCCAGCTACCATTAACCCCCGCCTGGAAGTACGCGGCTCCCGCTGCTCCCAAAACAGGTCAAACCGATCCGGGTGAGCGCGTCATTGAAGGGCACGATCTCGAATCACGCGTCGACTTTGACGATGCCTTCCAGGTCGCACTGGCACAAGGCAAGGCTTATTTCGGTTCTTCCGTCGATCATCAGATGCGATGTGTCGACTTGAAATCCGGCAAGGTCCTCTGGCGATTCTTTACAGGCGGCCCGATCCGTTTAGCACCGACTTATGACAACTCCAAAATTTACTTCGGCTCGGATGATGGCTTCGTGTATTGCCTGGATGCCGCGACCGGAAAAGAAGTCTGGAAATTACGAGCCGGGCTTAACGAAGAAATGATCATTGCCCGGGGAGAAATGGTTTCACGCTGGCCCGTCAGAACGAGTATTCTATTAGATGACGGCATCGCCTACTTTGGAGCCGGAATTTTCCCTCATGAAAACATTTACCTTTACGCCGTGAATGCCGACTCCGGTAAAGTCGTCTGGAAAATCGACAATCTCAGCCAGACCAGTGCCGGTCGCAATGAACTTTCGCCACAGGGTTACCTGCTCGCCAACGACGAATATCTGTTCATTCCCTCCGGTCGCTCTCTGCCCGCTGCCTTCAACAAGAAAACGGGAGAGCAGGAACACAAGCGATCATACAGCTGGAGAAGCACAGCCGGCGGCGTGGTCGGCGGGACGCAGGCCTTACTCGCTGACGGTCAAATCTACTCCATGGGAGCCCACCACATCCTGGCATTATCTCAGGATAAAGGGGATGTCGGTTTTGCCTGGATCAATGGTCAACAAATGGCCGTTCAGGGAGAGTTCGCCTATCTCGCGACGGGAAGCGAAGTCCTCAAAGTCAATCGGCAGGAACATGCCGTCGGCTCACAAAAGGCACACAAAAATGACATGACCATTAAGAGCCTGTTTTCCAAACTGCGGAGCCTCAAAGGTGAAAAAGCGAAAGCCGCCCGCGCGGAAATCAAAACACTTCAGGATGAAAACAAAAAGTACGCCAAAGCAGGCCTGATCTGGGAACAGGCAACACCCGCCCGTGACTCGCTGATTGTCGCGGGAGACAAAGTCGTTGTCGGCGGTCAGGATCAGGTTTTGATTCTCGATGAGAAATCAGGCAAGGTCCTGGAAACACTGAAAGTCAAAGGGCAGGCACGCGGCCTGGCGGTCTCAGACGGCCAACTCGTCGTCAGCACTTCCGCCGGAGATGTCATCGCCTTTCGTTCTGCGACAGACACCAAATCTTCCGAACAGCCTGTTGACGCCGTCACTCTCAAAACACCTTACCCCGAAGACAAGCTGACATCCCTGTATGAACAGGCTGCCAAAGATATTTTGACTCACACCAATGTCAAAGACGGCTTCTGTCTCGTACTGGGCAATGAAGACGGCAGACTCGCCTATGAACTGGCACGGAACAGTAACCTGAAGATCTACTGTATCGAACCCGATAGTGCCAAAGTCGCAGCCGCCCGCGAGAAACTCAGCCAGGCAGGCTATTACGGTCACCGAATTACCATCCACCAGACGGAACTCTCTCCGCTCCCTTATTCGCGGTACTTCGCCAATCTGATCGTTTCCGACACCCTGCTCAAAACCGGTCAGATTCCGGGAATTCCCAAAGATATCGCCACTCACGTCAAACCGCTCGGCGGAACGATCTGCCTGGGTGCTCCTGCGAATCCGAAATCAGAAACAACCGCCTCTTCGAAATTAACGGATTGGCTTAAACAGACCAAGCTCGGTGAGACGGCGCAGATCAAAGACCTCGGTAGCTATGCCCTGCTCAAACGGGGTGCCTTACCAGGTGCCGGTAGTTGGTCGCATCAATATGGTGATCCGGGAAATACTGCCAGCAGTAAAGATCAGCGCGTCCGCGGCGGCTTGGGTGTACTCTGGTTTGGTGATCCCGGCGAAAAGAAAATGGTCAACCGCCACGAAGGAGCCGTCGGCCCGCTGGCAATTAACGGCCGCCTGTTCATTCAAGGCGAAAGCACCATCATGGCGTTCGACGCCTACAACGGCCTATTCCTCTGGGAACGCGAAAACCCACAGGCCATTCGAACCGGCGTCTTTCAAAACCAGAACCCCGGTAACCTCGTCGCCAGCGACGACAGCCTGTTCTTCATGATGAAAGAGAGCTGTTACCAGTTGGATGCCGCGACTGGCAAAACCGTCGCGAAAATCCCACTGCCGGAAAAACTCAACGATGGAAAACATGAGTGGGGTTATCTCGCGTATCAGGACGGTCTGATTTTTGGAACCGCCACCACGCGAAATGAACTCGAAGCTCGTCTCAAGCGACGCGGTCGTAAAACAGACGACTCCACCGACGCCCTGTTTGCCATTGATGTCAAAACCGGCAAACCGGTCTGGAGCTATCAGGGCAAGAATATCGCCCACCATACCATCGCCATCGGCCCGGAAGCCGCTTATTTCATCGACAGCTCCATCACAAGTGAGCAACGTGCTGACATTTTACGTCAGGATAAATCACACCTGAAAGAGCTGACCGGCAAAGAACGCGAAATCGCCGAAGATCGCCTGAAAAAACAGGACCTGCGTCTGGCCGTCGCCCTCGACATTAAGACCGGTAAAAAACTCTGGGCGAATCCCGTCGATGTGACCGACTGTAGTGAAATCGGCATCGGGGGCGGCAAATTAACGCTGCTCTACCAGAACAATGTCTTAGTCATCTGTGGGGCGAATGCCAACGGCCACTATTGGAAACAGTTCATCGCCGGCGATTTCTCCCGCCGTCGAATGGTGGCACTCAACTCCGCCGATGGTTCGATTCTTTGGAAGAAAGACGCCAACTATCGGCATCGCCCGATTATCGTCGGCGACAAAATCATCGCCGAGCCCTGGTCCTACGACCTTTACACCGGAATTCAACATACACGCAAACATCCCCTCACCGGGCAGCAGGTTCCCTGGAGTATCATGCGGGAAGGCCATCACTGCGGCATGCTCGCGGCTTCAGAAAATCTGTTGATGTTCCGTTCCGGCTACACCGGCTTTTACGACCTCGAAAAAGACGGCGGCACGCGGCACTTCGCCGGTCATCGGACCGGCTGCTGGATCAACGCCATTCCTGCCAACGGTCTGGTGATGATTCCCGAATCCAGTGCCGGCTGTGTCTGCCTGTTCTCGATTTCTTCGACCATTGTATTGGAACCGCGCGAAGAACGGACTCACTGGACCATCTTCAGCTCGGTCGGTCCGAAAACCCCCGTGCAACACATGGCCCTCAACATGGGAGCTCCCGGCGACCGACGCGATGCCCATGGCACGGTCTGGATGGCGTATCCCCGTCCACGCCCCAGCCGGGAAACCGGACTCGACTTCAAATTTGACATCAAACCGAAATTCACCGCAGGCGGTGGATATAACAGCCTCAATGAAATCACCCACCCCGTCAAAGAAGCAGAACCACCCTGGGTCTATACATCATGGGCACGCGGTTTACAAGAATGTACGATCCCCCTGTTAGGCAAGAACGATGCTCCTGCCACCTACACAGTAGAACTTTCGTTCTCGGATCTGGAACCGGTCGCGTTGAAAGATCAGCAGGAACCGCCTCTGTTTGAGATCAAACTGCAAGGAAAAGTCGTTAAAAAGGACTTCAATCCTCACGCAGCGAAAACAGTTCAGGTACAGAAATTTGACGGCGTCTCTGTGAAAGATAATCTGCAACTGGAATTTGTTCCACAAAATGAAAGCGCAAAACAAATGCCACCTGCATTAAGTGGAATTGAAATTATCCGCTCAGATTCATAGACTGGCATTCAGATTCCGATCTTGAACCAGTTCTCTCTTTCAAGCGAGATAATGTGAATTATTCCCTGCAATGCAAACGAGCCTGTCTCTGTCTGATTTTGATTCTGTTCAGTTTCAGCGGGCTGACTTCAGCCCATGCGCTGGAACTGACGCTCGATCCACCCGGAGATCGTGAATTCGTTCGCGATCTCGCAGGTATGCTGGACGAAAAGACCACCAAGCAGATCAAAGAGATCTGCGACAAGCTGCTCACCGACAAAGCCACGCCGATCATTGTGGTCACCATCGACTCGATGGCCCAATACGGCGGCGCCGACATGCGAATTGAAACCTTCGCCACGCTTCTGTTCAATCAGTGGCAAATCGGTCATGCCAAACTGGGTGACCAGGACTGGAACACCGGGATCTTGCTCCTGGTCTCTAAAGATGACCGTAAAGCCCGGATCGAACTCGGTGCTGGCTGGGGTCATCGCGAAGATAAACTCTGCCGACAGATTATGGACGATTATATCATCGCCAACTTCAAGCAGGGAAAGTTCGACGCAGGCATCCTGGCCGGAGTCGAAGCGCTGGATAAGATGGCGCGCAAGCTGGAACTGCCCACGAAACCAGTTTCTCCCTGGACTTATGTCATTATCGCGGTCGCCATCGGGCTGGTCATTTTCACGGTCGTCTCACTCATCCGTCGCGGCTCCAGTGGCTGGGCCTGGTTGTTCTGGGGTGTCGTCTTCGCCGTCATAGGCACGATCCTGTATCAAATGTTAAATAACCGCGGCGGTGGCGGTGGTGGCTTTAGTGGCGGCTCATTTGGAGGTGGCTTCTCCGGAGGCGGCGGGGCATCCGGTTCCTGGTAACCAGCCTCCCCCTCTCACACAAGTTCGAAAGTAACAACTCATGCAGAGCGCATTTACTTATTTAACCGAAGACCAACAGAAACAGGTCGAACAGGCGGTCGTCGAAGCCGAAAAACAGACGTCCTGCGAAATCGTACCTGTGCTGGCGACCTCTTCAGGCCGTTATGACCGCCCCGAAGATATCGTCGGCCTCTGGCTCACGGTCATCACGGCACTCACTCTCTGGTTCCTGTTCCCCCGAACGACCGGACAGACAGGAGACTGGGGCGGCATGCCCGTTGTCATCGAACTGGTCCTGGCCGCGCTGTTATTGGTCATCGCCTTCATCATCGGTGCTGTCGCCGGCAGTCGCATTGGCTGGCTCAGACGCCTCTTCACACCCCGCCAGCAAATGCAGGATGAAGTCGCCGCCCGGGCACGCGAAATCTTCTTTGACAAACGCGTCCACCATACCGAAGGCGGAACCGGCATCCTGATCTACATCTCCCTCTTCGAGCACATGGCCGTCGCTCTGGCTGATCAGGCGGTCATCGACAAGCTCGGCCAAACCTTCATCGACCAGCTCTGCCAGAAACTGACGGAAGGTCTGCATTCCGGCGATGCCACTACAGCGATCTGCAACGTCATCCAGGAAATCGGAACGCAGGCATCCACACCACTGCCCCGCGCAGAAGATGATCAGAATGAACTGCAGGATCTGCTGGTCTTAATTGACTAATCTGTCAGGTTGATTGTTGTCTTGATAGCAACTTTCGGTTCGAGAATGCACGCCACCTCAATCAGTGAGAACACGCCAGGTCGGAAGTTGAAAACCGGTAGCAGACTGCTCTGATTTGACTGGTTCGACCATTCGAATCTGCTCCAAATCTTTAATATCAATATGGTGCATATAGTATGTCGGGGAAGCATAAATAGCCTGATACGTTACGCTGAGACGCCCCTCAATCTCGATTTCCTTGCCTTGAAAGTGCCGTTTGAGATCGAAAATCCCAAGACGCTTGAACGCCTTTTCTGCCTGCGGCGTAATCGCGATAGAAAATTCCGCATCCGCACTGTCGCCGGAATCAGGATGGAGCATGATTTGCCGATACGTTTGCTGATCCACATTCGTAACAGTCTGTTCATCAATTAAACCAACTGTAAAACGAACCACCAGCGGACCTTGTTTTCCACTGAGTATGTTATCATAAAGCGCAGCATGGTCCGCGATAATTTCCGTGGGAGTCAATGTTGTAATCGGCGAGGATTGAACTGTTCCCAATATGCCCGCGACAAACAATACAGGAATCACCATTGCACTTCTCCTCAAGGTTTGAAGGGATCGCTGACACTTCAGGCCCCTTATGAGACAGGTCATCTCCAGCACGAACTGGTAAATTATCTTACAGCCGGATCAGCAATACAAGCTCTCTTTTCGATCCCCTTTGTCGTTGACCGCTCAAAACAGAAACGCCCCTCTAAAAGAGTCCTCCCTATTCTCAATTTATTTATGAAAAGTTTGTTAATCAATTCATGCGTGAAATCTTTTTTTCGTAGTGCCTCTTGCCTGATTTATTCACAGATATTTCTCGCCTTGTCTATTCACTTCACCTGTCTTGACGCAAAAGCATGCAGAATCTTCACTAAAAGCACGCTTCATTGTGTCGTATCGACGCCTATCGACCACACTTCGCGCCACGTTCAAACCCGATCCCCCCTTTTCAAAGCATCTCGCGCCTTGATGAGAGCACTTCGAAAACAGGGAACATTCAGCACAACTCCCCTTTATTCAGCAGCATTTCATCACTAGTTCTCTCTCTTCACACCACATGTCTGCCAAAGAAAAGCATGTCGTTTCAGATTGTCACTACTGTCGACATTCGCACTCATTTGGTATAATGAACAGACAGACGTAGTACGAACTCAGCACTGATCATAATCAGGCTGTTTAAAGCGAGCATCGTTTCCACTTTGAATAAAGGAAGACATCATGACCGACCGAAACCGACTGGATGAACTGATCAGCGCCCTGGAACAACAGCGCGATGAAATTGCTTTAAAAATTCATCTCGGCAAACAGGAAGCCAAAGACGAATGGGAAAAGGTCACCGACAAGCTGAATCAACTGCAGGATGACTACAAACCGGTGAAAGACGCCATGAAAGAATCAGCCAGCGGCGTGGTCGATTCACTGTTCAATGTCGGCAAAGAAATCCAGGAGAGTTTTCAGCGCATTCGTAAATCACTCTGATAATCACTGATGGAATTCCTGATAGAGCACAGAAACGTTACTCAGTAAGCATTTGATTTATGGAAGTCTCAGTCACGCAAACGCTGATTATCAGTATTCTCGTGCTCTATGTCGGATCGTTCCTCATAGACCATCTTCGCTGGTTGAGTAAATACAACATCCCCTCAGCCGTGGTAGGCGGCATCCTCTGCAGCCTGATCGTGGCAATTTACTACACCGCAACCGGCCGGGAAATCACGTTTGACCTCGCGTTGCGCGATCTACTGTTGCTCGTCTTCTTCAGCACCATCGGCTTATCAGCAAAGCTCCGCACCTTAGCGGACGGCGGCATCGCACTGGGCAAGATGCTGCTCATTTCCATCCTGTTTCTCGTTTTGCAAAATGTTGCCGGCATCGGCGTTGCTGCTCTGTTTGGTTTCAATTCGGGTTATGGCCTGATGGCAGGAAGTATTTCCTTCGCCGGAGGCTTCGGCACGGCAATCAGCTGGGGAGAAGTCGCCCGGGAAGCCGGTCTCCACGGTGCAACGGAAGCGGGAATCGCCTGCGCCACCTTCGGCCTGATCGCCGGCGGGTTAATTGGTGGCCCGCTCGCTGAGTACTTGATTCAAAAAAACAGGCTCAATGGAGAAATCGAGCCGGAAAGCCCGGAAAACGAGACCGAATCGGGCACCAGTTCGATCCCCGTCACCATCGAAGGCATGCTCGGCACCATTCTGGCTTTGGCGATTTGTGTTTCTGCCGGCGATGTCGTCAATCAATGGTTACATACCAAAGGACTCGGATTACCCGGCTTTCTCACCGCACTGTTTGTAGGAATTGTGTTAACCAACACTCTGGACCTCTTTCAGAAAGAACTCCATTCTAACGCCATCCGACTCTGCGGAGATATCTCACTGGAACTGTTTCTCAGTATGAGTCTGATGAGCATGCAGCTCTGGACGCTGGCTTCCAGTGTCGGCCCGTTGTTGACCGTCGTCGTGGCCCAGATCCTCGTGATGGCACTCATTGCGTACCACATCGTGTTTCGCTTTATGGGAAGAAATTATGACGCGGCAGTCATGTCGGGTGGCTTTATCGGCCTCGGATTAGGTGCCACGCCGGTCGCGATGGCAAACATGAACGCGCTCGTGAAAAAGTATGGCGCCTCCCCCCAGGCATTTCTGGTGATCCCCTTAATGGGGGCCTTCTTTATTGATATCGCCAATGCCATGATCCTGCGTCTGTTTTTATCACTGCATATTTATTAAGTGGCTTCTCCGTAAAAGCACCGAGCCACTACTCGTTGCCCTGCGACTTCAACCAGATCGAATTCAATCGTAACCCCGGAATACCGCCGTCGTTGGCAGCTTGAACGGTGAGCGTCTGCTGGCCCGCTTTCAGTTCCAGTGTTCCCACTGTCTGTTTGAGAAATACATTTCGACTTGTGCTCATCGGGAGCTCACAGTTGAGCTTCGTCTTACCGACCAATATTTCAAGCGATCCCGCAGCAGGAGAGGCATCTCGATACCCATAGCTCAACTCCACCGCATATCGGCCCGGCTTCAGCACATCCAGTTGCCAGCTCGCTGTGCCCGCGTTCGATTTCCAACCGTCGATCGTATCCCAGTCGTAGCCGTCAAATGAATATTCGAGCCCTTCCCCTTTCAGAATCGCCCAGCTCGGCTGCAGTTCCACGACTGGTTCCTCGGAATCGCCGACCGGAATCGCTGCTGGCTGATACACTTGCCCTTCGGTCACGTCATCAAACCAACGCAAGAATTCGTTCCGCAGCCGCGATGCCACTTCCGGATATTGACGCGAGACATCTTTCGTCTCTCCCGGGTCCGCCTGCAGATCATACAACTTCCCCGCCGGCTCCTGCTGTCCCTGTTTTCCTTGCGGATCATGGCCCACCAGTTTGAACCGTTCGCCATGAATCGACCAGCGGTGCCACGGGTTCGGTGTATAACGATCCCACGTATGATACAGATATTCGTGCGGCGATTTTCCCGTCCCCTGTTCCATCAAGGGCAGGATCGATTTTCCATCCAGCTTGATTCCCTGGGGAACGGGCACTCCCGCCAGTTGACAGAACGTCGGAAACAGGTCAGTCTGCGCCACCATCGCATCGGTCTTTTTCCCTGCCGGGAAGTGGCCCGGCCAACGCACCACAAACGGTACGCGGGTCCCGCCTTCGTAGGCACTTGCTTTGCCCCCTTTGAGGCCTGCTTTAAACGCCCGGCTCACGCCGCCATTGTCGCTCGTAAAAATCACCACTGTCTCATCTTCCAGCCCCAGCTGCTTTACCGACTGCAATAACCGGTTCAGATTCTGATCGATGCGTTCGACCATCGCATAAATCCGCGCTTCGCGGAGCGGCAGCCCTTTCGCCAGATATTTTTCAATCAGCTTATCCCCTTCCGGCTGTCCGAAATGCGAGGTATCCAATAGAAAAGGCGAATGGGGTGCGTTGTAGGCAATGTAACAGAAGAACGGTTTGTTTTTGTACTCGGTAATGAAATCGATGGCCGCATTAGTAAACAGATCAGTGACATAACCGCGGGTTTCGACCGGCTGCCCGTTCACAACCACCTGATCCGGGTTCGTATAACGCTCAATGTGCCCATGATAATGACCAAAGAAATGATCGAAGCCCCGCCGGTGCGGCTGATATTGCGCATAGCGTCCCAAGTGCCATTTCCCAAACAGTCCCGTCTTGTAACCGGCTGACTGCAAGACTTGGGCGATCGTCGTCTCATCCTGTCCCAGCGTGTCGCCGCCAAACCGGGTGTTATACAGGCCCGTCCGCAGATAATGCCGCCCCGTCATCAGCCCGGCCCGCGTCGGCGCACAAACCATATTCGCATAGAACCGCGTAAACGTGACTCCTTCCGCCGCCATCCGGTCAATCGTCGGCGTTTCAATGAGTTTGTTGCCGGAAATGCCCGTATCCCAATACCCCTGATCGTCGGTCATCACCAGAATGATATTCGGCTGCCGTTGTTTTCCCTTCGCTTGCAGAGACTCAATCTGCAGATGACTCACGAAACAGCAGACGAGAAAAATCATCAAAGTCAGAATACTACGTCGCGCGTTCATAAGTTAGATTATCCTTAGTTGAGTCATTCTCATCGATTTACAAAACAGATCGCGAAATCAATTCTCGAACCCGCATGTCTTAAGAAATCCGCAGATAAATTAAGACACCACCAACAAGGGCATGAAAAAATAGAACGAGCCCGACACACCAGGCCTTGCCCTTAAATTGTTCAGGCCAGAAAAATACGATTGCAGCTAATAAAGCCCAGGTAAATAATAACGCTTCCCACTGCATCCCGATCGCGTAAGGAGAAAACAGAAACGTAATCATCATCAGCAATAAATAAGGCAATTCATTGACTTGTACTCCCCTAAAGAAAAAAGTGAAGAGAGTAAAACAGAAATAGGGTAACAAAACGGCGATCGCAAATAGTGACAGTAATGTGACCGTCTGTGAGTACCGATTTTGATACTTGACGGTGTCGGTTTCGATGAACAGATTCTCGGACATGAGTCTTGGCTCCTTTCCGAGATCATACCCGCTCAATAAACTGATCACCAGTCCCCCTGAATCCTCTACCTGAATCACGCCTGTTTCAGACACTTTTCCAGATACGCCCGCGACCGATTGATCTCGGCGGTGACCTGCTCGGCAGTCGGCAGAATCGGAATGCCGCGTGGCACCGGATGCATGAAGATTTCCGTCCGTCCCTGATAGTTGATTTTCTTCAGCGCCGCTAAGAGCGGCACAAAATTCATATCGCCGCGGCCCGGTAGCTGTAACAGTTCCTGTTCCTTAGGCAATTTTTTCATGCAGCCCATACCATGTTGCCAACCCTGAAAATGCACCAGCCGCTCATCCAAGTCCGTAATCAGTTTCCCGATCATCTCCGGGTCCTGCTCCAGGTGATAGGGAGCCAACGCGATCCCGAAGTTCTTTGCCGGCAGTGCGTCCATCAGCCAGCGTTGGGTATCCGGATCGTTAATCAAGCCGCCGCCGTGATTTTCCAGACCAATGATCACGCCCTTCTCAGCCGCCGCATCCACGTGCGGCTTCAATTTTTCTGCGAATTTCTTGATCCCCGCCTTCAATTCGGCCCCCTTCAGTCCTTTCGGGCCGCCGCTGTTGCAGATCACCATGTCGCCGCCCAGTTGCCTGACCAGATCCATCTCCCCCTGCATGTTAAACAAGCCGTACTTGAAACAGGTGAAGCTGCCCAGCTTGACGTTGTGCTTGTCAAACAGCTGTTTTGTTTTTTCGACGCCCAGTTCGTCGATCTGCTCCCGCTGATTGCCGTGCCGCTCGGCCCAGATCTCCAGATACGCTGCACCGGTCTTGGGGACTTCCTGTAGAATCGTCTCCAGCGGCAGCTTCCCGTACATGCAAGACGCGACGATGTAATTCAGTTGAAACGGCTTGGCAGAACCGTCTGTCCCTGCCGCCAGAACGTTGCCGAGTAATCCGGCCGAGCAGGCGCTGCCTAAAAGCTGTTTATTGAAGTCACGACGATTGATTCGGTTGAGCATGGGTTTATCTCTCTCAAGTAGTTTGTCAGGATCTGGAATTAAGAAACGACCTTGTCCCCGTCTTTGAGAAACGGAACAGCCAGATGTTTGGGCTGCCCGGTTTCCGGGTCGATGATCGGCGCGGGCGAGTACTGTGTCACGTAGGCCCGTCTCATTTTGTCCGTTGTATTCGCACCGCTGCGGTGAAAGGTCAGCGAACTGAAGACCGCCAGACTGCCGGCCGGCACGACCGCGGTCACCCCCGGCTCTTTACCGAAGTAACCGGTCTTGTCCCCCGTTTCCGGGTCCTGAATGTGTTCCACCAGCGATTTCACGCCGATGGTCGAATAAGGGAGTACATCGACGGTACCATTCTCAACCGTCATATCATCCACGGCCGCCCAGCAGGTCACATACGGTCGATGTCGAAACCCGAGATAACCCGAATCCTGATGCCAGGAAAACTTAATCCCCTTCTCCGCTGCCTTGACGACATATTGATCGTAAAACAGATAGGCGTTCTCGCCGATCGTTGTTTTACAGATCTCTGCCATCAGATCGCCGAACACATACTCTTCCAAACGGGGCGCCTGATCGTATTTCTTGGCGATGTGATACCGCTTGCCGCGATGGCTGATATGAATATGATCGGTTCCCAGACGGTCCATTTCCTGATGCATCAGATCAATCAGATGCGCACAGGCATCGCGAATGATCTGCAGGTGTTCGTCCGAAATCACCTTTTCCAGAATGAAATAACCTTCTTCCTGAAACTGTTTTTTATGAGCTTCGGTAATGATGCCCGTTGAGACTGTCATTGTTTCTCCTTTACCGTGATCGAAATTCACCGCGGCCGGTAGACTGTATCCAGTTTTAATGAAGCGTCTCCAAGGCCATTTGAACCGAGTATATTCTGAAACACGCTATAGTAAAATGTGATGCGATCTGGCGTTTCTTAATTCGAACTGTCGTTAACGATGACGTATAACCGGGGCTAACGCCCTGCGGCTAATTTGGCTTTGTCTGTTGTCGAAGTCCTGAAAGTAAAGGTAACAGCACACCATCGGACATAGAGAATTTTTAGATGGCTAACACCGTACACCTCAAAATCAGGATCAGAACTATTATAAAAATGCTACCAACACCGTGCGGCTGATCCGGTTTCTGGTAACTTTCCAACCGGAATAACCTATTAGCCGAAGGGTGTTAGCCCCGGTTCCTCCCATTTGCACAGACGATTTTGAATCAAGAATCGCTGCTTAACTGTCTTTGATCTCGTAACCGGCCCGCTGTTCGCGTTTGAGCCAGGTATTCGCTTCGTCGTCGCCGACAAACTGTTCCTGCTGCGGGTCCCAGGTCAGTTTTCGTCCCAGGCGTTGTGAGATATTGCCGATATGACACACACTCACCGAGCGATGCTGATTCTCGACGCTGGAGATCGGCGTTTCCCGCGTTTCAATACAGTCGAAGAAGTTCCCCATGTGATTCACAATCGCATCCAGCTTGCCCATCCGAGGGGGACGTGAAAGATTATCATGAGCATAAACGTTGAACTTCTCGCGCGGCAGCGGATTCTTCGCCAGCTCTTCCACTGGTTTCCCGGCGATGGTTCCGCGGTTCACGAACATGCGTCCCTGATCGCCCTCAAACATCACACCGGTGCGCCCCGTGTCGTTGACTTCCAGAATGACGCCGTTTGCATAGCGGGCCCTCAAGTGATAATCGAGGGCTACGTTAAAACCGTTCTCTACATTTGGAAACGTCGCTGTCCCTTCGATGTCGACCGGACCGGAATCCTGCATGCCGGCCCCCCACTGTGCGATATCAATGTGATGTGCGCCCCAGTCAGTCATCTGGCCGCCCGAATATTCATACCACCAGCGGAACGTATAATGGCAGCGTTCCTTGATGTAAGGCACATCGGGCGTCTGCCCCTGCCACAGATCCCAATTCAGAACCGATGGCACAGGCTCAGTCTTAAACGGTCCGCCGGTCTTGTTTTTGCTCAGCGTCACGGTCACTTTTTTCAAGTTCCCGATTCGTCCGTCATGCACCATTTCCACGGCTTGACGAAAACGATGATCGCTCCGCTGCCAGGTTCCCACCTGCACAACCGCTTTGGTTTCCTTGACGACTTTATTGAGAATCTTGCCTTCATCCACGGTCAGCGTCAGCGGCTTTTCACAGTAGACGTCTTTGCCGGCCCGACAGGCGTCGATCAGCATTTTGGTATGCCAGTGATCGGGGGCACCAATCGTCACGACATCAATGTCCGCCTTCTCCAGCATTTCGCGATAGTCTTCAAACAGCGTTGCTTTGCCGCCAAACTGCTTGCGGGCTTTCTCGGCAATCTCGCGATCGACGTCGGCAATCGCCACGATGTCGCCATACTCTTGTGCCTTGTCGGCGATCACCGATCCCTGATACCGCATGCCGATCGAACCGATTTTTAAGCGTTCGTTCGGATTGCGCGACTTCTCAGCGGCCCGCGCCGTATTCACAAAAACGCCCGGCGCAATACAGGCCAAAGGCAACCCGGCTACTGCTGTTTTAACAAACGTTCGACGAGATAGTTTCTGTGACGACATCGCTCTCTCCTGTTTATGACTTTTTGAATTCAAAACAATTTTCTAAAACTGGTCGCGTGCTTCATCCAGCATCTTCATCCACGGACCGATATATTGACCATGATCGTGATAGGTACGACCGCTGACCATGTTCCCATCAATCACGCAGGGTTCATTCACAAAGATCCCGCCGCAGACTTCCAGGTCAAACTGGCACTTCGGCACAGTCGCCATCCGGCGGCCCTTCACACAACCAGCACGGGCTGGAATTTCTACGCCGTGACAGACGGAAGCAACGGGTTTATTTTTTTCGAAGAAATGCTGGGTGACCCGGATCAGGTCTGCATCATCGCGAATATATTCCGGTGCACGGCCGCCGCTGAAGAAGATTCCCAGGTATTCTTCCTCGTTGATATCCTTAAATGCGATATCCGCCTGAATCGTATAGCCTTCCCACTCTTTGGTGATCGTCCAGCCCGGTTTCACTTCATGCAGCACCATCTGGTACAGACGCTTTTCCGGAGCCGCCACAACCGGTTCGTAGCCCCCTTCGATCAAACGATAATAGGGGTAAAGTGTGTCTACAGTTTCAGTTGCATCGCCAACGATGATTAACACCTTGTTCATTCAAACCATTCCTTCTACGTTAATTTCAAAGCATTGAACGGGATTCCATTCTACAAGCGAATCCAGCCCGGTCATTACGGATTTCCATAAACATTATCATGTTTTGCGTACATTTTCAGCGTCAACCGAACGCAATAACACACAATTCGCGAACTCCCTTCGTGTGCGTGAACATCATGCGTCTTCACGAATGCATCTGGTCAACCGGAAATCCCGGGCCAGAAAGACTCCTGGAGCGTTCGATCAAAGGCAGGAATTTCGGCACGATTCCTGCCCGATCGAAATATCTCAAATATCAGTCGCCGTACCTCATTTGATTAACTGATACCCCGTGCGCGATGTCCGGTACTTGATCTCATGCGCGCTCTTAAGTCCACGGCTCTTTCCGTCACCGGTCATCGTTCCGTTTTCGCAACAAGCGACAACTTTCAACACCCCTTTCGCCTGCACGCCGAGCGGCTCGCTAATCGTGATCTCGAAAGTCCCATCTTTCTTGACACGGGCCACGTATGGTTTTTGGAAATATTGGGTTTGCACGTCAGGTGCCGTGTCGTAAACAATAATGCTATGCGCCGGGACATTCGACGTAATACGTCCGGTCAGATGTGCTACTCGTTTCTGGCGATCATTCTTAACGACGATGTCATGCCATTTGACCTTGGGAATCATATAGCGACGCTGTGCTGTCCCCGTAAATAACGGATGCTTCCACAGAATCGCTGCTGAAGCTTCCGTAACATAACCCCGCTCTTCCTTATTTTTCATCACTCTGCGATAGTTGGCGATGGTCGCCCCCATTAAAGGCATCCCTAGATCGCGTTTTATGAGTGGGCCATTGTGCGGAAGCCCGAGTGCATGCCCGAATTCGTGGATGGTGCCCTTCAAAGTCAATTCTTTCAGAAACGGTTTCGCCAACTTGTCCTCCAGGGATATTTCACCGGGCAGATTCGTATAGTTGACCTGTGACAACCCTCCCGCTGCCGCGCTACCCGAACCCAGATAACTGCTGTACTTCAATGGAGGATCACCCACATAAACCCAGACCCACCAGACGTCTAATGTTTTGGGAAGTTTGAATTTCTCCATTGCCAGCAGCTTACCTTTTCGCGACAGGTTTCCGTCCTTCAATGGAAATTTTCCACTCGCGAGAGTCTCAGGCGATTTGACGAATAAAATCTTCACGCTGCCATCGGTGTTTCGCTGGAAGATTTGCTCACGTTTTGGCGGGTAGTCCCATACTTTCATCCACTTCACCAACATTGCTTCCGTATAGTCAGCCACCTGTGTCAATCGCCTGGAGACACCAGCCGGAGCATCGACGTCAGCCGGGGTTAAGAAGACAATCTGAACCTTGGGCATTTTTGGCTGGCCAAAGGCCGAAATGGGGAAAGAAAGTAATAGAACAGAGAACAAGAGATAGCGCATCGCTCTTTGCCTTCGGAACAGAATGAGGATCACACCTGACGAAGCAACTGTCCATTCATGTTAGCCGATGACACCAACGTAGCAAGGACAAAATCCCCCCGGAGACGTTTTCAGACCTTTCTAAAACGCCCCCAATTTGGGGACACCGCATGAGTGTGTGGAAGCCAGACAGATGCGCACTTTTGAAACAATTCTGCGGCTAATGCATTTTCGCCCGATAGACGCCTGGCGTCTCGCCGATTTTTTCTTTGAACGTCGTACTGAAATGCTGCGCGTGGCGAAAGCCGACCTTCTGAGAGATTTGTGCCAGAGACAGATCGGTGGACGCCAACAGCTCCTTGGCCCGCTCCAACTGCGTGCGGATGATCTCCGCTTTAGGAGAGCGACCGATGGCCGCTTTCATCTGCCGCTCGAGTGCCGTCCGCGATAACGGTACCGCATTCAGAATATCGGCCACCTGAATTCCCTGGCAGGCATTTTCGCGAATGAACCGCAGGGCCAGCGCCAACTCGGGATGATCCACGGCGACTACATCCGAGGATTGGCGCGTCACAATCCCCAAAGGATTAATCAGATAGGGTTCTTCGGGCGCCGGCTCTCCTTTCATCAGTCGGCTGAGCAGCGCTGCCGCCTCGTAACCAATGCGTGTTGAGTTGAACGCCACACTCGATAACGGCGGCCGCGCCATCATGCACAGGATCTCATCATTCTCCACCCCCACCACGGCCACTTCATCGGGTACGGAAATCCCCGCCCGCTCGCAGGCATCCAGCAGCCAGAACCCTAATTGATCGGTGCACGCCATGATCCCTACCGGCTTGGGGAGCCCCCGCACCCAGTTCGCCATCTGCTCCTGATGTTTCTCCCATTCACGAGGGGCTTCCGAATCTTCCGACGCCGAAAAGACGCTGACTTCATAGCCAGCGTTCTGAATTGTCTGCACGTAATTATCGCGGCGTTCTTCAAAATAGACTTCGATTCCGATTTCATACACGCCAAAGTGACGAATGCCCCGTTCCAGAAAATGCTCGGCCACCATCCGGCCCATGGCCCGGTTATCGATTCCCAGAAACGGAAAATCATGCTTGAGCTTCGTCGAGCGCAATTCGACCGTGGGAATTCCCGAAGCCGCGATCGCATCGGCCACTTCCTGGCTGATCGTACGACTCAGAATCCCATCCCCTTTCCAGCGGGAAATCCAGTCGGGAATCTGCGAGTCCAGCGAACGCGGCATCATGAACACAGACCATTCCTCATTCTCTGCGATGAACTGGCGAATGCCATTCAGCAACCCCCGTCCATGAGAACGCGACGTTTCGATGAACAGGGCAACGTGGGGAATGGACGAACGGGGCATGGAAGAAACCAATGTGAATTCAGCAACAGTAAAGCGGCAGTTTCCGCTATTTTCAATTATTCTTTTACCGCAAGTCTGTTTTCTGTTCAATCATGATCGAAACCGATCTCATGAGTTCGTACAATACACGACAACACTCGCTCACTCTACCGCTTTGATAAGAATAGACTATGAAAGGCTTTCGTGGATTACTTGATTAAACAGGCGTTACCGGAAGATTTTCTGGCAGTCGCGGCGCTGGACCGCACCGCCTGGCCTGAAGAACCAGACACCTTCATCCCCGACGGCGAACACGCCTGGCGGCTCTGGTGTGAATATGCAACCGTCTTAATCGCTGATGTAACCGACGAAAGTCAGAACCAAACAGTCGCGGGGGCACTATTGATGTTTCCCACGAATACAGGGGAAACCTTCCTGCATAAGATCATGGTGCACCCTGATTTTCGCGGCCAGGGAATCGGATCGGCGTTGATGAAACAGGCGCTGCAAAATGCAGATCAGGTAGTCCTGCTCACGGTGAACCCGGATAACAAACCGGCGGTCCGGCTGTATGAAAGTTTTGGCTTTCAGGTCAGAACCCGGATTGACGGCTACTATCGCCCGCACGAACATCGACTCTTAATGGAATTTCAACCCACACCATAAACTTTCGCAGAGGAATACGCGATGCAACAATCAGAGCGGGTTTTAATCCTGGGTGCCGGCATCAACGGCGTCGCCATTGCACGCGAATTACTTTTGAATAACATTCCCGTCTGCATCATCGATCAGGGTGACCTCTCACAAGGCGCCACGTCTAAATCCTCGCGGCTGATTCACGGCGGCTTGCGCTATCTGGAATACGGCGACTTTTCGCTTGTCAAAGAGTCGGTCCATGAACGGGGCATTCTATTAAATTTGGCACCCCACTTCGTGAAACCGCTTCGCTTTGCGATTCCGCTGGCGCACCGGGCTTCTGGTGTCACTTCGTCCGGGCTCCGGTTTCTGAGTGGCTTCCGTGTGCCGGGAACGCACTGGCTCTCCACCCGTTTCTCTTTCTCCTCGGAACGTGGCTTGTATCTGGTCGACATGGGGCTGACGCTTTACGACTGGTTCGCATCCAAAGGAAATCTTCCCCGCCATTCGGTGCATAATGTCGGTGATGCCGACCTGCCCCAGATCAATGCTGACAAGTTTCGCTGGATGGCCTGCTACTCGGACGCGCAGATGCGGTTTCCTGAACGCTTCGTGGTCGCACTGCTGCACGACTGCCAGAAAATCGCCAACGAAAAACAACTCTCCTTTGACTTTTTGACGTATCAGCAACTCAAACTCAACGGGCGAACGGCCCAAATTTCCTCGATCCACAATCCCGATCAGATTCAGGAAGAATTCGAGCCAACCGTGATCATCAACGCTTCCGGCGCCTGTGGCGATTTAACGCTCCAGCAGGCTGAGGTCCCCTCGGAGCGTCTCATGGGCGGCACCAAAGGCAGCCATATTATCACATTCAATCAAAAGCTCCGCGAAGCGCTCGGCACCAAGGCAATCTACTCCGAAGCCAGCGACGGCAGACTCGTGTTTATTCTTCCCTTTGAAAACAGTACGCTGATCGGCACCACCGATGTCCGAGTCGACGGGAATCCGCTCGACGTCACAGCAACGCCCGATGAACTCGAATATCTGGTCGGCATGGCCAACATGGTCTTCCCGCAAGTGGGGCTGACGACTGACGATATCAATATGCACTACAGCGGCGTGCGCCCTTTACCCTATCAGCCGAAGGGCAAAGCCGCCTCGATCTCCCGCGATCATTCCCTCAAGGAATATGAGGGTCCTTCCGGCTGGATCGTGACCCTCGTCGGCGGGAAACTCACCTCGTGGCGTGCCTTTGCAGAAAAAGTAACCGACCGCATTCTGAAGAAACTCGGCAAAAGTTATTTCACGGAATCGAAAACCCGCTTGATCCCCGGTGCCGAAGGATACCCGCAAACGGAAGATATTCTGAAAGCAGAACAGGACCGACTCTGCCAGAAATATCAACTTTCTCAAGAGAGCATTCAGACACTGTGGCACCTGCAGGGAACACAGATCGAAGAGATTCTGGATGCGTTGCCCGAACTCTCAACCGATTTGATCGCAGGGACGTCAATTCCCCGCCCGTATGTGCTTTGGACGATCCAGCATGAATGGGCTGAAACGCTGGGTGATCTGGTCGAACGCCGCCTGATGCTGGTTTTTGATGAGAGACTGCAAGTAGCCACGCTCAACGATTTGGCCGACTGCCTCGTCGAATCCGGCAAGCTCACTACCGAACAGATCCCTACCTTGATTGAAGAATATAAACAGCATCTGGCGAAGTTTTATGGGAAAGCCGTGAGTTAACCGTCGACTGGTCTTCGCTTTTTTTAATTACATCAAAAGGGATTCTGATCAATGGCAATTCCCCAAATTTGAACGGTCCTTACCTAAGACGTCCAACCGGGGCTAACGCCCTGCGACTAATGGGTCTTCACTTCGCGGACAATGCGAAACGCGCCGCGTGAGGGAGAATTCGGAGCACCATGCCCGCGGACATAGGAATTCAACTGGTCTGCCCCTTGTTGAAATCCGCCGCCGCGACGCACGCGTTCGCTCCCCTGCTCAGGGCCAGTCGGGTTTTCTGACGGTGACTGCGAATAATAATTCTCAGCGTAGAAATCCTGGCACCATTCCCATTCGTTGCCATATAAATCGTACAGTCCGAAAGGATTCGGCTGTTTTTGCTTCGCTGGGTAAACCCGTCCTTGTGAGTTGTTCAAAAACCAGGCATAGTTTTCCAACTCATCCATTTGATTCCCAAAGAACCAGCGTCCCTTGCTTCCCGCGCGACATGCATATTCCCATTCGGCTTCGGTCGGTAGCCGGTATGTGTCACCCGTTTGTTTCGAGAGCCAGTCGCAGAACGCCACCGCATCGTTCCAACTGATATTCACCGCCGGTGCCTGGTCGCGAACGGGCAGGTCTCCCAACTGATTCCAGAAGTAAGAACCGGATCTGCCCCAACTTCCGCCTGTCATTCCGAATCCGCCACTGCGTTCAGCGTCTGTTTGATACTGCGTCTGTTCCACAAATTGGCGGAATTGTTCGTTCGTGATTTCGGTAACGCCCATATAAAATGGCTGTGTGAGTTTCACCGGATGCGCGGGGGCATCGGAAGCAGCTCCTGCGCTGGCACTGTCTCCCATCATAAACGTTCCCGGCGGAATCAGCTGCAATTCCAGCTCAGGTCCCTTGCCTTGTGTGCCAAGCGCCACATTCGCGCTGACAGGGAGGTTCGCTATTTGCGCGTACTCTGCCTGGTCAGTATTGGTATCCCCTGAACCAGACTGACCAGCGTCTGAAATTAGATTTCGCTCCCCCGTGCCTGAATCCGACTGGAAGGGATTCCAGAATACGACGCCTGCCAGAACAAGGGCTGCCACAACAACGCCTCCCCACACTAGCCCCTGCTGGTTGGAAGAACGAGTTTTAGATTTCTCCTCTGGAGTAGTTGCAGCCGCCACAGTGAAACCAGCTTCAACCGGCTGCACTTCTGTGGGCGCACTCGCCCAGTTCTCTTCAGTCGGCTTACCGGGGGATGTTTCTCTCACCGGCAATGAAAACGTCTGATCGTGTAATATTTCAGTATTGAACTGATTCAGATCGCTGATTAATTCACTCGCCGACTGATAACGTTCCTCGGGATCTTTCGCCAGCATCTTTGCAAAAATGGGATCGAAGGTAGCAGGCACTTGGGGCAAGGTTTGGGATAGACTCGGGACTGGCTGTTCCTTGTGCGCCAGAATTCGTTCGACCGTCGTCCCGCCGCCGTACACGGGTTTGGCCGTCAACAGAAAATAGAGCGTACACCCCAGGCTGTAAATATCGGAACGATGGTCGGCCAGCCTGGTATTTCGGGCCTGCTCGGGGGCCATATAGTCGATGGTTCCCATAAAAAATTGACTCGAGGTCAATTCGGTTTGTGAACCTGTGCCTAAAACGTCGTCGGTTTCTTGTAGTCGCGCCAGTCCCATATCCAGAATTTTGAGATCACCCTGATCGTCGACCAGAATATTCGCCGGCTTAATGTCGCGATGGATCACCCCTTTACCGTGTGCATATTCCAATCCCTGCGCTACCTGGAGCACACAATTGACCGCGTCCGGAAAATCGAGCGGACCGGAATCGCGCACCAGCTGTGTCAGACTCTCGCCATCAATATATTCACAGATCAGATAATGCACGCCCTCGTGCTCGCCCGCATCGTAAGCGGTGACAATATTCGGATGCGATAACCGCGCCGCCGTCTGCACTTCGCGTTCAAATCGCTTCAACCGATCGGGAACATGCTCCAAATCAGAACGAATGACTTTCAACGCCACGATGCGTTTCATGCGCTGGTGCATCGCTTTGTAAACCGTCCCCATGCCTCCCGATCCGATCGGCTCCAGAATCAGATAATCGCCGATCAACAGCGGACGGGCTTCTGTCGAAGAGAGCGCGTGGCTCTGATACTCGGTCAGCGTTCCTAACTCAATCAACAGTGCGGCCAACGCGGCTGTGGACTGTGGTCGCTGATCCTCTTCCAGATTCGCGATCAAGTCTGTCAACTCGCGTTCCGCCAGAATACCAACTTCGATCACCCGAGCGCGAAATTGTTCCAGTGAAAAGTCGTCGAACTCATGCGGCCCCTCTTCGGGAGAACCGCCAACCGAAGCAGCCGGATAGGCGGCTCGTGCCGCTCCAATCACTGAAGAGAGCCACTCCTGATCGAGCACGGGGAACTGTTGCAGGTATTCACTCGATCCCGGCGTTTCCCCCTGCTGACAGCGATGCTCCACTTCCAGCGGAATCAACTCTTTGAGGATCACCTCGCGATAATCGACGGCGACATCATCCAGATACGCATTGATCGATGGGAGATCTCCCTGCCTCAGCTCAGATTCATACCGATCGCATAGTTGATTAATTTTCAGCATCAGGTCTGAAGGGAGCTGCTCGAAATCTGTTTCGTTTGGCGATTTCACAAATTGCAATCCTCTTGCCACAGACGGGTAATCAACTGAAGTTTTCGTTCAACGGTTCGGCGAGCACAGCCTAGACTCTGCGCAATTTCAGTTGTAGTTTCCCCTTCCATTTTGGCCAATGCAACCTGTCTTAACGCCGAATCACCGGTTTTATCCAATAAATTGAGCAACCGCTCCAGTTCTTCAGCTAACTGCACAGCAAATTCCGGCGAAGGTTCCTGCTGAATGATCTGTTCAAAGTCAACAGGCATGGACGTTTGCTTTTTACGTTCAGCGTCACTGTCGCTCTTACCGCTGCCTCCCCGTTTTTGTCGATTTTCGCTGCGAATCAAATCGACCGATTTGTGGGAGGTAATCGCCACCAGTAAAGGCCATAAATTTTCGCGGTCGGTAATTTGGGAGAAACGACCATTCTGTGCCCCCATGCAGAAGCTTTTAAACGCACTTAAGGCCACATCTTCTTCATCTGCCATCGCCCGGGGCGCGCCGCGCAATTTCCGCCGCGCGACCTCGACCATTTCCTGAAAATAGGATTCCCAGAGCCGTTGCGCAGCCTGAGCATCACCAGTTTTTAACTGATCAATCCATTGCGTTACCGTCTCTTCAATCAAAGACATTCAACGTGCTTTCCTGAAAGTGATGCCCGTCCGTCTATCTCTCCATTATATCGTAGAGTCGTTTGATTCAACAGGTTAGGTCGACTCTCAAGCAAAGTATATTTTTTTCACATTTTTTGTCGCAATTTAACATTACCTGACGAATTGCCAGAGAAAGGGCCCATTCAACATCGATTCCCGAGCCCGACTCCTGAACATATCATTCGCATACAGAAAGAGTAAAACAATGGCTCATGTTCGATTCTCAATGAAATCTTGTTTCCTGCTGTGTCTGTTTATTTTCGCAATCGGATCAGGAGGCCTCACAACTGGAATTCATGCTCAGGAACGAAGTCGCGTCCAGGACGACTTGAAATCACTCAGCGACGAATTCGATGATGCAGCGACCATGAAACAATGGTTACGCATTTATCAGACAGAAAAAACCAACGCTGATCAACTGGAAAAATTCGACATCGCCCAGACCCGTCCCGGCTGGATGGTGATGATGCCTTACAGCAGCACCTGGTATATGGATTATCGTGGCGTGCTCGTCTACAAGCAGGTCAAAGGTGATTTCGTGGTCACCTCGAATATTCGTGTCGCCCGACGAGGCGGCGATGGTGCCCCGCGCAGCAATTATTCTCTGGCCGGACTGATGATTCGCACGCCACGCAATGTCACACCGCAAACCTGGCGACCGGGGGGTGAAAATTATATTTTTCTCTCACTCGGCTCTGCCAGACGCCCCGGAGTATTTCAGTTCGAAGTCAAAACGACGCTCAACAGTCGCTCGACACTGGCGGTGACTGATGCCGGCACTCCCACCGCTCTGATTCAAATCGCCCGCATCGGAAACGATTTTATTCTGTTGAAGAAAACACCCAGCGGCAGCTGGAACATACATCAACGTTACCGCCGCGCCGACATGCCTCAGGAATTACAGGTGGGTTTAACTGTATACACCGATTACAGCACGGCCTCCCGCATGCAGCCGGCACAACAAAATACACAGGTCATCAAAAACGGGCGCCCCGATCTGGTTGCAGGTTTCGACTTTGTCCGCTTCAACCGTCCCCAGGTTCCCAGTCGCCTGACAGGGAAAAGCTTTTCCAATCCCAACGAAGTCTCCGATGCAGATCTGCTGCAGTTTCTGGGTGACAAAGCCCATTAATAAAGAAGATTGCGTAACAATCAGACCTCATAAAACCAAGCCGCCCCTGTTTGCATTTGATTCGGCACCGGGTTTATAATCAGATCAAGCATCATGCTGGATTCATTCCGGTTTGAATCGCTGTTTTTATTTGATTGACCAGATACCCTAAGCGAATTGACGACAGGAGCCAGAGGGCATGCGTTTCACTTCCCGATTATTTTCGATTCTCGCCGGACTGGCGATCACTGTGCTCTCTGCTGACTCTGTATCCGCAGCCAAACCTACAGAAGGCGTGCTGGTCGAAGCAGAAAGTTTTGATCAGCATGGCGGCTGGAAGCTCGACACTCAGTTTATCGAGATCATGGGCTCTCCGTATCTGCTTGCTCACGGACTCGGACAACCTGTCAACGATGCCAAAACCACGGTTCAATTTCCTTCGACAGGAAAATACCGTGTCTTCGTTCGAACCAAGGACTGGGTCGCTCCCTGGAACGCTCCCGGAACACCCGGCCGTTTCCAATTAGCCATCGATGGCAAACCGCTCAAAGAAACGTTTGGGACCAAAGGTGCCAACTGGTTCTGGCACGATGGTGGTACGGTGGAAATCACAAAACCTGAAATCGAACTTTCGCTTCACGATTTAACCGGCTTCGAAGGCCGTTGTGATGCGATCCTGTTTACCAAAGACCTGTCCTACACTCCACCGAACGAGATGGCACCGATGGATCAATGGCGCAAAGCCATGCTGGGGCTTCCCGCGCAACCGGAAAAGACAAAACAGTATGACCTGGTTGTTGTAGGTGGCGGCTACGCCGGGTTGGGCGCGGCGATCTCAGCGGCTCGGATGGGTTGCAAAGTTGCGCTGGTTCAAAACCGCCCTGTTCTCGGCGGGAATGGGAGTTCGGAAGTGCGAGTCTGGGCCAAAGGCCTGGTACGGCGTGGAAAGCATCCGCACATTGGTGAAATCATCGCTGAATTTGCGGACTCGGCTACGGCTTCTCCCGGCACCTATGAAGAATTCGGCGACGACGTCAAAGAAGCAACCGTCCGGGCAGAGAAGAACATCGATTTATTTTTGAATACGCACGCTTACGCCGTCAAAAAAGAGGGCGACGCGATTCAGAGCGTGACCGCCTTCAATACCAAAACAGGCAAGCAAACCGAATTTCAGGGTGCCCTGTTTGCCGACTGCACCGGTCATGGGCAAATTGGATATCTCGCGGGTGCCGACTATTATACGCATGAAAAAGGCCACATGGGGATGAGCAATATGTGGACCTGGAAAGAAGCCGAAAACACACAAGCCTTCCCTGAAGTTCCCTGGGCACTCGACCTGACCATGGAAGACTTCCCTTATCCCAAACGTTTTCACGGCGAATGGTTCTGGGAAAGCGGCTTTGATAAAGATCCGATCAAAGATCTGGAATCGATGCGCGACTGGAACTTCCGAGCCGTCTATGGTGCCTGGAATGCAATGAAAAACAAAGACGGCAAAGACAAACACGGCAATGCCGTCTTAACCTGGATGGCCTATATCGGCGGACCACGCGAAAGCCGTATGTTACGAGGCGATGTAATTCTTCGCAGAAAAGACATCGTCAATAAAGTCGCTTTTCCCGATGGCTGCGTGCCCAGCACCTGGTCCATTGACTTACATTACCCCAAAAAACAATACATGAAAAAATATCCGGAAGATCCGTTTATTTCGCAGGCGGTCTTCGATCGTAGCGTCGACCGCAAACGCGGCTACCCTGTTCCCTATCGCTGTTTCTACTCGCGGAATGTCCCGAACCTGTTTATGGCGGGCCGCTGTGTCAGCGTGACACACGAAGCACTCGGAACCGTCCGCGTTATGAAAACCGGCGGCATGATGGGGGAAGTCGTCGGTAAGGCAGCTGCAATCTGCACAGAAAAGAAATGCAGCCCCCGCGCTGTCTATACCGACTATTACCAGGATCTCGACCGTTTGATGTCACTCAAAGGCGTCGAACGACGCGACACGATCGGCAGTGAATTTTATACTCCGAAAGACGCCAAACCTTTGCCCCCCGTGATTGGCGCTTATATCGACCCTGCCGCCCTGCCGGGGCTTGTCATTGACGATGAAAATAATAATGTCCAGTTCGTTGGTACATGGACCAAAGGCGAAGGCCTGAAAGGGTATATCGGCAATCATTATGTGTATCATGGTAGAGGGAAAAAGGCGGAAATCCACTTTAAGTTCCAGGTCGATAAACCCGGCAAATACGAAGTGCGACTGGCCTACGGTCATCACGAAAACCGGGCCACCAATACTCCGGTCACTGTTCGCTCTCCTCAAGAAACCAAAACAATTAAAATCAATCAGCGTATCAAACCACCGCTGCCAAACGGCTTTATTTCACTGGGAACATTTCAGTTTGAAAAAGGTCAGCCGATTGAAGTCATCATGTCCAATTCCGGCGTAGACGGCAATGTGCATGCAGATGCGATTCAGGTTCTGCCTGCTGAATAAATCAAAAACGGTTTCCGACTAAGCGACTGATCCAGAACAAGTAGTTCAGAATAGAGATGCCTCAAACAGAGTTCCGCTTTGTTTGAGGCGTTGAGAGAAGGATGACAGAGTTACCGCTAGTTCCCCTGCCTCCGAAATCACCGCGACCGGCAAGCCTTCTGAGATCAGTCTCGTTAAAAGTTTATCGCATTGTGGTTCTGGTCCTGATTGTCTTCCTGATCCGAGATTATTACGTCCGCAAACGCGTGCAAGGCGACGCGCCAATTCTGTTACATGAAGTCCAGGCGATTCTTCCCGCAGCAGATTCACTGCGCGTTGATCACTCGGCACGCAATGGTCTGTTTATTCTTAATCAGGAGCAGCAGACCATCGGTTATGCCGTTCGCACCTCGCCGATCTCTGATGAAATCATCGGCTACTGTGGCCCGTCAGATACCTTGATTGTGTTTGATCAAGCTACCGGAAACATCGCGGGGCTCTCCATACGCAGTAGTGGCGACACCACTTCGCACGTCAACGACGTCCGCAATGATCGTTACTACATGAGTTTGTGGCCCCAATATTCCTGGGACGATTTGACTCAACTCGATCTCCGTCAGGGCGAAATCGAAGGCGTCTCCGGAGCCACGATGACCAGCATGGGCATTGCCCATGCGATTGTGCATCGAATTCAATATTCCCAAAAACAGGCACAAGCGATTCCACCTTTTCAGTTCCAGGCCAACGATGCCGTTCTACTTCTGTTCGGCGTCGGAGCCGCATTGATTACCTTTACCCGTCTGAAACGCATGCACCGTTTGCGCTCCCTGTTTAAACTCTCCGCTTTCATTTATCTCGGCTTCGTAAGTGGCGACCTGCTGGCAGAATCCCTGTTCGCAGGCTGGGCAAAGTATACGATCCCCTGGCGACAACTGTCGGGGCTGGTTGCTCTGGCGGCGATTGCTGTTTTCGTCCCCTGGTCAACCCGCAGAAATCTTTACTGTCAAAGTATCTGCCCACATGGAACCGCGCAGGAATTTCTGGGAAAAATCGTTCCTGCCAAACGCAAATGGAAAATTCGAGCAGATGTCAAACGCGGCCTGCGCTGGATCCCCGTTTTATTACTGATTCTGATCCTCTGCATCATTTTTTTAGACTTGCCCATTGATCTGGCGGAACTGGAAGCCTTTGATGCGTATCTGCTTACTTCGGCTGGCATCGTCTCGATTTGGATTGCCGTCACCGGTCTGTTCGCGTCACTCTTCATCCCACAGGCATACTGCCACTATGGTTGCCCAACGGGGAGCATCTTTGAATTTGTTCGCTCACACGGCAGAGCAGATCGATTCGGAAAAAGCGATTTTGTAGCAGGTTTATTGTTGTTACTGGCATTTTTGTTGAATCAGTATGCCGAGATTCTCAAGCAGTACCTCCTCAACTAAGACAGGCATTACTTAAAGCGAATTGAAGAATCATCGTGAATTTGATGACGCAACAAAGCTTTACTTACCATATTCACGAGTTTTTGTGGCTTATATGGTTTTTTCAGGAAGTGCACAAATTCAGAGCCATCCATTTGATCGGAAATATCCGTTTCACTCAGGCCACTTGTCAGGATCACAGGAATATCAATCCCTTTTTCCTTGAGCAAATGATACGTCTCCACACCACTCAAGCCCGGCATGGTCATATCCAGCAGAATCACGCTGATTCCATCACGATTTTTCTCATAAACTTCGATGCCTTCACTGCCGGAATGAGCCACCATGACAGAAAAGCCAAAACGATTTAACACGTGATTGACTACATTGCAGACAGCTTTGTCATCATCAATCACCAACACATACCCCGCATCGGCAGGCACCACGGTATCGGCACTGCTGTCATTTTCAATCTTCTCTTCTGTATCAGTTGCCACGGGCAAAATCACGCGAAAACGAGAACCACGCTCTACTGCCGAATCGACTAACAACCCGCCATTATGCCCGCGAATGATTCCGGAAACCCCAGCCAGGCCCAGCCCGCGACCTGTAAATTTCGTGGTAAAAAACGGATCGAACATTTTGGACTGACAATCTTCATCCATCCCACTTCCGGTATCTTCGATTTCAAAATACACAAATTGACCGGGGTTGATATTCTCACAGAAGAAGTAGCTGGCACTGTTCTCCTGGTTCAATGAGATCATCCCGGTACGAATATGAATCACACCGGTTTCTTTTTGATTCTGAATTGCTTCGGACGCATTCGTCAGCAGGTTCAGTACCACCTGTTCAATCTGGCCCATATCACCGTGTACCAGCAATTTCTCATTTGATAATTCCAATACGATATCCGCATTGGGGGACACGATGGTCTTTAAGATCTCCACGGTTTCCTGAATGATTTGATTTAAATTGAAGGTCGTTGTCACGAACGTCCGTCGACCTGAATAGGCCAGGAGACGCTCGCAGATTTTTGTCGCATGCCGCGCGGCAATTTCAATATTCTTCACATTCTCTATGACGGGAGATTTGCCTGCCAGTTCCATCAGGGCCAGATTCGTATTCCCCAAAATTGCCAGCAGCAAATTATTGAAATCGTGTGCAATTCCCCCGGCAAGAACCCCCAGACTTTCCAGTTTCTGTGAATGCAGCATTTGCGAATGTAACTGGTCTTTTTCCTCTTCAATCTGAATGCGATCGGTTATATCACGAATGACCTGAATATAACCGGTAATTTGATTATCCGAACGCCGTAACGGAGTCACAATCGTCTCACCCTGAAACTGGGTTCCGTCCGCGCGCTGGTACTCAACGATAAACGGCTTCAACACCCGCGAATTGGGATAAGACACACGCAAAAACTCATCATCAAATTGATCGCCGGTTGTAATAATTTCCCGAATCGGCCTGCCCAATAGATCAGCCTCTTTACACCGGAAATGGATCTGAATCGATTCATTACACATCACAATGTTATGACTGCGGTCGGTCACAATCATCGCATCTGTCACCGAATGGAAAATTGTCTGCAATAAAATCCGTTGACGGTTTAATTGTTCGATTGTTTTCTTGCGAACGGTCACATCGATCGCCAGACCAATACAACCAATGATGACATCGTCTGAGTTTCGTAACGGCTCAATATGAATATCCAGAATCGTATTTTGTAACTGCTGCTCAAATCGGACAGACTCCCCTTTCAACGTCCGTTCATGCATGGCCACCATATTCTCGGATACATCGGGGACGTCCTGAAAATCAAAAATGGCCTGCCCCACCGGTTCATTAGGTTGAATCCCTAACTGGTTGAGCCCCGCACCGACAATCGACGTATACTGATTATTACAATCAGTCGTCCAGAGAATGGCTGGGATTTGATCCATAATGATCCGCAAACGCGCTTCATTTTCCAGGCGGATTTGCTGAGAACGTTTCAGATCGTCAATATCAAGGTGCGTTCCTGTGACCTGAAGTGGTGTCTGCTGGGGAGTGACGGCGGATATCTTTCCTCTCGTCAGAATCCATTTCCAGTCACCATTCTTATGCTTCATCCGAATTTCCGCTTCAAATGATGACGCATTTCCAGAAAGATAATCTTCCAGCAGCTTCATCGCAGAGGGCAAGTCTTCGGGATGCACCAGTTTTTTCCAGGCATCAAAAGTCGCCAGAAATTCGCCCGGTTGATACCCCAGCATCGCGTACCAGTGATCATCATAATTGACCTGCCCGGTTACCAGGTTGTAGTCCCACAACCCGATATCGGAACCACGTGCCGCCAGAGTCATCCGCAGTTCACTTTCCTGCAATTTCTTCTCAGCCTGTTCGCGGTTCAGCTCTGTCGCAGCCCGGAATGTATAGCTTTGAATGGCAGGAATTTCACACAAATTTTCATGAATCGGTCGATCGCTCAACAAAACCAGATGGCCTTGTACCTGTCCCATTCGATTGATCATCGGCAGACTGAAATAGGCTTCAAACCGATTGTCAACCAGAAATTTGTGATTGGGAAATAGTTTCGACACCCCACTATGAATCGCACAGGAATCAGCCCCAATTGCATTTTCACAAGGAGTTCCAGCGGGATCATATTCAAAATCAGGGATTAATTCTCCATTTATACAGGCACCGATGGTCTGAAGCTTTTTGATTTGTTGATTAAAGTATCGATGCTGAACCAGGACAACTCCCTTTAATTTAAGCGCGTCTGCCAGTTCCTTTACCAGACGTTTAAAAAACTCCTGACCGGTCACACCGCTGGTTGCATTCGACAGTAAATGCAGCAATCGCTCATTTTGTCTTTGTGCGGTGATATCATTAATCAGCCAGAGTTCCTGCTCTGTATTGTTCGGCAGAGTCACTTCACATAAATGCTGATGACTATCACCGCGCTTGAACCAGATCTCTGCATGCTGAGACTGTTCTTTTGATCTCGCAGTGGCTGGCATTCTAGTTTTCAATTGGAATAACTGTGACAGATTTTCCTGAAACACCTGAGAATGTTCTTCAGCCCCCCCCAGCAACTCATCGGCCCGCTCATTAATAAACAGTACGCCATCGTTACATAACACAACGCCGGAAGGAATGCTTTCGATGATTAATTTAATGGATGCCGTATTGGAATCCTGAGGAGCGGACTCTTTAAGCGAGTGCTTTACGTTTTGCGTAGAATCGATACGGAATTGTTTTATTTTCGTTCGGGATGAACTTAAATTAGATTCCATTCAAACTGACTCCCAGGTGGATCATCGATATGCAAACAACCAGACTATGTATTCGCCTCAAGAATTTGATTTGACATAGGTGCATATATGCTACAGGATTAGTGCATGGTTCGGTATCCCAAATACGGATTCCTGACGATTTGGCTCACAAAAATGCATCCGGGCCTCCTGCATTTTTGCCTGTTGATAAAGCCCACTGCAGTGCGGAAATCACAAAAGAACTTCGAACTGCAGGCAAGCCTCGAAAGCAACCAAAAAGCTTCCGGAGTTGATTTTCCTGAGTGGAAAAAACCCGGTCCTGTTTACCTTCGACCGTAAAGAGAGGCCTGAGCCGAGGTAACGTTTATTTATTAGTTCTGAGCGTGATTTTGTGGTCTATAGAGTGATCAATGTAAAAATTCACGGTGGCCGACAGTGTGCTGTTGCTCTTGCTTTGAGGGCTATGACCGCAATATATGCCCATTAGCCGCAGGGCATTAGCCCCGGTTAGCCGTCTTTGGTAAGGCCAGTTTGAATTAATTAACGCTACCTAAGACTACGTCCCCCTACAGCGTTGGCTTAGGGGCTTCGATCGCGTCATTGTCCGCCTTGGCATCGGGTACATACGGGTGCGTCTTCTGCCACTCTTTCCAGAATTTTGCTGCATGCGTGTGGCGCCAGAGTGCCAGGGCATTTCCCACGTGGCTGTAGAACGTATATTTTTGCAGGATTTCGTCTTCCGTGTGGCTGGTGGTATTGTTGATGATCCATTTCGCCGCTTTCACAATCTGCTCGTGAGGCGGATGGAGTTCCTTCGGCGCAATCGCCAGCCATTCCAGATGATGCCCTGTCGCGATCACATTTTTATACTCGGGAATCTCTTGTGGATTCGTCAATGCCGTTTTTCCATCCATCCAGTTCGCTGGCCAGTGACCATCCTCAAACTGGCACACGCTAATCAGATCACGCACACGTTCCAGATAACCATACGCATTGGCCCGCGCCCGATCAGATAGAATATCAAACTCGTCATCCAGGCGAATCAGCAACATCAGAGAATAGACGCGGTGCGTTCCCACACAAACACCATATTGTTTATCCCCGCGAATCAGTCGTTGTACAAGCTGATCGAACGAGACAGAACGCCCGTCGGTCGTCTTCCACTGTTTGACGGGAGGAATCCACAACCCAAAGGCCATTGCCGACCATTCCACTTCCCGTTCGTCCAAACGGAAATCACGCAATGACTGCTGAATCACATCGTTAATATCCATATCGCGCCTCGCAGGCGCAAAGACGGGTTCATCCAGATGAATGCCGGCCTCGGTCAGAGAAGCCAGCCAGTGATCATGGTGCACCGAGCCCCCCACCTGACTGCCCCAGCGAATCGAAATTCCTTCTGGTTCATCAATCAACAGCGGCGAAGCTTCATCGCCCCAGGAGGCCAGAAACCGGGCATGGTCGATCAGAAAATCACGCATTTCGATACCAGAGACAATACTCGGATCTTGAAACGTCGATTTGATACTCCACGTACGCAACGCATGCTCAACATGATTCGGCTTCATATGCTTCCGCGGAAACTTGGGCCGTACCTGCTTGAGCACAGCCGCCAGTTCTTCATCAGTCACGACCGAAGGATCATCGTACAATGGTGCCACCTGCAGCGGCACCTTGCGCTCAATTTTCACTTCCGGATATGTGACCTGATTGAGAAAAACCGTATTGAATGCCTGGCGTGAATCGCGCGACCCCATGGTATAGGCACCACAGAATGCAACCACAACCAGAACCTGTACCGCAATCAACGTTTTCGATGATAATTTGCGTGACTTCATAACTCTTCTCTTACACTAAATTTGAATGAGATCTACGACCGACAATCATTATTGAATCGGCTTATTTCTTAATAGCACCACCGAACGGCCATCTTTGTATCCCACACGCCATTCGCCATCGCGTTCTAATCGACGCATCAGATTATTTCGACGGGGTAAATCGAGCACCACCGTATTCACCCCATATCGCTGTAACAATTCTTCCGCATCACTGCTGAGATTGATGATCCGCAGATAATGATCCCAGACTTCGTACGGCAGCAAATGCACATGCGAATTCGCAAATACGGAAATATCATGGGGGCCATCCCACAATAAATAGTCGCCGAGCTCCATCGAGTTGAAGACCTGACCTTTGATATGTTTTTCTTTGAGATAATTCACGGCACCAATTGGCGTGGCGCTGGAAACACTCTTCGCAAAATCGACCTGCTTGCCGTGCAGGATTTGAGAACCGATCGGCGTAATCGCAAAACAGATCCAAATCACACCCACGGAAACAATCGTCCATTTCCCGGCATAGTGAATGGCATGTTCTTCATCCTGATCAGTCAATCGCTGCCGTTTCTGTCCCCAGATCGCCGCACCGTGCAATGCCAGATAATAGGCGGCAACCGGAGCCCACCAGATAATCATGCGCGAACTCCACAGAGCCGCGGTTCCCAGACCGACCAGGAGCAGCACTTCCGTCGTCGCAATCCGCCGCGGTGTGAACCGGCAGGCAATCACCAGCAGTAACGCGAGTACCGCTGCCGCTTTTCCCTGATACATGCGTAAGGTCAACGGATTCCACTCGATCAAATCTGACAAGTTCGGATTAGACGAAAATGAAAAGACTTCTGTATATAATTGCAATCCATAAGGATTGATCAGCACGGCCACCGCCGCGAGTTCCAGTAAGACGAAGAAGCGGCGCGTCACACTGTCCTGGAACATTGCTTTCCAGGCTCCTGACTTGCGACCCACATCAAAGGCGCGTCCCACCAGGAAACAGCCAATCAAACCCAGTCCCACAGGAAACGAACCATGCAGATTCGCCCATAATACGAAGAGAGCCGGGATCAGAAACCAATATGACTTTCGCCAATGTCGCGCATTCAGCAGTGTGAACAGCATCACAAAACAGAGTAAGCCTGCCAACTGCGGCCGCACGATTCCAATTTGCTTCCAGTCACATAAAATAAAACCGGCTACACCAACCAGGCTCCAGATAAAACTGTCTGTCCGTTTTTGCACACGATACAGCAATAGTCCCATGCAAGCGGTAATCGCAGCCGCATACAGAAATTTGATTCCTGCCACGCCGAACTGCTGAAATGTCTGAAATCCAAGCAACTGGCTCAACCAGGCCGTGTCGATAAAAGGAACACCCGAGGCAAGCGGAACGAGTGGCTCGAACGCAGGAATACTTCCGGTCTCCCAGATCAGTTTCCCATATGCCAGATGCCCCCAAATATCGGTATGCCACAAAGGGAGTGAGCTGAATAATAAAAATGAGAGCGAGAGGATACAAACTGAGAAGAAAGTAAACCGCGACAGACGCAGCGCTTCCGGAAAGCGATCGACGAGCACCGCATCTTCAGCAGACTCTTCACCAGGGTTCTCATTTGTAGATTCGTTTTGGTTTTCCAAAGCAGTAGCCATAATAAACAGATCGATATGAGAGGGAAGTCTAAAACATCATATGCTGTTTCACAGAGTCAAACGAGTGGGATCAAACGATTATCCCCTGTTTTTAGCTTGAATCAGAGCCTGTCTCATATTCCAAACCGTTGACCGCGCAGCATCACGACAAATTTGTTTACTTACAGCCTAGTTCAAGCTCTGGCGCGGAGGAAAAATCACTTACCGGATTCCCGTCTGTTGCGAAAAAACAACAATTGCCCATGAGGATTCAAGCAGATGTTCCCGTTGTAACGATTCTGCAGGTTCTACCTGATAATCAAAGAGTGACGCCTTCCGCCGCACTTTGAGGCGATCTGGGATCTACAGGCGGCGCAGATAAGTCGCGAGGCCGGATCGTCTGCGGCGCAGTCTCTTTCAAGAAAAGAAATTCGCTTCCCGCAGAATCACCCGACTCTGGTAGCGGCACTTTTGCCTGCGCGATTGACGTCTGATCCAACTGCAGGCGTTCAAACCAGGCATCCGACTCATCGCCGAACACGTCGGCAACAATCTCTAACGCTTTCGTTTTTTGCTGTTCCGATCCAAACTGCTTCCAGATCAGCCGCGCGATTTCCACTCCCTTTTCATAAGACCGGTTTCGGTTCAGCAATTGCAGAATGATCTTCCAGGACCGAAAAGGTTCTCCTTCGGTGCGATACAGACTCAATGCCAACTCCGCACCAATTTTCGGTTCACCAGGCGCCAACTCCATTCCTTTCCTCAGATACTCAATCCGCTGGGCAGGGTCATCCTCGAGCCGCGCCAGATACCAATAGTATTTTCCGTTCCAGACGGGATGGCAAACCAGATACGTACAGGGAATCAAGAGCAACTGCGCGAACACAAACGAAACGCGCAACAGTCCGGCAAAGCGAGACCGATTGATCAAAACCGCGCCCGCTAATAACCCATAAAGAAACCCTGACACATGCGCGGCATTCGCAATATTCAGAATCCCCAGATAAGTGAAGACAAAACACAAAATCAGCCAACCCAGTCCCCAGGTAATTTCACGCTCGGTAAATTCTTCTGCCAGATCAGGATCGGTCCTCCGGAGCACCATCAATAGCCCGAACATGGCGAAGGCGCCCCCCGATAGCCCCACGGGATAATGTTCAAAATAGTATTCCGGCAGCAGCGAAATAAACGTCGCCAAGATCAGAAAGGCGGCATACATCCAGGCACGCATTCGAGGCTCGATCAGTCGCCCCAGATATCCGATGGCAAGACAGTTCATCAGCAGATGCAACAGATCACCATGATGAAAACCGCTGACCAGAATCCGCCACCATTCCCCCGCCCATAAATCAAACGGACCGCCGGTTGGGAAATCGTCTTCCTTAATTAAAGGGTGGTCATACACAAACACCAGCGGCTGCACCGCCCCCAGTTTCCATAATGCCGTATCAAAGACGCTATCAGCGGGAGTCCCCTGCTGGATCCGATACACCTGAACCGCCAGAAACAGCCCGATCGCCACCGCAATATAAGAGGCGGTGATCGGATATTTAGAACAGATTTTTCTCAAATTCTGAAACATATACGGGAATTCAAATATTGGTCGAAAAAGGGAACTGCCGCCAAGAATAGCTGATTTGCACGCGTTTGACACTATTAAAGGAAAACGAGACTCAGGAACTTCATGAAAAAAGATCTCTCTTTCCCCATCTGTCATTTTTCGTTACAAAACGCATCTGAATTTCTTCATAAATCATTTTGTAGACACCGATATGATCCATTCAGGCTTCCGCCGAATTCCCTGGTCCATTCTCTGCTGCATTCTCATCCTGATGGGATGCGGACTGGCGGGAATCGCGCGCGGAGACGAACTTGCCGGTCAGGGACATTATTTTCAAAAACAATGTGTCTGGATTTTGATTTCCCTCCTCGCGCTGGGGGGCACCATTCTGTTCCCCTATCGCAACTTGCGAGGCGTCAGTTACCCCCTGTTTCTGGGAACCCTCGTGTTACTGATTGCCGTCTTTTTCATCCCCGCCGTCAATGGTTCGCGGCGCTGGATCCCACTCGGTTTTTTCAAATTCCAGCCTTCCGAACTGGCCAAAATCACATACATCCTCGCTTTGGCACATTATCTGATGTACCGTCAGAATTATAGACGAATTCCGGGTCTGATCGTACCCTTCATTTTGACCTGCGTCCCCGTCTTTTTGATATTACGCGAGCCGGATCTGGGAACGTCCCTCTTATTCTTTCCGATTCTCTTCGCCATGCTGTTTTCCGCCGGCGCACGACCGCGGCATCTCATCACCATTGTCATGTTGGGAATCTGCACACTCCCCGTTCTCTGGCTGGAAATGAACCCGGAACAAAAATCCCGAATCGTGGCCCTGTTCACACAACGAGATGGCGGAGAGCTTCCTAAGGGAGACGGATATCATCTCTACCAGTCGAAACAAATGCTCGCACTGGGAGGCGTCTGGGGCAGTGAGATCGCCGGCATGCCCGTCGATGATCCCGCCGCCTATCATCTTCCTGCCGGACGCACCGACTTTATCTTTTGTCTGGTGGGCGAACGCTTTGGAATCATGGGCTGCCTGTTTGCACTGTCCGTCTTCATCTTTCTGTTTTTCCGCGGCCTGCAAATCGCCACCGCGACACGTGAACCGTTCGGGAGACTCGTTGCCGTCGGCATCGTCACCCTATTGGCGTCTCAAACGATCATTAATACCGGGATGACCGTCGGCTTAATGCCCATCACAGGCATGACGCTACCCCTGATGAGTTACGGAGGTACCAGTATGTTAAGTACCTGTCTGGCACTCGGCCTGCTGATGAATATCTGCATGCATCCGGGTTACGAAATGAATGCCGAACCATTTCGTTTTTAAACCCCTCTATGACTGCGTTAGACAAGAGGCGACCTGTCGCCACTCTTTTCGATACGCCAACAGAAAAATAGTCACGCGTACACGTTCCCTGGTTACCGATATGCAGATACAATTCAAGATGATTCGCAGCACGTTCAGCGATCGTGCTGCCTCCCGCTTTCGCATGTAGCAAGAAACTCCGATGACATATACAGATTCCGAATTCGCAGCAGCACAAGCCAGAATTCAAGCTGCCTATGATCCTGATTTATTGGCGGCCGCCAGCTTGAAGTTCTCCGAATTAATTACGGCACACGCACAGTCAATTCAGACCGAAGACAGCATCGTCTTAAACTGGCATCATCCGCTCGACAATATTGTATCAGCCCGACAACGTCTGCAGACTCACGACAACACGGATTCAACTCCCGTCTCCCAGCAAGACACGATTCAGGAATTCCAGCAACTCGTACAACTGATGCTGGATCGAGGACACAACTTACAAAATCCGCGTTATATCGGTCATCAGGTCCCCGCTTCATTGCCGCTGGCCGGCTTGTTCGATGCGATCACGTCCGTTACTAATCAGGTGATGGCCGTTTATGAAATCGGCCCCTGGGCTACTGCCATCGAACTGGCCTTAGTCGAAATGGTCGGCAAAGAAATCGGATTCACGCCGGGGGAATTTTCCGGCCTGGTCACGCACGGCGGCTCCCTGGCCAATCTGACCGGGCTGCTCGCCGCACGGAATTTAGCTTGTCCCAAATTCTGGACGGAAGGATCACAGGCACAATTCGATTCAAGGCCCGTCATCCTGGTCTCCAGCGACGCACATTACAGTGTGACGCGTTCTGCCGGCATTCTGGGAATCGGTGCTGACAACATCATCAAAATTCCGCTGGATGAACAACGCAAAATTCAACCGGCGGCGTTAAAAGAGCTGATCTTGAAATGTCAGAATGAAAATCAAACCATCATCGCCGTTGTCGCCTGTGCCTGTGCCACCCCGATCGGTGCCTTTGACCCTCTAAATGAAATTGCCGACTTGTGTGAGCAATTCCAACTCTGGTTGCATGTCGATGCTGCGCATGGGGGACCGACTTGTTTCTCTCAACAGCACCAACACCTCACAGCAGGACTGCACCGCGCAGACAGTGTGGTCTTCGATGCACATAAAATGATGTTCATGCCGGCCTTGAGCGCGTTTCTTTTTTTCAAAAACAAAGCACACCAGTTCTCCGCGTTCCAGCAGCAAGCCCCCTACCTGTTTGATCCCTCCGCACCGGAGATTGCTGAATACGATCTCGGCTTACGAACCATTGAATGCACCAAGCGTGCGAACAGTTACGCACTTTGGGGTATCTGGTCTCTGTTTGGTAAAGGCCTGTTTGCGGATCTTGTGGATATCACATTCGCAACAACCCAGATTTTTTATTCGCTGCTTGAGCAGGCTGCTGACTTTGAAGCACTACACAAACCCGAGTGCAATATCGTCGTCTTTCGATATCAGGCACCGTGGTTACAGGCGCTGCCGCTCGAACAGCAGAATCTGTTTCATTTTCAATTGCGCAGGCAACTGATTGAATCAGGTGAGTTTTATATCGTACATTCCGTTCTGGACGGACAAGCCGCTTTTCGCATCACAGTGATGAATCCGCTCACAACCAAAGTGCATCTTTCACAACTTCTGGAAACGATTCGCGACAAAGCCAGTGCTCTGCAGCACGCTTTTCCCGTCACTCAACAGGCAGATCCCTGCGAACAGACTTGACAATTAAGTCTGAGATCGAAAGAATCATCGCTCAGAAAAGACAATTGCCATCTTAATTGTTATAATACTTTTTTATCATTACAAAATACGTTTCATTTGAACTTACCTTCAGGTGGATTCAAAGACTAACGGAGAAGTGAGATTATGAGCGGCCCCATAGTTCGTACCGGTACAACACCTAAGTTCTGGGAAAATTACGATAAAATTTTTGGCGAGACTCCCAAAAAAGGTGCGAAAAAGAAAGCAGCGAAAAAGGGAAGCACAAAAAAGAAAGCGGCAGCGAAATCTTCGACCGCTAAGAAATCGGCTAAAAAGTCTCCTGCCAAAAAATCGCCAGCAAAAAAAATAACGGCCAAGAAAGCAACAGGCAAGAAAACGGCGAAAAAGAAAGCCAAGAAAAAATAGGCGCTCGATTGGTTGCGCTCTCTCAGCCAGTGTCTCTTTTGGATTTCATTTGATGGCTTAACAAGGTGCTCAAGTTCAGTGAATCCTGAATCCACAGCTTCCAGATTGACGCCGCAAGCCATTCTTATCATTGCATTGATCGGCGGCTCTTTTGCCGCCGATTCGTTCTTGCGGTTCCCGATTCCCGGAACAAATGAACCACACTATCTCTGCAAAGCCAAACACTATTGGAATCCCCAGTGGTGCGCCGGAGATTTTTTTCTCGAATCGTCTAACGCACATTCCGTCTTTTATCAGGTCGTCGGCCTGCTTCCCCAACGGCTGTCACTGCACGACACAGCACTGCTCGGCAGACTGGCAGGCTTTTTGCTATTGGCGATTGGCTGGTTTCGACTCTTCCGGGTATTAACGCCTGGCCTCTGGTCCCCGTTAATCTCTGCCTGGATCTATCTGGGCATCGCCGCGATCGGCAATTTCTCGGGCGAATGGATCATCGGCGGCATCGAGTCCAAAGTGTTTGCTTATGGGTTTCTGTTTTTATCTCTCGCCAACGCCAGCGAACAGCGCTGGAACCGCGCCGCCATCTATGGCGGACTCACCATCAGCTGGCATCCCGTTGTCGGAGTCTGGGCGCTGTTATGCAGTGCGTTTTCACTTCTCTGTCTCTGGTTGATGCAAAAGAAATCACCAACTCGAATCACACTCCGGGAAGCAGTCTCAAAAGGCATTCCCGCATTGGGATTACTCATTCTCTGCGCACTCCCCGGCCTGATTCCTGCCGTCAATCTTCTGCTGCACAGCGATTCCCGTGACAATTTTGCAGCCAACTATATTCAGGTCTTCTACCGCATTAAGCATCACCTCGACCCGATGGATTTTCACACCTTCGGCTACCTGATGTATGCAGGACTGCTGGGGCTCTGGTTCTTCCTGAGACGAAAACAAAAGACCACGTTTGCCAATCGCTTCTTTCAATGGTTTATCCTGGGCACGATCGGATTAGCGTGCATTGGTTTTTTACTCGGAGCCGGGCCACGGCCCGCTTCAGAAATGCCCTATTATACATTTCGCATGTCACTCTTAAAATTCTATCCGTTTCGTCTGTTCGACGCGTTGCTCCCACTGGCAGTCACGATGGCGCTGGTCAATTCGATTTCTCTACGATTCTTTGAAACCAAAAAAACAGGCGGAGAATCGCCACCCACTTCGCCATCCTCGCGCAAAACCGTGATCGCAGTCTTGAGTCTGAGCATATTTACAGCCGTGCTCTACTCGGCCTGGATTTTTCCCCCCATCCACAAAATGTCTCCCGCACAGCGTAAGGACTGGATCGACGCCTGCCAGTGGATCCAACAAAATACACCTGAAACGACGCTATTTCTGACACCATCCGGTGAATCCGACTTCAAATGGTTCGCCCAGCGGCCCGAATATGTGACCGTGAAAGACTGTCCCCAGGACGCCCCCGGCGTGGTAGAATGGAATCGACGCCTGAAATACCTTCGAAAATGGGGCCAGGAGTATTATAATGAAGGCTTTGATGACCGCGCACTACAGGCCCTCAAAGAAAACACCAATATTACACACCTGATCGTCAAACGACTCGGCCCCTTTAAAACACTCAAACCCATTTATCAAAATCAAACCTATAAAATCTACGAGCTTCCCTGATCACCCACCGAGGAATGGTTCTTCTCATGCATAATTTCGACAAGTTCATTGGTTGCCGCTTTCAAAAATGGTCCCTGTCTCTGTTCCTGGGAATGACGCTGCTTCTGACGCCGTCACTACCGGTCCCACAGACAGGACAGAGCGATTCACAGCTCAGGGCACAATCGCCGTCTGTCAAGCAGGGTGACTGGCCTTACTTTCTTGGCCCCCTCCAGACAGGAATTTCTCCCGAAACCAATCTGCTCGACCAGTTTCCCGAGCAGGGACCTCCCTTGCTCTGGGAGAAAAAAATCGGAACCGGCTACAGTGCGCCTTCCGTCCTGGGCGACAAACTGGTGATTCATCACCGCCCTGATGGCGAACGCGAAGGGAAAGAAGTCATCGAATGCGTGGACGCCAGCACGGGCAAGGAAATCTGGAAGTACGAATACGCGTCCGATTTCCGTGATCCCTATGGATACAATAACGGCCCGCGGTGCTCCCCTCTATTGACTGACAAGCACTGCTACACATTCGGCGCACAAGGCAAACTGTATTGCCTGAATCTGAAAGATGGTTCACTCGTCTGGCATATTGACTGCCTGAAAGAGTTCGACGTTCCCCCCGGATTTTTCGGCGTGGGCTCGACTCCGATCCTCGAAGGCAACAAACTGATCGTGATGGTCGGCGGCAAACCCAATTCCGGTATGGTTGCCTTCGATGCCCTCACCGGGAAAAAACTCTGGGAAAATGTGGGCAAGGATGTCTGGGACGGAGCTGCCACCGGCTGGGAACGACTTCCCAAGTATAAATGGCGCAGCAATAATAAAATTTCCAGCTATTCATCTCCCTTCGCCGTCAACATTCATGGCAAACGCCACCTGCTCTGCCTGATGCGCCAGGGACTGGTTTCCCTTGATCCCCAGGACGGCTCGGTCAATTTCAAATACTGGTTCCGTTCAATGATCAATGACTCCGTCAACGCGGCTCGCCCGGTTGTGGTCGACGATAAAATTTTCCTCTCCGCCGCCTATCAGGTGGGCTCAGCTTTGCTACAGGTCAATCCGGACGGCAAAAGCTATCAAGAAGTCTGGCGTAACCCCACCAATATGATGACGCACTGGTCAACCACCATTCATCACGACGGATACCTTTACGGATTCAGCGGTCGTCATGAACGCGGTGCGACGATGCGCAGTGTCCGTCTGTCTGATGGCAAAGTCATGTGGGAAACAGACGGCACCGAACCCGTCATTGGAAAAGTCAAACGCAATGCCTTAACAGGACAGTTCCAGTGGATCGATTCCGGTAAGACAGCCCCCTGGCCTTTCTATGGACGCGGCTCTGCGATATTGGCGGACAACAAGTTCATAGTGCTCGGCGAGCGCGGCACACTGGCAATAGTAAAAGTCGATCCGGAAAAATTCAGCGAAGTCTGTCGGACGTCGTTTCCGCAAATCAAATACCCATCCTGGGCCGCGCCGGTTCTCGCCCACAAAAAACTGTATCTGCGTAGCGAAACGCATTTACTCTGTCTGGATTTCGAGAAGAAACCGACGAAATAATAATCGAAAGCTTGAGAATCTCTTAAGAGTCGGCCCCTTGAGGCGGCTGCGCGAGTTTGTCACTCGGTGTCTGATTCCAGTGCGGCCCGGTTAACGCATCCAGCAGTTCTGAATAGCTGGGGCGGCTTTCGCCATCGGTCAGTTTCAGACTGTCCGGCATATTCTTCGGCTCGTCTTTGACGCGCTGGACATTCGCGCCGAGAGTGATCAGTTTTTCTTCCAACTTCTCATACCCGCGATCCAGATGATAAATCCGTCGGATCACGGTTTCTCCTTCCGCCGCCAGTCCAGCCAAAACTAAAGCGGCACTCGCTCTTAAATCGGACGCCATCACACAGGCGCCACTCAAGCGGGAGTCGCCATTCAGAATCGCGCTGGCCGATTCACGGCGGATGTTGGCTCCCATTCGCGCTAATTCCGACGCATGCATAAATCGATCCGGAAAGACTTTGTCTGTCACAATGCTGATTCCGGGAACGCACGCCAACAGCGACATCAACTGTGCCTGCACATCAGTGGGAATGCCGGGATACGGTAGCGCGATGCAGTCGACCGACTTGAGAGGCTGCGTGACACGAATAAAAACCGATTGTTTTTTCGCCGGCTGATCGGGAAACTCCAGCTGAATCGTCACACCAATTTCCCGCAGTTTCTCAATCACCGCGGTAATGTGATCGGGACGTACCCGGTTTAATCGTACATCACCGCCCGTAATCGCAGCAGCAATCATCAACGTCGCCGCCTCGATCCGATCGGGAATCACTTCATGCTCAATGCCGTTGAGTTGCTCCACGCCTTCGATCGTCAGGAACGGAGTTCCCAGTCCCTCAATCTGCGCTCCGGCGGCGTTCAGGAAATTACCAACGTCTACGACTTCCGGTTCACAGGCGGCTGACTCGATCGTGGTTGTTCCTTTTGCCAGCGCCGCCGCAATCATTACATTGCACGTCCCGGTCACGGTACTTCCGAAGGCACCGCCCAGAAAGATATTCGCACCACGCAAGCGATCGGCCCGCGCGATGACATAACCGCGGTCCACACGAATTTGTGCACCTAACGCAGACAAACCTTTCAGGTGCAGGTCAATCGGGCGATCACCAATATTACAACCGCCGGGTAACGAAACGCAGGCCATCCGGCGTTTCGCCAATAAGGGACCCAACACGCACACACTGGCCCGCATCCGCCGCACCAGATCATAGTCGGCAATGCAGGAGGTCTCATCAACGGTCTTCAAGCGCAGCGCGCCCGATTCATCTCGGTCCACCTGCATACCCAGCGAGCCGAGGACTTGAGACTGGGTGGTCACATCCACCAGATTGGGAATGGAATGCAGAACGGTCTCCCCTTCACAGGCCAATGCAGCCGCCATCAGTGGCAATGCCGAGTTCTTGGCACCACTGACTGAAACGCAACCTGAAAGCCGCTCGCCTCCGCGAACGAGAAACATATCCATCCCTGGATCTCCTGAAGTTTTTAACCAGAACTGCTAAGCGAGAAGTATAGGAAATTCATTTATTTTAAGATAGGCAATTTTTCGCTGATGATCACCCGGGCTCGGCCTGCCAGATCTGCTTTGACACGCACATTCTCGTATTTCCCTGAAGCTTCGAACAGTGCTTTTAATGACGTTTCCTGCTCCGGAGAGAATTCCAGCATTAAAAACCCGCCGTCTTTTAAATATTGTGGGGCTTCATCAATAATTTTACGGTAAAAGTCCAATCCATCCACCCCACCCGCCAATGCCAGCCGTGGTTCGTGCTGTTTGACATCCGCGTCTAAAGTTTCGATTTCGGCGTCGGGAATATAAGGCGGATTGCTGACGATAATATCAAACACCGTTCCTTGCGCGATGTTGGCAAAACAGTCACTCAACAGGAACTGAATCCTGTCCGATAGAGCATTGCTTTCGGCATTTTTCTGTGCGATCTCCAAAGCACGTTCGCTGATATCAGTCGCCAGAAAGGAAGCTTTCGCACAATTGGCAGCCGCCGCGATGGCAATGCAACCGCTGCCCGTACAGAGATCGAGAATCGAAGGTGCCGGAAGCTGTTGCGCTGCATCCACCAGTTCCATCACCAGCGTTTCCGTATCCGGACGTGGAACCAGGACATGGGAATCGACATAAAAGTCCAGCCCGAAGAACTCACGATTCCCCACGAGATACGCCACCGGTTCCGATTTGGCACGTCGTTGAACCAGCTCCCGCATCAAGCCGCGTTCCTGCTCAGAAACTTCATCTTCGTAGTTGGTATAAAGACGAATCCGCTCACATTTCCGCGCGAACGCCAACAACACTTCGGCATCCAGGCGAGGAGAATCACTTCCATGTTTTGTCAGATGTGCCGTCGTCCAGTCCAGGATACGACGCACGGTCCACGGCTCTGCTGCAGTATTTGAAGTGTGCTCCGATGAGGGTGGATTATCTTTCACAACGCGATCCATCGAAATAACAGTTGACTGTGATACGGCAAACGTCGCGTTTAATTTTTAGCGCCATCGCCGAGCAGTCGTTCTTCACGATCAAACTGTAACAAGGCTTCAACCAGTTCATCCAGGCCTCCCTGCATAATCTGATCAATTTTATAAAGTGAAAGGTTAATGCGGTGGTCAGTCACACGACCTTGTGGAAAGTTATAGGTTCGAATTCGCTGGCTGCGGTCTCCAGAACCAATCAGAGTCCGGCGCTGATCGGCCCGCTCGTCTGCTGCCTGCTGCTGCATTTGTTCCAAGACACGACTACGCAGCACGCGCATCGCTTTGGCTTTATTCTTGTGCTGACTTTTTTCATCCTGACATTGCACCACCGTCCCCGTCGGTAAGTGAGTGATTCGCACGGCGCTTTCCGTCTTATTCACTTTCTGCCCGCCGGGACCACTGGCATGAAATGTATCGAGGCGAATGTCGTCCGGTTTGATATCAACTTCAATTTCGCTCGCTTCGGGCAGCACGGCGACGGTTGCGGCACTGGTATGCACGCGGCCCTGTGTTTCAGTTTCGGGAACACGTTGCACGCGATGCCCGCCACTTTCAAACTGCAAACGGTGGAATGCCCCTTCACCGGAGATGGAAAACGTGACTTCTTTGATGCCCCCCAGCTCTGTCGCGCTCAAGTTCAACACTTCGGTTTTCCAGCCTTTTTGCGCTTCAACGTAATGCTGATACATATCGAACAATTCACGGGCGAACAAGGCGGCTTCATCCCCACCCGCTCCCGCGCGAATTTCCATGATCAGGCCACCCCGCGTGATCGAATCGCCTGCAACGACCAGATCTTCAAGCTCTTTCGTGTGTTTCTCGTGCTCTTCACACAGCTCATCGAGTTCCTTCTGCGCGTAAGCCTTGGCATCAGAATCGGTCTCTTCTTCCAGCATCTCACGCGCGACTTCAATATCTTCGGCACGCGTATTGAATAAGCGAACTTCCTGAGCCACTTTGGAAAGACCGCCATACTCCCGCTGCACTTCAACGAGCTTGGCATTGTTTGTCAGAACTTCTGGATCCTGAAGCTGTTTTTCCAACTCTTCAAATCGTTCCAGTTTTGCCTGCAGGGTGGGAAACTTCATTTACCCGAATCCACGAAGAAGCCTGTCTGATCACCTGCGTATTTCCTCGAGAACTGAACTCGACCCGAAAAACCAAAGGAACCAGACGTAAAAAAGTAAAACACACGACCATGCACTAAACGAGGCTCATACGGAACCAACTTCCGTAGAGCCTCATTAATAGACCATTCGTAAATTCGCTAAGCGTCTTCTTTCTTGGCATCCTCTGCTTCGGCATTGCGCTTGTCCCAGTTGTATTTTTTCTGGAACTTTTCAACCCGACCGGCACTGTCAACAAACTTCATCTTACCGGTGTAGTAAGGATGCGACTTGGAACTGATTTCCACAGAAACCAGCGGGTAGGTGTTGCCATCTTCCCACTCGATTGTTGCTTTGGAAGTCGCCGTTGACTGGATGAGAAACGAATCACCTGTCGAAGTATCCTTAAATACGACAGGATGATAATCTGGATGAATGTCTTTTTTCATTTTACTCAGCTTCTTTGTTACCTAATAACCTTGTCGATCTTACGGACTGCCTGCTGCCAATCCTCTATGGTGGGGGATTCTGAAAGTCCATCTTAACAGATGAAACCCCGTTTCGTTTTATCGCTACTCTCAGTAGCATGGCGTCGTTTTGCTCATGAGTCCGCTCAGACAAGTTAAACCGTCTGGGGAATCAGTTCCTAAAATCAGGAGGCAAAACAGCTTATCGTCATCTCTGTTTTATGAAACTTCACAGTTTACGTTCCGATGCACCAATGAGCAAGCGCAAAGGGCCTCCCCACTAAATTAGCGTAAACTATTTAACTATAGAGACATACAGCCATTCCCCATAACGGAATCCGGAACAAATCGAGCAATTTTTCATTTTTTCTCTGTCAGTACCTGATTTTGCGCAAGCCAATCTCGAAAATAAGCAGGAGGTACACGGTCGTTTGAGGAAGCCAGGGAAAAAGAGAGGTGCAGCGATTCCAATTTCCTGAAGACTCTGTATCTGTTTTAAAAATCAAATGTTAAGTAACTTGGACTCCTGCTGTCGACCGTTTAGAGTGAATGCGAAACAGAGTCAGCAAATCAAATCTTATTTTTTACATACCAGGAATCCCATTGATGGCACAGGCACTGAATTGGAACAGTCAAAACTTGACCCACGGTTGGCAGCGGGGAGTGACCGCCTTTTATTACGGTCTCGGCTTCTCTGACGAGGATTTTAACAAAGCCCAGATCGGGATCGGCGTCCCTTTGCTCGACGGCAACCTGTGTAATGTCCATGCTTATGAACTGGCAAAAGAAATCGCCGAGGGATGTAAATCGACCGAGATGATCGGGCTCCCCTTTGGTGTTCCCGCAGTCAGCGATAATATCACGCAGGGTCAGGAAGGGGGAAATGCCAGCCTCCCCTCACGAAATATGATCGCCAATGCAGCAGAATGTGTCGTCAGTGCACACTCCTACGATGCCCTGATTGGGCTACACAATTGTGACAAAAACGGTCCCGGCTTTGCGATGGCGCTGGCCCGGTTGAATTATCCCGGTTTAGTCGTCAGTGGCGGAAGCATCATGCCCGGTTGTCACAAAGGTCAGTCCATCTCCATTCTGGACGTCTACGATTCGCAAGCCGCCGCCGCCGTCGGTGCCATGGAAGAAACAGAAGCCGAAGAGATTCTCAAGACCGCTTGCCCCGGCCCCGGTGGATGTGGTATCGCCGCATCCTTCAATACCTGGGGCATCGCACTCGAAGCGATCGGCCTGATGCTCCCTTACAGCAGTTCCACCCCCGCCATCGACAGCGCCAAAAAAACAGAGTGTCTGAATGTCGCTTCCGCTGTGAAAAATCTGCTCGAACAGAATATTCGCCCGCGCGATATTCTCACCAGAAAAGCATTTGAAAACGCCGCCGCCACCATTGCCGCCGCCGGCGGTTCCACGAACGGCGTTCTGCACCTGCTCGCACTCGCCAGAGAAGCCGGAGTCGATTTCCAGTTGCAGGACATCCAGGAAATCCTCAGAAAAACCCCCGTCCTCTGCAGTTTTGCCCCACGCGGTAAAAAAACAATGGTCGACCTGCATCATCTGGGGGGAACTCCGATGCTGCTCAAGTATCTGCTCAAAGCAGGCATCATTGACGGAAGTTGCTTAACCGTGACCGGAAAAACAATGGCGGAAAATCTGGCAGAAGCGAAAGACGTCCCCGCCGATCAGGATCTGATCGCGCCGCTGGACCAGCCTTATAAAGAGTACGCTGATATGCAGATCTGCTTTGGAAACCTCGCCCCCGGCGGAATCGTCTTCAAAGTCTCCAGCATGCAGGAATCACATTTTACCGGCACCGCCTGCTGTTTTGATGATGCCAAAGCAGTCGCCGATGCGGTCGAAGCCGGAAAGATCAAAGCAGGCAATATCATTGTATTACGAAATCTGGGTCCGGTCGCTTCAGGCATGCCGGAAGTCCTCGTGGCAACGGCCGCACTCGCCGTCCCCGAACTGGACGGAAAAGTCGCCTTCATTTCTGACACACGTGTTTCGGGGGTCTCACACGGTGCGATTGGCGTACATTGTTCTCCCGAAGCGGTCGTCGGCGGCCCGATTGGTCTGGTTCAAGATGGAGATCCGATTTCGTTCGATCTGCTCAAGGGAACCATCCAACTCGATATCAGCGACCAGGAACTGGAACAACGCCGTGCCAACTGGACTCCCAATCCTGTTCAACATACACGAGGATATCTGGCCGATTTTTCAGCCACAGTATCACAAGCACATCACGGCTGCGTAAGTAAAGCACTGCTCCCTTCATGCGACTGAACGGGAGCGTTCAACTGAACTACCAGGAATACGAATAAGAATGACAATACCAACTTCCTTTCCAGAGGATCTTTTCCAAAACTTGAAACAACACCAGCAAACACAACTGTTGCACTGGTGGGATGACCTGAATGATCAACAGCGGGCAGAGATAACAGGGCAAATCCAGCAAATCAATTTTGAGCAGATTCAACGCCTCTATTCAGCTGAAGGGTCCTCTAAAGCAGAAGAATCTCCCGCTGAAAAAGCAGAGCGTGCCACACGTCCTGCGACGGTGATTCGTCTGCAGGATCGGGCTGCTTCCCACGCAGAATCCGAGTCAGCAATTCAGGCAGGAAACCAGCTACTCTCGGAAGGGAAAGTCGGTGCGATTCTCGTCGCCGGCGGCCAGGGCTCGCGGCTGGGATTCAGTCATCCCAAAGGCATGTATCCCGTTGGTCCTGTGAAACAGACGTCTTTATTCCAGATGTTGGTTGAGCAGTTATTGGCCCGTGCCAACAAAGCTGGCAAACCGATCAGCTACTTCATCATGACCAGCGACGCCACGCATGATGAAACGGTGGAGTACTTCCAGCAACATCAAAACTTCGGCCTGGCGGAAGAGAACCTGTATTTCTTCAAACAGGGAACCATGCCGGCCGTCGATGCGAAATCGGGAGAGATCCTGCTCGAAGAAAAGCACCGCATCGCCGTAAGCCCGGACGGGCATGGCGGGATGTTGGCGGCGCTGAAGAAATCCGGAATGTTTAAGATCATGCAGGAAAAAGGGATCGACACACTCTATTACCATCAGGTCGATAACCCCACCGCCATTGTCTGCGACCCGGAGTTTCTCGGTTATCATTTGCAACGCAATGCCGAGGTCTCCGTCAAAGTCGTTTCCAAACGTTCGCCTGAAGAAAAAATGGGCATCGTGTGTGATGTCGATCAGAAAACGCAGATCATCGAATATAGCGACCTCCCGGCGCAGATCGCAGAGCAAACCGACGCGGAAGGAAACTTATTGCACTGGGCCGGAAGCACTGCCATTCACGTTTTCAATCGGACGTTCCTGGAGCAAATCGCCGATAATGACGACCTGCTGCCATTCCACCAGGCCAATAAAAAAGTTCCGTTTGTGGATGATTCGGGCAATCAAATTTCTCCGACCAAACCCAATGCGATTAAATTTGAACGGTTCATTTTTGACGTCCTGCCAGTCGCCGATACAGTTCTGGTTTATGAAATTGATCGCCAGCGTGAATTCAATCCGCTGAAAAATGCAGACGGGGCCGACTCACCTAAAACCGTGCATGCTGCCCTTTGCCGGATTTCTTCCGAGTGGCTCGCTGGCTATGGCGTCTCGGTTCCCGAAGGCGCAGACGTGGAAATCAGCCCTCTTTACGCGTTGGATGAAGCGGAACTGAAAACGAAAATCACTCCCAATACACAATTCACATTTCCCCTTTATCTGGGAGAATAATCAGGATGCTTCACACGGTTGTGATGGCGGGTGGCAGCGGCACTCGGTTCTGGCCCCAAAGCCGAAAAGCGATGCCGAAACAACTGCTGAAACTGGTGGGTGAGCACACTATGATTCAGGACACGGTCGCCCGCTGCGCGCAGCTGACGCAACATCAACAGATCTGGATTGCCACCAACCAGACGCTGGCTCAGGAAACCCACCTCCAGTTACCCGACGTCCCGAAAGAGCAGATTCTCATCGAGCCGGCCCCCAGAAATACGGCTCCCTGCATCGGTCTGGCTGCCGTTCATCTTTTGAAATCAGATCCCGATGCGACCATGCTGGTCGTCTCTTCGGACCACATTATTCAACCCGATTCCGGTTTTCTCAACACCGTCGAGCAGGCAACCACGCTGATTGAAGCCAAGCCGGACACGCTGGTATTGATTGGCGTGTCCCCAACGTTCCCCGCCACCGGTTATGGATACATCGAGTGCGGTCCCGCCTTAGCAACAGCCAACGTCCGCGGCTTTCAAGTGGAACAGTTCAAAGAAAAGCCCGATTTGCAAACAGCACAACATTATTGCGACAGCGGGAACTATCTCTGGAATTGTGGCATCTTTGTCTGGAAAGCCCGCACGATTCTCGATGCACTCGCCCGGTTTGAACCGGAAATGCACAAACAGTTGCTACAGATTTCCGATGCGATTGGAACACAGCAATACTCAGACGTACTGAATCAGGTTTTCCCGACCATGAAATCGGAGTCGATTGACTACGCCGTTCTGGAACATGCAAAAGAGAATCTGGCCGTCATCCCCGCGGAGTTTGAATGGGATGATGTCGGCAACTGGAATACACTACAGAAATATTTCCCGGCTGATGCGAACGGCAATACCGTCGTCGGCCTGCATTGTGGTCTGGAGACATCGAACAATATCATTATCTCCGCCGACGATCATCTGATTGCGACGTTTGGAATCGAAAACTGTTTGATTGTGCACACTCCCGACGCCACACTGATGGCCCGAAAAGATGATGAATCCGCCATCAAAAAACTGGTCAACCTGCTTGAGGAGCGTGACTATGAACGATTCCTCTAAGGCAAACCAGCCATGCGAAGCGGAATTCCCAACCGAAGGCCGCCTGCTGGGGCTCGATTATGGCACCAAACGGATCGGCATTGCGGTCTCCACGTTTGAGCAGAATATCGCCAGCCCACTCGAGAATTACACCAGACAAAGCGAACAACAGGATCAAAATTTCCTGTTAAAGATCATCAAAGAATATCAGTGCCAAGGGCTCGTCGTTGGTCTCCCCGTGCATATGAGCGGCGATGAAGGACAGAAAGCCAAAGAAGCCCGCCAGTTCGGAGACTGGATCAGTCAATTTGCCAACATCCCGGTCCGGTACTGGGACGAACGTTACTCGTCGGCCACCGCCGAGGAATTTCTCGCAGATCTGAATATGAGCCGTCAAAAGCGAAAGGCCTATCTCGATAAACTGGCGGCTCAGGTGATCCTGCAATCCTTTCTGGACAGCGCTGATCGAAACCAAATTCCCGGATCTTTTTGAACCGTTGACGCGATGTTTCCCGTATAATGTCTAACAGAGTGTCACTCTCGCTGAATCACAGTCACCCATCAATTCGAACGAGCATCGATGAAACAACAGCCCCTGGATCGTGAAGAATATATCGAGCAGGCCTATTTCTTCCGCAACTATCGTGAGCGGCTGGAAGGCTCTATCCCTTCGCAGGAAGTCCTGGCCACGATCTACGAGGAAATTCTGGCAACCACCAAGCTGCCGATGGCGATCGACTTTTTGAAAGGCGAATTAATGCTCACGGGACGGATTTCCGACGGAATGGAAAAACTCTCCCACTATTTCACCCCGTTCCAGGCATTCATTCTCAAAAACGCCGAAGACGATAAATCCAAATTCGATCAGAAAACCGGCTTGAAAATCCTGGAACGCGAAGCAGAATACCGCGCGGAAACTCCCAGTTGTGCCGGGCTGTTTATCTACCAGTTTGAATGTATCGCCCGCAACAGACTGGGCTACCACGCCGGTCTGGGCGCGATCGCAAACGACACACAATACGATAAAGACTGGTCCAGCTGGATTCGCAAACTCAAGATCCAGTTGGGGAACGTCGACTTTGCCGATCTGCTCTATTTACGGTCAGAACATTTTGTGGACGAACAACGCAGGCTCCCCGGAAATGAGAATTTTACGCCTCAATATCCGATCTTGTTCAGCAAACAGGATGGCCGCATCGCCAAGGCGAACCATAACCGTGATCCCCTCTATATGTTTGCGGCCTTACAAAGACAATTAGGCTATCCGAAAGTCCCCCGCATCCTGCCACAAAGCGATAAGTCTCTATTTCACCCTGCCTTAGAAGCACGCTTACATCGGATCGAAGCACGGCTTCAATTGATTGACGCAGAATTAAAGGGGAATATCGACCTCAGCAAGTTTGACGTGAAAGATCTCAAATTTGACGATGATGATCTGAAATAAGCCCCCTTCGACTATTCGCACGTACATATTCACATGTAATTTCTTAAATATGACTTGCCAGACACCAGCCGATTCCCATAATATAGAATCAAATCTCGCCTGCTGAACAAGCAACAAACCTACCAATTACCCTCCAAGTAGAAAAGTCACTGTATTCTTCAAATATTAACTGGTTCACTTTGTCGATTTCACATACAGGAGGTAACATCCCACCAGCTTTGATTATCCCACCTGAATCAACAATCAAATGCCTTAATTTCCCACCCCTTACCTACACCCACCTTAAGTAGGACACTTAGAAAGGCTCATCAATGTCTAGCATTACCATCGACGCTCCCGAAGCGCGTTCCGTCTATCCTTCCACAACGGTCTCGACAGAGAACAATTACCAGACAATTATTAAATTCTCTGTCTGGACTCTGGGGACAATCATCTTCTGTCTGGCAATGATTGATTTCTACGCCCAGACCTATGCCAGCGAGTCTGGAATCGCCCTGCAGACTGCTCAAGAAGATATGTCCGAATTGAACAAAGACCTGCGTCTCTCTGAAATTGAAAACTACCTTGTAGGCGCTCCCACCGTTCAATCTGGTCCTGCTGACAAGTACACCCACATGTGCAAAGAAATGAAAAAGTATACCTGGAAAGGTTTCTTCAAAACATATTCCATCACGGTTTACCTCGGATTGGGTAATGACCCTTCCGTAGACTTTGTACATACCCCCGGTGAAACCATTGAAAAACCAAGCGTCCTTGCTTCCTATCCTCAAAATTAACCAGCATGTGATTTCACGGAAACATGCGCCGGTTGAACATCAGCCTTGTGGAGACTATAACGTCTCCATGAGGCTTTTTTTACGAGTGATCTCTTGAACAGAAATCCTGTTGCCTCCGTTAACTCGAACCGATCTCTATTTCCCCAGACACGACACGAAACAGTTAGAGAGCATCATGGAAACGATCAAAGGGCACCTCTACGACTATCCCAAATACTATGACTTAATTTTTGGTGATGACTGGAAGGCGGAATTTGATTTCCTACAGAACTGTTTTGAAAAACACGCTACCAGAAAAGTAAAACGCGTTTTTGAACCCGCCTGCGGCACCGGACGATTGCTGATCAAACTGGCGCAGGCAGGCTATAAAGTAGCCGGCAACGATCTGAATGAGCATGCCATCAATTACTGCAATGATCGTCTGGAGCGAGCCGGCTTTCCGCGATCTGCTGTGATCGGTGATATGTCTGACTTTAAGCTCAAAAAGCCCGTTGATGCGGCTTTCAATACCATTAACAGCTTTCGACATCTGCCAACAGAAACCGCAGCCGAGAATCACCTGAAGTGCGTGGCTGATGCCCTCGCGCCTGGTGGACTCTACATTCTAGGCCTGCATCTGACGCCAACGGAAGGCGAGCCGATGCAGAGCGAAAGCTGGTCCGCACGCAGAGGTAACCTGGCTATTAACTCGCATATGCAATCGATCTGGACCGATCTCAAGAAGCGAAATGAACATCTCGAAATGACGTTTGATGTCTACACACCCACCCGTCAATTCCAGTTGTTTGACACGATGGACTACCGGACTTATACCGCGCCCCAGTTTGAAACACTACTGGCAACGGTCCCCGAACTCGAACTGGTTGAACTCTACGATTTCATGTACGAGATGGACTTCACAATTGAAATCGATGCCCGGACCGAAGACGTCGTCTTCATCTTACGGAAGAAGTAGACAGCAAGCGAGCTCCAGGCTGCAACAGAAATTGTTCAGTAAACTTCGATCTGACCGCAATGAGCCGGATTAAGTCTCAACCGTTGGAAGCACACGCGTTCCGATATTTTCGCCGGCAACCGCTTTTTCAATATTGCCCACTTTGCGAAAGTTAAATACCAGAATCGGAATTCCATGCTCCATACAATGATGCAACGCCTGCGCATCCATCACCTGCAAATTCTTGTGCAGGACATCCTGGTAGCTGATCTCGGAAAATCGGACTGCATGCGGGTTCTTCTCAGGATCATCAGAATAGATGCCGTCTACCTTTGTTGCTTTCAGCAGAATATCGGCGTCAATCTCGCGGGAACGCAATGCCGCCGCGGTGTCCGTTGTCACAAAAGGACTACCGGTTCCTGCCGCCAGAATCACAACACGTCCCTTTTCCAAATGGCGGATACAACGCCTGCGAATGAATGGTTCAGCAACACCTTCCATGCGAATGGCTGTCTGTAAACGCGTGGCGACTCCCGCCATTTCCAATGCGTCCTGCAGAGCCAGACCGTTAATCACCGTCGCCAGCATCCCCATATAATGGGCGGTCGCCGGATTGATTGAGCCGCTGGAGGAAGAAAACTGCTTCCCTCGCAGAATGTTTCCACCACCACAAACAATGGCCAGCTGAACTCCCGAATCGACGAGCCGCTTGATCTGGGCGGAAATCGATTCCAGCTCAGACATACTGATGCCGCCTTCCCCGTCACGGCAGAAGACTTCTCCACTCAACTTGAGCAGAACACGCTGATAAGCAGGCTTAAGCAAGGGGGCGGGAGAATCAGTCATCCGTGGATTCCTCAATATCGGAGAAAAGTTTTAATGAACAATCAGAAGGAAATGTTGTGAATATAAAAAAACGCACGCGCGCCAACAGCACGCATGCGTCTCTGGTTTAAACGAATTATTCGCCAATCGTCCAGCGAGTAAATGAAACCGCTTCCAGCCCTTTTTCGGCCAAAGCCTGACTGACGGTTTTGGAATCATCAACGGCAAACGGTTGATAGACCAATACTCCCTGTTCGACAAAGAACGTTTTCATACGACCATCAACGATTTTATCAATGATGTTGTCTGGCTTACCGGTCGCTTTCGCTTCGGCAGTCAAACGATCTCGTTCTTCCTGAATCACGGCAGGATCGAGACCCGATTCATTTACGACTGCTGGTCTCAGAGCGGCAATATGCATGGCAACGCCTCGCAGCAATTCTGCGTCAGCGGTGTCGCCTTTCGCTTGAAACAAGACGCCTGTTTTTCCATCGTGATGAACATAGCCGCCTGTAGGCCCTTCTGAACGGGCAATGCGGGAAACCACGATCTTTTCACGAATCTTGTTGAGCATGTCCATGAAATCATCGTTGACGGTTTTACCGGGAGACATCTCGGAAGGAAGTGCCATTAGCGCTTCCACTGTGTTGACTTCAGGATGCGCAAGAAGCAGGGCGGCACAGGAATCCGAAAAATTGACCAGATCTTCGCCGGTCGCGACTGGTGCCGATTCACAAACCACTTCCAGCATGACTGTCTGGGATCCATCGTCGTTCGACAGTACAACAATCCGGCCCTCTGTCGTGGCGTTATCGCTACGCTTCAACTGAATTTTTCCAGCTTCTTCACGCAGAATCTCAATTGCTTTGTCCTGATCGCCGTCTGCCTGCTGTAATGCTTTCTTACAAGCCATCATGGGTAAGTCAGTCAGTTCACGTAACGCTTTCACGGCTGCCGCTGTAATTTCAGCCATCTCACTAATCTCCTTTTAAAGCAATTTCTTGAGGAATTGCTTTGAAATGATAATCCGATTTGATTGTTATGTTTCAACGTGACTCTGCTGACCTGAGAAGCATCCCCGGCCAGCAAACATCACGGTTACTATTTTGTTATGACGATTGGCTTACAGTGAAGGAACTGGCTTGTGTTCTTCTTCTCCGCCTTCGCTTTCATCTTTTTTACCGGTATCCGGCAGTTTGCCTTTTCCGGCAAGAATCGCAGTTGCCAGTTGATTCATGACCAGACGAATCGAGCGGATGCTGTCATCATTTCCGGGAATCGGGAGATCCACTTCATCAGGATCAGAGTCTGTATCGATCAGCCCGACAACCTTGATCCCCAGAATATGGGCTTCATGGACGGCGTTCTTTTCTTTGGTTGGATCCACAACCACCAGAGCTTCCGGCAAACGGTTCATCGTACGAATTCCGTTCAGGTTGCGGAAGACTTTTCGCTTTTCACGCTGAAGAGTTGACTGCATCTTTTTGGAATAAGAATTGATTTCGCCAGTCTCTTCCAACGCTTCCAGTTCTTCCAGACGTTTCAGACGATTACGCACGGTGCGGAAGTTTGTCAACGCACCACCCAACCAGCGTTCGGTCACATAAGGCATGCCACTGGCTGTGGCTGCTTCTTTGATAGGGCCCTGTGCCTGTTTCTTAGTGCCTACAAACAGGATCAGACTTCCCTGTGAGGCAACGCGTTCCAAATATCGTTTTCCGCGAATAATTCCGCGTACAGTTTCTTTTAAGTCAATAATATGAATCTGGTTACGACGTCCATAGATGTAGGGACGCATTTTGGGATTCCACCGACTTGTTTTATGGCCGTAGTGTACACCCGCCTCTAAAATATCTTTTACTACCAGATCAGACATTGTCAAATTCCTCTTTCTAACAAGGGCACATGACCTTCGATGGGCCACGTTCTTAAATAATTACAATCAATAGACTTATCTACTGAAGGCGTCGGACGCGATCAACAAAATCGCTGGGCGCACATTGAGCGAAAAACACGACAAAGTGCGGCTGGGTGGATACTATCGGAGTTATTTGCGCCCGTCAAACCTTGCGACCGTTAATTCGTTGAATTGAATCGAATTTGAAGCACCAGAACGGATCAATTGGGCTCATCCTGATTGGAATGAATCGATATACTCAAAATTCGTCGATTCCCCTAAGAAACAAGAGACCAGTGCGAATCTGACTAGAAACACCATTAACCTCAATTTCATCGAAATATGTCATCTACACTTCACGAATTCTCGAAGATCATTCACGAACTCAGAGACCATCTGCGTGCGCTCGAACAGCATGCAAATCAGCTTGATCTGGCCGGACTCAGCGGTCGAGAATGGTTCGATATTTTAGAACGAAAATTGATCCCCCAACTCGCCGACAACCTGTATCTGGTCGTCGCCGTCGTGGGAGGCACCAATATTGGCAAGAGCGTCATCTTCAATCATCTGGTGAATCAGCAAACCAGTGCCATCAGCCCACTGGCATCTCAGACAAGACATCCCGTCTGCCTGGTTCCCCAAAATTTTGAACAAACGCATGATTTGGATCAAATTTTTCAAGGCTTCCAGTTGATTCCCTGGTCTGCACCAGAAGATCCTCTGAAACAGGACGAGCAACACCTGCTATTCTGGAAACACAGCGAAACTCTGGCGTCAAATCTGCTTGTTCTGGATACCCCCGATATCGACAGTGATGCGGAAGTCAACTGGGAACGCGCCGAACGCATCCGGCAATCAGCGGATGTTCTGGTGACGGTCCTGACTCAGCAGAAATACAACGACGCCGCGGTCAAACAATTTTTTCGCGAGGCAGCACGCGAAGACAAAGTCATCATCACCATTTTCAATCAGTGTCAGCTCCCCGATGACGAACAATACTGGCCGCTCTGGCTCAACACCTTCTGTCAGGAAACTGGAGTTCATCCCGAACTGGTCTTCATTGCCCCCAATGACCGTCAGGCCGCGACCAACTTACAGCTTCCGATTTATCCCCGCTCATTTGAACCGGCTGCCCCTGAATCCGTACCTGAGCCCGATTCAGCTGCCCCTCCAACTGATACGCCGGCTGATTTAATGCAGGTTCTGTCACAAATGCAGTTCGGAGAGATCAAAGTCCGCACCTTAAAGGGCGCCCTGCATTATCTGATTGAACCCGACACCGGCGTCCCCAGCTACCTCCAGGAAATCAAGCGACGCAGTAATGAATTCCGCTCCGCATCGGAACTCCTCTCTGAACAGGAACTGGCGGAAATTGAAAACTGGCCTCTGGTTCCGAACTCAGTCATTGTGACGGCGGTTCGCCACTGGTGGCAGGAGCAACGTGAAGGCTGGTCAGCTCAGGTTCATGGCTTTTACAACGCGATCGGTAAGGGAGTCCTCTGGCCTGTCCGCTACATCAAATCTCTGGCCACAGAAGAGAAACGCCCTCCGATGGAGATCTATCGGGAACAGGAATGGTCAGTCGTCCTGCAAACCGTCGAAGGAATTTACGACCGCCTGACCCTGGTGAGTGAACTCGGAAACGAATTGTTAACCAATCGACTGAAGTCAGTCTTAAATGGCACCTCGCGCGAGCAACTGTTAAAGATTCTACACGAGGAACATGCCAACTTCGATTTCACAGCGCAACTCGAAGAACTGATCGACAGTGAAATGACATTTTTCAAAAGCGAAAGCCCGCAGTACTACACATTCCTGAAACAGTTGGATCATCTCGCAGCGGTGGCGCGGCCCGCATTGAGCGTGGGCCTGTTTTTCGTTGGCTTTGGTGCCGTGGGTGATGTCGGGACGCAGATCGTTACAGATACGATGATTCAGTCCGTCGTGAATGTCAGCGGCGATGTCGCGGGAGGCGCTGTAACCACGACTGTGGGAGAAACCGCCGTCAGCAGTACGGCCGCGAGCGGCGCCGGCTATCTCGAAGCCAAATTCCGCAGGTTCCACGCCGTCTTTGCACAAAAACGAACAGAATGGCTGGCCACGGCGATTCGAGAACATTTATTGAAAACACTGCCGGAAGAACTAAAATCAGCGGTGAGTCTGCCGGACTCAGAAATGTATCAGTCCGTTCAAAATTCAGTCTCAAAGCTAAACACGCAACTCAGTCAATTACGGATCTCGCTATAACACAGATCGCCCTTTTCAGTCTCAACAGGACAACAAGCATTTAAGACAGGAAATCATTCCCGCATGCCTACATCGGAATTAGCACAAATTGAAATGCTGGCAACGGTGGATCGTTTAATCCAGCAACTCAAACAGTGGAGTGAGCAGACAACCCACTGGAAAACCGCCCAACAATGCCAGGCAGTGATCCAGCAGTTACTCCCCCGTCTGGACATGCTGCGCGTGCGACTGGAATCACCTCTGGTGATTGCGACGTTCGGCGGGACTGGCACCGGAAAAAGCAGTCTGGTCAATGCGTTGATTGGTTCTTACTGCACCACGTCGGGCAGACAACGCCCGACCACAATGGAACCCGTACTGATTGCCCATCCTGAAACCAACCTCGATCGACTGGGGCTGGACCTGAGCCAGTTTCATGTAGAACAGAAGAACCTCGATCAACTTCGTAATATTATTCTGATCGACTGCCCCGACCCCGATACGTCTGAAGTGACCGAGGTCGAAAGCAACCTCACCCGTCTGCAGCACATTGTCCCCTTGTGTGATATCCTGCTCTATACATCGACACAACAGAAATACCGATCGGCGCGCGTTTCCGAAGAGCTGAAAGAAGCGGCCGTCGGCAGACGGTTAATTTTCGTACAAACGCATGCCGGCCTCGATGAAGATATTCGCGAAGACTGGCGAGAGTTACTTTCTCAGCAATTTGAAGTGCCGGAAATTTATTTCGTTGATTCGGTCAAAGCACTGGAAGATCAACTGGCAGATCGACCGCTGGATAAAGAGTTCGCCGGCTTAAAAGATATCCTGAGTACACAACTGGGAAAATCAGAACGCCTGCAGGTCCGCCGCGCCAATCTGCTGGAACTGATCCAGAATGCCATCGACCACTGTTCGCAAAAAATGGATGCCGATCTGCCCGCAGTACGCGAACTGGAATCATTTTTGAAACAGCAGCATCTCACACTGACCGCACAGATGTCGCAGGAACTCCGGACAGAACTGCTCATCAGCCGTAATCTCTGGGAGCGCCGATTAATCTCCTGCGTATCTGACTCCTGGGGATTCAGCCCCTTCTCTGCAATGCTCCGTCTCTACAATGGCTTGGGAAATTTCATCGCCTCCGCCAGCCTGTTTCGGGCAAGAAACTCGGCCCAGGTCGCTTTGATCGGTGCCCTTCAGGGCGCCCGCTGGCTGGGAGAACGAAATAAAGAACAGGCCGCCGAAGATCGCCTGAAACGGATTGGTTCGTTCGGCCTGGATGACAATAAGCTCAGAGAATCGCAACTACTCATTGATGGCTATGTCCAGTCCGCAGGAATTGTGACTCAGCAGGATCACCTCGCCGGCTCGCTGGAAAAAATTCAGACGGAAGCAGCACACGTTGAAGAACAATTCCTGAATGATGCGGGGACTAAAATTGACGGCATCATCAACAGACTGGCGCATAAAAACTCGGGCTGGTTCACCCGGGCCGTTTATGAAACGCTTTTTCTTTCTTTTGTGGTTTACGCATTGGTACGGATCGGAAAAAACTTCTTCCTGGATTCGTTTCAGAACGAATCGCACATCCTGCCCATTGATTTTTATGTGACCGCCGGCGTCATTTTTTTGATCTGGTCGGGGTTTCTGGTGATGATGTTTACGCGGAAGCTGAAGCGAGGACTCACACAGGAAATCAATCAACTCTCAGATGATCTCGCACAAGCAAAATTAGCTCATGGACTGTTTCCGCATCTGGAACAGGAATGCCAGCAGGTTCATTCAATGCAGCATTCACTTGAGCGAATGGGAGTTGAAGTGCATCAGCTGCGCAACGAAATCGCCTCATCCAAAATACTGGGAGCCTGGAAAGTAACAGAGCCGACACCAGGTGCCGGCTCGGAATCTTCCCATTTGACGTCGCATTAAGTTACTTGCGATTGTAGAACATCTCAGCAATGCTGTACGCATTCAGAGAACCTGATCGCTTCACTTCTTTACCATCGATCACCAGAACCAGTGTCGGCAGAGATTGAATATTGTATTTGTCTGACAGCCCCTGATGCTGGTCGACATCAATCACACGGATATGGCTCGATTTATCGGCACCAATCTCCCAGTTCTTTGCCTTCAATGCCGGGAATTCATTGTTCTTCAACTGCACACAGGCAGGGCACCAACTGGCGGTAAACAGAAGAATTTGATGACGCGAAACATCCTGTTCGGCTTTGAACAACTTCACAACGTTCTCGGGTAATTCCGGGACTTCCACAGTTTTCATTGGTGCCAGCGAAAGAGACAGCACCAGAGTTGCTGGTATGAGTGTATTCATTGTGTTCCATTACAATTGTGAAAAAGACATTTGGAAATGTTATTTACAATTCCTCACTACGATAGCGACTCGAATCAACCCGTACAACCGTCAAAGTTGACTCAAATTGACAAGATTCCAATTCCTCGTTATAGAGTCCTCTAAAGATCCCTCTCAGGGTTCTTACTAAGTCCCTCGCCAGGACATAAACCATAAGTCTTTTATATAATCAGACTTACAGCCCACGCCCTTCTTAGACATTTCTCTTCGGAAATCCCCCTAAGTGAGCGAGCTGACAGTGAATTCCCCTGACTCCATGCTCCTTTTAGCAGAAAAAGACTGATTCATGACCTGGTTAAAAATGATCCTCCTCTCAATCATTCAGGGAATCAGTGAGTTTCTCCCCATCAGCTCTTCAGGACATCTGGTCATCACCGAAAGCCTGTTGGATATTCAAGCCGACCAGACAGACGTCAATATCGTGCTGCACGCAGGCACCCTACTTTCCATCCTGATCTTTTACCACAGAACCATCTTTCGTTTATTAAGCCAGGACCTCAGAGTCATCCCGCTGCTGGTTGTGGGAACACTGCCTGTTGTGGTAATTGGACTCACGGCAAAAAAATTCGCCGAGCCTGTGCTGGAAAGCCCTCTCTTAGCGGGCTGCATGCTGCCTGTCACCGGATTATTCCTGCTGATGATTCCCCGCATTCCTCAGAGGGATCAAAGCTACACACAGATCACCTTTAAACAGGCGCTGTTAATTGGCTTTGCGCAGGCCATCGCAATTCTGCCAGGCATTTCCCGCAGTGGTAGCACCATCGTCGCGGGTCTGTTTACCGGAATGTCAAGACAGTCTGCGGCCACGTTCTCTTTCCTGCTGGCGATTCCCGCTATTTCCGGCGCGACGATTCTCGAACTGGGGGAAATCCTGTCCAACCAGCACATCAGCACGCCCCTGAGCCTGCTGGCTGTAGGGGCGGTGATCTCAGCTGTTGTCGGACTGGTCGCCTTGTGGCTGCTGGTCCGCTGGCTTGAAAAAGGCAAACTGCACTACTTCGCGTACTGGTGTATTCCACTGGGAATCATCATTGTCATCATGCAGCTCTGGGGATGAACCCGGATCTCACCGACGGGTGGATCGTCGTACATAACAACGCAATGACCGGGCCGGCAGAACAGCGACACGAGGATACAATGTCGCTCCATCTCGCTTCGGAAAGATATCCAGCGGCGAACGGGCTGATGTATCGACGGTCAAATTCCACTCTTTCGGCTTGATGCCGAACGGCAACTCAAACGCCTGGGCATCCGGAGACGAATTCACCAGAATCATCAAGTCAGAACCATCACGCATTCGACGCGAGGAATGCTTCGCTCCAAGAATACATAACATACAGTGATGATCGTGAGCCCAATCGACGGGGTGCCCCATCACATTGTACCAGCTGACGTCAGGCAGTTTCTCAACACCGTCCGATTGACCAGTCAGGAATTTTCGTTGCCGCAATGTCGGCTCACAGAGTCGGAAGTGAATCAACTCTTTACAGAACCGATACAAGCCGCTGTGCTTCTCGACTAAAGACCAGTCAAACCAGGAGATTGAATTATCCTGGCAATACGTATTATTATTCCCGCGCTGTGTGCGGCGGCATTCATCGCCAGAAAGCAGCATGGGAACGCCCTGACTTAAAAACAGGGTCGCCAGATAATTTTTAATCTGGCGTTCACGCATCGCAATGATCGCGGGATCATCCGTCGGACCTTCCACCCCGAAATTCATGCTGATATTGTTGTTTTCGCCATCCCGATTGTCTTCACGGTTGGCGTAATTATGCTTGTACTCATAGCTCACGAGATCATTCATCGTAAAACCATCGTGGGCGGTAATGAAGTTGACGCCATGAAATGGTTCGCGACCCGTTTTCTGATAGAGATCGCTGGAGCCAGAAATTCGAGTTGCATAATCTCCTAATGTCGGAGTATCGCCGCGCCAGAATTTGCGGATATCATCGCGGTAGCGACCATTCCATTCAGCCCAGCGGATGTGTGAAAATGATCCAACCTGATAAGCGCCGGCGGCATCCCAGGCCTCTGCAATCAGCTTGGTATCTGCCAAAAGCGGATCTTCTGCGATGGCTTCTACCAACGGCGGATTCGGCACGAGTCTCCCGCTCCGGTCGCGACTCAAAATCGATGCCAGGTCAAAGCGGAAACCATCAATATGATAATTGCAGGTCCAGTAACGCAGACAATGGAAGATCATCTCTCGTACAACGGGATGGTTCCCGTTTATCGCATTACCGCATCCCGAATAGTTTTTATAGTATTTCCCACCCTGCTCTAAATGGTAATAGACCTGGTTTTCCAATCCCCGGAACGAAAGCGTAGGACCATTTTCATTGCCTTCTGCCGTATGGTTAAACACCACATCCAGGATGACTTCGATGCCTGCTTCGTGTAACGCCCGCACCATCTGTTTGAACTCGCGCACCTGAGCGCCGGGTTCAGTACCTTTTGCATAACCGCGATGTGGTGCAAAAAACGCCAGTGTTTCATAGCCCCAGTAATTCTGATGATCCGTAAACGAACCATCGGCTTCATTCATCGGGAATTCATGAATCGGCATCAACTCAACGGCAGTCACTCCCAGGTCAATCAGATAGGGAATCTTTTCAATGACGCCCAGATACGTTCCAGGATTTTCAACATTACTGGAAGGGGAATTTGTAAAACCGCGTACGTGCATTTCATACACAACGGTATCTGCCAGATGATGTCTTACATGGCGGTCGCCTTGCCAGTCGAACTGGTCATCAACAACAACACACTTCGGCGGACGAACAATGCCATCGGGCGAAGGTTGAAAATTACCTGCCAACGCTTTGGCATAAGGGTCGATCAATCGGGCCCGTTTATCAAAACGATGACCTATCTCTGGTTGAAACGGACCATCGGCCTGAAAATGATAGAGTTGCCCGGGACCGATTCCCGAAACAAACGCCGTCCAGATATCACCCAGACGACCATACTCTTGACTGAACTTAATGATCTCAGATGGCTCTAAATCATCGACGCGATCATACAACAACAACCACATCGAAGTTGCCGAGCGACTGTAAACAGAAAAAAGCACCCCGTTGTCCTGCGGAACCGCTCCGTAGGAAAATGTGTGCATCGAGTGAATCGGGGAGCTGAGAGAGTGTACCAATTCGCGACCCATTAAAAACCTGTTCCTGACAATTACCGTATTGACTCCATGGTGTGAAAATTAAGTCCTCTTCTCCTGAGCGCCAAAAAAAGAAATCAGAACTTTCGTTTCAATACAGTAATTTTATCTCTAATATTTCAACAGACAATCCTGCAAAACTCAGGACCCGTCTGATATTGATGACTGACGTTATACCTGTCTCTATTCTTCGACGTCCCCTTCCTCGAATGATTATCCTTTTTTGTGTTGCAGGATACTTCGTGAAGATCAGTTGAAGCATTAAGAAATTATTGTGATAACAATCGTTTTGTATTTTATTCAACCAACTCAGAGTTTACTCACAAATTAGCTGATACCTGTAACTAGTCTAGCAAGTAAAATAACTTTACACAGATCAATTTCACAGAAATGACAACTGAGCTACCGGAACTGTCCAGTAGCTCAGTGTTTGTACAAACGCATTGTCAATCCTGTTTTAAAGAACCTCGATTCGTAAAACCCCTGTTTTCAGCTTAAGGGAAGAAAGGATCATTTCGGATTGAATTGGTCCGCGAAGGTACAGCAGGCCGATAAACAGGCTGGCTTACAGGGCGGTAAGTGGAATACTGCGGAATATTACCCTGATTGACTCCCCGATATCCTGTATAAGTCTGGAAAGGAAGAGTCTGGTAACGCGTTGTACCACAATTTCCGCCTGGGCAATTTCCATATTGATAGCCGGTTCCACAATTACCAGTCGTACAGGCTCCGGTAGCACAATTGCCGGTGGCACAGGAACCGGTGGGGCAGTATCCATTCACACATGAGCTGCCGTAACTGCTTCCTGTATAACAACGACCGTTCACACAAGTCGTTCCGCTGGGACTACGATAATTTGATTGGCCATAATAAGGTGCATAAGCCTGCTGACGTCCGCGATAACTGGTATTACCTGTCAATGCCCGAAATGGTGAAGTCAGTACATCCACAACACCACCAGGACGTGGTTGAAAAAAAGCAGTCTTTACTTCTGTTGAACCGGTCATCGCACTCTGATCAGAGGCATCAGCCCGATCTGAAACCATCACCATTGCAGCCAGACAAATTGCCAATGTCGTACATAAACGTGTCATTTAAATATCTCCTGAATCTGATTACATAAATTTGTTGTCATTTAAACCACCAAGTGGTAATTCCAACTAATGCATTCAGCGTGCCAATCAAGAGAAACCAAATCCAACAACACACCCTATCCTGTTATATAACAAACACATACAATTTCACATCAATCAAGATTAAATCATTTTCGCAACACCACTCAACTATTTATTGTAACAATTACGACACCACATCTACAAAACCACCCTTCAGAAACAGACAATCATCAAACCAGGTAATCTATAACGCCACAAAACCGGATTAGACATTGATTACAGGCACTTACAACTTTTCAGCCACCCAGAAACTGTCGTCGTATTGATTCTCATCGAAATGAACCCTGCAAAACTGATCCGATTATTCTGAATAGGCGCTTTTGCCGATATCAAATATAAATCTCATCCCCAATCCGGCATCGAGAGGGCCTGTATCTCGATCTGTTTTCCACACAGCTCTTAGATTTGATCACGAAAACCATGAATCGATACATCAAACAAGTCGATCAGTTTGCAGCCGCCCCCATGTTTTTCAGTGCGGTTTTCTTTCTCGTTTTTGTTGCCGGCACGTTGCACTTGAGCAATGTGGAATCTCCAGGAATTGTCCTCGATATCTGCAACTGGTGCCTGTTCCTGTTGTATCCACTCTTTATCCTGGAAGCCGTCGTTCACCTGGCTTTAGGCAGCCCTCGCTGGAAATTCAATCTGCTCTACTGCCTGATTCCACCGCTCCGAATTTGTGCGCGTGACCAAATGACTGGACGTGCTATCTGGTTTCCCATTCTTGCCTGGCAGGAAGTGACCGACGAATTCCGGGAAAAAATCCAGAAATCATTTTCGGCTCCCATGCTGATCATCGCGTTACTGGTACTGCCTCTGTTCGCGGTGGAGCACTATTGGCAAAAACAAATCGAATCAAGCCCGATCCTGGCCGACATGACGGCCCTCGCCACAGGTTTGATCTGGTTTGCCTTTACGCTGGAGTTCACGGTCATGATCTCCATCGAAGAAAAGCGCCTGGAATACTGCCGCAAACACTGGATTGATTTAGCCGTCATCTGCCTGCCTATGATCGCCTTCATGAGAGCGTTGCGCCTCGCCCAGCTGACAAAAACGGCCAGAGTATTCCGCCTCAAAAGCCTGGTAATCAAACTCTACCGGGCACTGCTGGTGCTGGAAGTCATCAACCGCATCTTGCACCGCAATCCAGAAAAGCGGATCGCGCGTCTGGAAGTTGTACTTGCCGAAAAAGAGCGGGAAATCGAGGGAATCAAAGCAGAAATGGCATTCCTCTCTGAGAAGATTGCTGTGAAATCTCTGCAGAATGCTGAGAACCCAGCTCAACAATCAATCACCAGGAAAGCCGCCTGAAACGAGAAACGGACTTATTCGTCCCGGTCTAATCGATTTCTACGGTCTGACCATTCACCCGGCAGTTTTTTGAGGAACACATCCAGAAACTTGATAATCTCAAGCTCTAACCCCAACCGCTTTCCAAGCATATCGGTCCCACGCAGCTTTCCAGGAAACTCTTTCGAAAAGATGCGTTTGTCCGAATCAGGAACGGAACTCAACTGGGAAAATAGTTTCTTGGACATCCCCCGATCAAGCGAATCTCCCTTAGCACTGCAAACAAAAAAGCTGATCCCAAATAAAGGCGACTTCAGTTGCACAGTGGGACGCGAGGCTGAAAGTCCGGGCACACTGGATTCCGGCGAGATCAAGACCATCGCACGAACCGTCTGACCTTTCGGCGTTTTTGCTGCTAGCACCGGAGCATCATCGTAAGGTAACTTACTCCAGTCGATCAGTGCATAATTCAACGCCAGAGGTACGCTGATGTCCGAAGCAACAATCGCCGTCTTTTGCATATTCAAATGCTTTTCCTGATGCTCTTTAAATAGAAACTTCCAGACTGTTTCCATGTCAACAACCATCGCTTTATAGTCTAAAGCGGAAAGACGTCGCTTTGAGCTTGGTTTTTGATTTTTGCTGCCGCTGGCACTTGCTGCCGGCGCCTGGCTCTTTCCATGCTTTCGCAGATCAACCGAAACGACCGCAAAACCGTTTTGCTGTAGAACTGAGGCAAACTTTCTATCCCAGACTCTTTTGCTACCCGCTTTTCCATGCAGCAGCACCACGACAGGAGAATCAGAGGCGTTACTCGATTCGTAATACGTAATCGAAATTGGCCAGCCATCGAGTGAAGATAAAGTAATTTCCTGAGGCTTTGGAGGCCCCTTTGTATCTTTACTCTGTGCATATAAAACACTTGTCGCCAAGAGCGTCATAGACACGAATGTGAACACAGAATGCTTGAGCCGACGATTTTTTGTACAGAGTAAAAAGTGTTTCACAGAACCCCCCTCAACGTTGAAATCAATTCTTTATGGCTGAAAGCCTGCTGTCTGAGTCAGCCTCGAATTTGCGATATGTTTACTGGTTTATGCTTCCATTCTATGAAGAATACACGACGAGGTCAAATAGTTGCCTGGCCTTTTAGCTTTTTAGCAGTACTGGTTTAGAAAAACCCCAAAACATTTTTCACTTGCCCCAGTTTCATTCTCCTCTCTATCTGTATACTGTATTAATCAGCGTAACGAATTTTCACGTTATCACCTGATTGGCAGCCAACGTATGCAGAATGATCCTTCGGAAGAAACGCCATCCAAATCATTTCTGGGACTGCAACGCGACGATCAATTCTTTCTCGGCCTGCTGTTCATAGCCATCCTCGTGCTTGCTGTTGTTCATCTGGCCCGACTCTCCCGCTGGGGTACCGAACCCGTCGAAATCGAACGGCAAAAACAACTTCCCTACGAGTATCAGATTGACATCAATCAAGCCACCTGGGTCGAATTCGCCCAGCTGAATCGCATCGGGCCGATCCTGGGAAAGAAAATCGTAGCGCATCGGGAAACGCACGGCCCCTTTCGTTCGATAGACGATTTATTAGAGGTGAAAGGCATCGGCCCCAAAATACTGAACGAAAACCGGATCCACCTCAAACCCGTTACTCCCGACTCTGATTAACAATGCAAGACCCGATTCAGTCACATCTGCTGATCGATCTCTTTGCTTTTCCTCAAAAATGCCTTCCGATTCCCAATTCTTTTATGGTCCCCTTCTGATCTTAGTTGATTCCTCGCTCAATTCCGGGTTGAATAGGCATTCCCAAACATAATTCTAATCTGGCAATTCTGGCTGACCGAGCCCGAACAAGCGTTTCAACTAAAGGGTTTACTTCTTATGGCAGGTTTTGACCACGGCCCCAACGAGCCTGGTGAGCAGGAAAATCTCGAGACGATCTCGCGAAATACCCGCTTGGGGCTGAAATTATTCATTGTCTATCTGGCTCTGTATGGCGGATTCGTTTTTCTGAATACCTTCTCTCCCGCCCAGATGGAACTGGTCGTCTTCGCGGGGCTGAATCTGGCGATTGTTTACGGCTTCACTCTGATCATCGCTGCATTTGCACTCGCCATGATCTACGGCTGGCTCTGCCGCAATGATGTCTCCTCTCCTACTTCAGAAAGTAAGGAGGCATCAGAATGATTTACGAACCTTCCCTCATGGCGGTGCTGATCTTCGGCGCCATCGTTGCCGTCACCCTTGGTCTCAGCTTCTGGCTGGGAGCAAAAGCAAAATCTGCCAAAGGCTACTTCGCTGCCGGCGGTGGCATCCACTGGTTTGTCAACGGCGTCGCCTTTGCCGGCGATTATCTATCCGCCGCTTCGTTCCTCGGCATCTGCGGTATGATTGCCTTCTATGGATACGACGGGTTTCTCTACTCCATCGGTTATCTGGCCGGCTGGATTGTCGCCCTGTTCGTGATTGCCGAACCACTCAAACGCATGGGACGTTTCACCTTCGCCGATGCGCTGGACAGCAAATTTCAATCGCGAGGCATCAAACTCGCCGCCGCCATCAGTACGCTCGTCGTCAGTATTTTTTATCTGATTCCACAGATGGTCGGCGCCGGTGCGTTGATCACGCCCCTCCTGGGCTTCCCGCATTATGTCGGCGTACTCATGGTGGGAACCATCGTGATTCTGATTGTCGTCACCGCCGGCATGGTCAGTACCACTTATGTGCAATTCCTCAAAGGCTCGCTGCTCGTCATCTTCAGTACCGTATTGACGGTCCTGATTCTGCAGCGAGGATTAACCACAGATCCCGAAAACAACGGTAAACCAACACATCAATTCAAAATTCTGGGACCTGCCGCCGCCGATGATATCGAACACTGGAGATCAGAACTCGATCTCAACGAACAGGACTCGCTCATCCCCCTCACTCAGGGTCCCTGGGATAAAAAAGGCATCCTGCAACTGACCAGAGCCGACAAAGTCTCCTACTGGAAACTCACGGAAGATTCAGACAAACAGTTCTTCCTCTCGGAAACTCAGTATCGACAAAAAAACGAGAACGGCTCAATTGTGATCAACGGGCTCCCACAGGGAACCGGCGAAGGAGAAACCGATCTCTATCCCGTCGGTCGCATCAGCAAGCTGCCCGGCGATAAAACGGAAACCGGTTCGCTCGGTCCAGCCGAATTCCTGAGTACAATCCGGGAAAGCGAAATCATCCTCTGGGGCTCAGAAACTATCAAAGAAAAAGATGGCTCCGTCATCACCATTTATTACCCCAAACCCACAACAGGTAAAAAAGTACTCAGCCCCGGTAACCATCCGAAATTCGCGGGCATTCGCGGGACCGATCTGAAAGGCAAACTCAACTTCCTGTCTTTGATGTTGGCATTGTTTTGTGGAACCGCTTCCCTGCCTCATATCTTGATCCGCTATTACACGGTGAAAGATCAGGCCAGTGCCCGTAAAAGTACCATCGTCGGGATCGGCAGTATTGGTTACTTCTACATCCTGACATTATTCATGGGTCTGGGTGCCATGACCAGTGGCGCACTTGATGTGACCAACAGCAACATGGCGGCCCCTCTACTCGCCAAGAGCATCGGCGACTGGTTATTCGCGATCATTTCCGCCATCGCTTTTACCACAGTACTCGGAACCGTCAGCGGTCTGATCATCGCTTCCAGCGGTGCGGTCGTGCACGACCTGATGTCGAGCTTTCTAAAAATCGAAATGAACGATTTCGCCAAAGTACGGATCGCAAAAATCGCGTCCGTAGTAGTCGGCGTCATTGCCATCATCCTCGGAATTCTGTTTGAGAAATTTAACGTGAATTATCTCGTCGGCTGGGCCTTCAGTGTCGCCGCCTCGGCGAACCTGCCGGCCCTCGTCATGCTGCTGTTCTGGCCCAAGACCACCAAACAGGGAATCACAGCCGCGATCTTCGCCGGTATGATTTCTTCACTCGGCTGGATTCTGCTCAGTGCCGATTCCTATAAAGGTATTTATGGTCTCGATCCGGAAACTGCCATCGTCCCCTTCAGCCAACCTGGTCTGGTGACGATTCCACTCGGCTTTATTATCTTGATCATCGTCTCCCTGATGACACAACCTAAACCACAGGAAACCCAAAGTTGACAGAGCCACAACCAGAACAAGAATGGTTAACCGCAACCGCCACCGAAGAGGACATGACCGTTCTGTTTCGACTTCTGCCGGAAATTCCAACCGAGATTTCTCCTGCTGATTTTCCTGCGAGAATTGAGATTATCTGGAACTACGTGTCTCCCAACGAAACCGGTATGCCCGGTCCGGAAGACCTGGAATTGATGAATCAGTTTGAAGAGAAACTAGTCGCTGCCTGGCAGGAGGCAGCGCTGGGCTTCATGACAATGCTGATTACGGGAAACCAGATGTGCGAATGGCAGTGGTATCTCAAAGACGCGGATCAGGCACTACAGGCTCTGAATGAAGCGGCTGCGGAATTGCCTCCGCTGCCGATTGATATTCACACCGAAACCGATCCCGAATGGTACGCCTATTCCAATTTCATGCGACAGGTGACAGAATAAGCCACTCGACTCAACCAGAAGCACTCCCCCCCTCAGGAAGGGGCTGCTCAAAGGTAATCGAAGAGGTCCCCGGGCGTGCGATTTCACCTGCATTTTTCCCGAAGCGGTCCAGAATTTCATTCACAGTGGATCGAATCGTGATGCATAAACCATCCAGATCCAGGTCGTCTTCATCCAGACCGAACGGCTCTTCCACAGAGTGCGCAATCACTTCAATCCCGATCATGAAGTAAGCCAGAATGATCGTGATCGGAATCGTCCAGAACTCAAAATCCTCAACCAGTCCCCAGGGCAGCGTGCACAAATACAGTCCGATACAGTGCCGCACGAATAGTCGATACGATGGCGAAAGCCGGGTGCGGCGAATGCGTTCGCAGCCGCCACAAATCTCCATCAATTCACGGGTCTCGGAATCCAGAATGCGGAGTTCGTCCCCGTCAATTAACCCAGACCGCTTCCAGCCGATCACACGGCGGTAGATCAAATCCGAAATATAAGCCGGAATATGCCGGGGCGGCGGATCGATCTGCTCGATTTCCGGAAACATGTCAAAGTCGTCGTCTTCACGCAGGTGATCTCGCAACGCTTCCGGGAAGGCAACAATCAGATCCCCCAGTTCGCGGAGTTCATCGGAACCAAAGTTCGAAAACTCACGAAATTTGATCGCCATGTTGCGGCTGATATTAACCAGCTTCCCCCATAACTTGCGTGCTTCCCACCAGCGGGCATAGGAACTGTTTGTCCGAAAGACTAACAATAAACCCAGCACGAGACCAAGCGTGGTGTGAATGTCAGATGACACATCACCCATACTCTTTATTCTCTCTACGGATTCTGAAGTCATTCCGAAATGAGTCAGAAAATCGACATTATCTTTCAGCACGGGAATCAGACTATAAACGCCAAATAAGCCCGCGTAGAGAGAAATACGTCCCAGTGTCCCCAGCTTTTTCTCAATGAACGTCAGGTTCAGTTCTGCATCAGCAGCCATAAATCGAATGTTCCTATATCAATCAGACAAACGTCGCCAATCAAGTCGCGCTACCAGATAATACAGGAACTCTAATTTTTTCGGCCTAATAACACAACAGACGTATCATCGTGTCTGCCAGATCCGTCTGTAAAAGCATTCGAATCGCGGAATAAATTGGACAACGCCGTCTCCAAATCATTCGAACGGGACTCCTGCAAAGACTTCATAATACCGGGAATTCCAAACTCGCCGAACGTCTCTTTCTCGCCTGGAAATGCTTCTGCCAGTCCGTCAGTAAAAATCAGCAGGCGGCTGTCGGGAGGCACCACCGAGGTGTGAATATCATATTCCACTTCAGGCACGATCCCCAGAGGCAGCCCGCCGTCATCAATTGACCCGAGTTCATAAACCTTATTCGTTTCCAGTTCATGCACGATCGGAATCGGCGCGCCGGCTGACGTCCATTGAAACTCGTTCGTCTTTGCATTCAAAATGCCATACAACAGCGTAATGAAGCCACCATCGTCATTCACAATCGCCTGATTACACAAACGATTATTCACATCCGACACAAACGCCGCTGTGTCCAGATATTTATTGGAACGGATCATGCCCACCAGCGTATGCATCGTCATAATCGACATGCAGGCTTTCATCCCGTGCCCCGATGCATCGCCGACTAGCAGTACCAGATTTTCATCGTCCAGCATGAACACATCGTAATAGTCCCCCCCGGCCAGTGTCACAGGCTGGCCGCCGAACACGCGAATCTGTGAAGATTCATAACGCGCCGTCACATCAAACCGATCGGGAGATTCCAGATCGCTGGGAATAATCGATTCCTGTAATTTCCGCACCGATTCGATTTCTTCACGCAGACGTTCCGCCACAAATCGCTCACGTTCCGCTTTGACGGAATCAACCACACTCTGCAGCGTGGTTTCCAGCAGGAACATAAAGTCGCCGCCTTCATCGCGAATGATATAAGCCCGCATGCCTGCGGTTAAAAAGCGGGCCACATGGAAGGTCCCCTGGGTCGGACAGGCTCCCACAACCGGCGTATCAAGATGCTTCTGGCGGATCTGTTCAAAATGATCAAACGCCGTCTGCGGATCGGGACTCATGATCGTCATCAAAATGATGTCCCATGAGTTATTGTCTAATGCCTGTTCCAGAAACTCCTCAGTCGTTGGACAAATAACCAGGTCATTTTCACTCACTCCCAGATACAGAGAAATGAGATCACACTCTTCGGGATTATCCCACCCAATCAGAATTCGCATCGTTGGCCCCATTAAGTCGAATTCACTAAATATTAACCCGCCCATCATATAAAATTTACATGCGAATATCGACAGAATTCCCACAGAATGCAGCAGACAGATAGAGATACCCGTTCAGCGAACACAAAACTGTACAGTCTCCAATACACTGAAAAAACCAGTCTTGACGATAACGCGCGCATCGGCATGATCATGCGGAGATAAAGTCGCGCGCGTGAGCAAGCACTACTGGTTCAGTTGAGATTCCTGTACCACTGAGAAATTCAGCACTGACAAACCCGCTTGTTTCAGACCGTTTTTCCAAATCACTGCTCCCCTGCACCTCATAGATCAAACGACATCGAAACGCTTCACGCTGCATTTATAGAATTTCCAACAGGCATCCCAACCGATCACATGTCGTTTGCAAGCAAAACAAGCGACTCCCCCTTGACGCCCCCACGCCACTGTCGAGAATTCTCACCCTGGGCCTGAGGATGAAACAGATGAGAATCACAGAGCCACCAACGGGTAAGCCCGGATAAACACCCGCGCCGAGCACAGCGAGCAGGAAACAGACAGATCGATTCACAAAACAGAACATGAATTCATCCACATCAACATAGGGGCGTGCCCTATGTGGCCGCCCACCTGGGTAGCGTTTATTTATTAGTTTGGAATGTGAATCCCAAGACTGCAATCTAACCCAGGTCGATTTTAACCGCGGCTAACGCCGTGCGGCTGATCTAGTTTTTAGGGTACTTGCCAGCCGGAATGACTTATTAGCCGAAGGGCGTTAGCCCCGGTTTCTCCCATTTTGCAAAGACCAATTTGAATTAATAAACGCTACCTAGAGAAGTTCAATCCTTGATCTCTGATCTCAAACCAGAGTGCTAAGACAAATCAACGGCAAACCAATCCTACCAGATACCACCGCCGGCAACGAAGATGAACATACCGCACTGAGCGCGAATAAACACTCCCGCCCAAATCGAGTCTACGTTCTCCTCAAACGACCAAATTTAAAAAACATAACGACGACATCACTGTGTATTTCAGTGAGACGACACAAGAAGTGTGATCCAAAATCTCTTATCGGGGTCTGCCCCCTTAATTTTCTCAGTTAGAGTTCACTTTTCCTCATCGTTCCTGTTGAATATTCACAGATCATTGATGTCATATCCCGGTTGTTTATAGAGCTGTTTCGGTTTATCGAGAATGTCGGGCTGGTAGACTTTCTCGCGCCACTCAGAAGCAGCCACTTCTTCGAAGGCAACCGATATCGACTCCTCACCATAGTGGAAGACCCGCATCACATCCTCGGTGATAGATTCAGCCAGCTGTTGCTTTTGCTCTTCTGATTTACCGGGCCAGAGTTTGACGATGATATGGGGCATGCTGCATCCTTTATATTAGTCACCTGTTGTGAGTGTCCTGCTTACATGTAGACGGTGAAGTGCCGGTTAAATCGGCTGGGCTGTCGGTCGGAACAGAATCTCGTTCACGTCCACATTGGCCGGTTCGTTGATCGCGAAGGCAACCATGCGGGCGAAAGTCTCAGCGGGAACCGCAATCTGGTCGACAAACCCCTTCGTTTCGGCCTGGATCTTCTCATCACTGATGTGTTCCAGCAGTTCGGTCGCGACAGCGCCCGGAGAGATAACGGTAGTACGAATATTGTATGGTTTGACTTCCTGCCGCAGTCCCTCTGAGAGTGCTCTCACTGCGAACTTCGTGGCACAGTAAACCGTGGCATCCGGTCCGAGTTTGTGACCGTACACGGAAGAGACATTGATGAAGTGACCGCTCTTCTGTTCTTTCATATGTGGCAGCGCGGCAGCAATCCCATTGAGTACACCTTTGAAGTTCACATCAATCATCTGGTCCCACTCATCGGTTTTGAGACTTTCAAGTGGCGCAAGCGGCATCAGGCCGGCATTGTTCAATATCACATCGATCCGACCGAATTCACTAACAGCCTGATCAACGAGTTGCTTCATCTGCTGACGATCTGTCACATCTGTGGGAACCGCCAGAGTTTTGCCGCCTTTCTCTTTCAGTTCTTTCGCCAGCGTTTCAATGCGATCAGTGCGGCGGGCAGCCAGCACAACGGTCGCGCCTTCGGAAGACAATAGACGCGCAGTCGCTTCACCCAGGCCACTACTGGCACCTGTGATCACGACGACTTTCCCTGCAATATTTTGATTATTCATAATCAGTTTCCTTTTTTGAAATGTGAGATACGTTTGAATTAGTTGACGCGTTCTGATTTACGATTCGTATTGCTCGTCTGTGACATGTTCCATCCACTCGACGACTTCTCCCTCTTTGGCTTCCTGAATCGCGATGTGACTCATCGCGTTACTCGGCGAAGCTCCGTGCCAGTGCTTCACTCCTGGTGGGAACCACACAACATCACCGGGCCGAATCTCATTGATCTCTCCTCCCCAGACCTGCACCCGGCCCACTCCCGAGGTTACGATCAAGGTTTGCCCGAGCGGGTGCGTATGCCAGGCAGTGCGGGCTCCCGGTTCGAACGTCACACTTGCTCCCGCCGCCCGTGCCGGTTCGGGGGAATGAAACAGCGGATCGATGCGTGTTTTTCCTGTGAACCAGTCCGCTGGTCCTGTTTTCGATGCTTGTGATCCGTTTCTGGTGATTTCCATAGTTTCTCCCTGCTTCGTTTTCAATTTGTGCGAGACATCGTTGATTTTATCCTCATGCGACAGAAGATTGTCAGTTGCTACACTCCCATGATAGAATTCGAACCGGCCCCGCGGTAGAACGATCCTCCCCACCTATTGCCTGATACTCCACAACCCAAAACATTAATGAGTATCACGCCCCACCACCACACGAAAGCATTTCTCCTATACCACCACAACCACTAGAGATACCACTACCACAAGCATTGGCCCGTAACTTCATCCCCCTGCCCCGATCACATATTCCTGCAAGGCGATTGCCTGATTCTCTTCGAATTGACTTTTACCCAGTAGTCGCCACAGCCAGCCTCCGCTATAATCGTGAGACAGGTTTCTTTCACGGGAATGAAAATAGAGCAGCATGCAGAAACCACCGGGGATCATGATGAGCAATGAAGTATTGAAAGCACTGGCGCAGGCCGTTGAGCGACATTCAGCCACGAACAAGGTGAGCAGTACTCCCATTCCCGAATTGAAACTCTCCTGCTTCTCGGCTCCCACAGAACTGACATCCCTGGTCTACGAACCCTGCCTGTGCATCATCGCACAAGGCGCCAAGGAAGTACTGCTGGCCGGAGAGTCTTATCAGATGGATCCCGCGCAGTTTCTCCTTGTGTCGGTGGACTTGCCGGTCGATGCCCGCGTGGTCCAGGCTACACCTGATACGCCTTATTTAGGACTGCAAATCTCACTCGACCCGAGAGTCGTCGGCGAGCTCCTGGCGGATGGATCAGAAGTGACGACTCCCGGACCATCGGAACGCGGCCTGGCTGTGACAACAGTCGAATCACATCTTCTTACTTCGTTGACGCGTCTGGTCGACCTGCTCGACACCCCTCGAGACATTCGTCCCTTAGCCCCGTTAATACTCCGTGAGATCACCTATCGTGTATTAACCGGCCCGCAAGGTTTGCGTCTGCGTCAGATTGCACTGGCAGGAGCTCCGGCTTACCGGATCGCCCGAGCCATTCGTTGGCTGAAAGACCACTTCGCGGATCCGTTGCGAATTGAATCACTGGCTGACCACGTGGGAATGAGCAATTCCGCGTTTCACCAGCACTTTAAAAATGTGACAGCAATGACGCCGCTGCAATACCAGAAACGGATGCGTTTACAGGAAGCGCGGAACTTAATGCTCAGTGAAAAGCTGGAAGCGGCTGAAGCTGCGTTCCGCGTCGGTTATGAAAGTCCGTCCCAGTTCAGCCGGGAGTACCGACGGATGTTTGGTGCGCCTCCGCGGCAGGATGTGGCAACCCTGTCGACTGACTACTCTGCGGAATTTTGATAGAAGTCCAAAATAAAATAGAGTATCATGTCCCGATTGTCGGCTTATAGACTGATTCAAAGACAACTCGTTCTGAGGTTTTGATGAAATTTTTTCAGTCACTTGAACTTGATCAGATACTCAATTTAGCCGAAGCGATTCTCTGGATTTCCATTTCGTGTGTTTTTCTCTTTCGACTTCGTCACACTAAGAAAAACAGAGATTTATCGATCACTTGTATCATCGCATTTGCTCTCTTCGGAGTCTCCGATTTCATCGAGGTCTATACCCGAGCATGGTATAAACCGATTTCACTCTTCATTCTGAAAGCCTGCTGCGTTTTGGCGTTTGTCACAGTATTCATCATCTACAGCAGACGTCGACAGTAGAAAGCAGTCAGCCGCTGATCCTGGTATTGCCAACTTTCCAGCCGGAATGATTGATTAGCCAAAGGGCATTCGCCCCGGTTCCTCCACATTAGCAGGACAATTCGAGTTAAGAAACGCTACCTGGCGGCGTACCAGGTAAGTTCGACGTGTTCCTCTTGACAATTTTCCTGCCCCGGAGGTAGAGTGCCGCGACTCAGGCAGTAGACAATTGTTACGACCTGAATTTTCAAGGCAACAATCGATATTTGATGACCATGCAAGTCCTGTGAGAATAAGAGGATGCATTTTTTCTACAGGCTAGACACAAGGCAATATCTCAGGCAGAGATATGTGTTGTCCTAGTGGTAATCCACTAAGTCGAGATGATGACGAACAGTCGATCACAACTCGAACCTTCAGCTTCACCGTTGTGAAAGGAATCGAACGATGAAACAGTATTTACCCATCGCGCTGTTAACGCTGACGCTGGCCGGTGCATTATCCTTAGCCGCAGATCCCCCAAAACAGAGCCCTACTAACGCCGTTCGCCAAAACAGAACACAGGACAGAACACAGCAATCGACCAGCCCCGCGCAACCGCCGATTCAACCGGCGGCTTATATTTCACAACCACAGCCACAGGATCTACAAAAGTCCGTGAATGAACTTCGCAAAGAAGTTGAGTCCTTACAGCGGGACATCAAGGGGTGGCGGTGCTTTCTTGAGTTCAAGGAAGGCTCCTCTGACGAATGGCAACCATTGAATGCCTCCCCCGCCGAACAGAAGATATGGAAGGCGCTCAAAAAGGGAATTGCGCTGAAGATTGAGAAGTTGCCGTTGTCCGACGTGATGCGTACGCTCTCGAAGCAGATCGGTATTAACATTGTCCTCGATTCACGTGGTCTGGAAGAGGTCGGCTTGAACAGCCAGACTCCCATCACCGACTTCGAAGTCGAAGGAATCAGGCTAAAGAGTGTTCTTGTCTTAATGCTGGAACCATTGGATCTCGGGTTTACCGTCCGAGAGGAAGCGATCGTCATCACCAGCAGGACACGGGCTCAGGGAAAGCGGGTCGTCGTCAGCTATCCAGTCGCCGATTTAGCGATTCCCATTCCCCTGGCCGGTCCGGTTCCCAATGACGAAAAGATACCATCTGCAATTTCACCCGCCATCGACTTCGACTCGTTGATCGATATCATTCAAGCATCGGTTCAGCCTCTGAGCTGGGAGACGGTCGGAGGCTCAGGCTCGATTCGCGCTCATGAATCCACGTTGAGTCTTGTCATCCGTCAGTCATCACAGGCACACCGGGAAATTGAGGATTTGCTCAATCAACTCCGCCGGCTGCAGGACACTCAGGTTTCGGTGGAATCTCGATTTCTCTTCAACTTGCCGGAGGATATCTGGAAACAGCTTGGCATCGATTTCGACTCCAGAAAGAACGTTGTGAAAAAGAACACCAAAGATCAGCAGCGAGACAATGGTCCCCTGGGGGGAATAATTCTCACAGACCAGCAGGTCGCACTGTTACTGGAAGCGGCACAAAACAATGAACGTTCGAATCTAATCCAGGCTCCCAAAGTCACGAAGAAAGTCACGTTGTGGAACGGCCAGACAGCTGGCGTGACAGACTATCGGGTGGTAGGAAAGCAGAATCCGCTAAAGCATTCAATCTATGTCCAACCGGTCATTTCCGCAGATCGCCGTGAAGTCCGCCTCAACCTACGGGTTAGCGACCTGAATTCGCCTGAGATGGAAACACGGACCTACGTTAACACGGTCCCTGATGGCAAGACGATACTAATTGAGCTTGTCCAAAGGGAGACAAACAAAACAGGAATTCCGATCACTCAAAAGTCATCGAATGCAGCCTCGAGGATATTTAAAAATACCAATGTTCCTCAAGCCCGCCAATTTCTATTACTCCGCCCGCGCATCATTGTCCAAGAGGAAGAAGAAGAACCGGTTTCCGGCTTTCCTAATTGACCCCAAAAGATATACCGCGAGGTATCATCCTGGAGGAACAACAGAAATTGCCAGGGATCGGATAGAACGAGTCCGAAACTGTTTTTCCCCGCCCTTAAATCACAATCGGGATTAATGCCGCGCCCACGAGTACCTGTCCGCTGGCGAAGAGTGTGATGACCGTCGCCACGATTGTGGTCGTTTTGAATTCGCGGCTGCGGATTTCCTGACTTAGCAGAACCGTCGCATACAAAAACACGATCAACGAAGCAGGCAAGTATAACAGGAAAAAGACAAGTCCCAGCAGCGTAAACCCCGTACAATCTGCAACGATCCACAGGAACAGCCAGCCTCCCCCATACCCGTTTAACAGAATCACCGCCGGTTCGAGACGGCGATAGCGGAAGCCTTGCCAGAGCAGTAAAACAGGCCCCAGGGCAACAGGAGTAAACACGGTGTTGAACATATTTCTGCCCATATTGTAAATCGATTCAGAACCTCTTCCCACCAGCCAGTAGGATAAGGCATACAGAAAACACAACATCACCGCCGCGGCGAGAAGCCGGAGGAGACCTGATGAAACATGATGTGATTCTGCTTTCATTTCCCTGTTCCTGACTGCCTCAATTTGTACGCTCTTCTTGATGTTACCTTATTCAATCAATCATAGACAGATTTTTTCGTCTGTTTTCGTGCTTTTCGTGGTAGCCAACATGGCAACAGGAAAACCTGCCCCGTTCATGCTGCCTATGCTTCAGCGCCCTGAAACGTTATCTTAGCGAGACGCGGTGCCGGGCGTGTAATCGGCGAGGAAAGAGAGATCATTGAAACTGCTGGAGATAAAATGAGCGATTTACCAAACTGCCCGGAATGCAATTTTGAATACACGTACGAAGACCGGGGCATGCTGGTCTGTCCCGAATGCGGACACGAATGGAGCCAGGCAGCCGCAGAGAACGCCCCCACCGGTCCCGTCGTCAAAGACGCCAACGGCAACGTACTGCAAAACGGCGACACGATCACCGTCATCAAAGACCTGAAAGTGAAAGGCTCGTCCACCGTCGTCAAGGTCGGCACGAAAGTCAAAAACATCCGCCTGGTCGAAGGCGACCACGACATCGACTGCAAAATCCCCGGCATCGGCGCCATGGGTCTCAAATCAGAATTCGTGAAGAAAGCTTAGATTGTCGCTATCTCTTTTAAGACACAACGACTGAAACGATCTTAGAAGTTCAGAACATATACAAGCACGATTCCAGTTAAGATTAATAGGAATCCGAAATGAGTTTTGTACTTACTTAAAAAAACATTTCTTAGCAGCAGAACAAAGCAGAGAAAGATAATCGCCAGTAAAACAACTCGAACAAAACCAGGCGTGAGAGGATGTTCTGAAGTAGTCCCCATATACCACAGGATTGATATACCAGTCAGTATGGTCAAAATAACGATATTTTCGTTTATTTTTGGATTCTTATTCATAGATACATCATCACGAAAACAATGAAAGAGAAATGCTGGAACACCTTAAGTCCGTGCATCATTAAAATGGGACAGCCCCGAATTCCGATTTGAATCAGGAATTAAAAACTCTCCCCCCGGACAGTAAACCACAATAAGTGAAACAAAATTACGATCCCCAGCAATGAACCTATGGTGGCATCAAAAACAACGAGACCTTCCTCATTTTTAATACCAAGATAAATTGCTGGAATCCCAGCTGCCAATCCTTTCAGAAGCAGCACTGCATCAGCAAACACCCATAGTGAAATCACAAACAAGGGGGTTTGATCTGTGATGAACAACGAAAAAAACGTCAGTAACGTTGCTAAAGTCACATATCTCAAGCACGAATCAGCTTTTGATTTGATATCGATCGATGGGGTATTCTTGCTCATGGGCCCATTATACTGTGAAAGTTGAAGACAACGTCTTTTTTTATCTGGTGAACCTGCAGGAAACATCTGGAAAAGCGCAGTATCGAAGATTACCAGAAAACAAGGTCACCTGAAAGCACTTCAAATCGATGAACGGATTTGTGATTGAAGGAGAAACGGTGTCAATAAACAGATTTCCTATGATCTTTTTCCGCTTCGTTCGCGCGGTTGGCGTTGCAATCGGGATGGAAATTCATTGATAATTCATATTCGCTATAAACAATCATTAGCCCCGTTGTGTCAGCACCGCAGACACAGCAACTTTGATAAGGACTCCGCGCATGCAGGTTCGTTTTTTTGTTTTCATTCTGATCGGCTGTCTGTTTTCTCCCGGCTGGGTCCAGGCGGAAAAAACAGGCCCCAATATTCTCTTCATTCTCACCGATCAATGGCGGGCTCCCTCGCTCGGTTATGCGGGCAATGAGCAGGTCCAGACGCCCCACATCGATGAACTCGCCAGACAGAGTGTTAACTTTCAAAATGCCGTTTCCGGGTGTCCCGTCTGCTGTCCCTTTCGGGCGTCCTTGCTGACCGGTCAGCGGCCGTTGACCCACGGGGTCTTTCTGAACGATGTGCAGCTGCCGGAGAAATCGGTCACGATTGCTGAGGTGATGGCCGGTTCGGGATATGCGACCGGGTTCATTGGGAAATGGCACCTGGATGGCCGGGGCCGCTCGGCTTTCACACCGCCGGAGCGTCGACAGGGATTTCAATTCTGGCGGGCGCTGGAATGCACGCATAATTACAACAAATCGTTCTACTACGGCGACTCGCCCGAACGACAGACCTGGGAAGGTTACGACGCGTTCGCCCAGACGCGGGTAGCCCGGCAGTACATCCGTGACCAGTCAAAAGCGGGCCAGCCGTTTGTGTTGTTCATGTCGTACGGCTCGCCGCACAACCCATATCATACGGCTCCCCCGGAGTACCAGCGTCTGTATCAGCCGGAGAAAATTAAGTTGCGCCCCAATGTGCCGAAAGACCAGCAGGCAGCCGCGAAAAAAGAACTCGCCGGTTACTATGCCCACTGTACCGCGCTGGACGACTGTGTCGGCGACTTGATGGCGACACTCAAAGAAGCAGGCATCGACCAAAACACCATCGTGGTCTTCACCTCCGATCACGGCGACATGCTGCATTCCCACGGAGAGATCCGCAAACAGAAACCGTGGGACGAATCACTGCGGGTACCGATGCTGTTCCGCTTAAACGGAGCAGAGCATGGGAAAGGCCGCACCGTCGATTCGCCCATCAATTCGGAAGACCTGATGCCGACGCTGTTAGGCTTATGCGAACTCACAATTCCCCAAACGGTGGAAGGGCTTGATTACAGCGGCTATCTGCGCGGCGGCAAAAATCCGTCCGATGGGGCGACGGTCATCACCTGCCCTTCCCCCTTCGGTGAATGGCAACGGAGCCGGGGCGGAAAAGAGTATCGAGGCTTGAGAACCGCCCGTTACACTTATGTGCGCGATCTCAACGGCCCCTGGTTATTGTACGACAACGAGACAGACCCGTATCAGCAGAACAACCTGTGCAACGATCCCGAGTCGGCCCCGTTGCAGACCCGACTCGATGCAGCACTAAATAAAAAACTGGCCGCCCAGGGAGACCAGTTTTTGCATGGCAGCAAGTACATTGACCAGTTTGGTTACAAGGTCAACCCGAAAACAGGGACGGTACCTTATACGAATTGAAGCCTTAACTGCTCTGTAACCATTATTGCTGATCCAGTCGTTAAAAATATGAAGTACTAGATCCCCTGGGCCGCCTTTATCATAGCGATTGCAACTTCCACTCCGATTTTTTTCGAAATCTCAAATGCCCAAATCCCAGCTTTTTTCAGATGCTCAATTGCTCTAGGACCATCACCTGCATGCGTAGCTTTTTCAGCCGCTGCAATCTCACCAATTGAAACGTCATGTGATGCTGAATTCGATTCACGTTTCATTGCTTCCCGCAAGACTGCAAGATCTTCAGCGAGGCGTGATACTTCCACTTCTTTTGACTGTTGAGCCCATATTTGATGAAATTCTGAATTATTTACAGTAGCACGCGGACCTACTGCGCCAGCCTGAACGACCTCATATTTATCTCGCATATTTTCATCTCCCACATGAATATCTGTATGATCTCCCGTACTGATTAATAATTTTCCACGGCCATCCCAGACATCTGGCAAGCCTTCGCGTGCCAGTTTATCGGCGATCTTATAGTTAGTGTAAATGTCAATTCGAATCCCTCGACTACTTCCTTCCTGTATTTGGTACACCCTCGCTTTCCGGTAACCTCTGAATACTTCCGCCATCCGCTCAGCAAATCGCCATCGGGAAGATGCTTTCTTTGTCTCTGCCTTTATCAGTGAGCCAATCATATGTGATTGTGATTCTTTCGATTGATTCGAAAAAGAATTCAACCAATCAATTGCCTTCGCCATACGAAAAGGGGCTAATAAATCTGGTAATGCTTGATAGATCATTTCTGTATCTGGTGCCTGAAACCGCAAGATCGATCCGTTTTGTACTGACCTGACCCCAACGACAGCAACCGAAATCGCAACTTTCCGAAGATGTAATTCTGCCATGTGAATGTGGTAGCAGGCTATCTCTTCATCACTGAGAAGTTCTGTCAAAAATACCTCCACCACAGCTGGAGGTTGGAAATATCTGTGAGCAGCTTCTCCAACTAATACTTCAGTCCCATCTTGATTTAAGCGTAATCTCTTTGGAGGTCTTGGATATCCGGTCAAATCCATAAATTTTGCGTCTGTGATCGTCACATCTTCCATGATCGCATCTCTCAGATCTGTTGCAATGAATGATGATCCATCCAGGCGAGCCCGGCGAAGATTGGCGAGACAAAACTCAGTTCCATCACAATTACCGTTACGTAAATCGACGGCTGCAAGATTTGCTGCTTTAAAATTTGCATTACGAAGGTCGGCTCCAGACAATACAGAGATTCCCAGATCAGCTTTATCGAGCCGCGCATTTCTCAGATTGGCATTGCTCAAGTTTGCTCCAATTAAATCACACTGCGATAAATTAGAGCCTTCAAGGCACGCTCCTTCCAGGTTGGCATGATATAGAATCGCCTGTCGTAAGTCTGAATCCGTCAGATCGACTCTCCTCAGATCAGCCTCCAGAAGAAGAGCCCCCTGCCAGTCGACACCTCTCAAGTTTATTGATTCTAGAGTGTCGTTTCCAGAAACTAAACCACTTGAGGAGCTTGACCGTATTTGATTCCAGGTCTGTATTCCTTCCGCGCCCCCCAGCAAAAGTGAAAGTGCTTTTTCCCTATCCACTGCTCTAATTCCACTTCGACTGAAACGCTGTACTCAACTCAGGATCAACTAACCCGGTCACCAGAGAGTGCAACTTACGTCTGAGAGTCGAATAACTGAAATAGTGATTGGCCAGATTATAATTGTGGTCTACCATAGATTTACAATACGCAGGATCATTAAGTACTTGACGAATCCCATTAACTGCAGATTCAGAGAGAAATGAATCTATTTGAATCATCCTAAATCCTTTTGGCTCAAAATCGCGTTGAAACACTTGGAATCGTTTCACAACGATGGGCTTTCTAAAAAACACCGCCTCTAAAATTGTATTCCCTAAATTTTCGTGAGAACTCGGAAACATGATCAGATCTGCATTCTCATATGCTGCCCATTTAGAATAAATCCTCTCCCCTTTTTCATTCTCTCGATCATAGTCACTAATCAGACTGGAAACGAACCGTAAATCAACACCAGCGTTTAATGCCAAGTCCTGTAACGCTGGGAAATATTCACCATCTGCTTCTACATCCCCATCTATTGCAGAACCTGTTACCACAAGCTTACATTTTTGATTATTCAATTTGGCAATCATGTTGATGGAATCTTCGATTCCCTTTCGAGGTACAATTTGTGTCGGTTGTAAAAAAAGAATATCATCAGGTTCAAGACCGATGTCACTTCTAAAGTTTTTGTATAGCTCTGAATTTATATTAACGCCGTTTTGATCCACAATTGGTTGCTCAAAATCAAGAACAGAAGGAACAAGAACCGAGGGTTCGCTTCGACGCAGTGCCAATTCTTCCTGAGCAATACTGTTAATTGTCACGTGCTGAAGAGACGGTAATGATGGAGGAAACGTGTCTGCCAATAGATCATCTATGGCATTAATTGCGAAACGCTCATGTTCCCAGATAAAATCATAGTGATGGGCCACTGCGGGAAAGTCAGTTTCAGAAATGAACTCTCTGATCGCCAGCCCTAATGGAATGTGAACAGGAATGCTCAAGGCATTTTCAATGATTAATAAATCGAGAGAAAACTTATTTACAAACTCATATAGAGTCCTTTTCAGATACTCCGCCAGCTCAAGAATCATTTTGTTTAATTGGGCATCACGGTGCTGCTTCCCAAATGCACGTTCGTTAATTGAGAGAACATCTGGATGTAGAAAGTCTGCTTCTGGAACGATCATTGATATATTGGGATCACGCTCTAATTCACCTGCATACCAGTAGCTTGTGAAGTAATGGTCCCATAGCACTTGTGCCCACTTTACGCTTTCCACCGAAATGTCGGTATTTACACCAAATCGAGTCGAGACAAATCCAATTTGAGGCGATGGTGATGACATTTCTTAACCTGATAGAGTTCTTCATCAATACGATTTAACATTCCCCAACCCATTATACATAAAACCACCACAACATGATTAGGTTCAGGCTTGAAAAAGTACCATGATTGTTAAGAAACCTTTGTGTAATGCATCCTTCCCACCTGATAATAATCAGGGTTGAATCGCTTTTAGAATGACCGCGGCAATCGCCTGCACTTCCTCGTTACAGGGATGGACGGCGACGCTGGCATGCTGAAGATTTCACTCCAATCGTGCCCGCAAACATATATCAGGAACTTTTCATTAAAAAAGAACAGGGGCAGAACTCTTCCATCATTGAGTCCTGCCCCCGCTGATTTCTTTCGTTCAGAAAACAGTTCTGCCGAGTGCGTCACGCGCTGCAGCGGAAATGCTCTCAGTCCTTCAACTTGATAAATGCCACGGCATTGTTGTTGTTCATAGGAATGATCAACTGATTCTGTTTGGAATCGTAGCCCATCGATGCGGCGCTGGGGATTCCTGAGGCAATGACCTTGGCCGGCTTACCGGGGCGGATCTCAGAAACGCTTCCAAACCGGACACTGCTTACATACTTGGTTCCATCGGGGAGAATCACCAGACCGTCGTTGCCCCCTTCTGCAGCGTGTTCGGTACGCAGCAGTTTGCCACTAGCGGGATCAAAGGTCATCACATCATTGTTGCCGACATTGACGACCACCACGTTCCCGTCCTGATCGATGGCCACGCCGTTCGGGATATCCAGTGGCTTGCCGTCAACGAACAGGGAGACGTCGCCGTCCGCTGTGATTTTATAAACGCGGTTCTCCGGCTTCGAGTTGGAAACAAAGATCGTTCCTTCTTTATTGACGGCAATCCCGTTGAGAAAAGTGGCGCCTTTCACGGGATAAGCACGCCCCGGTTTGCCTGAAGCGAGATCAAACGTGCGGACGACGTCGATATCAGCCGTATAGAGGGTTCCGTTATGAATCGCGCTACCCAGTGGATGATTCAGGGTCAGCCCTTTCCGGGTTGCCCCGATCCATTTTGTCGTGTGGACAGAACCGTCGGGGTTCAGCAATGAAACGTAACCATCGTTCTTCTGCATGTTTTGCGGGACGCCGGCGTTCATGACCACAATCAGGTTTCGTACCGGATCATAAACGCAACTTTCGGCAAAACGAAAACTGCCATACACTTTGACATTATCCGAAATTGGTACAAATTTCCCGGCTTCGTTGACGGCCCCCAGCGGCTTTCCCGCCTCAAATGCTTTCGTTGCATCCTGGGCCAGTGCGGCGCTGCCCAGCAGCGACATCGCTCCGATGGTAATCACAAAGAACGCTTTCATGAGTGGTTTCTCCTGGTGTAAATCGTTTTGAAAGAATAGAGTTTCTGGAGAAATAAAATAACTGAATTATGTGCGATATGGAAGCATTGGGCTGAATCGTCGAAGAAATAGAGGTTGCCTTACACCTCTATTTGATCGACCACACAAAAATATCAGTGCTGAACCGCTTTCAAAATCGCATCGGCAATCGCCTGCATTCCCTTGTCTCCAGGGTGGGCGGCGACGCCGGCGTGCTGAAAGTCTCGTTCCGATCGCGCGTAGTTTGATTCATCTTTGCCAAGACTGCTGATGTCCACAAAAATCCCACCCGCCTGTTGACAGGCTTGACGCAGTGCTGCGTCTTTCGCCGTGTTGGGCCAGAAGCAACTCCGCACGATGATCGTCGGCTGGTTGTCCGTCCGCAACTCCTTGAGCAGTTGATCAACGCTGGCCTTGAACTGCATTTTCGTTTCCTCTGTCTCCAGCTTGGGTACATTTTCTCCAATCGCCACCACTACCAGATCGGGCTGGAACGCAAACGCCTCTTTCAAGTTTTGTTTCAGGTCGTACGTCACGTATTGCCGTTCAAACGCGGCGATATTCTTGACCAGCGTTTTCGGCTTCTTTTCTGACGACTTGGCAAGCGAACGCGTCACAATGTGGACAAAGTCCTTTTCCGGGGCGCTGGCCGCCATCCCCCAGTTCCCTTTCCAGCCAATTTTTGGTGACGGCCCATGCAAAGTAATGCTGTTGCCCAGAAATAAGATTTTCTGAAATTTGTCCGCGGCCTGGGGTTCGTCCGCCCGTGCCATTGAGCCGGGGTTTCCCAAAACACAGACGCAGATAAAAATCAATCCCATCAGGGTCAATCTATCCCATGAGTGTATTTGACATCGCGTATAGTTCATCTTTGGTTGTTCTTTCTAAAAACACGAACACTGTGCCAGCAGTTTCCCAAGGTACTGTCTTTCATATTACGAGGCTGGCAGCACCCAGTATAGCCAGAATGGAACTTGAAGTGAATCAGCCTGGACGAACCTTTTGTTCGAATGATCTGTCAATATCGGTAAGCAAACGATCGCTTCCAACGACTCTGTTGATTGTGAATCAATTCCAGTAAGCAAACCTGATAGCGAGCCTCGATAAAACTATGGAACTCCCCGCTTTCCCTCTCGTTCAATGGTTTGCGGCCGCGGAAGGCCGTTTTGAATTCTCGCTCAGTCACTCCGACTGTGAACCTTTATCAGTCTCCGACATTCTGGGGGATGCAGAGCAAAAAACGCTTGCCAATCTCCCTCTTGGTTATGGTACGTTCGCCGGACTGGAAGAGCTGCGGCAGAGTGTCGCCCGTCAATATGCGACTCTTAAACAAGATGACGTGCTGATTTTCGGCGGCGCGAGTGAAGTCATCTATACGTTCATGCGGACAAATCTGAATCCGGGCGATGAAGTTGTAATTCAAGCGCCGATCTTCAATTCGCTCAAAGCGACCGCACAAGCCATCGGTTGCCAGATCATCGAGTGGCGTCCCACCAATGAGCTGACCTGCGAATTCGATGTTTCGACTCTCATCGATCTCTGTAACGAACAGACAAAACTTATCGTTTTTAATTTTCCACACAATCCCTCTGGGCAGATGATCTCCGAAGACGAACTCATATCCATCGTGGAAACGGCTCAGAAATACGATGCTATGATTTTCAGCGACGAGCAATTCCGACTACTGGAGTTGCCGGAATCTCCCCGGCTGCCTCCTGCATGCGACGTCTACGATAAAGCAGTTTCGGTCGCCGGGGTATCGAAAACTCTGGGACTGGGAGGATTACGGATCGGCTGGCTGGCAACACGAAACCGGGATCTGCTGAAGCGTGCCAGAGAATATCGCTACTACACCACCGAGATGACCAATACGCCTTGTCAAATGCTGGCAGCGCAAGCGATGAAACATCACGACGAAATCCTCACGCGTAACCGCAAACGAATCATTCATAATCTGAAACAGCTGCAGGCGTTCTGCTTACGACACAAGCAGTATCTCGACCTGCATCCGCCCCAGGCAGGTCCGATGGCCGTTGTTGAGCAAACGACATCATTCACAAGCACAGAGTTCTGCCAGCGTCTGCTCGATGAGCAGCGTGTGATGCTGGTCCCTGGGGAAGTCATGGGAATCTCAAATCGATTACTGCGAATCGGCCTCGGCAGAGACGATTTCAGCAAAGGGCTGAACCGGCTTGAGACATTCCTGCAATCAATGCCAGCGGCAAACTAAAAACCACTGGAGAATCGAGAACTGGAATAATACTTACAGTGCAATCAATCCACCGATTCTCATTAACTCTGATTCGCGAGTTGCTTTTTGAAGAACGCGATCGTCCGTTTCCAGGCCAGTTTGGCTGAGTCTTCGTCGTAACGGGGAGTGGTGTCGTTGTGGAAACCGTGATTGGCGTTTTTATACACAAACGCTTCGAAGGGAATGTTGTTCTTCTTTAACGCCTGCTCCAGCGCAGGAGCGCCCGCCATGATGCGTTTGTCGAGCGATGCGTTGTGAATCTGCAGCGGTGCTTTGATCTTCGGTACCTCAGCTACGTCCGGCTGGCGACCGTAATAGGGAACGCCGGCATCGATCACATCGGGAATCCGCAGTGCGAGTTCATACACCATGCCGCCCCCGAAACAGAATCCGACGACGCCCACTTTGCCCGTCGATCGTTTGTTCGTTTCGAGCCATTTTGCGGCGGCAACGAAGTCTTCTGCCATTTTCTCTTTATCCCGCTTTCGCTGCAGCACGCGCCCTTCGTCATCATTGCCGGGATAGCCTCCCAAAGGCGTTAACGCATCGGGAGCCAGTGCTAAAAAACCTTCGGTCGCCAAGCGGCGGGCGACATCTTCAATGTAGGGATTCAGCCCCCGGTTCTCATGAATCACCAGGACTGCGGGAAATTTTTTCCCTTTCGAAGGATACGCCAGCAGCCCCTGCATCTTGCCGGCCCCTTTGGGGGAATTGTAGGTCACTCGCTCGGTCTTGATCCGGGAATCGTCGGCTTTGACCTGTTCCGCCCAGGCATAATTGGGAGCCAGACTCGCCAGCAGCGATTCGACAGTGATGCCCCCCACCGCGAACGCACCGAGCTGTTTGATGTAGTCCCGCCGACTCAATCGGCCGTGGGCGTAGTCGTCATACAGATCCAGAACTTCCTGATCAAATTGTGCTGCACGTTTCCGATCCATTTTGTTGTCTCTCTCGATCTAAAAGACCCCATGGGATGAATGACATTCTGATCTTGCCAGTTCAACAAGACTTCGAAACGAGCTTTGATTCATTCCTAATTCAAAGCGGCTTGACTTAAACCTGACTCAACAATCGAGTTCATGATAAAGATTAAAACTTCAGTTTGAAACGATTTTCCGCAAAAAAGCGTTTTTGGTGAGCACAAAGAAAGCAGAGAACACGTTCGGTTTCTTCACGCCTGCTACTCTCAAAAAATCAAAACCGTTTTCAGTATTTTGAGTTGCAAGCACCATTGAACCAAGTCCACAGGATTGATGTGACTGGATATATATCGATGAAGTTTCTCCCCAGAAAGAGATCAGAAAAGGGCAAGGTCATCCAGATCATCCACGCTTTGCTGCTGATTCATCTTCTGACTCTTTAGCCATCCGGAACTTTATGCCCTTCGTTTACTCAGAACGAAATAGCCAACGATCAGCACAATGATTAGTCCATTTATGATCAAGAGCCATCGCATTCCCGACCCATTCTTGAAGTAAAACCCACCTGTATTTTTCAGTGCATCAACTTTAGGAACAATTTTTCCATCCAGCCAGGCATATTGTAAGTGTTGTGCATCCTGCATTGTAACTCCCAACCCATTCGGCACTTTTGCCTGGATCTGAAATTCGTTGTCAGAAAATTCATCAAGATGAATGTCAGTCAGAGTCACCTCAGCGACCAATGTAGCCGCAGGAACATCTATACTATCCTCACCTTCGGAATTCTCCTCACTCACCACAACAAACGCACCATTAATCACTCGAACACCTTTGGGAAGTTGATGCTGCTGATTAAAAGTTTCAACTTTACATTGATATTTTACAGGCAACCAGATTCCGGATTGCTCAGTAGACTGCTCCACGGTGTACAACATTGATTTCAAAGTTTCGTTTTCCCCGGGTTTCGTTCGCGTAAAAGAGATCTGTTCCGGCATGCCTCCTTTCGAGGAAGTGGCAAGACGAATATTTAAGCGGTACGCTTCCGTCTCGCATGTCAACTCAGTAACGCCTCCAGATTGCTTTACTTCAGTCTGATCGAGGAGTAAATCCGAAATTGACAGATATTGATTTCCATCCTGCAGATAGCCAAACACAGGTGCCAGATACCCCCAGCCAACAGATTCTTTCCATAATGGTTTAGTGGGTTCAAGATAACTAACGAATGATTGGGCAGTGTTGGTATCACGTTTCACCCCAATTGAGTAATAGAGAGCTGATCCCAGCAAGGTTTCTGAACTAACAGGAGCCGGTTTCATCTGATTCGGTTTTTGTGGGTCGCCAATCATTTTTGTGACGACATTCCAGACCTGTTTTTTATCAAAATCAATTTTCCATTTCTGCGAAATCACATTCGTAAACACATCGCCGTCTTCAGCAATCCGATCCCTGTTCTGGTTGGTAAAAGAAATCTGATGAATTTGATCTAAATAGTTCAGATAGAGATTCCGGCCACTTAAAGCAGTGTCTCCATCCTGCGCTGCAGTGGTATCTGTGAATACAAAATGCATCACAAAATACCCGATAATGATCAATAGCGTTCCTTTAGATCTCATCGGTGTTCCTTTAAGGCTGAGACTTTTCTTATGTAAAGCTAAGATTTACTATTGGCAAGAGCATTCGCAATGCTACTTTCTCAGTACTGAGACTTCTCATGAAAAATTCAAATAAAACACGACTCAACATCTTGGTTGATAAATTGAGTCGTGTTTTTCATTGTTGTTTACTCGCTACAACTAATGTATGTTTTCAACTTGAGAAACGTTAGCCACCAGCACAATCCTTAATTGTCAACTGATACGTCCTTGGGGTTTCACATTGAGAATTCCCTTCACAATTGCCATTTGGTTTACTGATGATTCCCTTCTGCCTGTAATCAGTTCCCCCCTCTACAGCAAGTTTGTAGTTACCATGAGTGCAACCAGTGATTGCTGTGCAGGGCTTATCGGCACTGAAGCCCTTAAATTTGCAATCTGCTCCTCCTTTGACTGACATGGCCGCCACCTGCTCTGCCGAGTCTACTCGCGGCCCCTGGAACAGGGCAATTGTCAGTGCAACAACAGCACCAACACCAAATAAATTTCTTTTCATAGGAATTCAGTCCTTTTCAATCAAAACTGAGAATCATCCGCAAAATACCAACATGATATTTTATTCTAAAACGAAGAGTCACTAATTGATCACTCTACAGATTTTCCACAACCTCTGTCGCTCTGATTTGACAATCAAAAAGACAGAGGACAGAGCACCTTCAAAAGAACCCGTTTTTACTGATTCTCTCCTAGTGAAATAAAACATTAACCGCCTCCACCACAACCATTTGTAGTTAACTTATCGGTAAGGAGACCATTAGCCGGACACTGTGCATTGCCTGTGCAATTTCCATTCCGATAGCCTCCTGCTGCCTTCTGATGGCTTGCGTTACTACCTCCTACATAGACAGAAGCTTTCGTGGTTCCTCCTGTGCAGTCTGAGTTGATAGTACAAGAAATGGTGGTATAACCACTAAAGCTACATTTGGCACCTTTGACAGACCTGGCCGCCACCTGCTCTGCCGAGTCAACCTGTGGCCCCTGGAACAGGGCAATTGTCAGTGCAATAACAGCACCAACACTAAATAATTTTCTTTTCATGAGAATCCAGTCCTTTTAAACTGAAAATGAAAACCGTTCATAAAACACCAACATGGTATTTTATTATAAGAACAGTGGGTCACTGATTGATCACACTTTAGATCTCCCACACCCTCTGTCGCTCTGATTTGACAATCACGGATGTCAGAACACCTTCAAAATAATCACACACGCAAAAATACAATTGTTGTTGATTCACTCTGGATATAATTCAACAATACTTAACCACCGCCGCCACATCCATCAGATGACAATCTGACCGTATTGATGGCAGCGGGACATTGGGCGTTCCCGGTGCAGTTTCCATCTGCATGAACCCCATCCACTATTTTGTAGCTCCCCACCGATCCCTTCGCTACAGTTACTGCTGCTTCAGACACTCCACCAGTGCAAGCGGGGAGGATGGTACAAGATTGATTCTCATAGCCCTCTTGATCACAACCAGCCGCCCCTTTGACAGATATTGCCAACACCTTTTCTGCCGAATCGACCTGCGGCCCCTGGAACAGGCCAATCGTCATCACGATCATCGCACCCATGCTTACAAGAATTCTTTTCATGTGAATACAGTCCTTTCAAAGTGAAAACTTAAGAAAATCTTCCTTGAAACTTTTATGTGATCTTTCTATTCAAAATGAGTTTACGCGTTCCTCTGTTTCAACCAGTCAGTGATTAGCCTGGAACTGAGCTGTTCTTCCCATCCACCAAAACACGAGCATCCAAGACATCGATAACAAAAGTAGCCCACCGACCAGAGAAATTGTGGAAAGATCGATTGTCGTACTCTGGCGCGGTCCAAAGCATCCACACGAAATATCTAACCCTCTGAACTTCACCGAAATTTGAACGATGGTAAAAACCATGAGCATCATCAGAGTAATGACGTGCGCAGCGAAATGAAAAAAACGGAAGATAAGACAAGCCGCTAAAACCAACTGCAGAAAGGGAAGTACCATCGCAATAAATTGTGCCATCACCGGGGGAATCAATTCGTATCGATAGACGGAACCAAGAAAATAATAAGGATTTCCCAGATGTGGCAAGCCACTGAGAATCAAGAACCCACCCAGAACCCATGAAACCACGCTGTCAAATAACAGAAACCGCTCATCTGGTTCGATAAGGTGTATCTCGTCTGTCATATTCATCGTTGCATCAGTCATCGTTGCGAACTTTCCTCATTCTTGTGCTATTCTGCTACCTTCAGGAATGTGGTTTTGACTCCACTCGCGATATCCGCCGCGAAACACAGCAACATTTTTGAAATCATTGAATTCTAGAAATTGAGCAATCTCATCGGCAAAACCGCATCCGGAACTTTGACAATACACGATGATGCGTTTTGTTCTGGGAACGCCTGCTAAAATCTGCTGACGATCATGTAATGCAGAATTGATCGGAATACTCTTGGCGTTTGGTAAAGTGCCCCGTTGAAAATCGATCGCATAACGTGCGTCCAACAACAATGGTTCCCCTTCCGAAATTTCCTGCTCGGTCTCGGCAAGGGTGAGTTTGGGGATCTTCGAAGAATGATAGCGAATTGTCACTTCCGCCAAAGCAGTCGAATTGTTTAAAAAGCCAACATCAGATGCGGCGTGGTACCCCAGGCTCAGAAGTAAGGAAAATCCAAAGATAATGCACATTTGCCAAAGGAGACTTACTTTTTTCGAATTGATTTTGAATTTGACAATCGAAAATGAATTACTGAAGCATCTCGCTAAGAAATAGACAGCAAAGGCGAGTAAGCCTAACCCCAAAATAATTTCGACTCGAGATTCATATAAAAACCCATGTGTCAGTTCTTCTTTTGAAACGGCAATCGCAGTCCCATCCCACTTTGAAAGGAGTTCAGCCATTGTCAGCGTTTGCAAGGGGAGGGGCGCATCAACAATGCGAACACGATCTCCTTCAAAACCAAGGAAAGCGATCCAGTGATTAAAATTCTTGTCTGTTCGATTTCCCTGTACATGCAGAATCATTGGAGTTTGAATCCGCCTCAGATCTCGGTGTGTCAAATGGGATAAACTTTCTGCGTGCGCACCAAAATCTCTGGTTGCATCAATGAGTTCTTTCGCACTACTGCCTTCAAATGAACCGATATATCGGGTCTTGATATAGTCTGCTGGAGTAGTCTCAATTCCCAAAGCAGTCAGACACGCGTAAAGACTGTTGACACCGCAATAAGGACCTCGAATACGATTGTCGTTCAACGCCGGCAACTGATCCTCTGTCTGCTGTTCGTTCCTCAAGTGTGAACCCTGAGCGGGTTGATGATTGTCGCCTTTGGCTGGTTGAAACTCGTCTGCATAGGTCGCAGGACAAGCGATCCCAACTTCTAGAATAAAACAGAATATGAGAAAGAGATTCGTACTCTGAGATGAAAAAATGAAAGTGTTCCCGGGCATAATCCTGAGTGTTTCCTAAGTCCTCTTCACCTACACATAAAGCAACTCAACTACACAAAAAAACATAACAATAACCACTTACATAGATACAAAATCCCATTTAGTCTCTAAGTAAACAGATCAAAATTATCTAATCAAATAAATAGAACCCCTATCTATCTCGACCAAACCTGAATACAGACCAGTACGATACATGAGTTCCTTTGCACGTGCATATATAGACATAATTCGTTCACAACATCAAGTAAATATTTTGGTATTGGTCAGATTTGAGTGAAATCACCCCATCTCCAGGAACAAGATGTCACAAACTGTATCTCAGTCATGGTTCGCGTTTTTCTACATTTGCTTTTACCCCGTTACTTTGACACTTCACACACTAAGGCGATCCCTTAATAACTTGATTTACTTAAGTGGTTAAAACTTCATTAATCGCTATTCCTTCTAATGAATTGACAGCCCTTCTCTGTTCATTTACTTTTAAGCACATTAACTTCTTTCTCTACAGTCCTGACTTGAGGAAACTCCGATGCGAATCCTGTTGATCGCCCTGATGACTGTCATTTCTTTGAACATTTCCCCTGTGCTGGCACAGGAAGTGGCTCCTTCTACTCCGACTCAAAGCGTGAAGCCGGGCATCAACAAGAAATTCCTCGATCCCAATCTGGATGTGGATGAATGGATTAAGCGGTTCGAAGTCGAAAGCCGGGAAGTCTTTCGTGGTCGGCACCAGGTCGTGAAACAATTGAAACTCTCTCCGGGAGACCGGATCGCTGACGTCGGCGCTGGTACGGGATTGTTTCTGGAGCCATTTTCAATGGCGGTCGGCAAAAAAGGCTGGGTCTATTCGCTGGATATTGTTCCCAAGTTTGTGGAACGCTATGAAAAAATGGCCGACATTCTCAATCTGGACAATGTCACGCCGGTTCTTTGCGGGCAGAACGACATTCGCCTGCCGGCCGGCTCTATTGATGCTGCCTTCATCTGTGATGTCTATCACCACTTCGAATACCCTGCTGACTCGCTTGCCTCGATTCACAAAGCAATGGTTCTAGGCGGCCAGTTGATCCTGATCGATTTCGAACGCATTCCAGGCAAGTCCCGCGAATGGACGCTGGGCCATGTCCGCGCCGGCAAAGAAGTCTTTCGCAAAGAAGTGGAAGACGCCGGCTTCGAATTTGTCGAAGAAGTAAAGATTCCCGCCTTCCAGGAAAACTACTTCCTGCGGTTTAAGCGGAAGTAATTCCTTAAAAAATCAGAGATCTGGTGAAAAGACCTGACCACCGATCAGGTCCGCAAATTTTCTTTTCTTCGGTTCCACCATTCCTCCGAGAAAGACCCTCACACTGTAAATCCCCCCCGCAGCAAGAAACTGCTAGTTGTCTGTAAAAATATTAAGATCAACCTCACAACCATGAACTGCGTTTAATACGAAGTATAATACTGTATTTGCGGACACACACCATTGCCTTATACAATCGTCTTGGTGTAAACTGGTACCGATCAAGAGCAAAGACCTGTAATAATTCCCTGATCAAGTCTCTGCACTTATTTGGATTGTTTCATTCCCTGAGTGGTTTGTTGTACCTCTTATTTTGACCTGGATCAGCTTCGCCCATCAAACAAAGTACTTAAGGCATAGACTTCTAAATAGGAGGAAAAATGTCCCACTTTTGTAGATATCATTTCGTGTTGTCGATCATCCTGTTTCTTCTCATTTCCTGGGGAAACATTTCTCAAAGTGCTGAACCAAATGCAGATGGCACGGTAACAGTCCCCCTGATCGGCTTTCGACAACTCAATCCGGATTTGATTATTAATGCTGATGACCAAGACCACAAAACAGGTAATACGAAAGTCTCAGGCATCCCTCTGGAAGCATTTTTATCAGGTGTCAAAACTTCTGCGGATGTACGCAAAGCACTCCGCGATGCGGGCGTCAATGAAGACACAGCAGGGACGGAAGATTGGTTTCTGGCAGCGCAGCAGGCTGCATCCACTTCAGCCTGGAATACGGCGTCTAAAGGAAGTCCCGAAAAGATGCAAGTCGATGTATTCTCACCGATCACCGGTGAAAATAATAAATTGGATGGAAGCATCTTTGTGGGACTGGCTGGTTCTGAATTATTTAAAATGCCCAAAAACCAAAAACTCCCCATCGCGACGATGGAGTATAAAGGAACTTCATTCGACATCCTCCGTTCGGATGCACAAACGACTCAACTGCTCAGAGACTCTTATTTAAAAATCCCTTCAGGACCAAAAGGAGACTCCTCAAAATGGACGAGTGAAGAAGTTCACAACTGGGCTAAAGGTGTTGCACTTGTTGCTGGGGGGCTAAGCAGTCGACCTGCAACCTATCGGGCGATTATTTTGAATGAGGGGGCCATTTCCTTTGGTCAACCGCAAATCTATACTCCCGCGCAGAGAGTGATCGATGTCCCCAAACCAGCGGGAAAACCCAGTAAGCTGTTTTCGATTGACTTTTCTTTTACAATCCGTGATTTAGAACTCAAAAAAATCAAACATCTTACCTTCTGTGCCGAAATCACTCCTTCAACGGTCGTCTCGCTGCAACTCAAGCCCGATCTGCGTAATCCGGGCGACCAATACCAAAAACTGAAACCCAAAATTATTCCCGGCGGTCTCGGGGAAAATCAATTAATCTGGACCATGAGTGATCACGCCTTGGAACACGGATTCTATAACTTTACGTGCGTGATGCTTGTACCAGAAGCTCTGAAGTCAATCAATGTATCACAATCAATCGTTGGCAGAACACAAAAAACATTTTGGGTTCGTGAAGAGACCATAGCAACCCCTGAGATTGTAGTTGAACGAATCGAACTTAAATCAAAACCATAGAATTTGTGTCAATCATTGCCGTAAGAAAATAAATAACGCAGAAGAGGATTTAATCAACCCAGATGAATCGCAGAACTCTTTTGAAAATCCTGGCTTCCATTTGCTTAATTCTCATTCCCACCGGGCTTACAATCTGGGACAGACGTTTTAACGGAGAATATCAACTTGGGGTACGCTGGGAAGTAGTCGGCCCGATAGCAGGCGCGCTGGCAGTGCTTCCGTGGCTAAGTGGTATGATTGGAAAACGATGGTATAAACCTACTGCTCCCTCACCGTTTATCATTAGCGACAAGCAGGAAGATAACAACACTTGGTATTCATACAATTCCAGCGATACGGTTATCGTTTTTATTCATGGTATTCTATCAAACAGCCGAAGTTGTTGGCTGAACATGGAGGGCGAAAAGCCTGTTTTCTGGCCAGAATTAATTACTTCAGACTTAAGATTTAACAACCCTGCCATTTTCCTTGCCGGGTACTACACGGACATTGACAGCGGTTTTTCAGGGATCCGAAACTGCGCAGACGAAGTGTTCTCTGCACTCGGTAGAACAGATGAAAAGGGACATGCACCTGTGCTGGAAAAACCAAGAATCATCTTTGTTTGCCATAGCATGGGAGGTATTGTAGCACGGTATTTCCTCCAAGCGAATTACGAGGTTTTTAAGGAAAAAGAAATAGGACTGGTATTAATCGCCTCTCCCTCCTATGGTGCAAAGCTCGCAAATCGGCTTTCACCAATCATCCGATTTTATAATCACAGTCAAGCGAACACTTTAATGTGGGGTAGCGACTTGCTTCAAGAATATGACGACCAGTTTAAAGAACTGATCGATAAGAATCGAATCCCCAAACTACGCGGTATCGAGTTCTATGAGAATCATTTCATTGCAGCAGGTCCATTCAGTATCTTTAAATGGAAATGGATTCCATTTCGCACCAAACATGTGATTGTCACGAAAGCATCTGCGGGAAAATATTTTGGAGCCCCTAAACTGATTCCGAATACCGACCATTTTTCATGTGTGAAACCCGATTCCATCAGAGATTCTGTTCATGTCTACCTGTACGATTTCATGAGTGACAATCATCTCTTACCGAGTTCTCCTGAGATGAATTGAGACAGGCAGTACTGTTTGTTTCAGCATGCGACTCAAAGATCCCTGATACGAGAGTCACAAGCGATATTCCGCGGCACGAATCCGATACAGCCAACTCTCCATCCCCGATGCATCTGTTCGACTGCCGTCACGCACGCCGCCGATCCTCTCAACCGCCCGCTGGGAACGGATATTTTCAGGACCAATTAGAAAGATCACTGAGTCCACATATTGAAATGCGTGTTGCAGCATCAATCGTTTCATTTCGCCGTTATAGCGTCCGCCCCAGTGCGAGCGTGCCAGGAATGTCCAGCCGATCTCGACTTCGGAGGTGGTTGCATTAAATCCATGATAACGTGAAGAGCCAATCACGGCGTTCGTTTTGTGATCAATGGCAAGCAACGCCCCGCCCGACTCCATCGCGTCCTGAAAGAATTTCTGAAAAACCTCTTGCTGATATCGATCGGACGCCGGGTGCTGTTCCCAGATCAATGGGTCCGAGGCAACCGCATATAAGTTTTCATAATCGTCTGCTTCCAGTGGACGGAGCTGAAGCAGATCGCCGATCAGCGTGGGTTGCGCGTCAAATATCATCTGTAGTTCGCCTTAAAAGCAGGGAGGGTTTACACTGCTGACAAGATACTGTTTTTTAAGGTTCATTAGTATCAAGAGAATCGATTTCTTAACGATTTATTCTTTGGACTTTGAATTGTTGACTGATTAGCATCATGGTTAAGCTTTTTGGCATTCTCCTAATTTGAATTCCATCTCTTTCCTATTACGCTCAGCATACTATAAAGCTGCGGAGCGATTTTCCATTCTTAAGTTGCAGACAGTCTGTCTGCCCGATGCCATTAATCGTAGAGGAACCACTTATGAAGTCCCCCACGCTAAAACGCTCTGTCTGGATCGTGCTGCTCGCCCTATTCAGTTTCCCCACTTTGTGCTCGGCACAGAAGCCTAATATTCTCGTCATCTGGGGCGACGATATTGGGACCTGGAATATCAGCCATAATAACCGTGGCATGATGGGTTATCAAACTCCCAATATTGACCGGATCGCCCGCGAAGGAGTTGCCTTCACCGACTACTACGCTCAGCAAAGCTGCACCGCAGGCCGCGCTGCGTTTATTGGAGGCAACGTTCCGGTTCGCACCGGCATGACCAAAGTTGGTTTGCCCGGCGCCAAAGAAGGCTGGCAGAAAACCGACGTCACCATGGCGACGGTTTTGAAAAGTAATGGTTATGCTACGGGCCAGTTTGGTAAAAACCATCAGGGAGACCGCGACGAACATCTCCCAACTGCACATGGCTTCGATGAATTTCTGGGAAATCTTTACCATCTGAATGCAGAAGAAGAACCTGAACACGAAGATTATCCGACTGATTTCGTATTACCCAACGGGAAAACATTCAAAGAACAGTACGGCCCTCGTGGAGTCATCCATTCCTGGGCGAATGGAAATGGAACCCAAAAGGTCGAAGACACCGGTCCGCTCACCAAAAAACGCATGGAAACGATTGACGATGAAACGGTGGCTGCTGCGAAAAAGTTCATTAAAGAACAGAACGCAGCCGGCCAGCCCTTCTTCTGCTGGTGGAATGGGACCCGCATGCACTTCCGCACGCACGTCAAAAAAGAACACCGTGGCCTGAGTGGCAAAAGTGGTGACGAATACCATGACGGAATGGTCGAACACGACATGCACGTCGGCGAACTTTTAAAGCTGCTGGATGAACTGGGCATCGCCGACAATACCATCGTAATGTATTCCACGGATAACGGTCCGCATTACAATACCTGGCCCGATGCCGGAACCACACCATTCCGTAACGAAAAGAATTCCAACTGGGAAGGCGCCTATCGTGTCCCGGCGTTTGTCCGCTGGCCCAAGCATTTCCCCGCCGGCAAAACGCTGAATGGGGTCGTGTCTCACGAAGACTGGCTGCCCACATTTGCCGCAGCAGCCGGCGATACCACAATCAAAGAGAAACTGAAACAAGGAGTCGAGCTCAACGGTCGCCAATATCGCAATTATATCGATGGCTATAATCAACTCGATTATCTCACTGGAAAAACAAAAGAGTCACCACGCAAAGAATTCATGTATGTCAATGACGACGGTCAAATCGTCGCGATCCGCGCAGGAGACTGGAAAGCCGTTTTCCTGGAAAACCGGGGCAAAGCGTTTGAAGTCTGGCGGGAGCCTTTTGTCGAGTTGCGAGTACCATTGCTGTTCCATCTCCGCCGCGACCCCTTCGAAAAGGCACAACACAACGCGACCACCTACAATGACTGGTTCCTGTCTCGGGTGTATGTCATCGTGCCGATGCAGCAAATCGCAGCGAATTTCCTGAAGACGATGCAGGAATATCCCCCCAGTCAAACCCCCGGTTCCTTTAACCTGGAAAAAATCAAGAAGACCATTGAAGACGCCGCCAGCGGCCGTTAGTCAATGAACTTGTATCACATAATCAACGACTGGCTTGCTTCAGGTAAGCCAGTCGTTCGTTTATACTCTTTGATCATCCAGCACATTCATTTTCGAGATACTTCTATGAGACACGCACTCATTTTCTTCTTTCTATTTTCGCTCAATGTGTCGTTCGCCGCCGATCCCCTTCCCTCCTGGAATGCAGGTCCTGCGAAAGACGCGATTATCAATTATGTCAAATGTGCCACCAACGATGGCTGCCCGCTCTATGTGCCCCCCAAGGAACGGATTGCCGTGTTTGACAATGACGGCACCCTCTGGTCTGAGCAGCCGGCGTACTTTCAGTTGCTGTTTGCTCTGGATCGTGTGAGAGCACTCGCCGATCAACACCCGGAATGGAAAACCGAGCAACCCTTCAAAGCCGTTCTGGAAAATGATTACAAATCGATCGCCGCCTCCGGGAAAGCTGGCCTGCTCAAGATCATGGCGGTGACGCACTCAGGGATGACGACCGATGAATTTGAGAACACCGTTCGCAATTGGATGAAAACGGCCCGGCATCCGGAGAAACAGGTGCCTTACACGAGTCTCGTCTTTCAGCCGATGCTGGAACTGTTAGACTTCTTGCGTGCAAACGGGTTCAAGACCTATATTGTTTCTGGCGGAGGCATCGACTTTCTGCGAGTCTGGGCTGAAGACGTGTATGGCATTCCCCCCGAACAGGTCATCGGTAGCAGCATTAAGGTCAAGCTGGAACAGCGTGATGGCAAACCGGTCCTGGTCCGACAGGCCGAGATCAACTTTATTGATGACAAAGAGGGAAAGCCGGTCGGCATTCACCGTTTTATTGGGCGCGTGCCGGTGATCGCGTTCGGCAACTCGGACGGCGATCTGCAAATGCTTCAGTGGACCGACCGCAGAGAGAACACACTGAAAGTCCTGGTCCACCACACCGATGCCAAACGGGAATATGCTTACGATCGCAATTCCCATATGGGGCGGCTCAACAAAGCACTTCAGGAAGGAAAAGAAAAAGGCTGGACCATCATCGATATGCAGCGTGACTGGAAACGGATCTATCCCAAACCGGCAAAAGACTAGAGCGCGTCACATTTAACCGTAACGTGCCTCACTCTAATAGACTCGAGTCAAACGGCCCTGGAGACGCTACAGTAAAACTGGACACAGTCTAACTCCCTCAAGCTATTCTTTAAGACTGGAAAACTCAAACCACCGCCGTGTCCCTTTGGTCTGTATCCCCACAGCTAGAGAATCACCCGAAGTACTAAAGACCAGATCCACCAGTTCCCCTCGCGGCAGCGGTTCATCCAGAACGAGGTCCCAGGTGGCCGTATCATAGATCTCGAGATGCCCATCACTGCGTGCCACTGCCAATAACGGTTCCCGGGGATGAAAGTGCGAATAGACCGACTGCGCATCGGTTTGAATCTGATGCACCAGCTTGCCTGTTTCCACCTCGTGAATCTGCACCAGTCCGTCCGCGGTATCAATTGTCAGTAGCTGGCTGTCCGGCGAAAACTTGACCGGGTGGTCTGACTCAAAAGGTTGTGCTGCTGTCGGCTTCCAGGTCTCGGTGTCGATTCGTTTGCCATAAATAAACAGATACTTTCCGTCCGGGGTGAATTTCAGCTTGCCGTTCCCCTCTTCCATGAAGCGGAACTCCTTGTTTCGGTGAATCACCTTCTGCTCTGAAATCGACCAAATCACCAGCGCGTCGGCATGCCCGACTGCCAGGAGTTCTCCGTTCGGATGAAATGCCAGATCCGTATTCACAGGCCAGGGATCACAGCGCAGGTGGGCCAGTTGATTGCCGGTTTTGAGCGAAAACAGATCCAGAAACTCGTTGCCATTAATTAAGGCCATGGTTCCCGTCGGTTCATGAAAGGCAACCCGCCGCGCCTGGTGATAAAAAACCTTTGAGGCATGCTTGATGCTGATCACTCGTGTTTCCAGATCAACGGTGTCAGTCCCCTGGTCGTGGATCAGCACCACCCAGGGTTCTTCCTGAGAATACAGGATGACAGGATAGACGCGATTCTGTTTGCGGGGTTGAACCGGCTCCCACTTCTCCAGTTCCTTTTCCGTCACTTGAGATCGAAAACGGCGAATCCGCACGGGCGCCTCGCGTATTTTGACCGTTTTAGATTCGATCGTTGCAAACCGTTCTCCATCGGAACTGACAGCAATCCCCATCGCTTTCCCCAGATACTCTCCCGTATCACGGTTCCACCAGCAAAGTTCTTTCTTCTGGGGTTGCATTACTGCCGTGTTACTGGAATTGAGCACAACAAAGCGATCATTGGTCGTCAGGAAGAATCCACTGCCCTGGTTAAATATATTCATCGTCATACTCTGTAACTCGGCATATTGGAATAGTGCGTGTGCCACCGAATCATCTGTTTCCAGCACGGAAATCATCCGAGCCGGAAACTGCACAACCGCTGCCTGCCCCGCCGGTACCATTTTATACCGGCGATTCCAAGGCCAGGGATCTTGTAACTGACCCACAACATATTTTTGATCGCGGGACACATTCCAGTGTGTCGCTCCCAGTCGATCCATGATCGGCTTTGAAATTGCTGTGTTGCCCGCACTCGGTTGAAACGTCATCAAATTTTTGTAACGCAATGCCAGCTCGGTTCCTTCCTGATTGACACTGAAATTGAACGGGAGACAAGTTGGTCCGGAACCGAAATCAACTGTTTTCCCGGTAACAAAGTTCCAGAGTGTATACTTTGAGATCGCTTTTGAGTGTTGGCGCTGAATCACCACTTCCTCTGGTTGAGTCGGGCTGGGAGAATAATTCCTGATATCATCCTGAGTAGCGATGATCTGTTGCTTGCTGGTGTCATACACCCCCAGCTTGTAAGGAGTGTGCCCCCCTTGAGGCAGGCGATTCCACATACTGACCGTCAGATAACGCCCCCCCGGTGTAAAACCTGATCCCGACGGAGACACCAGCTCGAAATCATCCGCCACCTTACTCAAGAATGTGCCGGTCTTCGCGTCAAAGAGCCAGGTAACGAGCCGGTTTTCTACAGAGTGCCGCAGCGCAAGTTTTTTTCCGGAATCATCAAAAAAAATGTTGGCATCCTGAAATGCTTTCCCTTCCGGATGTGTGATCGAAATCATTTCCCGCGGAATCCGCGCGGATTGCAGGTTCCAGACCCAGCCGCGATCTTTTTCATCGATAGCATTCAGCAATAATTCGGCTTCATAAAAGCGGCCCGCCCGGATATTGTACCCCGCCAGGAGCAGACTGTTCCGCGCCGATTCTTTGCGCTGCGCCTCAGCTGCGGAGATCGCTTTATCCCGCTCGTCCACGGCCTCCTGTTCCTGGGCCTGTGCATATTCCAGATTTTGCTGTGCCTCATTCCGTGCTTCAGACGCTTCGAACAGCGAAAAAGAAACCGCGGTCAGACTGAACAGCAGGATGACAGCGGTCGACATCACCAGACTGCTGATCACTCTGTTACGACGGCACCATTTAATAAACCGTTCCGTCTGCGTCACGCGACGGACCGAAACGGGATGACCGTCCAGCCAGCGCGTCAGATCATCGGCGATCGCCTGACAGTCGGCATAACGATTCTCCACAATGGGCTGCAGCATTTTCTGACAGACGGCAATCAGATCCACGGGAACCGGTGTCTCTTTATTTTGAATTTCAGGCGGCGGCGGATCAGACTGCAGCTTCAACAACACCTCATGCGTTTTCCCGGACCAGCGCGGCTCGCCGGTCAACAGTTCATAAAAAATCACCCCCAGCGAATATTGATCGCTCTGCGTGCCCATCTCCTGAGTCGCGCCCCGTGCCTGTTCGGGTGACATATACGCAGGTGTTCCCAGGATCAAACCGTCCGACGTCAGATCGACACCGTGGTCAATCCGCTTCGCCAAACCGAAATCCATAATCATCGGACGCTGTCGCTCATTGATGATCACATTCGCCGGCTTGATATCCCGATGCACAATATTCTGCTCATGGGCATACGCCAGGGCTTCTGCCAGATCACGCATCCAGACCGCAATCTGCCGCACATTGGGTTGCGTTAGCTCCAGATAATCCTTGAGCGTTTCTCCCTGCACATACGCCGCAGAGATATAAAACTGCTCGCCAACCTGCCCCCGCTCCCAGACGGCAACAATATTCGGGTGCTGTAACTGCGCGGCGATCTGTGCTTCGGCTAGAAAGCGATCAATCCGCTCGCAATCGTTCTGATCAAAACGAGGCAGCTTTAAAGCAACTTCACGATCCAGCGTGGGATCATAGGCCAGTGAAACCGTGCCGAAGGCCCCCTGCCCCAGTTCTGCTTTCAGAATAAACCGACCGAACCGTGATTCAGTGTCTGCTGAATCAGCATCGGATTTGCCAGACGAACGCAAATTGGCCTCAGCCGAGTCGGCTTTAGATGAAATCAGCGTCGCATTGGGTTCCGTGCCCGCTGTCTCGATTACGGCATCGATTACATCACGATACTCGGGATAGAGCGTCAGGTAATCAATCCGACCGGCGGGCACGCCCCGCCGCTGGCGCAATTCGACATCAACCTTCAACAGTTCCACGAACGCATATCGACGTAGCGGCGCGGGACATTGCTCCAGCGCCGAGTTTAACTCCAGTGCACTGTCGGGCGTCCATCCTGATTCATATTCATCGCAGACCGAATCAATTAAATGATAGTCATCAAATCTCAGTTGATCGATCATAAAGGAACCTGAATGGAATAAGAGCCTTGTTGCCGAGTCATCGTTTCCAAACTACTTTTTTTCCACCAGACGCAGGTCGAGATATTCCACATCACCATGATCATTGGTCCGACCAAGTAATCGTTTGCCTGACGCATCCAGACGAAACTCCAGTTGCGTATCCCAGTTGCCAAACACATTACCAGGGCCACTGTATTTCAGTTTCTTTTTTGCGATCAACCCAAATCCATTGATCCCTTTGTCAGAGGTATCCAGGCTCCCTTCAAATACCGTTTTGGCTTTACGATTGACTTTCGGGACGAACTCTAAAGTAACCTGTTTCCCGCCTAATTCATAACCGCGTACGATCATTTTCACTTCCGCTGTCTGTTTTTGTTTGACACTCTTGATCGTTCCTTCCCATATCTTCCCCACTGTAAGGACGTTTTTCCAGACCTGTTTCCGTTCATCCGTTGTCAATTGGTCCGTTTTTTCCACAGCGGGATCCCGCTCCAACGTTAAAACTTCCCCTTCCGTGGTCAATCCATAGATTTTCTTGCCATCAGGAGAGATTCGAAATACTTTTCTATCTTCCGACTGCCAGCGACTGAAAAAGACGCCAAAGTAATCGTGTTCATAAATCGAAGCCGTACCAAACTGTTGAGTCACCAGACCATATCCGTCGATCCGCCCGTCTTCCGTGACGAGCGAACCCTCATAAACGACCTGCTGAACCGGGTCATTATCCCGCTCCAGCGTCAAACGCACATACTTCCCCTGATCACGAATTTCTGCGACTCGCAATGTTGCTCGTTTCACTGCTTCGTCACCCCATTTCGTCACACCTCGCCAGGCATATCCGGGAACCAGCGTATTCTGCCAGCGTTGATCGGCGGAGACGATTTCCGTTTCACCGGAGATCTTTTCAACATTCACATCAGTCTGGGCAAAACGGCCCACAAATCCCTTCTCGGTCGGAATCAACAACAGGTCACTGCCCGATTTGCGGGAAAACAGCCCCGTTTTCGGTCGCTGCTGACCGGGATGCGAATGAGACGTCACCTGCTCTAGACGCACCGGAATCCCCAGATGATGCGGTGCCTCGCGCTGTAGCTTGCCTTCAAAAACGGCAAACGTGAACGGCGTCTGGGCATCTTCTAGAACCACACGCACATTTCCCGTTTCCGGTTCATATTTTGTAATCGACATCACCACCGCCCGGTCAGCCTGACCGGTAATCGATTCACTGCCTTTGAATTGAGCTCCCTCAATCACAGCCTGCTCCAGTTCCTTTTGAGAAACGGTTTGCGAAGTACTCGAGGACGCTGCAGGCTGGAGTGACGTCGTGCTGCGTGAATCGGACAGATGAAACCGATTCTTCGCTTTGTCATAATACACAATCCGGTTCTCGCGTGTTTTTCGTGCCATTTTCGACAGACTGGAATCTTCATTCTTTAACACCAGCATCCAGCCATCATGCACACGGCGGAACAGGCGCGAATCGGCTGCTTCCACTGGCGGCAGGTACAGCGCCCCACTGAAGACAACGCGCGACAGCGTATCGTTGGCATCAATGGCCACCGCGTTGAAGGTATTCGCTGCCGCTCCCGGTTCAAACAGAAATGCCACCTCTTCGGACTCAGCTTGCGCGGGAAACAGTTTTCCCGTCACCGCCATCGGCTGTTGGACTAAACTGACCAGTGCCTGTTGTTCTGTCTTCAATCTCTGCGTCATCGTCTGTGTTGCCTGCGCGACGCTGGTGATCAACTTCTGTCGCAACTCCATAAACTGACGCAGAGGATCCAACGGACCGCCATCCGCCAACGCCGCTTCTTTTGGCATTGCCGATTTCGCAATCAGATTCTTTAATGATTGCCCATCGGACAATTTGAGTTCTGAGACCGTCAGTTTCGGTTTCTCGCCGGATTGATCCACAACCGCCGTAGCACTCCATTTGACGGGCGTTCCTTTTCGATAGACTTGCTGAAACAGCGGGGGAAACGGAAAACGTTCGATTTCCTGTTTGAGTTTTTCCAAATCCTGATTTTCTGGCGAACGCAGTTGCCGCTGTGCCTGGAGTGCGGCCTGGTATTTTACTTCCTCGTCCTTGTCCTGTTTCAATTTCTGCGCCAGATCCAGTTTCAACAACCAGTCTTCCTCCGGGGTTTCCTGACACTCAAATTGAATCTTCCACTGTTGGTCACCGTCCGGCTCAACCTTCAGAATCTCAATTTCCCGATTGGTCGCCGCAAGATGATGGGGCGGATTCTGTTTCATGATCTCAGATAAGTCATCAGCGCCCGGTTCCCCTGAACACCCTACACTCCCCAGCAGAAGCAGGGTCGTGACAACGCCCCATGAGATACGCAAGTTAATTAAAGAACATAGAATGCCACGAAAACGGTTATGACTCATTGACTTACTCCAAACCCGAAAGTGATAATTGAATGAACGGAAGCAGTGAAAGAGAGCCCTTTTTCTCCCCCTCAATCAGTTACTGCCCAAAACAATTCACCAGCCGCCAGATTTTTTTTCAATTTTTTAAAATGCAGCAACCATCAGACAACATCAGCCCCGATGACTCCCTTGAAGAATTGCCGGAATTCGCGGAAAGCGTGCTGGAAGAAATGCAATCCACCATTTCGCCCCGCTTCGAACAGATCTGGGATCGATTTCATCAATTATTGAAAAACTACGTGGAACAACGGCTTTCGCCCCAACTGCAGCCGCATGCGGGGGCCAGCGACATTCTGCAAAGCGCATTTCTCAGCTTATGGCGACGACTGGAAGATCCCTCAAAACCGCCCCTCACCGACCAGGATGATCTCTGGGGCTTTCTGATGACCATCGCCCGCCGCAAACTCTCACGCCGCTGGCGACAGATCAATACACAAAAACGGGGAGGCGGGAACGTGGTTTCCGCAACCGACTATACCAACTCCGACGCCAAGTCCTCGTTTGAAGAGATCGTGTTTGAAGAAGTCAATCTCCAGCTCAAGCTCGAACTGGAAGCAGCGTCTGAACTGCTGGATGTCGAATGCCAGACGATCATTTCCATGAAGCTGGCCGGCATGACCAACGCGGAAATCGCAGAAGAACTCAAATGCAGTACCCGACGCATCGAACGTAAAAATAATCTAATCCGCAAAGCGTTCACCGATGCCGAAGCAGACTCGACCATCATCACAGAAAGTTGACGCCGCTCCCATTCTCGACGACAATAGAGAAACTGTTCCCGATACCTCGCGCCGCAATTCAGGAGAACAAACCAGCACATGATTCACTCAACATACCACCGCCGCCTGTTCCCCAAACGAATCACTCTGCGCTTTGTCTGTGTGATACTCGGTCTCTCTTTTTTGAATACAGTCCATGCCGCTCCGAACGAGCGTCCGAATATCGTGCTGATCATGGCCGACGATCTGGGCTTTTCTGACCTGGGTTGTTACGGCTCAGAAATCAAGACGCCGCATCTGAACCAGTTAGCGAAAGAGGGCCTGCGGTTTTCCCGGTTTTATAATGCGGGCCGCTGCTGTCCCACCCGGGCCTCTCTCATGACGGGGCTCTACCCGCATCAGGCTGGTATGGGCTGGATGAACCGCAACGACAATCTCCCCGGCTATCTGGGCGAACTCAATCAGCACTGTGTCAGCATTGCGGAAGTTCTCTCTGCAGCCGACTACCGCTGTTACCACGTCGGCAAATGGCATCTGACCTATCGCATGCGCGAAGCCAACGAAAACTGGCCCCTCGGTCGCGGCTTTGATCGCGCGTATGGGACCGGCGGAGGCGGCAACTATTTCTCCCCACGCCCGCTGTATGAAGACAATCAACTCATCAAACCACCGCATAAGGGCTACTATATCACCAACGCCTTCAGCCGGAGAGCCGTCGATTATCTGAAAGATCATGCACAACAAAATAAAGACACGCCGTTTTTCATGTACCTCGCTTATACCGCGCCTCACTTCCCGCTGCATGCGCTGCCCTCTGATATCGCCGCTTATCGAGGCCGCTATCGAGCTGGTTGGGATGAACTCCGAAAACAACGCCACCAGAAGATGACCGAACTGGGACTGATCAACAGCCCGCTCTCTCCCCGCGATCCGGATGCCAAAGCCTGGGACTCTCTTTCTAAAGCAGAACAGGAAGAATGGGAACTGCGCATGGCCGTTTACGCCGCCATGGTCACCAGCATGGATCGTGGCATTGGTCAGGTCCTCGATCAGATCGAACAAATGGGAAAAACCGAAAACACACTCGTCTTCTTCCTCTCCGATAACGGCGCCAGTGCCGAGTACATCGATCGCGGCCATCAACCGGGCGCTGTCACAGGCACCCGGGAATCATTCCGCTGTGCCGAAGTCGGCTGGGCCAATGCCTGCAATACGCCATTCCGCTTCCATAAAATGTGGATGCATGAAGGGGGCATTTCCACGCCGCTGATTGTTCGCTGGCCTGCGCAAATTCAACAGACCGGCGGCTGGACGAGTCAAATGGGACATGTGATTGATCTAATGGCAACCTGCGTCGATGTTTCTCGAGGCACTTATCCGGCTGTAAAACAAAGCCGCTTGATCATTCCCTTCGAAGGCAAAAGTCTCCGTTCAACCTTCCTCAACCCGGAGAAAACCGAAGACCGCACGCTCTTCTGGGAACATGAAGGCAACAAAGCGGTCCGTCAGGGGAATTGGAAGCTGGTCAAACAGCACAAACAGGACTGGGAACTCTACGATCTGAGTCAGGATCGCAGCGAATTGAACAATTTGGCCCAGCAACAACCCAAACGCGTCGCTTCGCTGCAGGAACTCTGGGATGCCTGGTCTGAGCACGTCGGCGTTGTCCCCTGGGATCGACTCCCGCCGCCCGGCTATACAAAAAAAGGGCCGGGGTTCTACCGTAAGAAGTAAACAGGCGCAGATAATACCAGCGCAGAGCATCCGATCCCTTGATTCTGGTACAGGAAATCGAGATATTAAAATAATAGTGACCTGCTGGTCCTTATATAGACAGGTTTTTTTAGTTCACCGCTGCTTCCCGCGATGTCTTTTCTCTTCCTTTATTAATAGAACGTTCCTTCCCCATGTCATCTGTTGCCTCTTCGCCGCTGATTAAACTGCACCCACAAGATAATATCGCCATCGCCCGTAATTCGGTGGCGGAAAACCAGGAGTGTCCGATATCGGAAAGTGAAAGCGTAACGGCCCGGGAAGACATCGATCTGGGGCATAAAGTTGCCATTCAGCAGATTGCCAAGGGAGAGCCAATCCGTAAGTTCGGTCAGGTGATCGGTTTTGCGACGTCGGACATGCAGCCGGGCGACTGGATTCACAGTCACAACCTGGAAGCCGGGGAATTGAGCCTGGATTACGCTTATTCCAGCGATGTGCCTGCTCCCCCGGAACCAGTGGAAGGCCGGACTTTCATGGGTTATCGCCGTCCGAACGGGAAAGCGGGCACGCGAAACTATCTGGCGATCATCAGCACGGTCAACTGCTCGGCAACCGCGTCCAAATACATTGCCCGGGAACTGGCGAAAACCTCGCTGGAAGATTATCCCAATATTGACGGCATCATTCCCCTCGTTCACAAGGGTGGTTGTGCCATGCAGTATGATGGAGAAGACCATCATCAACTAATGCGAACTCTGGGCGGCTTTGCCAAACATCCTAATATCGGCGCCTATGTTGTTCTAGGGCTGGGATGCGAAACGGGGCAAGGTTCCTTCCTCTCTGATTCTGAAGGGCTCGTTCAGTTACAGAATCTCAAGGCCCCCAAACCTCTGGAACCATTGGTGCTCAACATCCAAGACATAGGGGGAATAGCGAAAACAGTCAAAAAAGTCACTGCACTTTTGAAAGACTATTTACCCATTGTGAATGACGTCAAACGCGAGCCCATTCCCGTTTCCGAACTGATTCTGGGAACCGAATGTGGCGGCAGCGACGGCAACAGTGGTGTGACCGCCAACCCGGCACTGGGTATCGCCAGCGATCTCCTTGTGGCACACGGAGCCACCTCAATCCTGGGCGAAACCTCGGAAATCTATGGAGGCGAACATCTTCTCACCCGGCGTGCCATCACCCCGGAAGTCGGTCAGAAACTGATCGAGCGCATCAAATGGTGGGAAGAATATACCGGCAAGTTTGGAGTGGTCATTGATAACAATCCTTCGCCGGGCAATAAAAGAGGTGGCCTGACCACGATTTATGAAAAATCGTTGGGTGCGATTGCCAAAGGGGGCAGTACTGCTCTACGCGAAGTCTATCGCTTTGCGGAACCAGTGACAGAAAAGGGCTTTGTGATTATGGATACCCCCGGTTATGACCCCGCTTCGGTTACCGGAATGGTTGCTGGTGGTGCGAATGTGGTCGCGTTTACCACGGGCCGTGGCAGTTGCTTCGGTTGTAAACCCGTTCCCAGCATCAAAATTTCGACCAACACTCCCATGTATGAGCGGATGGAAGACGACATGGATCTGGACGCCGGTCGCATTTTGAACGGAACCTCTGTGGAAGAGGTCGGTCGGGAAATCTTTGAACTGGTCATTGAAGTCGCCAGTGGTAAAAAAACGAAAAGCGAGGCCCAGGGCATCGGCGACGAAGAATTCTGCCCCTGGAGCATCGGCCCGGTTCTATAAATCGTTTGATTTCTTCGTTCTAAGACCGATTTGTCCCCTGGTATTTCTAAATCCGTATCGAAAAATGCGAATTTAACTTAGTCTCATAAACCTAACCGATTTCAATTATGGGACTTAGCATTTATTGACCATACTAGATCACCCGTTTCCGTTCGTGAGTTTTCTACTTCTACCCCACCAGAAAATATACACAAGAACACTGTTTCATACGCTCAATACAACCGTTAGAACTATTGAAACAGGAAAATTCGGTATCTTCCGAATAATCGCTACAGTTTACCAGATGCGTTGTCCGATATAACCAGCAACAGACTCCGCGCAATTCCGTATTAGATCGCGCGGATTGTTATCAAAGTTTCCGCTGTTTGTAAGGACGTATAGATGCGGCTTCTTAATTGGCTAGCACCGGTATTGAGCATCGTTCTGATCTCACACGCATATTCCACAGTGCATGGGCAGGGATACCCCCCTTCAATGCCGCAGAACGGAATGATACAACCTGTATCATTTAATTCTGCAAATGTGCCGGGATTTTTTCAGAACGTACAATCATCCATGGGAGCCCCCCCACCTCCGCCAAATTTCTTTCAGGCGGCAACGGGTGGTTACGGCGCACCTGGAATGCCCGGAATCCCAATGAACGCTGGGACTCAGGCTCCGTTGAATGCGTTCCCTCAAATGTCCCCTTTCGAAAAGATGTTCCAGCAACATCGAGTCGATAAGAACGGCCTGTGGTCGTACAAGTCCACTAACGCTGGCAAAAAATACTTCTTCAGTATGGAAGCCCTCTTTGCCCGCTATCAGAATCCTGGTGGCGCCTTGATTGGAAATGTGGGTTCCATTTCCTACCTGGACCTGGTGGAAGACGAATTGATTGATGCGACTGATGATGAATTCTTTGATCAGTTCAGTGAAAACGAGGGTTTAAACTATTTTAATGCGGCCCATTATAACAAGGTCCCTAAGCTGAATGCTCCTGGTAGCCGTCTGCGATGGGGATGGACGAACGATGACCAGAGCGGTTTTGAGTTCACAGGTTGGTGGATTGCCCGTGCCGATTCCTCATGGTCTGCGATTGAAGACTCGACTCATAAACCCAATCCTGCAAATCAAGCGATCATGGATATTCTGCTCTCTCCGCCTAACTTTATTGATCCGACGGGAACAGGCGTTGTTTCATCGATCCCCGGCGTAACGACAGCAGAAATCAATACGATCCTGCAAAACGAATTGATGAACCTGGCCGGCTTGCCTCTTGATGATGGCACAGTCAATGGTGTCACGGTTCCTTATGACCTGGATTTCAGAGTGAAAGTTGTCAGTCAGGCCTGGGGTACCAACGCCACCTGGATGTCGACGCCGTTTGTTGATAAGAAAGCTCTGAAGATTCGCACGCTGGCAGGTGCCAGATACATGCAAGTCCGCGAAGGTTTCGGATTCGTCGGTGTCGACAGTGGCTTACTCTATAGTGATGCGAACAACATCGCCGGTATTCGTCCGGACCTGAAGCTGTTTTCACTCCCCACCGGCACAGATGAAAACGAAGACGGCATTATTGATAACGCGGGTGTTGTAGAAGACGACGATGCAGGAACCGGTACATCCACCGCGTTCTTTGTCGCTCCTGTCGATCCCGTTACCGGGCTCGCTGTGACCCCGACTACTACATACGTCAACAGCAAAGTCGATACCAATCTGGCCGGTCCTGAACTCGGTATCCAGTTTGATATCGGTGGTGACAAATTCAAGATCTGGGGTCAGACCAAAGTTGGTATCATGGCCAATCAGGAAACCATTGAACTGGAAGGTGATAATGTTGGGATGATTATCCGAGCCGATCCGGATGATATCGATCGCCCTAAAGCGTTGATCGATCCAACGGTTGATGATCCGAATCCCAATGCCTTTACCGATCGCCAGACACACACACATGTTTCACCATTGTTTGAACAATCGATCTTCATGGAAATGTCCCTCTTCGACAAAATCCCGGTACTGAAGCGGATGAAACTCCTCGAAGAAGCTAAGTTCAAGTTCGGTTACACTTACATTGTCGCCGGGGAAATCGCCAGACCATTTGACAGTATTCGCTGGCAAGGGATGCCCACCAGAGGTTTATTCCCTTCCATCAATGTCAAACGCGAATCCTGGAGTGTCGGAACCTGGAGTCTTGGTATCGACTGGCTCTATTAAACCTGAAATCAAATTACGCTCATGAATTCAACGGCCTGGAATCTCTTCCAGGTCGTTTTTTTGATCCCGGTTTACCTCTTATTTGATCTGCTTTAGTACCACGTCTCCCAGAGTGCTGTTATCAGCAGGATAAACACGATCTTCCCCTTCTTCCTGAAACCAGATATCAAGGCCCCCCGTTCCGGCCTGCAATTCAAAGGGAGCGGAGTCTTCTTTCGCATTTAAATATTCATGAGCCTGCTGACCCTGCCAGTTCACAAACAGCTTTCCCGACTTCGGCATCGCGTTCCTGTTAATCTGCACCTGATACAAACCAGACTGCTTGATCTTCACCATCCAGCCTTGAGAGACTCCTTGATAAAAGCTGCCATCCTGATAGCGGCACAGCACACTGGGATTTTCTTTTGTTTTATCAATCACAATGGTTCCGGGTGTAAAATTTCTGGTTTTCTGTACTCCGGTAAACCAGTCATTGTATTGTTTGCGAAGTGCTGCCGTCTGTTTGGGTTTGCTCTGAATCAAGTTTTTTGTTTCTCCCGGATCATCAGACAAATCGTATAATTCCAAAATCGGCTCTGCCTGTTGCATCAGGTTTTCATTTCCAAACGTCCCCGGATAACCCACCAGTTTGAACCGCTGTGTCACAACAGCAGAATTTTGATATTGCTGGGGAGTCAACCCTCGATGGACCTGAAAAAACAGACTCCGCTCGGGCAATTCGGCTTTCTTACCCGACAGCAGTTCAGAAATATCAATTCCATCCAGCGCTAACGTCGCAGGCCGAGGCGTCTTCGTCAGTGAGAGCAGTGTTGGCAGCAAGTCGATGTGCGCAGCGATCTGATCACTTTTCGTACCACCTTCAAAATGTCCGGGCCACTGCGCGACAAAAGGCACGCGGATTCCGCCTTCATAGGTCCATGACTTTTTGCCTCGCAAGCCGCCGGTAAACCGCTTTTGTTGAGGCCCGTTATCACCCAAAAAGATCACGATCGTCTTGTTTAACAGCTTCACCTTTTCCAAATAGGCCATCAGCTTCCCCACGTTCTCATCCAGGTTCTGCACCATCCCATAAACGCGCGCCGTCGTTTCATTCAGCCCCATTTTTTGATACGGCTCCCAGTACGAACGAGCAACTTCCAGAGGAGTGTGCGGCGCATTGGTCGGCAGATAAACAAAGAACGGCTGCGGCGACTGTTTTTGCTGGTCTATAAACGTGATCGCTGCGTCGAAAAACACATCCGTGCAATAACCGTCTGCTTGAAACGATTTGCCATTCTTCCAGAGCCGGGAATCAAAATAACTGTTTGGCTGATCGGGAGTCTGGCCGATACCGCCACTCTTATGCACCAGCGTTTCTTCAAATCCCTGATCTTCGGGACGCATCGGATAATTGTCTCCCAGATGCCATTTCCCAAAAATGCCGGTTTTATATCCTGCCTGTTTTAAGAGTTCTGCCAGCGTGGTTTCCTCGCCCTGCATCTTCGCTCCGCCACGCGAAGTATGAATGACGCCCGTACGATAGAAATAGCGGCCCGTCATCAAACTGGCCCGGGTCGGGGCACACACCGGACTACAATAAAACCGCGTGAGTTCGATCCCGTTTTTTGCCATGCGATCCAGGTGTGGTGTCTTGATTTTCTCATTTCCATGAAAGCCGACATCGCCATACCCCTGATCGTCGGTCAGAATCAGAACCACATTCGGCCGCTCTGACTCCGCGTTTGCTCCCCAGACAGAAAGTACGTTCGTCAATGAGAGAAGCATTCCCAGCGTCAGCCAGAGAAAACGACATTTCGATTGGAACAAAAACATCAACAGTGCCTTTCTTCAAAGCAAGACTGAATTTCTTCAATCAACAAATCAGAAATCATTGATCCCATGCAGGTAAAACGGATGATTTCTGAAAAACCAGTTGCTGGATTGCGCCGCATGCCATACGATAAAGTGACACGACTGTACGACGATTATCAGAGGCCGGAGGACAGATTATGAATCTTTGCCGTTTCTGGTTCAGCATGCTGTTGATCGGAATTGCCGTTCAGAGTCAGCAGGCCCATGCCCAGGCACTCAGAATCCAACAACCTATCGTACAACAATTTTCAGCAGGTACAACGCTGACTGTTCCCGATCGGGGTAGCGCACTCATAGGCGGCTTCAGTTCCGGCGCCATCCGTTCCAGACAGACGGGTCCCTTTCGGCGGGGATCAAACTATGGTCACGCCTTTCAAAGTTCCAGCAGTAGTGTCAGCGTTTATATCCACGATTTTGAAGCCATGGACCGCATGCTGTTGAACTCGGCTCCAGCCGCGCTGCGTCACAGTGGTGGAATTCAGAATCGCAACCAGCATTGGAAACAGCAGTTGCTCTCTCGACAGGCGGATGCGTCCACTCCCAATCGTTTTCCCGCTTCACGCACTTCAGTGGGAACCTCTACGCGCTCGGCAGAGCAGATCGCGCAAACCAAGGCGGAACGGTTTTATGAGTTAGGTCAGAAAGCAGAACGAAAGCATGCGACTCCCAATATCGCCATTCTGCATTACAGAGTGGCAGAGAAATATGGAAGTGCACCAGCCAAAGTAAGACTGCAGCAATTGACGAAGCTCAAAAACGAGTGAAGGGGTTAACCGAAAAGACTAAGCCGCCTCTTCCGATTCGTCTTCCGGAACGAACACTCGATTTGGGAGATGCTCCTTGGCATAACGTTCGCCCCGTGCATCATAAAAATAGACCATGTTGGAATCAGAGGCCCAGATCGCCCCCAGACGAACACTACGCGGACCATTGATCGAAAACTGCAGCCCACAGCTTCTTCCGCGCCTTTGCAGTGCCATTTCTGACATCGAAAACTGTTCTTCGAGCAGATTTTCTTTTTCACAAAGTGTTTTATGAATATACAAACGCAGTTCGTCGAGTGACTGGATTTTCTCTACACTGATGCTCATTCACTATCCCTCTCGCAAAAATCTTCGTTCACCTGTTTTTTCAGTAATACCGTCTGTGGAGCACATCCGGCTTTCATGAATCATCAGGTTGACCTCACGAGTATCGTCCAACTTTTCGAGCATCTCTCACAAGAGTTGAGGCGCCCTTCTCTTTGTTAAAATTTGAGAAGATTATGGATCCGATTTATTCGTTACCCGCCGGCGTTATTTCCAGAAATTCTGACGTAACCCCAAAATCGGACTGATGAAACCACAGCGCGGAAGCATGCTGACAGGTGGTGAATCGACTCGAGACAACCAGTCTCACTGCGAATCTTTTAACTAATCCGAACAACTTCTTCACTTTGAGATCCGCGAGTGCCTCAAGCGTTCAGCCAGGGGAGGCATTTTTTCTGTTCAACACGGAAAATCGTGATATCCCCTAAATTTACCGAAGATAAAATAGTTTGTATGATGAGTCATTAACAAAGCTGTAAAATTTACTTTTGTTCACAATTGGCTCAACAAAAACATTTGAATAGAGGACTTTCTGAAGTGCCTGTCATTACCGCTGAATCGCTGCAAAATTTTACTGAATCGCTCCTGCTAAACGGAGGCGCCAACGAAGAGGAAGCCCGCATCGTTTCCCATAGTCTGGTCGATGCCAATCTACTGGGTCACGATTCTCACGGCGTCATGCGTCTCCCCTTCTATCTGGGTCGCGTGAAAGAGGGGATTCTCAAAGCGGGTGAAAAACTCCAAATCCTGAATGAAACCCCGGCTGCGATTGCCGGTGACGGTTGCTGGGGGTTTGGACAGACTGTGATGCACGATCTGATGAATCGTCTAATCGAGAAAGCAGGTAACGTGGGCGTTGCCTGCGGAACATTGAAACGCGCTTCCCACATCGGCCGACTCGGTGAATACGCTGAAATGGCAGCCGCCCAGGGAATGGCTTCCATCATTTGTGCCAACACACATGGATCAGCGCCTCGCGTCGCCCCCGTCGGCGGAAAACGCCCCCGCCTCGGCACCAACCCAATCTGCATCGGCATGCCCGGCGGTGAACAAGGACCGTTTGTACTCGACTTCGGAACGTCTGCGACCGCGGAAGGAAAAGTTCGCATCAAAAAAATTGCCGGCGAACAGGTTCCCCCCGGCTTGATTCTCGACCCGGATGGAAACCCTACCACCGACCCCAATCAATTGTACGGTGATCCTCCAGGCACCATTCTTCCGATGGGCGGGGATCAGGCCTATAAAGGGTTCGGCCTCTCCTTCATGGTAGAAATGCTCTGCGGTGCCCTCTCGGGCGGACAATGTGCCTTTCCTGATCCCCCACCGCCACAAGGCAACTGTGTATTCGTGATCGTGATTGATCCGAAGCATTTGGGTGGCCAAAACCATCTTTTGAATGAAATTACCAACCTGGAAAAATATGTCAGAAACGTTCCGTTAAAAGACGGCGTGACGGAAGTCTATCTTCCCGGCGATCCCGAAAAGAAAACCGCAGCTTCCCGCAAAGAAACGGGAATTTCACTGGATGGTGGAAACTGGGATGCATTAACGAAACTCGCTGAGGAACTCGGGGTCCCAGTACCCGAAGTGGCAGAATAGTATTGGTCTTCCATGACGCATGATCCTGATCGCAATCAGAATGACTCTGCCGGCGATCAGGATGCGCGCCTCTATGTTCCCATCAATGATGCGGAAAATATCAACGTCGCCGTCAAAACATCGTCATCCAAAGAGTACTGCTTTTCCAAATTTCCGGGGCAGGACCATTTTCATCTGTTAATGCACGGCGAGATCTATGTCACGAATGGGCATGACATGTATTGTGTAGAGTGCGCCATCCGGCATGGGTTCCTCACCAGAGACCGCCTGAACTGGCAACACCAACAGCGATAAACAATGGGAGATCGTCTCTGCCCGTCAAGCATTCACTGGCAGGATTGTCGTGGCTTTCAGATGGTCCTCCGAGACTCCTTCCTCATCGGATTCATGTTGCACAAGATGTTCCGCCTCCGACCACCATACTGACGCCTGTTCCTGAGTCCACGCTTTAATCTCTAACTGATTCAGAGCACGACTCAATTCTTCAGCCGTCTGAAAACGATCTTCCGGTTTCTTTTCCAGACACTTCAGAATAATGGCTTCCAGTTCGGGTGAAATCCGAGGATTGATTGATGACGGCGGAACCACGGGCTGACTGGCATGTGCGAACATGACCTTGATCGCATTTTCGCCTTCAAATACCGGTTTGCCCGTCAACAGATAATAGACGCTCGCCCCTAACGAATAGATATCAGATCGCATATCCGGCTTTTCATCGCCCGTCACCACTTCCGGGCTGGTATAAAGGGGCGAACCGACCACGGCCCCTTCCATCGTCAGATTCAGAGAATGGTTCTCCGAACGACTGCTGTCTTTCACCAGGCCAAAATCGAGTAGCTTGGCAACATCATACAGACCGCCCCGCTCTGCAGAGAAGATATTGCCCGGCTTGATGTCTCGATGAATCAATCCCTTGTGGTGTGCTTCTGCCAGTGCCGAGCAGACTTGCTTCAATAGATAAACAACTCGCTCCGGAGGCAACGCCCCAAAACGCTCGACGATCTCCTGCAGATTGAGTCCCGGCAGGAACTCCATCACGTAATAAAAGGTTCCCTCTTCCGTATGACCGTAGTCGTAGATCTCAATCGTATTGGGGTGCGTTAAACCAGCGGTGGCCTGTACTTCACTTTCAAACCGCAGCAGAACGTTGCTGTCGTCGACCTTATCACGTCGAATCAGTTTAATCGCACATGGTCGCTTTAGCAGACGGTGCTCTGCCAGATAGACTTCTCCCATGCCTCCACTGCCCACCTGCTTGCGCAGCGTATACATGCCGATACTTTTGGCGTCGAAGGCTTCGCGCCGCAGACTCCCCACACGATACGATCCATATATGGCCGTACTGCCGGCAATCAGCAATAAAATGATCATTTCCGATAAGCCACCGGTATAAAGCACCTCAGAAACCTGCGGTACCTGCATCCCCGTCATCACGGCCCCTGCAATCGGGCTGATGACCATCAGACTCACCACAGAAATCACGCCCCGCAAGGAATTGGGGATAAAGAATCCATACGTGTAAATCAAAATCACCCAGGGAAAGACCGTTCTTAGTGGAAAGGCAAACGCAACTTTCCCGAGCAACACGGGGTCGCAGGCGCATAGTTCACAGAAATGCCACCAGATGAAAAAACCAGCCGGCGCTCCAAAGGTAATCGCTTCACAGATCCGTAAACGAACAATACAAAGGCAGGAGCGGAACCATAGCCAACCGGTAACAGCAAACAGAATGCCTGCCAAAACCGAAAGTTGAATCATGATATGCTTATCGTGCGGCTGGTCAAATTCTCCCAGCCAGACGCCGCGAAGCAAAAATGCCGTCGATGCCAGAGCCAGAAATAGAGACGCCATTCGCAGACGGCTGTGTAAGAGCACACGGCCCTGTTCTTGGAACATGCCGGAACCACGCGAGACCACGCCTGCATGCGGACAAAACTTGCCGGCTTCCTTGATAATTTCCCGTGGATGCAAAACGGACCTCGTTTTCTGGTCCGCTGATGAAGGGGCCTCTTGTTTTGAACTCATCCTCAAAGTTCCCAGCCATGATCGATTTTTAGTTTGGCAACTCTCTGATCAGATTCTGCGAGATATTTGCTCACTCAACATCGACCATTTTTGATCCGCTTGCGGTCGTCAAAGATAACGCACAAGTAGAATCACAGCCGTTGTTTAAAACCCTCAAAACAACTGATCGTAAAGCACAGCATTTAGGCCCTATTATAGGACACGAGAGCGATGATTTATAGTACCTTTTCTCAGTGCCAGGTAAATAAGTCCTCTCCTCTGTAAACTGTTACAGTGTGGGTACTTAGTCTCAATCAGAAATTTTCTGATAACACTCACCCAGATGAACCATCATCTCCAGCGCCAGTAAGTCAGCGCGTGACATCACATGCCGCGAACTGCGATTTCCCAACCCCCGCACAATCACTTCCACGCATTGGAGATGAAATTCCAGAACGTGGCGGGGGGGCAGATTGGCAGCAGACAGTAACTCTGCGATTTGCAGGATTTCTTCTTTGAGACTCCCCGATCCCATAATCACATACGTTCGCAACAGTTCGTGATAGTAATCCTGAACTTCTTGCGGAATCGGAAACTCAACAGAGGTCGCCTCTGAATTCGTTTGTTTCTGACTGTCTCCCAACAGCAAATCGCGTTCAGACTCCTCGAATTCATTCGGATAGGTGAGCGTCTGCAATTCTTCCACCATCGAACGTTGCTGATTCAACAACCGTTCTGCTTCATCCCGCTCCCGAACCAGGCGTCGATGATTGTCGACCTGTAACCGGTGATTCTCTTCGTGCAACTCATGAACCAGCATCGCCCGCTTCATCACCCCCAGCAGCGCCGGAGACTCCCACAACGCCGGTGAGATTAAAACTTCAGCCTGATTTTCACAAGCCGCCAGTACAACCTGGTCATCGGGTGAAGCTAGCATCAGCACGACAGGTTCATGACAGCCACTCATCCGAATCGCATTTAACAATTCCAGTCGAGTCGCTTTGGTCTCAGCGTTCAGTTGCAGCAGAATACAATCAAAGCTGTCATTTCGCAGCAGGGTCAGGGCTTCTTCCGAAGTCGAAACCCACTCTAATCGAGGCTCCGAACAGCCAATGGCATCCAGTCGTAAAGCCAGGCTGACCCAGACAGGTCTCTGCGTACTGACAAACAGTACTTTCAGACGCGGGGGAATTAACTGACGCTGAGATAAGAGCAGGTGTGATTCGTGTGCATCGTTGTCAGAGAGATCTAAATCTGCCGTGTCTCGGGACCTCATCTGACTTTCTGCATCTTCTGCGAATGCAGGGGTCGCTGCCTGATTGATCTTGTCATGCTTCACGCTCATATCCGGACCTGTATAATCAGAGGACTATAAAGGGTCTCAATCAGGACTGTCAATACGAGGTCGATCTCACGACCTGTATTCCAGGCAATCAAAGCAGATCAGCCGTTCTAAAATACCAGCGTTTCCGCGTTGAACACGGGACCTTCCACACAAGTGCGGCGGTAATCCCATTCTTCTTCATTGATCCGTACTTTGGCCACACAACTGAAGCAGGCACCAAACCCGCATGCCATTGGCGTTTCCAGCGACAACCAGCACGAGATCTTGGCTTTCAGTGCCATCTGGCTGACTGCTTCCATCATCGGTTCCGGCCCACAACAGAATATGGTTGCTGGCGGCGCGGAACTATCAATGCGTTTCTGTAACAATTCGGTCACATAACCATGATGTCCAAAAGAACCGTCATCTGTCGCCACTTCGACATCCAGTCCGTCCAGACGAAAATCATCCAGCCCCGCCAGATATTCTTTCGAACGCGCCCCGTAGAGTAAACTGACTTGATCCGGGAATGTGTTCAGAGTCCGCCGCGGCTGTCCATACTCTCGCTGCTTCAATGCTTCGCGGGCTGTCGCCAGAAACGGAGTTTGACCGATGCCGCCTGCCACCATCACCAGTGAGCCACTTCCCGGCTGCGGAAACCCGTTTCCAAGCGGGCCCCAGATTTCCACCTGGTCGCCTGGTTGCCAGTGCGTCATGCGTGCGGTTAATTTGCCAACGACTACATAACCAAAGTCAAAACCAACAGGGGTTCCCGAATCATCGAGGTATGTATCGTAGAGTGCAAACGGACGTCCGAGCAACGGGTCATTTACTCCCGGCTCCCGCACCATAAAGAATTGTCCTGGCAAAATTACATCTGCAATCGGAGGGCATTCCAGCCGCAAGCGATACGTGTCGCGTGCCATCTGTTCCTGTTCTACCACGGTTGCAGAGAGATATTGCGGCGAGGCACAATCACTGAATTCCGAGACAGTTGTCATTTCCGCTTTCCTTGACGCGTTCGCTTCTCTTGAACATCGCCGATGATTCGACGTCCCGAGGATGTTTTCGGACTCGATATTTTCGGGCCTGATGAGGTTGTTCCCCGTTTTTTACCAGCTCCCGCCGGCTTTTTATCATAAGGCTTTTTGTCTGACGTTTTTTTCCCGGCAGCACCACGGGTAGATCGGGATTTTCCGTGCGACACATTTTTTCGCCCCTTACGGTGACGAATCGTGGGAGAATGTTTTTCGTTTAACATCTCCCGCAATTTTTTCAGTTCCCAGTCGGTCAATCGCCGATATTCACCCGTTTTGAGTTTGCCAATATTCAGTGGCCCAAATCGCACGCGCATCAGTTGAATCACTTTATGACCAATGCGTGCCATCATACGGCGAATTTCCCGGTTCTGACCTTCGTGCAGCGTCAGTTCCAGAAATGTACTCTTCCCCTGCTTTTTCAAATATTTCAACCCGGAGACACGAAAGACGCCTTCTTTGAAGCGTACCCCTTTGCGTAACTCGTCCAGTTTTTCGCGTGCTGGATTCCCTGCGACCTGCACCTGATAGGTCCGCGCCACCTTATAACGGGGATGCGCCAGTCTCTCAGCCAGTGCACCGTCGTTCGTGACCAGGATCAAGCCTTCGCTGTTTTCATCCAGTCGCCCAACGGTAAACAGACGCTGGCCATCATTGGGAAACAGATCGACGACTCTTCTGCGCCCAGCCGGATCATTGTTGGTGCAGAGAAATCCCGTCGGTTTATTCAACAGATAATAGCGGCGTGGCTGTAGACGCACTCGTTCGCCATCCACACAGATCACTTGCGATTCCGGATCGACCTTCGCTCCTAATTCGGTGACTGCCTCGCCATCGACGGTCACCCGACCTGTTTCAATGTACTCTTCACAGTGGCGGCGGGAACCCAGGCCAGTCGCAGCAAGAAATTTCTGCAGACGGATTAATTCCGCATCGTTGGTAGGTTGATCCGCATCGGAATCGGATTGAGCAGGTGTACGGGGACTCATGATTTTTCAACTATGGTAAAACGCAACGACAAATAAAAACGGCTTCAGAGCCAGATTTTGTTATACCACAGCCAGAAGACGATACCAATTAGGAAGAACGGATTCTTTTCAGGGATCTCAAATGATTTCGGGAATTTCCGGTATTTCCAGATTTTGCTCTTCAATCACATCCCGCATCCGCTGCAGCGAGCGAATCGTGAGCTGCCTGACGCGCTCGGTACTGATGCCCAGATCATCCGCGATTTCACGAAACTTTTCTGGAGTATCTGATTGATACAATCCAAAACGCCGCTTCAGAATCAGCTGCTCACGTTCATCCAGGGTGTGCAACACCTGCTTTAAGACTTTCTGAATCGAACGGTGATACGATTCATGCGAACGAGGAGTCGAACGAAAATCACTTAACCCCATCGCTGCCGACTCGACACCGCTCACAAAGGTTTTCCGGTATTTCCGACCCTTTTTCGTCGAGCGAAACAGGAAGTTGCGAATCGCCCACGTGCCATAGGTGCTGAAACGGTTGCCGCGATCGATGTCAAAGATCTCGACTGCTCGAATCAACGGCATTTGACCATCGCTCACGATCTCTTCAAAAGAATTCGCGCGATCCGTCAGGCTCTTGGCAATCGAAACTACCAACCGCAAATTCGCCTGAATGATATAATCACGCAATCGATGCGCGTCCTTCAGCTTCTGCTCAATTCGATCCAAGACACCCACACAGGGAGACTTTAAATCGATTGTGTCTCGCAATACGGCAGCTCTGTACTTCAGATAGTTCATGCCCTTGAATAAAATCACTTCCTGCTCTTTTTCCAGCAAAGGCACTGAATAAAGGGGGGCATAGTGAATCGCCACTCCCTCAGATTCCTCATCAATTCCAGGATTTAATTCCAGACAAAGTTTGTGTAACGGCTGCAGAATCTGCTCACCGGCGTCCGCCTGAACGAAATGATCGCTGAAGACATATTCAATTTCCGTGGAGCAAATTTTCTCTGCGCGCTTCTGCAATTCTCGCGTGACACAGTACTTTTTTATCCGGGCTGCTTTTTTGACCGACAGCAACTCGCACTGGCAGGGCTTCGCCTGATCGGCAACCAGCGCACGCGCCCCCAGCTCTGAAAAAGACTCTGACTCTGATGAATTGTCCGCGACGGCACTATACATAAACATAAGCTCACAGAGATTGTTCTTACAGGAAAAGGAAATCTGAAAGACAGATACTCTCCCGCGTATCGTATGCGATATAACCGCATAAAACAATTTTAACAGGCTTTATTGTTTAAATTCAGCCATAATTATATAATAGACACTCCTTAAAGGCTTTAAATGGTTGATGCCTTACCCTGAAGAACAAATGAAAACAGAAATGGAGCAAAGCAAAAGTCAACATGGGACAAAACAGAGTTTTGGGGAAGATTAGAATCGACTCACGGAATCATGCGATAAGAGCCGATCTAGTGAGATAGGGATGTTCTTCCCTTTCACCTCAATTCCACCCGAAAAAGTACACATTTATATCAAATTTCCCATCCCCGGACTCTGATCAGTTCTCTCTGACGTTTGCTAAGTCTATTAAAGAGTTTAGACCTGATGCTATGACTCGCAAATCAGACAGAAATTAGTTAGCATTCCCTATGTTGAGTCTGTGTCAGCATGCTGCATTCTGAATCAGACAAGGGATCGTCTCAAAAAGATCCGAATCAGTTCCCTTAACAACAATGTATTCCTAGAATAGTTATCTCACTCATCTGTGTGATTTCTTCCGGGCCGACTCTGGAGAGTTGTCTAAGAGAAGTTACGCTCAATGAACATACTTAAGCAGGTTGAAAGAACCTTATCTCATGGCAGAACAAACAGTTACAGGTGCTGTGCCTGGAGTCGATCCAGCAGAACTTGAAGAATGGTTTGAATCACTGGACGATCTCATCATCCGGTATGGTAAGGAAAGAGTCAAAAATGTCTTAGCCATTTTGCAGGAACGTGCATACCGTCAGGGAGTGACGATGCCTTTCACTGCAAATACGCCTTACATCAATACAATCCCCCTCGATGAGCAGACTCCATTCCCCGGCAATCGGGAAATTGAGCGGCGAATTAAAAGTATCATCCGCTGGAATGCGATGGCGATGGTGGTGCGTGCCAACAAAGATCACGATGGAATCGGCGGACACATTTCAACCTATGCTTCTGCGGCCACGCTTTGGGAAGTCGGCTTTAATCACTTCTTCCATTCTCGCACAGAAGATCACTCAGGTGATGTCGTTTACTTTCAGGGACATGCTTCTCCCGGCGTTTACGCTCGTGCGTTTGTCGAAGGCCGCTTAACAGAAGAAAACCTGGAACGCTTCCGACAGGAACTGCCACGGGGCGGCGGACTTTCTTCGTACCCGCACCCCTGGTTGATGCCTGACTTCTGGCAGTTTCCGACGGTCTCAATGGGACTTGGTCCCATTATGTCGATCTATCACGCGCGGTTCCTGCGTTACCTGCATAACCGCGGCATCATGGATACTTCCAAATCCAAAGTCTGGTGTTTTGTCGGCGATGGTGAAACAGACGAACCGGAAACATTGGGCGCCATCACACTCGCCTCACGCGAGCATCTGGACAACCTGATTTTCGTGATTAACTGTAACCTGCAGCGTCTGGACGGACCGGTACGTGGAAACGGCAAGATCATTCAGGAACTCGAAGCTGCCTTCCGTGGTGCAGGCTGGAACTGCCTGAAAGTCATCTGGGGCAGTGACTGGGATCACCTGCTCGCCGAAGACGACAACGGCGTCCTTGTGAAACGCATGGGTGAAGTCGTCGACGGTCAGTATCAGAAATACGTCGTCGAACCCGGCTCTTACATTCGCGAGCACTTCTTCGGCGAAAATCCGGAACTGGCGAAAATGGCAGAACATCTTTCCGACGATCAGATTAAACGCATGGGGCGTGGCGGTCATGATCCGGAAAAAGTCTACGCCGCCTTTAATGCCGCCGTGAATCATACCGGATCGCCAACGGTCATTCTGGCTAAAACCATCAAAGGCTACGGTCTCGGTGAAGCCGGAGAAGGTCGCAACGTCGCCCACAACGTGAAAAAAGCCAACGAGGAAGAACTGAGAGATTTCCGCTCTCGCTTCGGAATTCCCATCCGGGACGAAGATGTGAAAAATACTCCCTTCTACAAGCCGGAAGCAAACAGTCCCGAAATGCAGTACCTGCAGAAAAAACGGGAAGAATTGGGTGGCTACCTCCCCAAACGAACACCGACCGAAGAACGCCTCGAAACCCCCACGCTGGAATCGCTTGAGAAATTCATGAACAGCATGGCCGGCAAAAATGGTTCAACCACCGGTGCCTTCGGTATTCTGTTGGGTAACCTGCTGCGTGACAAAGTCATCGGTAAACGCATCGTTCCCATCATCCCCGACGAAGCCCGCACCTTCGGGATGGAAGGCCTGTTTAAACAATGCGGAATTTACGCCAGCCAGGGTCAGCTCTATGAACCAGTCGACCGTGATCAGCTGATGTACTATCGCGAAGCCAAAGACGGCCAGATTCTGGAAGAAGGCATCAACGAAGCAGGTGCCATTTCCTCTTTCATCGCAGCCGGAACGGCTTACTCGAACCAGGGCGTGAACATGATTCCGTTCTACGTCTACTACTCGATGTTCGGTTTCCAGCGCGTCGGTGATCTCGTCTGGGCTGCCGCGGATTCACGCACCAAAGGCTTCCTGGTCGGCGGAACTTCGGGCCGAACCACACTTAACGGAGAAGGACTCCAGCATCAGGACGGACACAGCCATCTAATGGCATCTACCGTCCCCACACTCCTGGCATACGATCCTGCTTACGCCTATGAATTGGCAGTGATCATTCAGGAAGGGATGCGTCGCATGTATCAGGAAGGCGAAGAGATCTTCTATTATCTTTCCGTCTACAACGAAAACTACGAAATGGCTCCCATGCCGGAAGGCGATCACATCGTTGACGGCATCATCAACGGGATCTACAAATTCCGCTCACAAGAAGTGGAAACACCGGCTGTTTCTATGCGTCCGCAACTGTTTGGTAGTGGTCCCATCCTGCGAGAAGTGCTCCGCGCTCAGGAGATGCTGGCAGAGAAATTCAGCATCGCCACCGACGTCTGGAGTGTCACCAGTTACAACCAGTTGGCTCGAAACATCAAAGATGTCGAACGCGAAAACCGTCTGCATCCCGATGCCGAACCGAAGAAATCGTATGTCGAAACGACCTTCGAAGGTGTCCAGGGACCATTCATCGCGTCCAGCGATAATATCAAACTGGTCGCCGATCAGATCCGTGAAGGAATTCCCGGGAACTACTGTGTTCTCGGAACCGATGGGTTCGGCCGCAGTGAGACGCGTGAATCACTGCGACGTCACTTCGAAATTGACGCAGAAAACATCGTCGTCGCAACCCTGGTCTCACTGGCCGAAGAAGGTCAGTTCGATAAATCAAAACTGCCCGCCATCATTAAAGAACTCGGAATTGATCCGGAGAAAGTCAATCCTCGGCTCGCATAACCGGCAGCAGTAATAAAATATTAAAAGCAATCATTAACGGATAGAACGACAAAACTATGGCTACTGAATTTAAACTTCCCGAAGTAAGTGAAGGTGTCGAAACGGCGGATGTCGGGCAAATCTCTGTCGCGGTAGGTGATGCCGTGGAAGAGGGGCAGGTCCTGATGGACATCGAAACGGACAAAGCCGTTGTCCAACTCGAATCCCCCTACAGTGGAACCATCGCCGCCCTGAATGTGGCAGAAGGCGACTCCGTTCCCATTGGTGCGGTTTTGCTTTCAATTGAACAATCAAATGGTGCCCCCGCAGCATCTGCTCCTGAAGCGAAAACGGAAGAACCAGCCAAGCAAGAAGCTCCGGCTCCCGAAACGAAGCCAGAGCCTGAAGCCAAACCAGAACCAGCAGCGCAAGCAGCTCCTGCTGCACCACAACCAGCGGCGACTCCCGCACAGGCATCTGGTTCATCCGATAAAACTCCCGTGCCCGCCGGACCTGCCACGCGGCGTCTGGCCCGCAAACTGGGTGTCGACCTGCATCAAGTCAGCGGCTCGGGCCCCGGAGGCCGTGTCACGCAGGAAGATGTGGAAACCTATGTCAAAAACCTGATCGCCGGCGGTGGCCCTGCTGGCGGCGGTGGCGGTGGAATTGCTGTTCCCCCTCTGCCCGACTTCAGCCAGTTTGGCGAAGTCGAACGCACGAAGATGAAAAAACTCGCGCGTGTCTCTGCTAACAACCTCAGCCTCTCCTGGCAGGTTGTCCCTCACGTCACACAACACGATCTGGCCGACATCACGGACCTGGAAACCGCACGCAAACTGTTCATTTCCAAACCGAACTACTCTGGCCCCAAAGTGACCATGACGGCACTCGCAATGAAAGCCATTGCCATCGCCCTGCATGAGTTCCCTGTGTTTAACTCCAGCCTCGACACACAAACCGATGAAATCGTATTCAAGAAATTCATCAACATCGGTGTCGCCGTGGATACGGAAAATGGTCTGGTCGTCCCCGTCGTTAAAGATGTCGACAAGAAAAACATCATCACCATTGCCCAGGAAATGAACACGCTGGCCATCAAAGCCCGTGACCGTAAACTGGAAATGAGCGACATGCAAGGCGGCACCTTTACCATCACCAACCTCGGTGGACTGGGCGGTACCTCATTCACGCCTATCGTGAACTATCCGGAAGTCGCCATTCTGGGTATGTCCCGTTCCCGGAATGAATTCCAGCTGATAAACGATAATCCCGTGCCGCGCCTGATGCTGCCACTGTCGCTCTCTTACGACCATCGGGTGATTAACGGTGCTGACGCAGCCCGCTTTATCGTACGCCTTTCCAGTTTGCTCTCTGATCCATTCAATCTTCTGGTTGACTGCTAAAGACTAAAACTCGAATCGTATTAAAGCTTAAAACACAAACAGAAGGTGAATGCATATTATGTCTGGATCAGCAACCAGAGAAACGGATATTGTTGTCATCGGTGGCGGTCCCGGCGGATACCCCGCCGCCTTTGATGCCGCCGACAAAGGCTTCAAAGTAATCATGGTCAACGATGACGTCGCTCCCGGCGGTGTCTGCCTGAATCGGGGCTGTATCCCCTCAAAGGCTCTACTGCACGTTGCCAAACTGATCAACGAAACCAGAGAATCGGCCGCCTGGGGTGTGACCTTTGAACCACCCAAAATCGATATCGACCAGTTACGCGAGTTCAAAAACAAAGTCGTCACCCAGTTGACCGGAGGCATCGGACAACTGGCGGGCGCCCGCAACGTCGAAATCGTCAAAGGCTTCGGTCGCTTCAAAGACTCCCATACCGTCGAAGTCAGCAAACAGGATGGTACGACCGAAACCATCGGTTTCAAATATGCCATCGTCGCAACCGGTTCTTCACCCGCCATTCCTCCGGTATTCGATCTGGACGACCCGCGCATCATGGATTCGACCGGTGCGCTCGAACTGGCAGACATTCCGAAGAAACTGCTCGTCGTCGGTGGCGGCTACATCGGCCTGGAAATGGGCAGTGTCTACGCGGCACTCGGTTCCGAAGTCACCGTTGTCGAAATGACCGACGGCCTGCTGCCCGGTGCCGACCGCGATCTGGTACGCCCCTTACAAAAACGGCTGACTGAGAGTTTTGCTGCCATCCACCTGAATACAAAAGTGGAGAAGCTGACCCCCGACCCCAGTGGCATCATCGCCGACCTGAGCGGTGAAGGAGTGGAACCCAAACAGACATTCGATCGCGTGCTGATTTCCATTGGACGCCGCCCCAACAACAAAGGGCTCGGCCTGGAAAACACGAAACTGGAACTCGACGAACGCGGCTTCATCAAAAACGACTCCAACCAGCGCACCGCCGAGCCGCACATTTACGCCATCGGCGATATTGCCGGGGAACCGATGCTGGCCCACAAAGCGACCCGGGAAGCCAAAGTCGCCGTCGATACCATCGCCGGTGAGCCTGCTGAGTTTGATAATATCGCAATTCCCGCCGTCGTCTTTACCGACCCGGAATTAGCCTGGTGCGGCGTGACAGAAAAAGAAGCCAAAGATCAGGGACTCGAAGTCGAAATCACGCGTTTCCCCTGGGCGGCTTCCGGTCGGGCACAAACCTTGGCGCGGACGGAAGGGCTCACCAAAATGATCTTCGACAAGAAAACAGGACGTGTCCTGGGAGTCGGCATCGTTGGTCCTGGTGCAGGCGAACTCATCGCCGAGGGAGTCATCGCTGTCGAAATGGCGGCAGTTGCCGGAGATGTGGCGGAAAGTATTCATGCTCACCCCACCCTTTCGGAAACCATCATGGAAGCAGCCGAAAGCTTCCACGGGCAAGCCACTCATATGTACAAGCCAAAGCGAAAATAATACGATAGATTACAGGCACCGCGTTCGAACGATCGCAGTCGTCTGAATTCCATCACAGTTTGATTGCAGGTTCAAGAACAAAGGGGCGTTGGTGAATGCGATTTCATAAACAATCGACAACGCCTTCTTATTTCAGCCGTCGCGACCAGATTCGACTGTTCCGTCTAGTTGCAGCGATCGGCGTCATTTTCATTGCCATGCATTATGCATCCAAGCCCAGCAACTGGTACTGGCTCACGGGCCGTCCCAAGGATAAACCTGCTGCACAGCAGACCGACGTTTCCCAGAAAGAAATTGACTTCAGCGTCAAACAGGACTCGGCCCTGGAACCGGATGAGTTCCGGTCCGAACCCACCCCGGACATCAAGCCTCCTGAGACCGTGAAGGCACAACTGGAAACTGGGGAATACGATGTACGGGTCGATCCCCGGCTGTTGAACCCGGTCACTGACAGCACACTGGGCATCCGCGACCATGAAGCGAACGCACTCTATTATCTGCTGGCGAAAGCAGCCGCCATCCCCCAGAATATTCTGGAACAGTCGGCTGACCCAGCGCCGCCCTTTGTGGTCATCATGACCGAATCGCCGAAATATCGCGGACAACTCATTACAGTCAAAGGACGTCTCAAACGACTGACCCCACTCAAAGTGAATGAGAATTCGTACGGCATTGAGCATCTGTATGAAGGTTGGTTTTTCTCAAGAGACTCCGGAACGCATCCCTGGCGCGTGCTTTGTACCAAACTACCCAAAGACATCCCGCAAGGCACGAATCTGGAAAATATGCCAGCCGTTCAGATTACCGGTTATTACTTCAAAAAGTACGGCTATCCTTCCGCCGCCGGAAAACTCCAGACAGCCCCGCTATTGATCGCCGGACAAATTCGCTGGTTTCCCCCCGCAGCAGCCGAAACCGCGTCGTCATCGGGCGCTGTCAAATATGTCGTCAGCCTGTTCCTCGCGATTGGTATCGCGCTGGCCTTTATGATCTGGCGATTTACCGTTAACGATCAGCAGTTTTCCCGCAGCAAAACGGCCCGCTTGATGGAACGGCCCGACGTGTCCATGGACAGCCTGAAAGATATCGAAACGGTTGATATCAAAGATGTCCTCAAACAACTGGGACAACAGGATCAGCCCGCTTCTGATAAAACCGATCAGCAGAAACCCTGATTGCGGTTAAGCAACCTGCAGCCGCACGGCTTCATCAATGGCGGCAAACACCACATCACACAGTTGGTGAATCAATTCAGCAGGCATCCCGGGAGCCGGCATTAACACCACCACATCCCCCAGCGGACGAACAATCACGCCCTGCTTGCGCGCCACCAGCGTAACCTGATGCCCCATTCGTTTACTCGCCGGAAAAGCCGCTTTGGTCTCCCGATCAGCGACCAGTTCGATGCCGACCATCGATCCCTTGTGACGCACTTCACCCACATGCGGATGATCTTTGAGCTCGGCTAATCGCTGAGTTAATACCTCTGCGATCTGCTTGACATTGTCTAATGTCTGCTCTGAATCAAACAGTTCGAGCGTCGCCAGCGCGGCAGCACACGCCAGCGAATTCCCGGTATAAGTATGACCGTGGTAAAATGCTTTGTATTCATCGGGTTCCGCATCAAACGCCGAGAAGATTTCGTCGGTGGTCATCGTCGCCGCCAGAGGCAGATAGCCGCCGGTAATACCTTTCGCCAGGCAGAGAAAATCAGGCGTCACGTCTTCCTGCTCACAGGCAAACATCGTTCCCGTCCGCCCCAACCCGACTGCCACTTCATCGGCAATCAACGGGATCCCGTAACGAGCCGTCAATTCACGCACGCGCTTCAGATAGCCCGGAGGATGCATCAGCATCCCGGCTGCCCCCTGCACCAGCGGTTCAATTACAAACGCTGCCAGACGCTCGTGATTCTCAACAATCAGTCGTTCGAGTTCCTGTTCACAGAACTCGAGGTAACCGGCTTTCGTATACTCGGTCGGACGGTGATACGCGCTCGGACAGGGAATCTGCACCGATTCAAACAGCAGTTGGCCGAAGATCTGGTGAAAGATCGAAATCCCCCCCACACTCACCGATCCAATCGTATCTCCATGATAGGCATGCTGCATACAGGCAAACAGAGTACGCGGCTGCGTATCGGGTGTCGCTTTCTGCGCATGATATTGAAATGCCATCTTCAGCGCGATCTCAACCGCCGTTGAGCCACTGTCGGAATAGAAGACCTTTGTCAGTCCCTCAGGCGCCCGTTTGACGAGATCTTCCGCCAACTCGATCGACGGTACACTCGCCAGTCCCAACAAAGTCGAATGTGCGACTTTGTCTAACTGATCTCGAATCGCCTGATCGATCGCCGGCACACGATGACCGTGCACATTGCACCACAGCGAAGAGACTCCATCCAGATACGTCTTGCCGTCCACGTCGGTCAGAAAAAATCCCTCGCCCGACTCAATGATCGGCACACCTTCCTCCCGGTGGGCTCGCATCTGAGTAAAGGGATGCCAGACATGTTCGTTATCGAGAGATCGTAATTCTTCAGACTGCATGAGCGACTCGGAACTATTTAATAAGAGTATTGTATAAACAGAAAGAGCCACGTCGAGGGAGCGTGACTCTTTCACTGAATCTTGTATCTGATGCGGAATTAACCGGGCAGCAGATCGCGAACGACATCGCGTTCGTCACGCAATTCCTGCAATGTGGCATTGAATTTTGCCTGAGCAAAATCATCGTGCTCAATGCCTTCCACGAGTTTCCAGGTGGTGCCATCGCTGGTCAGAGGAAATCCGCAGATCAGTCCTTCATCCACGCCATAGCTTCCATCACTGCAGACAGCAGCACTGAAGCTTTCGCCTAGCGGAGTTGGAGTGATGATGCTTTTGATCGTTCCCAGTGCTGCATTCGCAGCAGAGGCAGCACTGGAAGCACCGCGTGCCGCAATCACAGCCGCACCACGTTTCTGAACGGTTTCGATGAATTCCCCGCGCAACCAGTCGTGGTCTTCAATGATTTCCGGAACGGGAGTTCCATGAATCGTCGCGTTATAGAAATCAGGGAACTGAGTCGCCGAGTGGTTACCCCAGATGTTCATGTTTTTCACAGCGGAAACAGGCTGACCGGCTTTTTTCGCAATCTGTGATACAGCCCGGTTTTCGTCCAGACGTGTCATCGCGTACCAGCGATCGCGGGGTACTTTGGGAGCATTGGCCATGGCAATCAGGCAGTTGGTATTACAGGGATTCCCGACGACCAGAACTCGCACATCATCAGCGGCCGCTGCTTCAATGGCTTTACCGGTGCTGGTGAAAATCGGACCGTTGATGCGAATCAAGTCGCCCCGTTCCATACCTGCTTTACGAGGAATACTTCCGACACAAATCACGAAGTTACAATCCGCAAAGGCATCTTCCAGATGATCGCTGTCCGCTTTCACAACCCCTGCCAGAGTTGGGAAGGCACAGTCTTCCAGTTCCATTTCCACTCCGTCCAGTGCTGACAGCACGGGAGGAACTTCGACGAGATGGAGAATGACAGGCTGATCAGGACCAAAAATTTCCCCGGATGCCAGACGGAACAACATGGCATAACCAATCTGGCCTGCTGCCCCGGTAACTGCAACTCGAATCGGATGATTCATCTCTTAATCACTCCTTAACAATGAATTTTGCTCAGTGAACCTATCTCAAGGTTGAATATTGAAGTTATGACTGTTTTTTTACCTCCCGGCTCGCGGATCAGCAACCGTTCAGAGGCATCAGTTTCCAATTTCTACAGACTCATCCAGATTGAGGAGAAAAAAGGTGTTAAGATAGCCAGCCCTGCTGCATTTTTGCGTCGATTAGAAGCCAGACAGACCTGAATCAGCTTTGTGAGAGAGCAATGCCCCCGATCACCACAACAGCCGCCGCCAGCGAGGCAAACAGGATTTTCACCCAACTGTAAGGACGCTCCCCGTGGACTTCTCCCGTCGCCGCGTTGACCGCCACCTGGTACAGCTTATCCTTATATTTGTAAGTCATCAGCCACAAAGGCAGCAGTAAATGCTTATACGTGATCGCATCGTACTGGCTCTGAATCGAATCAACGCGCTGAGTGTCGCCGCCAATCCGTCTGCAGACATCAGAGTACAGGGCCGCGTCAATCCGTTCTTTCCCTAAGATGAAACCGTCTTCCAGTTCCACATCATAGGTCCGGGCAGTAAACCCTGCCAATAAGGAATGACGAAACGGCACAAGCAGATGCATCGGAAAGGGTTCCAGTTCCCGGATCAATTGTCGCTTTAGCCCACGCGAAGCCAGGATCACGACGTCATCAAAAAAACGCTGAAATTGTCCTGAAGCGGGATACCAGCGCGTCCGTCGCTCCCGTCGACGATTTTTTCCCGTGCCGCGGGTTACATAATAATATTCACCACGCTGACCGCGATAGTGAGTGCTGGTCATACTGTCAAATGTAAAATAAGGCAGATAGACGCCATGAAAGGTTCCCTCGGCCCCTTTTTCCACAAACTCATTAGGAGCAAACCACAACGATTTTACCCAACTGCGCAGATTCTGCCGCGCCACTTCCTGCTCAATCTGAAACGGCAACACCGCATCCACGGGAACGCGTTTGTCAGACGTATGCGCCTTTTCCAATTGAATCGGCGAAGCACAATAAGGGCACTCAGAACTCGTCACCGAATCCACAAACATCAGCGTGGCACCACAGCTTTCACACTGAACCTCCTGCTGATTTTGTCCTTCCTCATCAGACTGCTGCTCCCGTAGTTCCTGCAGGTGCGCCAGCATGCCGTAAAAATCCTGCTCATCGACCGATTCGTCTTCCGAAAAACCGATTGCTTTCTCAAAACCACAATGAGAGCATTTCAAACTTTGCGTCTGAATGTGAAAAACCAGATCCGCGCCACAGCCTTCACAGGGAAAAATTCGTCCTTTGTCATCATCAATCCGTTCTCCCCCTTCCTCAAACGAAGTTTCTTCGAGGAAAATAGGCTCATCTGCATCATGAGGAGGCAAAGGAGGGGGCTGTTGACTCATCGTTCCCTTTCCGGATGGAGTGTCGATCAATAACTCTGACGGCAACCTGATATTCTGGTAACGTAAAACGGCATCAAACAGATTAATCTAATGTGAGAAAATCAGCTCTCATAGTCAACTCGAACCAGATACAGCCCGCAAGCAGGCGCCGTCGCTCCCGCCTGTGAACGGTCCATGGAAACAAGAATCTTCTGTACATTTTCTGGCATCCAGCGGCCTACGCCGACTTCAAGCAACGTCCCGGCAATCGCACGTACCATATTGTATAAAAAACCATCCGCCACAATATCAACGGTGATAAATTCCGCAGGCAAAGATTCGCTTTCGTTCGTTTGCTTTAGCATTTCTGCCCCCCAGACGGGCCAGACCGACGTGCGTTGCACCGTCAACTCCTGAATAGTCCGTACACTGGTCGCTTTATTCGGAAAGTGAGATTCGAAACAACGGAAATCGTGCTTGCCCAGCAAAAACTGAGCAGCCGCGTGCATCTGCTCTGCATCTAATGGTCGGCCGAATTCACAAACATACCGTTTCAGAAAAGGATAACCAACGCCCGTATTATGAATTACATAACGATATCGTTTGCGGACCGCCGAATACGTCGCGTGAAATGTCGCATCGACCTCTTCCACCTCTCTCACGCAAATGCTGTCCGGCAAAAATCGCTGCAATCCCGATTGAATGTTCTTACAGGGAATCGCAGACGTCGTTTGAAAATTCGCCACCTGCCCCAGCGCATGTACGCCGGCATCCGTGCGTCCCGCCACCAGCACGCCGCTTTTCTGTTGCGTCAACTGTTCGATGGCCGATTCCACGCACGCCTGCACTGAGTGACCGTTCGGCTGCACCTGCCAACCGGCATACTCCGATCCATCATAGGCCAGCGTTAGTTTGATGTTTCTCATGAACGTTCTATCGTCAGCTTTCAGCAGATCCGAAATGGCAGAACAGGACAGCTTGAACTCGCCTTAGAGACCGAGCTTTTCTTTCCAGTAACCCCACTGTTCCTGCACCGGTGCCTCGCCCCCCGAACCGAAACTGCACAACGCCGCCATCGCGTTTCGTGCCCCCAGTACCTGATAAATATCGTCTTCAATTTGCGGGCAGGCTTCCTGTAACTCTTCCAACGAAAGATCAACCAGTCGGCACGAACGTGATTCGCAGAGCGCCACCAGCTTGCCGACGATACCGTGACCTGTCCGCATGGGAGTCCCTTTCTTGATCAGGTACTCCATCAACGCGGTCGCATCAAGGAAGCCGTCTTCCAGTTTCGCGGCAATCGTATCCTGCTGCAGCTCGGCCCCTTCGACCATCGCTGCCGCCAGTTCCAGGCAGGCGGCCACCGTATCGTAGGCATCAAACAGGGCCAGCTTGTCCTCCTGCATATCGCGGTTATACGCCATCGGCAGTCCTTTGAGCAGCACCAGAATCTGCTGCACATCGGCAATCGGTCGGGCCGACTTGCCACGAATCAACTCCAGCACATCCGGATTCCGTTTTTGCGGCATGATCGACGAGCCGGTGGTAAACGCATCGGGCAGTTTGATGAAACCGAACTCGGTTGAAAACCAGGCGATCCATTCCTCGGCCCAGTTGCTCAAATGCGTCGCTACCAGCGCCATACAGAAACAGAACTCCGCCAGGTAATCCCGGTCACTCGAAATATCCAGACTGTTTCGCGCGACATCGGTGAACTCAAGCAACTCTGCAGAATAGTGTCGGTCGATCGGCAGTGACGTTCCCGCCAGTGCCGCACCACCCAATGGAGAAACATTCACCCGCTTCAAACAATCCGCCAGACGCTGACGATCCCGGTCAAACTTCTCGCAATACGCGAGCCAGTAATGGGCGGCCTTCACTGGCTGCGCCCGCTGCAGATGCGTGAAGCCAGGCAGAACGAGAGCCTGGTCCTTTTCACAACGTTCGACAAATGCCACCTGCAGATCTTTGAGCAAACCGTCAATCCGCTGAATCGCTTCGCGGGTGTAAAGTTTCAAATCGGTCGAAACCTGATCGTTACGACTTCGCGCGGTATGCAGTTTACGCCCCACATCGCCCACGCGTTCGGTCAACGCACTTTCAATGTGCATGTGGATGTCTTCGAGATCAAAGCGAAACTCGAACTCGCCCCGTTTAATTTCTCCGCCGATCTGTGTCAGTGTTTCAACAATCTGCTGACATTCGTCATCAGTAATCAACCCCACCTTGGCCAGCATGCGGGCATGCGCCTGTGAGCCTTGAATGTCCACCGCCGCCAGTCGGCTGTCAAAACTGATCGATTCTGTAAACGCTTCAACACGTGCATCGGTCTGCTGTTGAAATCGTCCTCCCCAGGCTTTTGCGGCCACGGTGTTTCTCCACTGCAATTCAAAAGTGATTGTAAGTCCCAGCGTCGCTTGCAGTATTGTTCAAACGACGCATAGGCAGATTAATCTGCGGGCCGCCATCCATCAAGCCGACCACTAGCCCGGAGTCAGAATGACACCATAATTTATGCATTTTCGCCGCAGAATCGGGATTTTTGTTGGTAAATGGTCTATTTGTCCCCCTACGATGGATTTCAGCGTTTTTCGAGTTGAAAAGTGAGACGCCACCATGCGTCTCGCGTTCCGAGTTCAAAAAGTACAGACCATGAAAAACATCCTGACATTCACCCTGACCGTCTCCGTCATTCTGATCAACAGTGCGCACCAGACTTCTACTGCCGCCATCGAAGCGTCGAAACCAGAGCTGTACTCTGCAAAACAGGACACAGCGCCGACCTGGACCATTGGGATTTCACCAGCGCCCGGCCTGAATTCTTACGCCACTCGCGAAATCCAGTTTTCTCTCGCATCAAATCAGGTACTCACCTCATCCACCAAAAAATCAGACGATACAATCGTGATTGTCCCCCGTGCCATTCCCGAAGTCGCAGCGAAACCGGAATGTGCAAACTGTAATCGTCCAAGGCGGAGAGCAATGAACCGCAGTGCGTATTGCCATTCCTGGCCCTGGTCGCGTCGCTCCTATTTTGCCAATCTGCAATTAAGTCCCGCCCAGTATATGTATAGTGATTTCATCCGATCCAACTGGTTTGGTTCTCCCTATCCAGGACACTCTTTCTACTATAGTGGTTACCGCCCGTCGTTTCGTTTTGGTTCGCTTCAGTTCCGAGGCTTCGGCAATTATGACCGTATGTATAACCCGCGGATTATTCCCTTCGGTTATCAATACGCAGGATCACCCACTTACTATGCCGCACTCGCACTGACTTCGATGTTTCCCTCGCTTCCCTGATTCCGTAAATCACGACGAAATCCGGTTTTGTCTGGTCCCCTTACGCCTGAATTGATAGAATGAGAGCCTGAAGCACTCCAATCATCTTCCACAGTTTTTGATGGGTCGAGCAGATGGCTGAACTATTTCAAAGCGGGATGTGCGCGCCTCACTTATTAAATCGACGGCAGGCAATGCAAATCGGCGTCGGACTGTTTGGTCTGAGCTTGCCGGAATTTCTCAAAGCCGCAGCCACTTCAGGCAAACCAGATGTTTCCTGTATCTTCATCTTCTTAGCCGGCGGCGCAAGCCATTTTGAAACGTTCGACCCCAAACCGGATGCCCCCTCAGAAATTCGTGGCCCCTGGAAACCGACCAGTACCAGTGTTCCCGGCACCTTCATCTGTGAAAAACTTCCTCTGCTCGCCCGCCGCATGGATAAAGTCGCGTTGATTCGCTCCTGGCAGGGCAAAAGCGGCTCACACAGCACCGGCTCACAACATGTGGCCAGCGGTTTTTATCCCGTGGGCAAACAGTACTTCCCTAACTTCGGCTGTCTCGTCTCTTCCCTGTATGGCAGTCGTGTCCCGGGCGTACCGCCGCACCTTGGTCTGCCTGTCGCCGCCCGCTATACCGATCCCCCCGGCTATCTGGGCACCGCCTATTCAGCCTTCGACCTCAAAGGCGATCCACAGAAACCGGAGATGGAACTGGGCGGACTGAACCTGTCGCGTGTCCGGTTTGAAGATCGACTCTCGATGTTATCACAGTTGGAGAATCTCAGCCGCTTGCAGACAGTCAAAAACGCACAGCTGGAATCGGTCGATAAATTCACCGAAGAAGCGATAGCGATGCTCACCAGTGGCGCGATGCAGAAAGCGGTCAACCTGGAAGAGGAGTCTATCCAGACGCGCGAACGATATGGCGACAACATTTATGGCCGCCGGGTTTTGCTTGCCCGTAGATTGATTGAAGCCGGCGCGCGGTTCGTCACCATCAATCAGGCAGTTCAAGGTGGCTTATTCGGAAATGCCAAAACCAACGGCACCTGGGACAATCACGGCTGGCTCTTCGATTCGATGATGTCGTTTGCCAGTCGCCCCGCGGGCATGCCCGGCAACAAACGCTGGCACAGCTATTCAGGCCCTGGCAATGTTCCTCAATTGGATATGTCACTTTCTGCCCTGCTGGATGACCTGGAGGAACGAGGTCTGTTAGACACGACATTGGTCGTCGCGATGGGCGAATTTGGTCGGACTCCAAAAGTCAATGCCACCGCTGGCCGCGACCATTATCCGAATGCGGGCAGCGTACTAATGGCCGGCGGCCCGGTTCAACGCGGCACTGTCATTGGTGCCACCGACCGTAAAGGAAGCCTGCCCAGCACACGCCCCTGTCGGCCGGAAGATATCGCTGCTTCGATCTACCATGCCATGGGCATTGACGCCCATCAAACCTACTTCCCCCGCCTGCCACGCCCAACGCCCATCGCATCGGGTCGGATCATTGAAGGTCTGTTCTAAACGTTCATCGACAAGCCAAAACGGACTGAGTTTCAGAAATCTCAAATCCCCCTTTTCGAAGGGATTGCATCCGCTGATCGCTCCTGATAGGTTTCTTGTTTAGCGCGAGATCTATTGCGGAGTGATAAAATTGTTTAAATTATTAACAAATGAGCCCCCGAAAGCCGTCGTCCTGGTGAGTGGCGGTCTGGATTCGGCGACGACTTTAGCAATCGCGGCGGACGCCGGTTTTGAATTGTACGCCCTCTCGTTTGACTACGGTCAAAGGCACCGCCACGAATTGGAAGCAGCCAAAAAAGTCTGCGAGTCGTTCAACGTCAAACAGTTTGTCATCTTTCCGCTCGACCTGCGCGTCTTCGGCGGCTCAGCCCTCACGGCAGACATCGAAGTCCCCAAAGACCGGAGCGAACACGATCTGGAGACCGGTATCCCCATCACCTACGTTCCCGCACGCAACACCGTGTTTCTTTCGCTCGCTCTTGCGTGGGCGGAAACGCTGAATGCCTTCGATCTCTTCATCGGCGTCAACGCCGTCGATTACAGCGGCTACCCGGACTGCCGCCCGGAATTCATTGAAGCGTTTCAGAAAGTCGCTTCGCTGGCGACAAAAACCGGCGTGGAACATTCCGGGAACTGGCAGATTCATACCCCGCTGATTTCACTGACCAAAGCCGAGATCATCAAACAGGGTATGGCACTCGGCGTCGACTATGGCCTGACGCACAGCTGCTACGATCCCCTTCCCGATGGCACCCCCTGCGGCCACTGCGATTCGTGCCAGCTCCGCGCCAAAGGCTTCGCTGAAGCAGGCTTCGACGATCCGGCTTTGAAATCCAGTTAGGTCGTGTTTATTTAATGATTTTGAGTGTAATTCTCAGGAAAGCGCACTCACCGCGATCGGTATTAACCGCGTCTAACGCCGTGCGGCTGATCTTGTCTGCAGCAATTAGCCGAAGGGCGTTAGCCCCGGTTTCTCTCATTTGCTAAGACGCATTCTAATTCAGAAACACGACTTGGCCATTTCAACTGGACGGTTTCAGTTCCCACCCCGGTTCGGTCACCGGTGGTGTCTCTGAGGGCTCAACCAGTTTGCCGTATAGATCCGGACGTCGTGCGCGGATATAACGTCGTCCGCCGGCTTGTCCCAGTTTTTCCTCAGTGCAGAGGGCAATGGTGATGTCGTCGCCCAGTTTGGTACATTCTCCAATGATCTCGCCGAACGGATCTAAAATCATTGACAGACCCGGTTTGACTTCCTGATCATCTATGCCAACCGGATTTGTGAAGATAGCATAGACCCCGTTATCATAGGCCCGTGCCGGATCAACCAGACCGCGGCCCGGCATCACTGACGGCAGACAACAGGTCACATGAGGCATGAAGATGATGTCTGCTCCCAGCATCGCCGTCATCCGCACGTTTTCGACCAGATTATTATCATAACAGATCAGAATCCCGCAACGACAACCCCGTACATCAAACACAACGTACTCATCACCGGAAGAGAGATGCGAATTCACGAACGCGTGCAGCTTGCGAAAGCGGGCCAGCAGTTCAGTTCCATCCACGCAAATATACGTATTATAAACTTCCCCCTGATCGACTTCGAACAGACCGGCCAGAATGGGAACGCCGACTTCCTCTGAAATCTGCATCAATTCCTGCGTACTCGGCCCGTTTGGAACAGGCTCGGCCAGGTCTATCAGTTGCTCTTTGGAAAATGATTGCACAAACGTGTAAGCCGGGATACAACACTCGTGGAAGCTGACAATTTCCGCCCCCTGCTCGACCGCCTGGTGGGCGAGCTCACGAATCCGTTGGAGGTTATAGGCTTTGTCGCCATTGCGGTGTTCAAACTGGACGGCGGCGATCCGGATATCTCTCATTGGGTTTTTGCTCCTGATTTGATAAACTGTCAGACAACTTATCTTACTCTGCACTATTCCATCGATAAAGGGATTTGAAGAACTAATGGGAACGCAATTTACGAATGAATCCATTTCCTCTCTCTCAGCAAACTGGCTGGTCATCGGCCTGGCCGAGTCGGCTCCGCTAAGGACTACGGTTGCTCAACTGGATGAAACATTAAACGGGTTGATCTCACGCCTGATCGAAAGCGAAGATTTCACCGGCAAACTGGCAAGCACAGCCTCTCTGCTCGGCTTAACGGAAATCAAAACACCGCGAGTCCTGCTGGTTGGCTTAGGCCCTGATGCTGAGGTCTCTCTGGCATCGCTGGAAAAAGCGATGATGACTGCAGCCCGTACGATTTCGACCAAACAAAATACAACGGCAGCCGTTTTGATTCCCGAGCTGGAAAACAAGTCGCTTTCGACAGAACAACTAGCGTGCGTGGTGACGTCGGCCATGCTGGTCGGCTCCGTCGGTCAAGATCTCTACCGCCAGGAAGCATCCCGGTTTCCTTTTCAAGATTTGCTGATTGTCGGCACCGAAACAGCTGATCAAAGTGCCTGCCAGCAGGCCGTAGAACGCGGCACGATTTTAGGGGACTCGGTCAATCTGGCACGGGAAATGGTCAATCGACCGGCCGCGGATATTTACCCAATCAGCTTCGCCGACCGCGTTGTTGAAGTCGCCAAAGAATTTGGACTGGATTCCGAAATCCTGGATGAGAACCAGCTCGAACAGGAAAAGATGGGATCCATGCTGGCCGTCGCACAAGGCAGCGATCAACCACCGCGTCTGGCTATTCTCAAACATGCAGGCGCCGATCCCTCTGCACCAACGCTGGCCCTCGTCGGAAAAGGGGTCACCTTTGATAGTGGGGGACTCTCGATCAAACCCAGTGACGGCATGAAAACCATGAAATGCGATATGGGCGGCGCTGCTGCGGTACTAGGCGCCATGACCGCCATCGCCCGACTCAAATTGCCCGTCAACGTGGTCGGCTACATGGGACTGGTTGAGAATATGGTAAATGGCTCATCTTATAAATTGGGCGATGTCCTGACGGCACGTAACGGTAAAACGATTGAAGTGTTGAATACCGACGCCGAAGGCCGCCTGGTCTTAGCCGATGTGCTCACATTCGCCGTTGACCGTGGTGCATCTAACATCATCGACCTCGCGACACTGACAGGTGCCTGCGTTGTTGCATTGGGCGAAGAAGTCACCGGCGTCTTTTCCAACAATGCCGACTGGTCCCAAGCCGTTCAAGATGCCGCGAAAAACAGCGGTGAAGATGTTTGGGAAATGCCAATGTTTCCGCAGTTCGGCGAACAACTCAAAAGCGATGTCGCCGACCTGAAGAATATCGGAACCCGCTGGGGCGGTGCGATTACTGCCGCCAAGTTCCTGGAAAACTTTATCAACGAGACGCCCTGGGTGCACCTCGATATCGCCGGTCCGGCGTTCGCCGCCGCGAATCTGCCTCATCGTGAAGGGGGCGGTACCGGCTGCATGGTCAAAACGCTGGTCGAAGTCGCCGGCCATTACCCGTCGAGTAAGTAAACGTAGCCCGCTTACTCTTCCGACTCTCTTTCGAGCGCCCCCAGATCTTTCAAGGATTTTGCGGGGCGTTCTTTCGTTCCCCGGGGGCCTTTGAACTGTTTTTGAATCGGGAAATTTTTCTGAACCGCTTCCGGCAATAGGCCGTTTTTATTCAGACACGCCGATTTTGCCGTCAGAAAGAACAGATTCTTTTCTTCATCCTGAAATCCGGGATCGTCGCCGGAATGAATTTCGTGCTCCGAGCTCACATTCCCGAATCGGCTGGAATGAGCGGCTTTCCAGCCGGCTTTGATCCAGTTGTAGCTGAGACTGGCGGTCCCTTTTTCATCTAGAATCGAAAAGCTGTTGCCTGCCTGTGTGGTATAGAGAATGTTATTGCGGCAGTCCAGATGTTCGCTGTTCGTCGATAGTAAAACCAAAGTCGAAGAAGGACGGCGGGTGACAACCGTGTTGTTATAAAAGAAGAGCGTTCCTTTGCGATACGCACTCTCATCACCGCTGTCGCCACCGTAGTGGACGATCTGACTGTTGGAATCCTCTTTCCGTTTGATCAGCACATTGCCATACACATAAGTCGATCGATAGCGGGGATCATAACGAATCGTATCGCCGCCTTCGGAATCAACGAGGTCGAGTTGACGATTGCCGCTCTCAATCCAATTGTAACGCACAACCAGACCAGCCGAGCGATCTTTGAGATTATTACCCAGACAGTCTTTGCGCAGGGGCCCCAGGTAATTTCCCTGAAAGGTAATCCCGGCGGCTTCCGTGTAGACATTGTGTTCATAATAGCTGTCTGCGATGCCGTTATGGTAGATCGAACAGTTTTCGATCAGCAGATCTTTCGATTCGTAGGCTACAAACAGACCGTTTCCACAATCGTGCAGATAGCAGTTGCGAATCGTGATGTGCTCCCCTTTTTCAATAAAGATCGCAGCCGCATTCTGGAAATACTTTTGTAAACCATCCGAGCTGAAATAGAAAAAAGAGGGCCGCGCGCTGCGGATATCCAGATTTTCAATCACAATATACGCGGGCATGGTATCGGCCGGATCGCGAGCGCCACCAATTTTGATGATGCCCCGCTGTTCGCCCCAGAAGCGTAACTGCGGCCGTGTGACTGCTCGTCGCCCATCGATCACGGGTAACTCTCCCTTGTCGGAAGGAATTCCCTTAACCACAATCGGTTTGTCTTTGGTTCCCCGACGACAAAGAACCCACTTGGCATGATAAGGCCGAGGCCGCCAGTGGATACGCACTTCATCACCGGCGTTCAGACTTTCCCAGGGAACTTTTTCGACGGTAAGAATTTTCTGTTCGGGGCCGACGTCGTAAATCGTTGCTTCAACCTGTTTCGCAAACGTGCTGAGGAAGCAGAACATCAGCAGGATCAGACAGGGAAGCGTGCCAAACCAACTCTGTTGAGGCTCCCTCTGATTTGTGAAATCACGCTGAAACACCCAACATCTCCTTGAGAGCGTAACGCTCTTGACTGACGGATTCACAAGGTGTTTTAAACCATCAGTCGCGTTCCATTAATGAATCTGTGCTGGCACCCATTGTACTGGACGTGCTCCCGGATTGGGACTGGCACTACTGGGGATTGTCGTCGGAGTGTGTAATAATGCCGGTGGTACATACGACATCGGCTCTTCCGCGGCAGGTGCGGGAGCCGGTTTGTTGATGACTCCATTGTGCCCGTGTTCGGGAACAGGTGTAATTTTCTGTGGCACAACGGTCGTTGGTGCGGGCGAAGCAGGCGAACTCATTTCGGGCATCATCGATTCGTTCATGATTGTCCCACCTTGCTCGTTCATGAATGTTCCCCCTTGAGGTCCACAGGTCGGACAACTCGACTGGGGTGCATAAGTAGGGGTGGGATACGAATTCATGGGATACGTTTCCATCGCCCCCTCATCCGAACCGTAACTGAAAGTACCGGAAGACAACATCCCCGGTAGAGACGATCCAAAACCACCGCTGCGACAAGGATCACAGGTATTGCATGTATTACACGGATCACACATATTACAACAATGCTTTTGCATTCTCTTTGCGCGGTGCTTGGAAAGAGAGCATTTGATATCATCCATGAAATTCGTGGGGCCATACATATCGCCGCTACAGACCATGCCGGTCGCAGGGTCATAATAGCCAGGGCCAGCACAGCCGGTTAAGGGCAGACACAGTAAAATTCCCGCACTTAGTTTCAGCAACGAATTCATTTTGAAATCCGGTCAATCTCAGAACGTTGAAATAGTAATTAACTCGCAGTTTGAAATCGGGGCCTTTTTGAAAAGGAGTTCCCAACATCTCATTGATCGGTCTTTCAAAATGTTAACCTTTAACGATTATGTAAATAATGACGATATTTCTCATAAAAGAGCCTACTGTCGATTTCTATCACTAACTTATTTCACTGCAATACTATAAGAACGGTCTGATATGACGGAGCAGGAACAGATACAACTGGGAAAAATTGGCTTTCGGGCCATGTGGCGATTTGGGGGACTGACTCCCTGGGATTTGATCTATCAATCTGTCCGAGGATACAACCACCACAGACTCAGTGCCCACAGCGCGCAATTTGCCTATTATGCAATTTTCACGCTCTTCCCCCTGTTAATGGTCATCATCGCCTGTGTGGCACAACTGCCGATCAAAGGCTTGATTCTCAGCATGGAAAATGCCATCAACCAGGGTCTGCCGTCAAACGTATCAAAGATGTTGTTCGATCAGATCGCAGACATCCAACATAAAACGACCATCAGCCTGATCACCGGCGGCGTGTTCCTGCTCTCTCTGGGAGGCACCCGTCTGTTTCTCACGATGGGAACCGGCCTGGATGCCGTATTCGAAGTCGACCGCCGTCGCACCTTCTGGAAATCAAGTGGTCTGGCGTTATTACTCACGTTTGGCGTGTTAATCCTGTTACTGCTTGCGATGATCCTGCTCGTCATCGGCCCGGAACTGGCACGATTATTACTGGCGAACTTTTACGCGCCCTGGCTACACCTGCTGCTGTCAGCCGGCACACGCTGGTCGGTTGCCTGCGGTTTCATGCTCATTTCCACATCAGTCATCTACTGGGCTGTCCCGAGTGTGAAACTCCCTTGGAAAATCATTACCCCTGGCAGTCTGTTTGTGGTCATCAGCTGGGTCATCATGCTGCAGGGTTTCCGAATTTACGTCGAGAACATCGCCCACTACAACGAAACCTACGGTACTCTGGGGGGATTTATCGTGCTCCTGGTCTGGCTCTACCTGACCGGTGCCATCCTGATGATGGGGGGCGAGATCAACGGCGTCATCTACCGCGCTGCCAAAATGAAAGCAGACGGCGTTTTGAAATGATCTGAGAGCGGAACTGGGATCGGCTGTCCATGCATCATCCGCAAACAGACGTGCCAAAGATGCGAAATCAAAGCACTTCATTATTGACGAAACCGGATGCAAAATCATAAAATAAACACATAAAAGATCTTTTATTGTTTATTCGCACAAAGGATCCGCATGATGTTCCGTGTTGAATTTGGAAAAACGGGTAAGTACTGCGATGGCGTCAATCGGCGTCATTTTCTACAGGCGGGTGTCGCCGGAATGGGGGCAGCCAGTCTCTCTCAAATTCTCCATGCAAAAGCACAAGCCGAGCAAAGCGGGGCCGCAAAAAAAGATACGTCTGTCATTCTGCTCTGGCTCGACGGCGGCCCCAGTCATTTGGACCTGTATGATATGAAGCCCGATGCTCCCAGCGAGACCCGGGGAATCTGGAACCCAATCCACACCAACGTGCCGGGCATGGACATCACCGAAATGTTTCCACTGCAAGCCAAGTGTGCGGATAAGTTTTCCATCGTTCGTTCGCTACATCACAATACCGGTGACCACTTCACCGGCGGTCACTGGATGCTCACCGGTCGTGGCGGCGTGAGTGGCGGCAGTACTCCTGGCCGCAATCCTTCCATCGGTTCCATGGCGACCAAAGTCCTCGGACCGCGCGATCCCAGCATGCCCTCCTATGTTTCCGTCCCTTATGCATCGAGCATTGGTTTGCGTCCCGGTTACTTCGGCGGAAACTTCCTGGGAGTGCAACACGATCCCTTTATCACCGGCTCCGATCCCAACAATAAAAACTTTCAGGTCCAGAATCTGAATCTGGCGAATGGATTATCCATCCAACGCTTGAAAGATCGCAAAGAACTGCTCAAAACATTCGATACGCTTCGTAAAGACGTGGATCAGTCGGGCATGCTCAATTCCATGGACCGGCTGGATCAGAAAGCCTACGAACTGGTCACCGGCGATCGAGCACGCAAGGCATTTGATATCAATTCCGAAGATGACAAAATCCGGGATCAATACGGCCGTCATACCTGGGGACAAAGCGTGTTGCTTGCACGTCGTCTCGTCGAAGCAGGAACTACGTTCGTCACCGTTCACTTTGGTGGCTGGGATCATCACTGGAATCTGAAAAGCGGTTACGAGAGTTATCTCCCCCGCGTCGATCAGGCAGTCAGTGCCCTGTTTGAAGATCTCTCCCAACGCGGCATGAGCGAAAAAGTGCTGGTCGTGCTCTGTGGTGAATTCAGTCGTACGCCCCGCATGAACGATGGTGGTAATGGCGGCCCTCCCCTGAGTAAAGGAACGCCCGGCCGTGATCACTGGGGCAATTCCATGTTCTGCCTGATGGGCGGTGGCGGCGTCAAAGGGGGCCACATCATCGGAGCCACCAATCGACTGGGAGAAGCTCCCGCCGATCGACCGGTGCGACCCGGACATATTCATCACACGATTTACCGCGTGCTGGGTATGGACCCCCAGATCCACTTCCCCGATCATTCCGGCAGACCAACGGTTGCCATTGATCATGGTGAAGTCATCCACGAACTCTTTTAAGCTACCAGCGAACAGATTGTCTTTCATCGTGTCACAAATGCCAACAGAACCACAGCCCCCTGCAGCCGGAGCATCAAAACGCCAGTGGGGCTGGTTCACATTCCTGACGGTCTCACTGGGACTGCTCTGGCTGGTCGTTTTTCCGCAACTGGCGCGCGTGCCACAGCTGCGTTCGGAAATTGATTTTCTGGAAGAGAAACAGATTGACCCGACCGCCATGTTCTATTCTGATCTCGAGACGATTGAGGATACCGTGCAAAACATCCACGATTTTCATCGGGAAAATCCAAACGCATTATGGTAAAGTAGATCGGTAAATGCCCCCTCTTCACAGAGAACGAATAGCGAGCGCCATTAACTGAGCCTGACGCATGGATCAAAATCAATTCAAAGAAGCATTGGCCGCCTTCCCGTCAGCGCAGGGAAAGACATTAGACAAACTCTCGCAAGAGCGGCCGGTCCTCGTCGTCTTTCTCCGGCATGGTGGCTGTCCTTTCTGCCGCCAGGTTCTGGATCAACTGCAGGCGTTGTCCGCTCAACTTGAACAGCAGAATCTGCAATTGGCCATTGTGCATATGATGAACAACGAGCAGGCTGAGAAATTATTATCCCGCTATGCCCTGCACAACGTGCAACATTTCAGTGACCCGGAACGCAAACTCTATGAGCTCTTCCAGGTCAAACGGGGGAACCTCTCGGAAACCATCGGGCCTGCCATCTGGTGGTCCGGTTTCAAAACGACCATTCTCTCCGGCTATCTGCCCGGCATTCCCGGAAAAGATATTCAACAACTGGGGGCCGCGGTCATTCTCGACAAGAGTCATGTCGTCGCCAGCCACTTCTCGCAAAACTCGGCGGATCTGCCAGACTGGGCTCAACTTCTGGCCTGCGAGATTCCCCGCGAATAATTCCACCTTGATTTCCCTTTCAAAACCGAACCTGCCATAATAGCCCAAAGAGCATAATTATTTCACTCAAAGCTCACCGTGAATTTACACTCCCGCATTAGACAGAAAAAGATGTCCGAATTCCCCAAAACGATTGACAATCTCGAACAGCTAGACGAACTCCTCAGCCGCCCAACTCCACGGGTGATCCAGGCACTAAAGCAAACGGAAGGAGATTTGATTCTGCTCGGCATCGCCGGCAAAATGGGACCGACGCTAGCCCGCATGATCATTCGCGCCGACGAAGCAGCCGGCATTCAACGTCGTATTCTCGGTGTAAGCCGATTCTCCGATGAATCGAGCCGACAGCCACTCGAAGACCTGGGCATTGAAACCATCAAGGGCGACTTGCTCGACACGGAATTTATTAACAGCCTGCCCGATGTCCCCAACGTCATCTATATGGCGGGTATGAAATTCGGTGCGACGGGAAATGAGTCGCTGACCTGGGCGATGAACACCTATCTGCCGTCCCTGGTCTGCAATAAATATCGTAACAGCCGCATCACCGCGTTTTCGACGGGAAACATTTACGGTCTGGTCCCCGCTTCCGGCCAGGGTTCCGTCGAAACGGATAAACCGGACCCAGTGGGTGAGTACGCGATGAGCTGCCTGGGACGCGAACGGATGTTCGAACACTTCAGCCGCACTTTGAAGATCCCGATGACCATCATTCGCCTGAACTATGCGACCGAATGCCGTTACGGCGTGCTCGTTGATCTCGCACTGCAGGTATATCAGGAACAGACGATTGATATTTCCATGGGCTACGTTAACGTGATCTGGCAAGGCGACGCGAACGCGATGACGCTCTGCGCCCTGCCCGACGGAACATCGCCCCCATTCAATCTGAATGTGGCCGGTCCCCAGATCTTGAAAGTCCGTGAGATCTGCGAACAATTTGGCACTCTGTTCGGCAAACACCCCAAATTCACTGGAACCGAAGCCGAAGACGCGTTACTCAATAATGGTCGATATGGACATCAGCGTTACGGCGCCCCCTTGGTCGAAGTCGAACAAATCATTGGCTGGATTGCCGACTGGATTCAGAACGAGCGTCCGTTGCTCGGCAAACCAACCCATTTTGAATCGCGCAGCGGCAAGTTTTAACATGGCCTCAACTCCGGCAAAAAAATGTATTCACACAGGAAAGCAGGATTGTGAACTCCTCTCTGATTACACAAACATTACAACAGGGAACTGCGATACCCGCACATCCTCTGGCACTCACGTCGGCCCGTAAACTGGATGAACGCCGACAGCGAGCGCTCTCACGCTATTACATCGCCAGCGGTGTCGGCGGTCTGGCGGTCGGCGTACATACGACGCAATTTGAAATCCGCGATCCGGGCATTGATCTCTATCAACCGGTCCTGGAACTCGCGTCAGAAGAAATGAACCGTGCTGACGAACAACGCAGCGTCCCCCTGTTGCGCGTTGCCGGCATCTGTGGCGATACTGCACAAGCCACGAAGGAAGCGACACTCGCCCGCGACACTGGATATCACTTCGGCTTACTCAGTCTGTCGGCACTGAAACAGGCCGATGAAGCAACATTGATCGCACATTGCAAAACAGTCTCGGACATCATTCCCGTATTCGGCTTCTATCTACAGCCCGATGTCGGCGGTCACCTGTTGCCCTACTCGTTCTGGCGTCGCTTCTGCGAAATTGAAAACATCGCTGCGATCAAGATGGCTCCCTTTAACCGCTATCACACTCTCGATGTGATTCGCGCTGTCGCGGAATCAGGTCGTGAAGACATCGCCCTCTATACGGGAAATGATGACAACATCGTGCTTGATCTCATCACTCCATTTCGATTTCAATCAGCGGGACAACAACTCGAACGCCGGATCGTCGGCGGACTGCTCGGGCACTGGGCAGTCTGGACCAGCAAAGCAGTCGAGATCCTCAAAAAATGTCAACAGGTCGCCAAGTCGGGAACTGCGATTCCGCTCTCCCTATTACACCACAACACCGAAGTCACCGACTGCAATGCCGTCCTGTTTGACGTTGCCAATCGTTTTGCGGGTTGTATTCCCGGCATCCATGAAGTCCTCAGGCGTCAAGGACTGCTGGAAGGCATCTGGTGTCTGAATCCCGATGAAACGCTCGGCCCCGGGCAGCTAGCCGAGATCGACCGGATTTATGAATCCTATCCGCATCTGAATGATGACGCGTTTGTGAAAGCGCATCTTGATGAGTGGTTGAGCGGCTGATCGGTTTGCATCCTCAGATGAGCAAAGATTGAGAGTGGAAGCAGACGACTGGTGTTCGTTTCCCTTCGACAAAACTTTAATCAAAAATCAATTAGATAGTTCATAACCCAAGTTTTGAGCCGGGGTTGACGATAATGAGATTACCGGTTAATTAATGGGTCTTCTCTCCTCAGAGGCCTCCCTCAACCGATCCTATTTTGTAAATCATATCCAGGTAAGCATTTACCGACGAAGGACCGTCAAAATGTTTGATGATAATACCACCCGCATTCTGCAGGAAGCAGTCAACGAAATGTTAGTCTGGGTCGGTTTTGGTACTTTAGTCGGTCTGGCAGCCAAAGCCATCATGCCGGGAAAAGATCCGGGTGGCGCGGTCGCCACACTGCTAATGGGCATTGGTGGTAGTGTTGTCGGTTGTGGCGTTCTCACGTTTTTCTGGGATGGAGCCCGCGTCACGCCGATCAGTACCCTCGGTTTTTTAGCTGCAACCGGAGGGGCGTTCATCCTGCTTTTCTTTTATCGCCTGCTGTCCGGCTCCTTTTTTGCCGAAGCAGAAGATGGCGAACGTTGGTTGCACCGCCGTCGCCGACGCCGTCGTTCACGCGAACTAGCCGAAGACACCTATTAAATCTCACACAAACAGGGCTCTCATTACCAATTTGCGACGAAACTGGTGACGATTTCGTTGTAATCCAGTTTGAGATAATTCCTGTCACTTGCTTGCAATACTTAACTCAATACAATATATACTCTTAGAAGTCATGGCCGAGTGGCGGAATTGGCAGACGCACGGGACTTAAAATCCCGGGTCCGTAAAGGGCGTGCGGGTTCGAGTCCCGCCTCGGCTACTTGACATCAAAGAACTTACGGCAATCTGCCAGAAGCCCCTTCTCTCTCGCCATTTCTCTTGGGGGCAATATGGGGGCACGAAGTCACTTGCATAGCGTTAGCGCATCTTTTTTTGGAATTACTTCGGCATCAAGTAACAATCCTGAAGCGAGGAGTATCATCCTCGACCTCTCCAGGCAGATACCTTTCATTAAACTGTCGTTCATCGACACAAAATGTCAACTTAGCTAAATCAGCTTTTGAATACCCTAACTCATTCAGATAGGTATTACATATTTTTTTAATGGTACTTGGGTACTCTTGGCTAATCAGTTCTGGTTCATTTTTTCGGTAACCCAATCGGCTCATCTGAGTGAAAAGGGTCTTGTGTTTCCTAGGCGTTATTGCTCCTACGTCTCTGGCCTTCATAACTAAAGCTTGCATCGAGACTCGCCAAGTTTGTTTCATCCTGGCGGCTTTAGCAAGGGTAAGCCCTGACAGAGATTCAACTATCTGGTCTGACGGCATCAAAAATTCACTTGCGAAACGGTCTGCTTCCTTTTCCACATCAGGTGTTGGTACTCGATGCATGATGATATGCCCAAGTTCATGTGCTAAAGTAAATCTCCATCGGTCTGCGGGTTGAAGTGTGTTTATAAAAAAAAGAGGGGGAGACTTTCTAGGCCAAAGACTTACGGCGGATAGTTTATCTGTTTCAAAATTTAAAGGAACAACTATTCCTCCAGCGTTTTCAATCAGTGCTACTAAGCTTTCAATCGGGCCAAAAGGCTTCCTCCACATACTGCGAACAATATTGGCGATATTTTCCGGATCTCCATACTCATCAATATCAAGTTGTTCAATCGTTGCTGAACTTTCGAATTGTACATTGTTAAGAAGCCGAGAAACCCCGATCCCAAGTACATTAATCCGATCATGAATCATGCTCAAAGTTTTGATTGGTAATGATTGACGTTTTCGGTGATACATACAGCAACTGCCAAAGCCTTGTGCATCCTGGTCAGTAAAGAAAAAATCGACGGGATAGTTCAAGTACCTCGCTATTCCCTCGACTTCATCGTCAGAAGGAGTTAAGAGTCCATCTTCCCATTTTGAAAGTTTACCTTGAGATATGCCCAGCAGTTTTGCCAGACCAGTTTGTGTTTCACCTTTAGAACCTCGTGCAAGCCGAAGCATTGCATTATTGAAATTTTGATTTGAGTTGCTAGGCCTTCTTGGCATCAGTAATCTTCCTATGTCGATATTTCATTATGCTTAATTTGATTGACTCCTTCTTTCTCCAGTTGGAGAGATCTGAATTTCAGGGAGTCCTTCATTTTCGTATATCTTCTTGGTGGTATCGACGCTGTTTACACCATCAATACTGTGGGCTTCATCATGAATCCGAACCCCCCAAAGAAGCTGAGGTCCTATCTGACTCGATACAGCGATCTCAGAAATTTCAGTTTCTATTGGATTAAGTATATAACCAATCGTCAATCGTGTTGCACTATTTACGAGACCAGGAATGTGTGAGTTTTTATACCACAGTCGAGCTTGACGATGACTAGAGTAAGCACTGGCTGGGACAGTGTAATCCGGCTGCAGCTTTTTAAGGCGGGCCACAATTTTTGTTCCACCGATATAAAGCTTAAAAAAATTGAGCTTTTCACAAATATGAATCTGCTGCTTCTCTCGATTTCTGAACATATTTTTCGCGTAGTCGACAGCTAAATCATTAACAAAACCACCTCGCTGCATTGGAGTAACTTTGTCGCGTGTAGCTGCAGGGATCTGACCTTGCCACTCATCCCAGGCACTGTGAAATACATAACAAAAATCATCATATAATGGGAGCATTAACTCACAAACTTCATCCTTGGAAAGCTGTCCTTCCGTGGCAAAACTGAACAATCCCATAGTATCCGTACCTCGCACAAAATGTCCAAATATGTGTTTTTTATTCCAATATATATTCCTGCGGATCTCAGTTTATCGTGTAACATTCTCTAGTCAAGTCTAATTTGCCACGGACAGCGATTGTGCGCATACCGCATTCGATTTTTCGACTTCTGCGAAAACCTTCGTTTTGAATTACTGTCCTGCATTTGATGAGTTTCGCGGACAAAAATGAGCGGTCGAGCTGATATGGATCAATTTCAGATCAGATCGAAGTGGCGCGAAACCGTTTAACGGTGGAATTAGGGTATGTATCGGAATACGTATGAGTTGACAGGATTACAGATTGAAATTCACGACTGTTGCTACAGCTTAACGACCAGCGTAACCGGGCGGCGAGGATACATGTTTATTTTAGATTCCGTTGGGTTTGGTGCTCCGATTCATGTATTTATTAGCCAGCACTTTTACCAGGTGATCTCGAAGTGTGTTAAGATCATCATAATATATCACGGATTCGGGATTCGCCAATTGGTGAACTGGCGTGCCTACAACCGCGAATACGAATACGGGCTTGCGTGATGCCTCGACTAGACCGAGTTCATAGTAGCAGCTTGGACGTTCGTTAGAGACATCGGCAACTACCAGATCGCAGTCTCGCAAGTCATCAAGCGTTTGATCGAGATTGAACTGGAAACCAGCATCTAGCGGGAATAAAGTGTCGAATCCAGAATCGGCAGCCGTCGTTTCAATTGTGGATCGCTTTGCGAGATATGTAGGATCGGATGCGACCGGCATAATGACATATATTCGTCGTATCATTTTGTCACTTCTTGAACTGTCTGGTTGAACGCCTCAAGCATAGAGTATGCCATAGACGCCAACACAAATCACTGTGATTGCTCCAGAAATAATCGTGAGGATGTAGATGAAAATGAACGCCTTCGGAATGAAGTATTCGATACCTGATGACTTAAGAGCCAAAAAACCCAAAGCTTTTGGCTGCTGGAGTGCCTTGATTTCTTGAAGACGTTCCCATTCTTTGTCAAAGGGAAGGAACGACTTCAGGTCTTGATGTTGTTCGGATTCAAAGACAACTAAAGGTGCCATCTTGGCTAAGACATCAAATTTCGCGTTGTTCAACGATTTGAAATCGCCGATTTGAGCAAGCCAATGGCGGCAAAAGACAATCGCCATGGTGGCGAGAATGACGACCGACACGATCCCGGGGATGAATGAGGTTGTGCTGACCAGCGCCCAGCGTGCGGTGAGAGCGATGCCGAGAAACATAGCCAAGCATACTGAGTAGTTCCAGCGGTTCGTATCGAGTCGACGGTCAGTGACACGTTCGGTCGTTTCATAGAACAGCTTGAATTCTTCAAATGATACTTTTGGTGGCAGTTCAGTCATATGACGGCTCATTACTGGCAAATGTTTCGCGGATAAACAGGCTTTCAACCGGCAAAGAGATACAACAAAGCTCTGCTATAGAAAGCGAGCTTAGGGTTTGTAGTACGATTCGATTGTGTCGGCGAACCATTCTTGAATATCAGAAATGTCGTGATCAAGATCGACTATCCGTTCGCCAAGTGTGTCTTTTAAACCGCCAAACACAGTGATGCGAGTCTGGCCATCAAGCCTTGAGCAAATATTTACGGCGAATCGAACATTGTTGATCTCCGCAACGACACCAATCATGCGACTATCGTGCTCAGTGACAACAGGATTTAATCCACCGTCAAACAAGATTGCGTCAATTCGCCAAAGTGTGTCGCATACAACCTCGTTCGCAATCCGCTCCGCATAGACTTTCTGCTGAGGCAATAGGGCAACGGCATCTGACAAGGCCTGTTCTTCGGATTTAACTGCCGCGAGTACAGCATCGTTGTCTTGCTTTAGCTTCTGGAACCGCTCTTCCCAGTCTGACATTTGGAGCATTCCTTTTGAGGTGTGGAGGACTTTGTGTATTTGAATATAGTGGATTGCTGTTTAAGAATTATCCTGAATTATTTCAGTATAACGTATTAACTGTAGAATCAGTGGAATTTTGTTTAACCAAAAAGAAATTGTCAAGGGAAAATTGAGGATGTAAGTAATTAGCTTGAATGACTTGAATGGCTGAAACCGACCGCTGTAGGAAAGGTGAACCGTCAAACGTTGGTTTAAACGACTATGCCAAAGCCCATTCAGATGAAAATTGTTCAATCGAATCTGATTCCGTGCAAAGGTACGAGTTTAACTTACCCATACATAGTCCTCGAAATGGGCGTTTAAAAACGCAATTGAGAAAACGTTTGATTTTATCAAACGAGTGCAAATGTAAATCTTAGGTTAATCGGGTGACTGTCAACGAATGTGATTTCATATGTCGTGGGTTTCATGCGACCGATGAGTGATTGTGTGATAAGTGCAAAACGTCTAAAATCAATGGGTTTTCACCAGCAACGCTGATCTCAAATTCGACCCGGCCGGTAACTTAGTGCATTTGTTTGTTATGTGCGCCATGGATCGTATAGAGGCTAAAACTCCTCAATGTCCCCCCCACGATTGTGGTACACATGATGCAGATCATATGCGATTTGGATGAACAACTCATGTATTTCCCATTCTTCCAATTGATCTACGGATGCGGCGCCGTCGATTTCGCTGAGACCTTGTTCGATTCCGTCTGTAAAGTCTGAGAACGCATCTTTGCACTTGATGAACAATGTCTTTAAGTCTGCCAGCGTTGGCTCGTGCGTAATCCGATGTGCAAACTTGTTGCGTATCTTATTAATGCCTACGAGAGCATCCTTTTGTGCGTCTGTAATCGTGCTGATGTTATGATTTAGCGAAATTAGACGGGCATGCTTCAGATCGTCGGCATGCTGGGTGAGCGAGACATCGTAAATCTGAATGAGTTTTCGGAGCAGAAATTCAACCACTAGATGACCGGTGATGAAGGGCGACATCAGACGTTGAAGGTCGACCGCTCGCTCGTACAACTTCGTGAAGGAATCGATGGTCATGGATTCAACTGGACCTAAGATTTGTGGTTAGAACATAACGTCCAGCGTAACCAGCTGGCGATGTTACGCATTGATTTCAAATTTCGCCGGATTCGCCGCTCCGGTGCAAGGCCTTGTTATCTGATCATTTTGAGGTCTGGTGTTTTGTAAGGAACTCGCAAATGGCGTAGTAGTCTAATAGGCCAATGTGATTGGCCTTCAAATCGGCGCTGTCCAACGCCGGTTGTGTAAAAAAGGACGTGGTTGCAACCACACCTTTCGTTGCCTGCATCTCATCGCGGACGCCATTAATTCGTTGAACCACGTCGATCCCGACTTTGTTGTCTTTAGCATACCGCTTGCATTCAACTGCCAGCGTTTCATTTCCGGCGATCGTCGTCTTCCTTGCGATGATGTCCCGCCCTCCATCCCTTGACTGTTGGGTCAATTCCACTACATATCCTTCGCACGAGAACAATTCAGCCACGAGTTCTTCAAATTCACGCGGCGACAGGTGGTAGATTGCTGCAGGGTTCTCAGCCAAGTAGGAAAACAACTCATCGGTGATAGAAGTGGCCGATGTGTCAATGGAGGCCTTTGTGCCGTCTGGAAGCCACAACCCACTGACGACGTTGACCAAGTCTTCGAGTGAATCAATCTTGCGTGGGCGCCAGACTCGCTCAGTGGTCCATATTCGTTCAACAACTTTAGCGACTTGGAGTCGCACAACAGATTCCACAACCTCTGGCGGGGCGTCGGCCAGCGAAGGGTTGAAAAACACGAATGCACGAAACGATCCGTTTTCAGCTTTGTCGACCAGTTGCAGAACATTTGCGGCGTATGAGAGATCGTTTGGTGGGGAGAGACTGACAATTAACTCGTCGGAATTGAATGGTGATGTCGGCGTCGAGGTAATTCCATACCGGGCGTCGTCGCCGCGAAGATGCGAATCGATGTTAGATAACACGTGCCCTGTAAGCTGTTCGGCGAGTTCAGTGAAGCGGAAAGGGCGGTGGCTCATTGCAGGGGATTCAGATCAGATAACGTCTGGGGGCACCGGGCCGCGGCAAACCGTTTTGATTTCAAGAACCGCGCGGCCCGCGGCTCCGTGTGCAACCCATTGTTATGTGCCGGTTGGATAGAGTGGGCTTGCATTGTTGTTGTTTGCGAGCCAATCGCAGAACCCTTCAAGCTCAGGACCACCTATGTTGATAGTGTACTGCGTACCAAATATAGCAATCACAAAATACATTTCCTTCTTGGGAGTGTATAGAAGCGTGAATTCATGCGGGATGTCATATGGTAGCCCGGTGTCCGAATCGAGAAGCGGTTTTCTTTCCGGGTAGATTTGACACTCGTGATATGGCCAGTCGGCACTCCCTTCAGTAAATCGGGCGTAACGTCTTGATTCGTCAAGTGCAGAGTTGTTTATGTGGTCCGATAAGATTCCATCGTCCACCGGGAGCATTCGATAAGCGAGAGACTCGATCCCCATGACCAAGAGAAATCGCGAGAACAATCGTTGCGGCGGTTTCTCTGGAACGGGAAACATTGCTGTTAACCGATGAGATGTGAGTAAACGATTTACAAATCGGTCGTTGTCGGATTCGTCCGCTGCCGACAAATACCGTGAACCGTCGCGCGCGAACCCCATTTCCAACGATAGTGCATCTGGAAATGAGAGCATGTTTTGAACAGGCACCCGTTTTCGCTTGCTGGGGATCCCGTTGCGGTGACGAGCCTGCATCAAGAAATCGGAGCTAAGAAGAGGGCCTTCGATCTTTCGTGCGAAGTAGTTATTGCAACCATCGCAAACGATGCCCGGCGGCAATACGTGTTCAGTGTTTCCGAGAGATTCAGGAACAATGTGTTCGGAGGAAACAAAACTTGCCGTCATCGATTTGCAAAAGATGCATTGAAATGGTGTGTGCGCCATGAGGACTCCGTTCGTATTGATTTTCCGCTAAGACACACCAGCGATAGATTGGTTCGGGAGGCACATAACTATTGATACACAGAATATGTTTCTGTCTAAATCTATCAGGATTTCTGCCTATTACCAAATGACAACACATGGCCCAAAGTCCACTACCTAAGTCCTTCAGGGAATACCCCCCCTGGCAGCGGATGTTGATCCTCTCCTCTCAATCAGTATCACGCAGCATGACTGCTATCGCAACCGTTCCCCCAAGCTCCTTGACCAGATGCGAAATAAGTTACGAGTACTGCTTATAGCAGCGAATACTATTCTCTGTCTTTCATACTTACTTTGACAGTTTAAGGGGTTATGTGAACTCGCTTTGGTGAACCAACCGAAAGATATTACCGCGAAAATGCATGGCTTCCACGCACACGTATGGAGTCCGCGTATTGGGTGGTTTAAAAAACATTCGCGAATACCTTTTCATTAAAGACAGAGGGGGCGATAACCGCTTTTGCAAACACGTCATCTTCGCGGTAACGTTCCATCCAGTGGTTCAGTTCGAGAACATGGATATTATCGAACAGGAACATCGCTGGGATCACCGAGTCACGAATAATGAATGGATGGGTCAGTGCGTCCATGACATATCGTTTACTCTCAATGCCTAACTTGAATTAGACTGAATTATTTCGGTAAAACTCATTTAGGGTAGACTTATTAAAATTCTGTTTAACCAAGGATGGATTGTCAAGAAAATATGAGGAAATTGCAATGAACAAAGGAATTAAGTTGAAAGATTCGAATCGGTGAAACCATCCGCTGGCGGAAAGGTGTCCCGTCAAACCTTCCGTGTGACACGGGCTTCTATACACAGGGCAGTCTGATGTAGGAGTTGCTATCTATTCAAGATTCGCAGCGAACCCACATATGTCGGCTCGCCGCGTATTGCGAATCCTTCAGTCCCCTACTCCGATACTTCCGCTTCAATGCGTTCGATGTAGCCCTGAGCGAGCTGAAGTACCCGCACTGCCTGCGGCAGTTCAGCAAGACCAAATGAAGAAGTGAATTTTGTTTCATCCTCATCGCGGTAGGAACGTTGAATGTTGACGCTGTGAAATTCACGACCTCCCAGATTGGTCTCCACTTCGTTGACAAACACACTCGCGGAAACAAAACCGATGCGGAAAACTTTTACAGGTTTTTTGCCAGTGTTTCTTGTACTACTCTTTTTGGCCACATGGCACCTCACTTTCTTTCAAAAGATCAAGATTCGCTTTACGACACAATGTCGTTGAGCCAATGTGCCACGACATCACTTTTCGTGCAAAAAAGTCCTGTCTGATTTCAGAGGCGATTTTCTTTTCCAGCAGTCCCCTACTCTAAAGAAAGTTGTCGATTCAGTTACCAATATCTGTGACGTCCCCTCAATTTCTTGTGTCACATGGAAAATGGCTATTCACCATTCTCACAATTCTGTCTACCGAATTTCCCAACTGGGAACAGACGACAACTCAGTTTTAACTTCGCGACACGTGTCGCGACGGCGGTGTGCGACAGACGCAAGCCATGAAAAGTCTGAATCAGGACAGGTCGCAGGACAGGACCTGTTTGATGTCCTACGTCATGGCCCGAGTCATTGCGATGGGATGACTCGCGTCATGTCGCTTGTCTTTGCAGAATGGTTTCATACATCGGACTTTGAACAGACAAAGGAGACAGTTTCATCTGAGACAGAGAGTATGCCTTCAGGTAGGACAGGACGCGGACTATAGACGTTGTGTAGTGAGTCAAGTCGCACGGCAGGTTCACGTCAATGTCTCACGTCCTGATCCGAGTCAGAGTGGGGGACTGGCGTGCGTCGTGTCGCAATTTTCGATTGCATCTTTGATAACACCTCCGGCATACTCCGGGCATGACAAACGATCCCTTCATCACTTTCAAAGAGGCGGCAGATCTCCTTGGCGACGTCAGCAAGAAAACGATTGAACGTTTCTACAAGAGAGAAAAAGACAATCCTGAGTATGCTGATGCTTTTGAACACAGGCCCGATGCCAAAGGAGCCAAGTTTTTCATTCGAAAAAGCATCGCCCTACAGACTGAATTCAAACAGGGGAGTACTGGCAAGTCATCCACAGCGGACAATTCTGATGTCGTCAGAGAGGCCATTCATGAGCTTACCAACCAACTCCAAGTCAAGGACCAACAATTGGCAACAAAGGACCAGCAACTGGTAACAAAAGATAAACAAATTGAAAGCCTTCAGGAGAATTTAAAGAACGAACAGATACTCCATTTAAGAGCACAGGAAAAAGCGAGGCCATTTATTAAGTCTCTATTGATGTTGACCAGTCGTAAAAATCAAGAAGAGGGGATGCCTGATTCTGTTCCCAATCGACCGATCTCAGGCAGGAAGGTTAGAACCGGTTTTCTCATCACGTTCACAGTGGCCTTCGCCGTGCTGATCATCCTCATCATCGTCAAAATTATTCTGTCGTATTTCTTCTAATAACATTCGTCGTCGTTGTATGAGGACTCCAGCTAATCAGACATCGGCCTCTGAAGATAAATCCACTGAGACGAACATCTTCAAAGGCTTCGAACATCTGACGGCCAACTATATTTATTGCCCCAATCAGTTTTTTGAAGTCTGCCTGCGCCATCAGTCGCGGAGTTGTGTGAGGCTTGTGGCTTACATTCTTCGACAGACCCTGGGATATCTTGACAGGCATGGAGATCCTGTGAAACAGGACATCCGGGTTTCGTACAAAGACATTTCCCATTATGCCGGTGTTAGTACCAGGTCGATTCCCAAGGCACTGGCCGAGGCGGAATCCGGAAAATTCATTTGCTGTGTGACGCCAGGCATCGCCAAAGCCCCTGGCCAACGCGGTCAGGCAGCTGAGTACCGGCTCCAGTGGGGGAGTGATGGTGACAAATACACCAACGCCCCACAACGGTTCACCGGATTCTACACGGGCGAAGGCTATCGTTCTCCCATCCCGAATGGATACTTTGATGTTGTTGTCCCGCGAGAGACTCTAGCGATGGCAAAAGTGGTAGGAACGGTTTTACGTCACACGGTAGGCTACGCCAATCAGTTTGGCACCGGGCGACGTTCTCACGCTCCATTGCCGTACAGTTACATTCACCAGTTTGCAAATCTTAACGATCCCAAGACGCTGTCAGATACCCTCAAAAAGGCCCAGCAAAAAGGCTATATAAAGCGAGTGACTGCAGGTTGTTTTGACACAAATGCAGGTAAACAAAGCCGTGCCGCCAGTTATGCCGTGATCTGGCAGCCTGAAGCCGCAAAAGTCGATAAGACAGCAAAAACCCTAGCGGCCTGTGCTGAAGACGGCAAAATCCCTAGCGAGAAGACGGCAGAAAGCCTATCGGAAAAAGACGGCAATAACCCCAGCGATAGAAAGACAGGTTTCAAAGACTCTTCTAAACAACAGGCTGAATTTGTTGTTGCTCCTGAATTCCAGGAATCCTTTCAGTTACTGATGCAGGTCGATTTCAATGGAGAGCGATTCAGCCAGGAGACAGCCTTGCAGCTGGCTCAGAGTAGGGGACTGTCAGAAATTCAACAACAGATCGCTTGGTTACCCAAGAGGAAAGCTGATCGCAATCCATTGGGAATGCTCCGAATTGCAATTGAGCAGAACTGGTCTGCACCAACGGAAGTTCAAGAACGAGAGCGAAATCGGGCCAACGCTCACAAGGAAAAAAAGAGAGAACTGGCAAAGGCCACTCGGATGGATGAAATTGACCGTGCCAAACAGGAACGTCGTTTTAACAGACAACAAGCCATGCCTTGGTGGAATGGACTTTCAAGAGAGAAGCAGGCTGCAATCAAACAAGAAGCATACGAGCGGCTGGATAGTGACTTTCATCGAAAACGCTTTCGCACAAATGACAAATTTTGCCTGGAGAAATGCCTGGATGAGCTGTGTCTCCAAGAGGGAATAGTTCCTGCCATGACTTCCGTTTCTAACTGACTTTTATCTTATTCTCCAACACTTCATGCCTGCCACTCAAGTGATTGATAACACAATTCATTTCCAGCGATACAACTCAGGAGTTTTTACCACATGGAATGATGATTTTGTTCCGAATGAATTTCAAAAACAGAACAAAAAACATTTAGTAAAAGTGGTTAAAGAGAAAAAGCAGAATCAGAAGCGACGAGAACTACAACAGACTATTTTAAAACTTCTAATTGATGCCGATGATCAGCCAGTACATATCAATGAGATCGCCGCGCACATTCACCGTTCGCCAAGAGCGACGGTGCGATTTCTTCGTAAGCACGCAGATGACTTATGGATTGATCGGAATGGTGAGAGAATATTGTGGTACACATCACTTCGTTTTCTTCCTGACCGGCTCTTTTATTAACATCAGTTCGATCAAATTCAGATGCTCATTCACAATTCTTCAACAAATCTTGGCCACCTCAGAGCGGTGAATACGAAAATCACCACATCAAATTAAGGTACCATGTAGGTTCCCCTGTAACCCTCCCTGCTAACAGGGAAGCCAACAGGGGAGTGCCGGCGATCGGAGATCGACACGGCATCGGCTTGGGAAAGCCGAAAAGTCGCCACTAGGAGTGGCACACCGCTCACGGGCTGTCACCCGCGAGGCAGCAGCCTCCGACACGCCCCGTGGAAGGGGACGGCTCCATCTGCTGCCTCGCGGCTTCCTGCGTCAGCTCTCTCGCGGGTGCCACACATCGCCCCCGACGGGGATCGGCCGCAGAGCAGGTACTTCTGCCCGTGCTATTCGCACGGGAGACACTTCCCACAATTGCGTTTCACCGCCCCTAGAACGCGCACCATCTTCACTCGTGGACAGTGGGTAAAAACGGTCGAATTCCGGAATATTTATAAATAGTATAGCTAAAATGGAACGGCCGCTTAGCTGTGCATTATCGCGCTTGTGGTGATAGTATTGAACTTAGATTTCGTCCGATCCGCAATCCCGGTGATTTTTTTTGTTATGTTGTGACTTTTTTCTCTTGGGTTTGCAGTCGCTTAATCCAGATGTAAAGCACCAACGCAATCACGACAAATACCCATCCGCTCCAGAACATCGCGCTGTCAGCGTTTGCTAGAAGAGGGTCTGGTATTCCAAGATATCGTACTGCAAGTTGCTGCAGCACTGGTTGCCACCAAGGTGCTGCGATCAGTGCCACACCAGCTATTGCGAAGAATTTTGCGAATCTTGCGTTTGGGTCACCAAACCAAAGTAGCGCTATTGCATGAATCGTCTCCGACATCGTATGCGGGACAGATGCTGGTGTGGCGAAAATATTTGATTTATTTTGTTGGTTGCTCTGGTCGACAACTGATGGCAAAATCTCAAAAAAAATAGGGCAGTCTCTGGCCCAGTTGATAGGTGGGTTTAATAACGTTTCGTGTTTTCAAGAACTCACAGACGGAGTTCTTTTGGCTGTTATCAATATCAATGCCATCGAAGAGTATGTCGACGGAAGTTCCCATTGTTCCGCTCTTGAACATATCAGCGAGTCGGTTTAGACACGTAATTTCAACATCTGCAAACGACATAGGCTCATCAGCAGATTTTTCAGGCACACGTAGCTGCTCAGCTACGGAAAGAAGTTGCGGGAGAATCGTAATGGTATCCCGATCAAGGAATTCGACCATCTGAAATCGTCGAAAACGGTCAACCACTTTCACTACATGTTCACGACCGAGTTCTTTGTACTGCGGGAAATCGCTGATAGCAACGTATTCGCCTTGAGTGTCAAAGTGTTCGGACAGGAATGTAAGACATTCGGCATCGTATTCGTCGAAGGATATTTCTATTCGTGTCATTACTGGATCTACTTTTGCCACAAAACTTGTTATTCACCTATATGGGCTTGTTCAGATATAATTCAAGCCTATCTATTTCATTTCCCACTTCACCATGACCAAGATCGCGACGCATAGAAATAGCCGCATTATTTCAGATTACTCAGGCTTTCTTAACCGTTCGAAATCCCATATCTGGGTTTGTGTTTTCTGGTAGAAGCCATGCACGAAAGGAACACGCTAGTTCGTTCTCATTACTACCCCATGAACCACCTTTAAAGACTTTGAACTTGTCGTCATGCGGATCGCCTCGATTCACTATCAGGTCCGCTGCAGTCGTCTCTGGTTTATGATCCCAATCATCTTGGCACCACTCTTTGATATTTCCCGCAATGTCAAAAATGCCGAATGTGTTTGGTGGATATTTACCGACCTCCGTTGTATCTCCAACGACCATGCCATAATTAGCGATTGCTTCGTTGATATGATTGCCCCATGGATAAACCGATTGTTTTTTATCTCCACGGGCTGCTTTTTCATATTCAATTTCTGTCGGCAATCTATAACCATCTTTCTCAAAATCGAAGGAAAACAGGTTTTCACAGTCGTAGCATGGTGTTCTCCCTTCCTTCTGACTCCTCCAGTTGCAAAATGCAGCTGCTGCCAACCAGTTTACCCATGTTACTGGATGATCTTTTTTACCTCGCGGATACATATCTCCCTGCCAAGTAAACAGGTAGTATGTATTCATGTGGAAGCTTACGCTTGCATCCTTTCCCCATTCGGGACAGTCATTAATGAAATCTTTGAATTGGCCATTTGTTATTGGGAAGCGATCAATTTTAAAAGCATCAGTGTAAACTTCATTGAGTGGAAAGTGATTGATGCCTGGTTCTTTTGATCCCATCAGAAATGAACCAGCTGGAATCGAAGACATTGATCCAATATCAAATCCTTCCGTGAGATCTCCAAAGGAAAGCCGATTCTGTAGACGTCCAAAAGCATCTATAACGTCTGATCGAAGATGAGACATTTCCGACTTTAGTTCATCAATCATCCGATCTCGGGTCGCAATGAATGACAATTGTTCTTCTCGGTTCATTTCAATGTCGAGAAAATCCAAACGTAACCCATAGCACTGAGGGGAATCGAGCAGGGAAGCTATTCGTTCTAAATGGTATAATTCAACACGTTTATCGCCTGCAACTGTCTGAAGTGTCTCTCTTTCTGCCAATCGCAACTCTTGGTTTGTTACAAATACAATTCCGTCTGCGGCGTTAGCCGCTACTCCATCCAAGTCGCCATGCAACTTGTCTTTGATCCGATGAAATGACTGAGGACCACGAGGAAAATATGCAGCACCGATCCATTTGAGCGAATCACGTTGGCAAACCACATCCTTTAGGCCATCCGGTCCACCGAGAGGATGACTAGGGTCGATGGATTCATAGCCTTCGGCGCGGAGAATATGCGCAGACAATCGCTCAGAAGCGGGTTGTCCACGATCCCAATCTAGTAGTCGAGACCAAGTTTCATTTCCATTTGTCCGTCTTCGCGTCATAGGCCTGGCACCTAACTCCTCAGTTAACCTCGATGGGAACATAACGCTGATATATTCGGTTTTTTAGATTGTTAGCCTGAGGCGGGGAGCCATGTTGTTCGCAAATTGAATCATTCATCTTTACTACATCACATTTAAATTACTGCATCAGAAGCCCTTGGTTCGAAAGATAGGCCAAGCTTTTCTTTGAGATATGACTTCAGGCAAAAGACCTCAATCTTATGGGCTTTTTTAGGGTTGTCTAAGAAATAGTGTGTGTGATCATTATCGGAATCAGACGATATGATTTGCATTTTCCTTTCTTCATTATTGATGTCTTTCAGAATATCATCGTGCTTGATGTCAGTATCCCAACAAACAACACTATGAAGATTTTCAAATGAATGATTGAATTCTCTGGATAAGGTTCTTTTAAACTCGACATAGAAAAGTTTAGCGCTGGCTATTGGGGTATTTTTGTCACCTTTGGCTATTACGTCGATACCGTCATGGGTGTCATAGTCAATGACATGAAAAGGAAAAAGACCATCGTTTAGTTGAGACAGAATTAGGAATATTGAAAAAACTCCGCTTTCTCTTTCTGGTTCCACCAACGTGACCCCCTCGTATACAGCAATATTAGCTCTGTTTACTTTTTTTAATCTCCACTCGAAATTTTTCTTTTCTTTTTCAGTTGTTTGGTAAGCATGGGCTTCTTCTTCTAGCCATTCCATAGACGTCCATTCGTCGCTTTTTACAATACTATCGTATATCTTTCTGATCTCATCTTTTAGATCATGAAGAATTTCTGAAGGGGTATTGTCTATTGATCCCCTATTTGCTGTGAGTTTTATGTCTTGGCAATTAACAAACGCATGAAATTTTGTGTATTCTGAGCCTTTATATGTAATCCACTCATTTTTTTTCTGGATGGGTATGTAATCCTTGCATACCCATAGGCCGTATCTTTCTTGAATTGTGTATGCACCTTCAGGAGCAGAATAACCAGGCCGTCTTATCATTTGGTTGTAGTCATATTTTACATATTTCCCTTCTATGCAAAAAATAGCTTCAAATTTAATCTCAGGGAAATTTTTTAATACACCTTCTTTTACAATTTTTTTTGAATAGTGATCAGGGGCCTTGACCATGTAATCATCGAGAAGTTTGTGTATATCTTTGCTATTTTCCGGAAAATAATGCCCCTGTGTAACTTCTTCGAAAGCAGTTTCACCAAGACCTTTTAAAAATAATTTAACCTCGTATTCAGGTTCGTGAAATTGTTTTTCTACGGACCCATGTTTTGTAAACCAGATTATGTAATCTTTCAGAATAAGGTGCGTAAATTTATCACGGCGATTGTTATTATAGCTGTATATTATGATTTCTGTGCCTTTATCAATTTCACCCATGGGCGTTACATCAACTGTAGGAATTTCTCTATCGAACAACTTTCTGAAAGGCTCTTCCATTATTGCGCCGAACCCTTCGCTGCCGGTTGAAGTTAGAACTTCAATTTTTCTACTATTAAAGTAGACCTTTGTCCCATGGCCCTTTTCTCCAATTGTTGTTTCGTCATTTCTGCGTGTTGAGTTACCTAAATCAAAGAAACTTTGGAGTTGATCAGCTGTCATTCCAGAGCCATTGTCTTTGAGTGTGATTTTTAGAACTGATTCTCCATATTGCTTGATAACTTCAAAGGTTATTTTTATCTCGGTACATTTGGCATCATATGAATTGCTAATAGCTTCTCTAACAAGGTCTAAAGGATTTGAGAAGTCATTGGCGATTTCTATAAATTCCTGAGTTTCATCCACCTTTGGCGTGATAACATAAGGCTTCATCGATCCTCCAGTAACTGGGTGTAGTTAAAATAACGATGGGATTCTATTTTAGTATCTACCTTAGATTTACATTTTATTCATGGCACCCACTATTCCTAGGGAAGTCCATTACCTACCGAAACGTGCAACTGTAAAGTGCATTTTGTGTATACGACAGGAAAATTGTCAATCAGATGAATTAGCATACTTTTCTTACCATTATGGCTTTTTAAAGCTCCATTTGCCAACAACGAATCATTACTTTTGTCTGGTACGGACATCTAAGTTGTTAATGATTAACGGCCATTCGTCTAGCAATACTGACTCCGGCTGTCGATTTTTATAATTTCCATCACAAATAGCTGACGTCCAGATATATTGCACCGGCCCAAATTCTGCGAGCAGGGGAATCGAAACCCGTGCTCCATTTTCCCCTTCCATGTCATTATCAAACATCACCCCAACTGGAACACCAATTTCCCGTGCTTGATCACTAATTCGCCTGGCTTGTTCCCGTGTGATGACATTACTGCATATAGCAAACGCATCAATCCCAAGAGTGCTGAGGGCAATTCGGTCATTCGGTCCTTCCACGACTATTAAAACGCCGATCTCATCGCGAATCCGTCGTTGAACGTCTTCTTTGCCCCAGTCGTGTTGACCATAGACTTCCAAACCCCGATGAAATCCTTTGGGAAACCGAAATTTTGCAGGCTCTTTCTCTGTTCTGCCGCCTACCACCCAAGCGGCGTGTTGTTTTTCATACTGAAGGTTGCGGCCGAACCAGGCCAGAGGCTCTCCCTGTTCATTTGGGTAACAGTAGACCCAATCTCCCTGTAAGATACCACCACGGAAATCGTCTCCACTCCCCGGACGTGGCAGATACCCGCATCGATGTTCCCGGCAGACTTCCGGCGTTAAAAAAGGATGTTTCCGCACATAAGCAGCTGCGTGACGATTCATATTTTCATCGGGAATGACGATGAAACGTTCATCGAGGTGAATCAGTCCGCGTGCTCGTTCATTGGGATGATTTACGAGGGGCACATTGACTAACGGTTCTTCAGCAGGTTGAACTTCCGATGGCGTTTCTTTTTCGGTGGTTTCTGTTGATGAACCTCCAATGATTCTTCTCAGGTCTTCCCGTATTTCAATGAACCGTTCCCGTTTGGGGGACTTTCCTCCATAGTTGGTTCCGGGCTTCATCAGGTCGCACATCGTGACCAGATTGCCACCCTTGCCGCAGCCATATTGATGGCACCGCCAGCGTTTCACGGGACTGTTGGAATCAATGGCAATGGCCCGGTTGCCCGTCTCTTCGCATTTCCCGCAATTGAGGAAACAACGCGTCCGGATGTCTTTTCCGATCTGTTGCAGCGGCCCCGGATCAACGCCATAGAAACGGCACACGTCTTCGAGGTCGGCCTGCTGCTGCAACTGGTCTATTTCTACGAAGCGGGCTTTTTCTGAAGACATCAAGTCAGAGTGGAAGCAAAAAATGAATAGGAATGCTACTCTGCCCCGCACTTTATGACAAGCAATCCCTCTTACCAACCCACACCGCGTGATACCGAACTGCTTCGAGTCATTGAACTGCTATCACCAACGGCGGAACAGATCTTCCAGTGGAGTCAAACCTTTGAGAAGCCGATCACACCGTTTTCCGATATTGGTGATCTGCGAACCCGTCTGAAAAAACTCCATGCCGCAGGCTTGGTGCGACGGTGGCGTCTGGCCATCGAGAGTCAGGGAGTCGCTCCCTATTACTATAAGCTCAGCCTGGAAGGGCATCGCACCCTGTACGGTAAAGGGGCGAAACCCAAACGATCTCGGTCTTTCTCAGCAATCGGGCTCTCATTGCACACGCACACCAAAGCACTTGCGGATTTCATTGTACATACGAAGGTGGCTGCTCACCGAGTTGGGGCCTCGTTAACGGACGCCTATTCGGAGAATGAATATTGCATTTCCGTTGATGAAGAGTCGCTCAAATTCGATGGCCGGTTCACTCTTCTGAAATCCGATGTGCGCAGGGCTTATCAGGTAGAGCTCGACTGTAGTACCGAATCAAATCTGTCTGCTCAATCCACAGACAGCATTGCCCGCAAGATTCGCATTCTCGATGCCTATGATGCTCAGTTTGAGGATGCCCGCGATCCGCAACGAGCTATCACCTTATTCGTCTGCAATCGTAGTCCTGAACGAGTGCGACACATACTCGAAACTGCCCGAAACCTGGTACGGAACCCCAACCGCTCGCTGATCTATGGGATCTATCTTCCTGACTACCTCGCTACAGCCGATTCCCTCACTACCGCCTGTTTTCTCAATCATCGGGAAGAGCCGGTAGCCCTCTGGCCTGAGAAGGTAAGCCAGGCCACGACTCACGATGTTCGTACATTGTCTTCAGCTTCCGTCATGTGATAGGCTGCGTCGTCTTGCCGGCAGGCCCCCAACCGGTGTGAAGGCGGGCCAGTCTGTCCTCACCCTCTCCGATCACCACAGTTTGGGAATCACTCGGCGACGTTTGTGGTAAGCGTTTCCGACTCCCCGGATTGGGAAAAACATCCAAGAGGGATCGGCCACGGCAGGCCCACCCCGGAGAGTGACCCACATTTGATGGGGTGGGAAAATCCTTTTTTGTCTCTGCTACACTGCCCGGCATGCTCATCTCAATCAGCGTCTCAGCAGACAACAAACGCGGCCCACAGTATGTGGAACAGATGCTGAATACACTCCATCGCGAACGTTCCACCGTCTCTTTTGAATTCGGACAGCACCGCGACACGGTTGCGCTCTATTGTCGTTTTCCGGATCATCTGCAGGGAACGATTGAAGGACAGCTCCGGGCAGCCTATCCCAACTCGCGCCTGACCATTCATGAGGAGGATGTCCTCGCGCCTCCACGTCACTGTCGCACCATATCGGCCCGCCTTTGGCTCTGGTCTGATATCAATGGGATCAAGTGGTGGCAGCGATTTACGGATAACCAAAATCGAATCCTGGCAGATCCTATCAGCGGCATTCTGACGACATTGTCCAGCGATCTCTTCTATTCTCACATCGCGATTACGACCCGCCCAGCCTCTGTTTGGCGTCGTGCTGTCTTTTTCTTCCGACGCCGATTTCAGATACAGCGTGATCCGGAATTTGCTAAACCCTCAGGGCATTTATTTTCCGTCTCAATCCATCTGATCGTGGGGGCAACAGCATCAAGGAAGCCGAAACGAATGCGACGTAAGCTGCGGGAACTTATCGCTGCCTTCGGCAGTTTTGAGAATCCACCCTTCACACGATTTGTGCGAACCCGTTTCTGGCCTCGCACATTCATCCTCTCCACACCAGAACTGGCAACGCTCTGGCATCCCACGACGGCCACCGTTCAAACAGACCGATTAGAAACGCAGGGATATCGGCGGTTGGAACCGCCTGCCGGACTCGCCACAAGAGAAAGGGAGAAGGGGACTACTGTCCTGGGAGCGGTTGATTTTCATGGACGTAGTGAAGTGTTTGGGATGCGTCTGGCTGACCGGCGGCGGCACTTGGCTATCATGGGTAAAACCGGAATGGGGAAATCGACACTCATCAAAAATCTCATTGGCTCCGACATTGCGGCGGGACATGGTGTCGCACTCATTGACCCGCATGGGGATCTGGCGGAAGAGGTTATAGCAGCCATTCCATCACATCGTACTAATGATGTCGTGTACTTCGATCCTTCTGATCGCTCCTATCCGATTGGACTGAATCTGCTCGACTGTCCCAATCTGCAGCTGCGTCATCTGACTGCGTCAGCCGTCAGTAGCGTGATACAGAAGGTTTATGGTGTTGATCCGTCTCACACTCCCCGGCTGCTGGATATTCTGCGCAATGCGACTTTGGCTCTGCTGGAAGTCCCTGGAACAACATTGTTGTCGCTGACGCGGTTTCTGGGAAATCCGCTCTACCGCAACAACATGGTGAATCGCGTGCAGGACACGTTTGTCCGTGACTACTGGGTGAATGAGTTTGGCAAATGGCCTGCGAAGGAGCAGGCGTTTGCCGTGGCCAGTGTGCAGAATAAGATACGTCCGTTTGTGATTGACCCGCTACTCCGGCCGATTCTTGGTCAGTCGCAGAACCGTTTGGATCTCCGGAAGATCATGGACGACGGCCGCATTCTGATCGTCAATTTGAGTAAGGGAAGGGTCGGTGAAGACAATTCCAATCTACTTGGTTCCCTGATCGTAACCCGGATTCAGATGGACGCGATGTGCCGAGCGGACACCCCGGAGCACCAGCGTCGGGACTTTTTTGCTTACATCGACGAATTCCAGAACTTTGCGACGGAGAGCTTTGCCACCATTCTCAGTGAAGCCCGCAAGTACCGTCTGTCGTTAACCCTGGCCAATCAATATCTCTATCAGATCGAGAAACAGTCTCCGCAAACATTGGCAGCAATCTTTGGTAATGTGGGCAGTATGATTGCCTTCCAGGTCGGAGCCCGTGATGCGGCAGTCCTGGCGGAAGAATTCGGTGGCGACATGACGCCGGCTGATTTGATGACATTACCCCAGTTCACAGCCTATACACGTCAGCTGATCGACGGCATGCCCAGTCGTCCCTTTTCCATGAAAACGCTTCCACCACAGCAGAATCAGGATCAAAGGCGACTGCCTATAGTTCTCAGAACATCACGCCACCGTTATGCCAGATCTGTTCGGGAGGTCGAGGAGGAGATCGAACGGGGATGATTCTGATAAAAAGTCCGTTTTACATCATATTTAGGGGTTATGAAGCAGAATACCAGGTGTATTTTTGACGAATTCTCATAGCCATAGGCCCTGTAATGGAGTAAAATTGTGATATGAATAACTTCGGAACAGGAAAGACATTACGAGAGGCGTCACCCTATTTGCGTGACGCAGCAGAGCGACATACGCGGATTCTGGAAGTTGCAGAGCGCGACAGTATCATCGAAGGCCTCCCCCCATTTACGGATGAGATTCGTTCCAGACTCAGAGAGCAGTTGGAAGCAATGTCTAACTCTGAGCCTCTTTCAAAGCCTGTCGAATGATTTGGATCATCGGTTGATAATCTTTGCGGGCAAGGGCAGCTTTGGCGGCATCAATATATTGCTGTGCCCCTACTTCTGTCGTATCATAAATCAGCAGTGGTCTTTCTGATTGTATAGAAAGCAAATTAGTCATCAGCTTGATTGTTCTGGCATTCCCTTCCCGGAACGGATGAATGGCCAGAAATTCTCCTTGAATTTCTCCCAAGGCTTCACAAAAGACTTCATCGTTGGTCAATTGGGTTGCCGGATATTTCTGCAGCACTCCCTTTTCAAATGTCTTCATGGATTCGTCGAGATAGTGTGGGGGAGGCCAAATGGCACCCGGCTTGCTGATCTGTACTGTGCGCCAACGACCAGCCCACTCGTAAATGTCGCCAAAGATGCGGGAATGGATATGGCAGAGCAGTTCCGATGTCATCGGAGTGTCAGTTCTGACTTCAGCCAGTAAGGACTCATACGCTTTGGTAAGTCCTTCTTCCTCCGCGATTTGAAGTGTCTCAAGGTCCCGAATGCCTTGCTTGTTGACGAGAACTTTTTCCTGCTCATCAACGTACTCGGCTTCGATGTTACCCGACACGTCATATTTGTCGCGATGGTGATTTTCCATGCCGTTACTTTAGCGGAAGAAAACTACCATTGGTAGAGCGAGAATAATTCAAGTGGAGATGGTGTGATTACTTTTCATACTGTGAGGGAACTTTCCAAGTATTTTATTGACATTCTGGAAAAATCTACTTAGCCTCAGACATATATACAATTAGCCACAATATTTTTTGTATAGTGATAATTGATTGTATTTAATTTCATTTATTCTCTTATCCAGAACAAATGTGGAGTCAGAGACTTGTGCATTCTACAGCTAAAGGGAATTCATCACAATTTTGATCATCGCCCAATTCTACGAAACATTTCTATCCAAGTAGAACGGGGACAGTTTATCGCCCTGTTAGGACCAAGTGGATGTGGAAAGACTACACTGCTTCGCATCATAGCTGGTTTAACTAAACCACAATCAGGACACATAATTATCGAGGGGATTGATCAAACTAAAGTTCCCCCAAACAAACGGAACATTGGTTTCGTTTTCCAGACTCCACGCGCCATATTCCAGCATTTGAATGTTTATGACAATGTTGCATTCGCATTTCGGCGAGGTAACCGTCAATCACCATATGGTAAGGATTGGAGTAAATCAGTAAATGAAATATTAGATCTAACTGGTTTATCAAATTTTGCAAACAATAGCGTTAATACGCTTAGTGGTGGAGAATTACAGCGGGTTGCTATAGCGCGAGCTCTTGTTTATCGGCCTTCGCTCCTTTTATTGGATGAACCATTGAGCTCTTTAGATAATTTTCGCAAAGATTCTCTTCTTGAATTAATGCATGACCTTCACCGAAACCTTGGTATAACTTTTTTATACGTTACTCATGATGATCGCGAAGTAATCCGTGTCGCAACTCATGTTGCCATACTGGACAATGCCCACCTTCACCAATTTGATACAGTACATAAAGTTATTTCACAGCCTCACACAACTACCGTTGCAAAATTAATAGGGGGCTGGAACATCATTAGAGCAGATCATTTTAAAATCTTCCTTGAAAAAAAGGGAATTGTTTATGATCAAAATTTCTTGAAAGTTCAACCGGGTTCACATGTAGGCATTCCTATCACGAAGACAATTTTCTCAAATCACAATTCTACACAGACTTCAAATAAGGTCATATTCCCAGCAACAGTGATCCATAATACGTCGTGGTATAACACCTCGACGATTTTTTGCGAGACTGAATCATCGCTTTGTTTCAGATGTCACACCAATCTAAAGGACATGCCAGATCTTGAGCAATCTGGATTCATTTCTTTTTCCGAAGGGGATATCAATGTATTCAGCATTTAAATTTGATAAAGCTTACACAAAATTCAGTTTAATCATATGGATGACATCCATATTTGTGGGGCTAATGAATGGATGTAATGAATGTCCTGACGAGCAGATGAATCCAGAAAATCAGTCTCTCACTGTAGTTTCATATGGTGGAGGTGCATATCAGAAGTCTCATCAGATTGCTTTTTGCGAACCGTTCACCAAGTATACAGGAAGGCCTATCAATAGCGTTTCATGGAACGCGGAATATGGAAAACTTAAATCGATGGTTGCTTCTGGAAATGTCAAGTGGAACGTTGTAGAGGTTACTGCCGCACAATTTGCACGAGGTAAATCAGAAGGGTTATTTGAAAAATTAACTTTAAAACCAGCAGAAGGAGATTTTTTATTTAAATCAATTGATGATTATGGGATTGCAAACGTTTATTGGGGGACAGTGATGGCATATAACTCCGATGCGTTCCCTAATAAAAAACCACAGACTTGGAGAGATTTCTTTGATGTGAAGTCATTTCCTGGTGATAGAGCGCTTTATGATGACCCACGCGGAAACCTTGAATTTGCTCTTTTAGCCGATGGTGTAGCAATTGAAGATCTTTATCCTATCGATGTAGATCGAGCTTTTAAAAAACTTGATACCATCAAAAAAGAAGTTCGTGTATGGTGGAGTGACGGTACCCAGCCAGTGCAGTTACTTTTAACAAATACAGTTCAACTAACTTCAGCGTGGAACGGACGAATATTCGCTTTGGAAACTAACAAGGATCAAATCGGTTTTTCTTGGGATGGGGCAGGGCTTGAACTCGATTATTGGGTGATACCTCGCGGAGCAGCAAATGTTTCCGCATCATCACGATTCATTAACTTCGCATCTAGCGCATACCCTCTTGCTCAACAAGTCCAAATGATTGGATATGGTCCTGTCAACAAGAAATCAATCTCATTAATTCCGAAAGCCGTTGCCAAGCAACTCCCCACTTATGAAAGCAACTGGAACAAAGCCTTTGTGGTAAATGCTGAGTGGTGGTCTGAAAATGAAGAAGCCGTGAAGACGAGGTGGGTTGCATGGAAAAATCAATGAATTATTTCATTCGTTCGATTGCCGTTCATCGAAATGGCTATCTACTAGCTAGCGTTGTTGGCATCTTTTATTGGATTCCGATGACGTGGTGGATTTTAGATTTATTGGTTTTAGAAGGATTATCAATTCCTTGGAATTTATCTCTAGGTGTCTTATTTTTCCGAACGTTTATGTTGTCGCTTTTGTGTTCACTTATGTCTGTTGTTGCAGCATACCCTGCAGTGCTTCTTTGGAGGTTTTCGAGTGGGTTGAGTCAAAAAGTTTTAATAGTGCTGACCGTGCTCCCATTGTTAATGGGACTTTTATCTCGAAATTATTCTTGGATAGGCCTTTTTTCAAATGAGACGGTCAATTCAGTTACGAATTTATTACTCTTTGGGAAAAACTTCCTATACACTCCTGCTGCAGTTGTTGTCGTGATGACCAGTATCTTTGTTCCATTATCCTTTTTTATTTTATTGCAGGGGGTTGCATCAATACGTCAAGAACAAATTGATGCTGCAAGAACACTTGGGGTCTCTGATTCAAGAATTTTGCTCACTGTTGTGTTACCGCAAACTTACCGCGCAGCGATGCTCGCATGTTCCTTTACGTTTGCGTTAGCAATTGGTTTTTTCGTAACGCCAAAGATGATCGGAGGTGGCAATGTAGATTTTATCGGTAACATAATTTTGTTGTACGTAGAAATTGGAAAGTTTAATAAAGCTTCTGGGATTGGATTATTATTTTTATTGGTATTTCTTGTGCCAGGTACCTTTGTTACATGGTATCTGTTTCGATATCGACAGTTAACTTCTGGTAGGTAGAAACTCTTAGAGGTGAAAGTTGTTTCAAAAGAATAATGATCTAAAACTCCATTTTATCAAAGTCCGCCTTATACTCTGGTCATTAGCTGGGCTAGTAGGAATATTTACTGTGATTCCTTCACTGTATTTAATTGTCTGGACTTTTGGTGGAACCGAAATAGTGGGAGTTTTATCAGATTCTCCAACAATGAAGTGGATTTTAAACGTTATCACCTCCCGAGATTGGATATATTCCTTAGGCCTTTCGTCATTGCTTGCAGCTGGAGTGTCATTTTTAACCGCTTGCTTGCTATGTGTTCATTTTTACCTACTTCGATACGTTGCTCTGATAGTTGAACAACTAACTTATTTTCTTGTAGTGCTACCGGTAATCATACCAAGCGTTATTTATGCACTTGCCTTGCGTTTATTTGGTGGTGCTTTTGGACTTGGTGAATTATTACTTCTCTTCATGGGGCACATGGTGTTTGTCATCCCAATTCAATATTTTGTTTTTGAAGCGGCCCAAGACGATATTTCTTCTACAACGCTATTTGCTGGTAGTACATTAGGCGCATCTCATCTTTCAAACATTTATTACGTTTATTTCCCCCAAATTCGACGAACATTTATTTCCTCATTTTTTGTTGGATTCTTTTTCTCTTTCGATGAAATTGTGATAGCCACTTTTGTGATTGATTCACCATTAGTAACTGTCCCTAAACGGCTTTGGGATGGCATACACAGAAGTATGGACCCTGTTCCTGCTGTAATTGCTACGATTCTACTTACATCCTATTTTGTTGGTCTTGCAATTATTGCATTAATTACAAGCCACGATAGTGGAAGATTTCAACGAAGCATTTTCAGGAGCAAATAAACACAATGGTCCAGCTCTTCTATGAAATTCTCTGGATACTAGCAGCCTTGTTTATTGTCTATCTCTTCAAAGCCAAAGGAGAACTGGGCCATTTACCTCAAGAGGTTCTTGGGCATCTCGTCGTGTTTTTTGTGTCTTACTCATTAATGCTTTTATATCGCTTATATTCACTTCGTAAGGAAGTGTCTATTTTTTTGTCACACCATAAGCAAATCCCCAAAAATTTGCGGGAACTATCTCTTGGATTTCTGCGACCTAAAATGGAAATATTTCTTGCACAATCTCGGAGTCTATTTAATCCCTCAAAAAATGGTGGTCTTGAAGTCACCCAAGATGAGATGGAAGAGTTCGTTGATATTTGTTTTGAACGAAGTACGAAATCTTATATAGGTAGCGATAGTAATTTGCCTTCTGTTTTTATGAAGTTGTATCCAAGGTATGTCGTGACACAGAACAAAAGACGTCACAAAGGAAATAGTATTGATTACAGATTCTTATTAATAGAGCAAGCATCCTTGAAAGGAGATTACGAGTCTAATAGATCCCAATTCATGGCATTTTACGATGAACATTCAGTGGCTAATATAAAGCTAATTCAGACTGATCCATACTTAGCAAACGATGCAGCAAAACAATTAAAGCTGTCTTCAACGGATTTTGGGATATTTGATGGAAGTTTTGTAATTTTTTTTCACACACCCAATAGACCAGAAGAAAGTTACCGGATCCAACTAATCACTATGGACAAAAAAAATAGAGAAACACTTTTTACTTTTTTAAAAGGGCTAGTGAAATCTTCACATAATATAAGTGTAGATGACAAATCGCTTACTTTTCCCCCCTTGTCAAAGCGTGAACAACAAGTTCTAGACGATTACTTTGAGGCGATAATCATATGACAAATAGTTACAAACATGACAATACTTTTTCTACTGACGAGAATACAACTATGCCGTGGACTGGCAGTATCGACCAAAATTTAGCTCTTCGTTGGAGTGAGTTTGTTGGTTGTGATGCTCGAATGAGAGTAGAAGAAGATTTTTTAAGATCGCTCCTTAACAAGCATGAATCACCAGAAATTCTAGACGCTGCGATGGGAGTTGGCTGTGAGGTCATATGGTTTGTGTTGCATGGTTATAAAGTTATTGGAAATGAGATAAGCTCGATATTACAGAAAATTGCATATGAAAATGGAAGACGGCATAAAGTAGAGTTTGAAATGTGCGCAGTAGATTGGAGACACTTAGACGATTATTTTCCAGAAAACAATTTTGATTTAATTTTTCTCACTGGGAATTCCTTTTCACTTCTAAAAGACGAAGTAGATCGTATTGTTGCAGCTAAAAGTCTATACAGGATATGTAAAAAAAGAGGTGTAATAGTAGTTGATGAACGTAATTTTTCTTACATAAGAGATAGTCGCGAAGAAATTCTCGGTGGTAATTTTAGATATAGTGGCAGAGTTGGTTATTGTGGCAAGAGTATAGAAGGTCGACCGATTCAAATCGAAGAAGACTGTGTTACGTTTGGATATTACGATACTGCTACCAAAAAACAAATAGGCACACTTGATATGTACCCATTTCAGGATGGAGAGTTAGAGCGCATGTTTCTGAATGCGGGATTTGTGGATTCAATCAGGTTGAGCGATCTTGAAAAAAAGTTCAATCCTGAAGCAGACTTTTTCACTTATGTACTCACGAAGTGACTGTTTTGTTTATAGAAAACTACAATTCAAGTCAAAAAGCTTAACTAGCCTAGTACTGCCTCTCGCCCAAACGACCTTGCCACCACCAAACTTCATAGGACTTGGTACATGTTATTAAGGTAGGTCAACCGTGTCCTCAATTTTTTTAATTTCTTCGGATGAAATTTGTCGTCCTAAAAAACTATTTTTGTTTCGCCAAAAAAGAAAAGTCATGCCTTCTCCTGAAGAAACAAACCAATCATTTCCTTGATATTTCGGGTCGACTGATTCCCGAAAATAAAACCAAACACTTCTGCTTATTTGAGCTATTTGATTTTCTGTGGAAAGTCGTTTTAAGGTTTCTACCCAAGTTTCAGCCTCAGGTTGTTCAATGACATCTTTTCCTTTTATTAGGTCCTCAAATAGTTGATTGCACGTGGGATCAAACTTTTCACTCATGTCCACACAGTACCACAAGTGTACACACATGTAAACACCCCGGCGAACATCGCTGTAAAGAAAGGTCTAAAACGTACTACTACCTCTCCCCTTCAATATACATACTCAACCAAACGGGCGGCAAACCAATGCTGATTCACCGCCCTGATCTCTTTAGCTTTCACTTACTTTTGGGGTTGGCTTCCCCCTTTTTCTTGAGAAATAGAAGCGGGAGGCCTTTGCTGTTCTCCCTGCTCATTCAACTTTGTTTCTTCTGACGTTTTGTGATCGTGTGATTTGCCATTGGTCATGACTCTACTCCTTCTGACATGATGAGCAGAATATCTGCTCGAACTTTCGAAAGTGACCATCACTTTCGATGACTCAGCCAGACACGCGATCAAGAACATATTGTGGTTTTCACCTGGGAAAGCGCACAAAAGGAGCGTCGCACCACGGCCGCTCACGACACCCTCGCCAAAGGGTACACGAAACAGCACACGGCCGACGCCCCATACGGGGCGCGGCTTCAAGTGACTGCTTTCGTGTTCAAGGGCAAAAGCCCAGGTTGGCGATTTGTCGTGAAGCAGTTCTTGACGCTCGCGCGTCAATTCAAATTGTGATTGTGGCGTTACTTACCACAAAGTAATTTATTGGTCTCCTTAGGACAAAAAACTGTTTTTCTAACTATCACATCAGTTTATTCGGGACGAGCTCAAGATTCAATCTCTGCTTGGTGAAGATTCATCTGGAATGGACTCGTGGAGATTGGCGTGTAAAGCGGACCCACTTTGGCGCGGAAATGGGACCCATCTGGGGTTGGGTTAACCACGTGGGGTAACGTGGTGGTTAGTATGCCAAAATGTGGAAGCGACTCAGGCTTTTTTGCGAGGTGGCTTCTTTTGTTTCATCGACTCTTTGAACCGGTAGCTTTCACCATTCATCTCAAATATTTCACAATGGTGCGTTAATCGATCCAAAAGTGCTGCCGTCATCCGTTCGCCCTGGAAGATTTGGCCCCAGTCGCTGAAGGCGAGATTGCTGGTAATCAGCAGACTTCGTCTTTCATAACGATCAGCAAACACCTGGAACAATAGTTCCGCACCAGCACGGCTGAAAGACAGATAACCCAACTCATCGACGATCAGCAGGTCAAGCTTGTCGAGCCTGTTCAGCAGACGCTCCAGATTGTATTGCTGTTGCGCGGTTTCCAGTTGATTGACGAGTGCTGCAGCGGTGAAGAATTTCGTTCGGATTCCCTCACGGCAGGCGGCCAGGCCGAGTGCAATCGCCAGGTGGGTTTTGCCCGTTCCCGGCTGACCAAGCAGGCAGAGATTGGTATGCTGCCGGACCCATTCACCCCGGGCCAACTCCAACACCTTCTGTTTGTTGACTGATTTTATGGCCGCGAAGTCGTAATCTTCCAGTCCTTTTTCAACCGGGAACTGTGCCTGTTTGATTCGGCTGGTCAGCGCATTCGTGGAGCGGGCCGCCACTTCCAGTTCAGTCAACTGCAGCAGATATTGTTCGAATGTCTGATTTGAGCTGGCCGCTTCCTGGGCCAACTTCTCAAACTCCGCATTCATGGCCGGTAACCTTAACTGCTTGAGATTGCTCTGCAGCAGTAGATTCGGATCGCTTTTCTTCTGTATTGTTTGTGGGGGCACGATGATCTCCTTGTGTTGACGTAGAAAGAAACAAATCAAAATGGTTCAGGCTCGGACAGGGAACCTGTACCGACAAGACCTCCGGACGACTCAATTCTTCTTTGCTCAGAGTCGCCGGAGAGAACTCAGACTGATTACGGGCATACGCGGTACAGCGTTCGACCCGGCGAATGATCCGGTCGGCATCCGCCCCCTCGGGTCCACGCAACTGTTCGATGGTTTTCTGGACGCGCTGGACCGGATGTGCCGACAACAGTTGTAGCACTCGTACATATTGTTTTGCTCCCGCCCGTAAGCCATGCCGGTTCTCCAGCCGTTCACGAAGTTCGTCGAACACCGGCGGTAGCTTCCACTGACGGTAGACGTTGGAGTGATCTAACGCAGCCGGTCGCCGCCCCAAAGCTGCGAGGTAATGCAACGGGTTAAGAATCTGACACCCTTTCTCATAGCCTCTCTGATGGGTCGCCACCACAGTTCCCTTAAAGACAATTTCCACACGGTCAACGTAACCTTTGACGCTCACCGTCTGAAACGCACACTGTCGCGGCACGCTATAATCCACGTTCTCAAACCGGGCGAACTGATACTTGTTGACCTTTACTTCCCGGCGGATGCACGGATCAAAGCGGTGTCTGGGCAACCCGGCGGCGTTTTGTTTGTCCTGTTCGAATCGTGTGCCGATGGTTTCTGTCTTACCACTGCTGAGGCGCTGCTGTTCCTGGAGGCAGCATTGCCGAAGATAGATGTTGAGTTCCTCGAAATCTTCCATCTTGGGAACCGGAGTCGACCACTTCCGCTGCAATGTCTTCACGCGATTCTCAACGACCGGTTTTTCGTTCCCGCTGGCCGGCAGGCAGAACAGTGGTTCAAAGGCATAATGACTTGCCAGGGCCGCATAACACTGGTTGATCTTGCGACTCCGCCCGCTGAGCACCGCGTCGGCCACCGTTTTCGGGTTGTCCCACCAGACTTCTTTGGGAACACGATCAAAATACTCGAACGCCTGCACCATGCCTTCCAGAATCGCTTCGGTGCGTTCTGTCGGCAGAGCGATCACAAAGGGGGCGTTGGAATACGACCAGACCAGAATCAACACTGAAACCTGTCGTCGCCCGTCAGGAAAATCGACATAAATCTTGCCGAAGTCGGCTTCCAGCCGCTGGCCCGGTTGGTGATCAAGCGGAATGAATGTTTCCCGTTTATTGGTTCGGTGCTTCCGCACGAATCGACAAACTGCATCGTAACCGCCGAGGTAGCCGTGCTCGTCCCGCAGTCGCTCAAAGATCCGTTGTGCCGTGTGCCGCTGCTTGGGTGGTTGCGATTCATCATCGGCGAGAATCTGTCGGATGGTCTCATGAAAGGGGCCCAGTCGGGGGGCTGCCTGAGTCTGGCGCTGCGAATATTGTTGCGGTTGCCCTTCACCGTGTAATACTTCGCGGATCTTTCGCCGTGAATGATGAAATGTCCGAGCGATTTCCCGGATGCTCAACCCGTCGCGATGAGCACGCCGTATACGTCCGTAATCGTCCACCGTAAGCATCCTTCACCCCGAAACTGAAGCTCAAAAGCCTCCAGTATCAGGAACTTGCTACGATGGGTCCATTTTACGCGCCAATTGCTTCCCCAAAGTGGGTCCGCTTTACACGCCAATCTCCAGACTCGGGCGGAGATACCGAAGAGGGGTTTTCTTTCAGTAATATTTCGCCCTGAGAATAGTATTTTCGTAAGTTATCCCGTGCTCCGAGCCAAAATAACCATTCTAGAAAGAGAAACCCGACGACTACCCAGAGAGGAACTGTATTATGGGATAACAGACGAGCTGCCATGAGAATGGCAAACGAGATCATCATATTGCTGTGAAATTTGTGGTAGTTGTAATGAGTCAGTACCAGATACTGATAAGCAGTCAGTTTTTCCTGCAGTCGACCGAAATTCTGTTGTGGTTCCGGAATACCAGTACGATGTTGAATTCGATCCAGGATCAACCACCGCAGGGTTGAAATTGTAAGCCCTACTGCCAAGGAAAATACCGTCACATACAAAAATCCCCCAACTGTTGCACTTTGATCAGAAGAAGACCAGATCCAGACTCGTACTGTTTCTGAAAGAAAACTGACACCGATCATCGCAATGAACCCCGGCAAGATGTAGGAAATAAGGATACCATAGTTGCTGGAGTTGGGATCTCGCATTGAGCATCAGTAAACCACATCTTGACTTATCGCGCAAGTGATTTGTTTTGCATTCTGTGCTCCTTAGCTGATGCTGAAGAAAAGCGGCTTCGTACGATTTCTGTGAGGGTAACACTTTAAAAGAGCGCCTGCTGTGTTTTGGGAGGCTCATCATCGTTTTCAGGAGATGGTTTCTGTGGCTTTGCTGTATCTGTTTTCAAGTCCCCTTCTGCGCGATTTTCTTCAGATCTATGTATCGGTGAATTCTGTTGTTCCTCAGACTGTTCCTGAAGTGCATGGCATTGTTCCAAGCGTAATACCCAATCAGGAATCTCAATAATCTGTGGGACGTTTTGCTCTGGTACAGAGTTGGGAAAAGATTCCTCATCCAGTGTGTCGAGCAAACTTTGTTTAGTGTGGTGTTGCAATTCGGGAAGCACGGGGCACTGCTCCGGCGGGACTTCACGGATCACGCCTCGCCGACGTCCCTGCGGGCCTTTGTGAAAGAAACTCCCAATACGATACACGAACTGCACTTCACTGGTTAAGGTGTTGCCGCAAATAATCCAACCATACTTTTGACGCAAACCAAGATTTATAGCTGCGAGCCGAGCACATCTGGCATCAATATCTTGACCGACAAGTTCCGCTTTTGGACGGAGTTTACCCGCCTCGATGAGAGGGATTCCTGATCCACAACATGGATCGGATATTGAGGTGTCACGGTTGTCACCGTCCTCGGTTTCATCAATTGTCATCTTTGCCATCAATTGAGCCACGGATGGGGGTGTGAGATAGAGGCTGTGTTCGCCATAACTGATACAGCCCTGAAAAAGATCTCCCAGCACGTCGTTGTCAGTGCGACTCATGGCATCGACGGTCTGTGCCAAGAACACCGGCATCAGATCGACTCCCCTCTTCCCTATCTCTCCTTTTGTGTGTGCCTTGATAGCTTCGAAATACTCAGGCTCCATTGTTTCTGCAGCAAGGGCAGCAACAGAGGCACGAATTGTATCTTCAAATGCTTGTGCACGGCTGACGTTTGAGCGTCGAGTGATCTCTTCGAGTGTTTGAAACAGTTGCCTGGTTTCAGAATATGAGAAAAACTCCTTTGTCATAGAGGGACATACAGAATGCCAGAGAGATAGGCCCAAGACAAAAAGAAATCACGCTCAATGAGAGAGGAAAAAGAGATACCACGCACGTGATCGAAATCGTGTCTAGATTGGACATACTCAAGCAGGGAAGCAGAAACAGTTTCAGATTGAGAACCGTACATCAAATGAACAAGAAGTCGCTCCAAAACAAACATCATTTTCGGCGCGAGCGTCGTTTCGGTTTCGATTTTCCCAACGCTCGTTCAACATGCTCGCGAATAGCGTCAAGAGACATTGCACTTTCCTCGATCCTACGGAGGATTTCGTGTACTTCCATGTCCAATCTCGATTCTTCTCTAAAAAGTGACTTTTGAATTTCCCGTTTATAGACCACTTCAGAATCCGTTTGATCTACCCAACGAACATTCGTCGAAATTAGTGGCAGAATTTCGACATCGAGCACTCCTCGTGAGATTGTTCGGAACTCAGGTTTCCCATCCTCTCGGTTTTCGAGAAGCGTCTTCAACTCAGGAAGAGCAATATCACATACGGGTCTCTCAAGCCAATGTGAAGGCCGTCCGAGTTCTCTTCGCATCAACCAGCCTAACCCTTTGCTATAATTGTCAACGGTAGTTTCTGGAACAATACCTGCACATACACCGTACCAGAGAAGACTCTCGCGTAAGTCGTCAATGAGTGGAAAGACCAACGAAAGGTGATCCAATGAGCCTGGCCGAACCCGACTGGCCAAATAACCCATCGCAAATGCCCGTATCTTTCGTGTCGATTTCGTCCCCTTTCCTAGTACTTGAATACCGTGTTCCACAGCGACCACCCGGCCTTCTCGGGGACCTTCCATGGCAATCCAGAGTTTCGAAGCTATCTCAGCATCAGGCATAAGATTGATCCAGCTATTTTTTGAGAGCTGTCCTTCAAGCTTTATTTCTCGGAGGGCATTAGCCAACAGGTCATTACTTTTGTTGTTTTGGCTTTCACAAAATAATACTGTTTCCCAAACAGACCTTATGTCAGATGGGCTCAACTCTAATGGAGCATTACCTACGAGTTTTCTAGTTGCTTCCCATCCCTGTTCTATATGGTCTTGATATTCCTGACTGGATACAGTAGTAACCTCATAATTCCGAACTGCCTTCGCTATCGCATAAGACATAGTACGAGTGAAAGCACTAAAGGGCAGTCGATTGATGTCAACCCGGCCAATTGAATAAGCGATTGCCTCGGTGATAATTAGACCAAGGTCTACTGATCGGTTTCCCGTTGTCCAATTAGTCGCAGACGCACTGGCAGCAAGCCTAGCATTCGATGGGCTTTCTACACGACAATGCGCCGTGAATGGCCGTATGTTCCGAAAGTAAGTTGAACACCAAGCCAGAAAATCCTGAGTTTTGCCTTCCGCCACTATTGCAGCTCGCGGAAGTGAAAACACCTCGGTAGGTGAAGAATTCCACGCAAGAAGTATATCATCTCCCTGCACCGAAAAGTCTTCCAGAATCTCACTCTTTACAACACCTTTGGTTAAAACTGGCGTTCTTCGCGAAATGAACTCAACGAATTGCTCTCGATCACATTTCCAGAGGTAAATCATTTCTTTCCTCCAAATACTGCATCAATGCTAGGAGGACTTGTGGCTGGCTCAACTGCTGCCAAAGCCGCTTCGAAGTAACCGTGAAGGTCATCGGTGTGATAAACTGAAAGCACCGTCTTCGCACGAGTCACGGCAGTAAACGCCATTCTACGATTGTTGCCAAATCTCCTAAGGTGTTCGCAGCCTGCTAAATGAAGAGCCCGGAACTCCAATCCCTTGGCTGCGTGAAAAGTGGATACAATAACCTTCTTGTCTGCGGGAAAAGTATCACCTGCACTTCCATGAAGAAGAAAAGCATCATCAGCGTGCTCTGAGTTACTAACTACATCCCAGACGGTACTCATGTGCTCCCTTTTTGGGCATAGTATTCCAATGCACTCATCTGGAAATGCAGTTATTTGATGTTTCAAACGCGAGACTATTGTGTGCGCCTGGGTTTCAAGAGATGAACAGCGAGTACAATCAACCGTCGAAGGGTTTAGAGACTCGCTATAGTTGGATGACTCGGTGAGCGGGCGATACCCATTCCAGCGTTTTGCAATCTCATCAGCGACACGACAAATATTCACACCGTTACGATAGTGAAATTGCAACTTGATTGTTTCATTTACTCGATCCGAGATTGTATTTAGCGAATCATCTCCTGCATAAATCTTTTGTCGCTCATCGGCAACACAGAACAATCTTTCGGAAAGCCGATCGAATAGTTCGATTTCTTTTGGTGTGTAATCCTGTGCTTCATCTAGTAATAATCCGTGGTAAATGTTTTCAAGGTGATTCTCGTTGGCAACATTTGCCATCTCCTCAACATAGGCGTCTCGAACCTCTTCGAACTCACCACTTGGATCGATGTGTTTCCCGTATTGGTGTAGAAAATCTATTTGCCACTCGCGGCAGGTCACAATTTTTGAAGCTGGAAAGTCATATTGATCAGCACCACTGGCTATAAACTCCCGTAGTGAACGAGTGAATGTAACTATTTGAATGTTCCTGAGGCCCGCCAAATAGAGGTAGTTGGCCCTGAGTAAGAGTAAGTTGGTCTTACCTGAACCGGGCGGCCCCGTAACAAGATAATTCCCTGATTCTGGCAATGCGATGACCTTCTGCTGGTCATCGTCGAGTTCTTCTTGGCCTACCCACCATGTTTCGCTCATGACTATTTCCCTTTAGTGTCAATGATCTCCAACCAATACGGAACACCAGCGATTAGGTTTTCTGGGTTAGTTGATTGAACGACGTCCAAGAATTCATACAAAATGTCCTGCACACTCATGACTAGACTTGCGAAATCCAAAGGTCCCCGAAAAAGACTTCTTTCGGTTGCTGGTGTTGAGTGATCAACTGGGTCGTCTAGCAAACATGCAGATACATTAATCTGCACTGCCATAGTTGGCTCATCAATTACCTGAATGCTGAGTCTTACTGAGAACTGACGAGGAACCATAAGAGCAGAGCTGGAATCGAAAATAACTTGGACATATAATGGTTGTTCAATGTGCTCGATTATACGCATACGTGGAAATGATGAGTTTCCAGCACATTCCAGCCGCACTATACCACTCATTTTTTCAGTGATCTGACGTGCTAACTGGAGAGGTGGGATCTCTTGAGGACTTACTTCAGCTCCATCAGATGCAACACGTGCCGACAAACTTCTCTTCCTCACTCGATCACGTGCATTCTGAGCAGACTCTTTAGGTAAAGTAAGATTGCGAAAATCGTCCCAACTAACGAGAGCAAGACGCGATTCTGGAGATTTTACAAGACAGTTTTGGGCCAGCAAAACCAAGTCTGGAGACACGTCTTCCGCATAAATCTGAGGCTGTTCGCTTTTGACAGCCTCGACAAGAACCGCGTAAGGATCAACAAATTGACTGAACAATGGCTGTCGCATGATCAGATCATGCAAAACCCCACCAAGTTGGTAGAACGAAATAGCTCTCCAGCCATCTAATTTATCCTGTTCGGTCCGCATCAAAAATTCGGGGGAACTGTATTGCAGGGTCCCAATGAATACGCGTCCTTCATCGTCTGTTAGTCCTGGGTCGCCAAACGGACGAAGCACTCCGAGATCGAGTAAGATTGCAGTCTCGAAATCTTTGGTTACGACGATGTTCGATGGCTTAATGTCACGATGGGCCAGCCCCCGTTCTTCTAGGAAGATCGTTGCCGATGCAACTTGTACGATCAGACTAGCGATCTTTTCTCGTGGAATGTCCAAAATAGCATCTTCAAGATTACGTGCCTGAAAATACTGCATAGCGACGTACAGATAGCCAGACTCACTACATTCACCGCCATCATAGATTTCGACGAGATTTGGATGCGACTCCCCTATCAACGAAACTTCACGGCTAATACGAGTTAGCTGTGTCTGCTTTCCAAACCTCTGAACCAATTCTGGGTCGAAAATCTTTAGTGCGGCTCTGCGAGCCTCGTTCTCGGCCAAAAAAACCAGAGCGGACTTTCCGGCACCAACATACGATATAATTGACCATCCTCCAACAGACGTGCCCGTCAATTCTTCTTTCATTCTTTCGGCACGAGTCGGATCCATATCCTTGCTCCATAGCTGTTAGAACCAACTGGTTCAAGCGAATTATACTTCGGCACAAATAATTTATCTTATCGTATATAAAACATCCAGTGACAGGTGATTTTCAGGAGTACTAAACGTTCAAACTGGCCCCGGACCACGTGAATGAAAAACCTGAACTCGGTTTCGGAGTCGAGGGCTTGGAACGATATGGTGACAGTCACAAAATCGGCGAATTCTATTCGCCCAACATTCGCCGTTTTTTTTGTAATGAGAATTCCATCTAAAACGATGTAGAGTCTCGACGAACTTTTCTGCTGCATATCTTCCAAAAAACTCAGACTGATTTGGGCGAGTTCTTGGTATCCCAAAGAAAAAGGGGCTAGTCCGGCCTCTCTGTAAGCATTAACATCCTTCAACCTTTTGATGGGAGCAGACCTGAGAAATACAACAATGTGGGATGCACTGGATTCAAATTGTGCTGGAAACGAGGAAATCATCCCCTCAGAAATCTTATTGGGATTCCCTCTATGGATATCGATTTGGGTGATCGATGTCATCAGGACGCATAGTGCGTCGAGCACAGTGACGCACATGTAGTACAATCACGCGGTTGCCATCGACGGTAAAGAGAATTCGATATGAACCATGAAGCTTTTGTCGAACCTCAAAATCGACAAGCTCATTCTCTAAGGCAAATCCACATCCCTCGGGAAAACGAGAAAGCGTGCCAGCAATTTTATAAAATTGCTTTCGCCAACGGACAGCATTTACGGGCGAGTCATTGCGGATGTAGCAGTAGGCTTGTTCAACATCATTCTCTGCAGACGGTGTAATCTCAACCTTGTACTTCATACTTCTGGCCGAGATCGTCGAGAGCTTCTGTGAGTGGTCTGGTCTTCCCCTGCCTGACTTCATTCATACTGGACTGTATAGCTGCAACTGAAGCAGCTAGCTCTTCATCACTCCCGACTCCCATCATGTTACGGTAAATATCGATAGACATGATAATGACTGATGACTCCTGAACGATACCATCACTCTTTTTAAGAGCTTCTTCTAATTGTTTGAGAACTTCTGGTTTCATATCATTATTCTACCCCAATAATGTAACGTAGTCTACAGCTAGCTTTCGCTCGCCCACATACTGTCCTTGTCCAACGCTTTACGATGACATAACTACGAGTCTATTGCTCTACATCGTCCTTATCTAGAATTGGCTGTTCATGTGGAGCAGGGTGTTCGTTGCAGATGTTTGCCATCTCATCGTGGATCGCTTTGCGTATTGCTTCATCAGTCGGCTCAGCGTTTTCAGCAGCAACTTCAAGAAGTGCTTCGGCACGAACATCTCGGTCATATGCTTCGAGATTTGCATCTACCACCTGGTAAATGAGATCTTCATATTCGGTGCCGCGAATCTTGTTCTTAGCCATGGTATATATAGAGAGGAAAAATTTAAATTTATCTATGTACTATACAGTAGAATGTGCAAAGTTACAAATACCTTGGAAGCCAACTTTAGATGGCGGGAACCCAACCTAAAAACATTAGAGCCCAATACACTAAGGGAATCAATGTTCCTAAAATACACATACCGGCACGACTACCCACGATCATTTTCTCTGTTGCTTTCCCTTGTCGTAACCCCCACATTCCTCCAGAAAACCCGCCAGCGAGATATCCCAGTATCACTCCCACAGACATCAATCCAATTCCAGTTTGCAAATATTGCTGCAATTTACTGCCAGTTAACCCTGCAGTTTCAATAAGTGATGCGTCTGATGTGCTGAACGATGGAGAACGCACTACCATAAACGATAACAAGAGACAGAGAAACAGTGCAGATACTCTGCATAAATAACCAAGCATTGGCCAGATTCGGTCAGCCTGATTGGTAAACCACAGATATGCCATCACTGGCGATCCAATCAAAATGAACACACCTAATGATCCAATCAGACTAAAAGCAAAAAAGAGTGAATAAGATGTCCAAGGCAAGCCTTGAGCTATATCCGCCCCGATAATCATAAACGCCATTATGAAAAAAAATAGATATGCACCAGTCACACTTCCCAGAATCACACCTCGTTCAAATCCCCAAATGGCCCCATTTGCAAGTCGAGACCCAATAGTACCTCCTGTTCTAATTCTAAAGAGCTCTGCTAGACCAGAGAATATACCCAATGATATTCCGGTTGCTTGTCCCATGCCTATACCAATAGCACCTCCCAATAAACAAAGCATCCATATCTCTGTCCATGTCTTTCCTATTGGGAGGTTCTCTTTATCACCCAAAATCAAGTAAAGAATAACCGGAATATTCGTCGTCAGCATAATCAACAGCGTTGTTGCGATGATTGGTTTCCGTCGGTAGTACCTTCCGAATTTCTCTGCCCAGGTATCAGGTTTTGCGATCAACGCCCGGTCTTCCAAGAAGTATTCTACGTCCTTTGCCAATTCTCCGGCTGAATTGTATCTCTCCGTCGGTTCGATGGCCATTGCCTTCTCACAGATCAATTGCAGTCTGAATGGTACTTTTTTATTCACCTTTCGGGGAACTTTGAATTTTCCCTTGCTTGCCAGCAATAACGTTTCGCGACTGTCCCGACCTTCATATGGTAATTTGCCGGTCAAAATGTGATACAGCATCGCTCCCAGCCCAAATATATCACTCCACGGCCCGATCTCTCGCGTTCGACCGGTTGCTTGCTCCGGACTCATATAGCCCGGCGTGCCCAAATAGGAACCTGTTCTTGTTGCTGATGCGTCCGGCTCGTCACGCAAGTGGAGCGTCTCTTCTGGCCCCAACGCACTCTCTTCATGGGAATCAATGAGCTTTGCAATCCCCCAATCAACAACCATCGTCTCACCGAACTTACCGAGCACGACATTGGCAGGCTTAATGTCCCGGTGCACAACGCCACGACTATGGGCATAGTCGATTGCATGGCAGACATCGATAAATCGGCGCAGAAGAGACCGCAGACCATCTTTCCATTCCATATTGTCAACTGATGCACCATACAGTCTGTCGATAGCACTTTTCATCGTTTCGCCATCGATGAATTTCATTGTATAGAAAGGATGCATGTTTTCACCATAGACGCCTTTGCTGTATACAGGGACGATTCCTGGATGTTCCAGCTTACCTGTAATCTTGGCTTCCATCGTAAACCGTCTTTGGCATAATGGATCGTCTGCCCGGGATTCCTGGATTTGCTTCCAAGCAACATCACGATCAAATTCCCGGTCACGAGCTAAAAAAACTTTGCCTAGCGATCCCGAGGCGTGCTCTTTCAAAAGTTTATATCGATCACTTCCCTCGGCCACGTCGTCCCCCACTCCATCCTGAAGTGGCTCAAAGAAACCTTCTTGATTTGAAGCCTCATGATGTCGCACAAGCGTCAAAACTTCATCACGGAGCGATGTGTCATCGCCGCAAGCCTCTGCAAGAAACTTATCACGCTCATCGTTAGGTCGATCCAACACAGCTTCAAATAATTCTTCTAAACGGTGAGCTCTGTCATTCATTGTCTGCTCCTTCACCAGTCCATTCTTTACGAATATATGCAGTAGCCATCGACCAGCGACGCTTAACTGTTGAGTTTGAGATCTCCAGCATTTCTGTGATTTCGTTTTGCTGACATCCCATGTAGAAGTGCAGATTAAATACTATGAAGGCGTCCTGGTGCTCTGACGCTAAGCGATCTACAATTTCGTGCAAAGCCACGGCCTCTTGAGGATCATTGATTTTCACATTCAACGGATCATTGAGTGGAATCCTTGGAGGAGCAACTCGTCTTCCCCCTTCTTCAATGCCTCCCCTCTTCTTGGCGGTACGTCGGCGGTAATGATCGATCAAAATACGCCGCATAACCTTGGACGCGGCAGCAAAGAACTGTTCCCGACTCTCCCACTCAATGTCGTGAGCTTGCATTAGCTGGAAAAAAGCATCATCGCTGAGGCAGGTTGCCTGTAATGTGTTGTACCCCTCTTTACTCAGATGTCTCCATGCAATCTGCTTGAATTGGTTCTGAACAGACCGGAATAACTCTTCCATGGCCTGTTCTTCGGTCTTAGCAAGTTCAAGGTACTTTGTGATGTCAATTGAATCGTCTGACATGGCCCGCGTCCCCTTTCGAAAATTTTTTAGATTTCCTGAGCTCTCTCGCCCGGAAATTCGCAGTACTGGTTGGACAGGGATGAAACTAGTCCATTTTCAGGAGCTATAGGACACCTATAAACCCCCAAACCAGAAAGGTAGACAAATGTTAGTAAAACAAGAGAGTCAACGCCTGTCAATTCTTGTTGACGCAGACAATGCGGAAATACTCGGCAAGGGGCAACGAGTACAGCTCGATCTTGTGGCTCTGGCTGACAAGATCAATCACCGTCAATTAGTAAGAGCAATTTACTACAAGCCAGAGAGTCGCTTCTCCGAAGCTGCCCGCCAACATGTGGAACGAAAAGGCTTTGAGGCCTACGCCACGTTCAAGAACTCTGACGCCTGGATCATAGCTGATGCCATCGCATTGGCTCAGAAGGTAGACGTGCTGTGTTTTGTAGGGCTCGACAGAGACTTTGAACCAGTCATTCCGATGTTGAAATCCCTCGGCGTACGGGTGGAAGGTTGGGGCTGGCCAGGCAAAGTGTCGGAAACCATGCAACATCTGATGCACTCATTCCGACCACTCACTCCTGATTTGATTGAACGTGCTCATCGAAACACAAAGACGAAAGGGAATGTTGCATAACGCGTGAGTGATACTCGCACGTCTCATTGTCATCAATTCATGTAGAAGAAACAGAATATTTTTGAAAGGAAAAGATCATGGCATTTGCACTTTTGAAGTACTGCGTCTGGCAAATATTCGCTAAGGGAGGATTAGGCATTGTTTATATCGCCATCATTGCTGAAGGTCTGCGACAGCTTGTCCCCACCTTGGGCCAGAAACTTTACAAACTTCCCGGACTCACGTTTCTCCAGGACTACGAAGCTACGTACCGATTGGACATTGCACCAATCTTTGCTTTGTTCCTGATGATCGCAGTGTGGTTTCTCTGGGGCAAGGTGCTTCAGATGTGGCTTGTCAGTGATTTCGCCGGTCCAGGCTGGAATAGTGAGTCCTATGCAATGCTGGTGTATATCCTCGCATTCACAATTCTCGGTGCGGACATGATTTTGTTCTACTCTGCCGTGACACAGATGGGATGGAGTGGATCTTCGTTTTCCTTCTCTGCTGTGATCGCAACAGCTGCGTATGTGGGAGTACTGATTTTCGTTTCGTTCGTTTCCCTGAACCTTTACCAACAAGTGAATGACTGAAAGGAGCTAGAGATGCGTTATTTAATGAGTCTTTTGATTGTAGTTGGTGTCTGTGGGTGTGAGAAGAGGCATGAAAGCCCCCAGACTTTTGTGTCCGATGACAGTGAGTACAAAGTGGCGATCCTGCTCGATCTGTCTGGTTCATTTGAGCACATGATGTGCGACGACGGAAAGGCACACCAATTTGCGATGCGGGTGTTGGATCACTATTTCCGTGAACGACTTGGAAACAATGATAAGCTGATCATTGCTCAGATCTCGGGAACAGAGCGGTCTCTCCTATGGGAAGGAACACCGTTGCAATTACGCAGAGAATTTCCGTCCGCGAAAGCTTTTGGGGAGTTTCTCCGATCGAAGTCTGACCCTCGTGGATCGCTCGTGCATGATTCCATTGCCCATACGGTGGAGTACGTTGCATCTGATCCGGCCGTAGCGAGCGGTAGAGCGAAATCGGCTGTCTTCGTTCTCTCCGATATGCTGGATAACGGAGTGAATCAGGAGTCGGAGCAGCGGGTCATCGGCGCACTCACAGAATACGCACAGCAGAATGGGGCTGTCGGTCTGTATTACGTCGATCAGCTGCTCGTACCGCAGTGGAGAAAGAATCTCCAGGATGCCGGTATTCGTGAGATCTGTGTGGAGTCGGAGATTGTTGGCACTCCCCGATTACCCAATTTTGAGTGAGCCAACGGTATTTTTGTCTCTGAACTATTAGAACGACTCCCACACCTCAAAACAGTGTGTGGGAGCAACCTCGGTGAAATCTGTGAGACTGCCAATGTTTATTACAATCAAAGTAATAAGTCTGATCAGTTCTGCCAGCACAACCTACGGTGCTTCCCTGGCGATACTCGATTTTTTTTCGACGGGAAGTATTGTGCTTCTGATCGTATTGGCGGTTATTTTCCAAAACACCGGGATCATGCTTAGTAAAGAGCGAACAGCTCCGCGCCTGGCATCGGTGATTGCCGCACTCATGTTGTTGGCAACATTTTATCACTGTTACATGCGGCATGGTGATGGATCGCCCTTTTCCACCCTGGAAGCGTTTTTACGTGCTGTGCTGGCCTCTACTGTGAGCTATGGTGCGACGCTCGTGATTTACGGCATTATGAAAAGCACTCTCGCCTTTTTGAGTCCTGTCTACCAGGAACTCCGGCGAAGAAGCCAGAAAATCGCTGAAAATAATCGGGAACGGCGGGAACGCCTTCGCACGCAACAAGAGCAGCAAAACCAACCCGAACCGGAACCTGATCCACCACGCTCCCAGGTTCTGCGTACGCTCCTCGAAGAAGCAGAGACCGAGTTTAGCCTGGAAGCGAAGCTGATTACGGAAACAGCCGACCTCGATCAGGGTGAACGAGATGCACTGATGCTTGCGGCCAAGCAGCGATACATCCAGAAAGTGAATGAGATACTGCAATGAAATTACCGAAATACATACCCAGTAATAAAGTGGTGATAGGATCAACACGGAGCGGCAAATCCGTATCTGAAGTTCCTGACGTAGTTGCTGCCGCTGAACGGCGGGACATTGCAATTGTCCTGCTCGACCCACACACAAGAAGCCTGGGATGGAGCTGTCTGGAACATTTGATTGCACGCGGACATCAATCCCGTATTATTTTTGATAATCTTTCTCATTTTGACCGCGTTCCAGCAATGCGGTTTCTCCGGCCCAGTACGGCGAAGCATCCTCTCAAGAGGATGGCGGAGAATGAACAGACTGCCCGCCAATTTACAGAGGTGCTCACCCGACGCCGGGGCGGAGGTTCTCTTGCCCACGCTCCGCAGACTGAAGAATGGACAATGCACGCCGCAATGCTTGTCATTCATCAGGAACAGGAACGACCGGCGACTGATTTACGTTTTGCGTACCAGGCCAACCATCCCGAATTGCAGGAACTTATTCAGCACTGCACGCACGACGACACACGTTACCGGTTTGAGCAGGTGGCGGATGGAATTATCAAACCGGGACAGTATGCAGCTGCGGCTAGACTGATCGAAGGGGTTTGTGGTTCACCCCCATTCATCGCTCGGTGCGGTACTTCATTTGACCTGTATCGTTTTCTCGACAGTGCAGGCATTTTGATTGTGGAGGGAGGTGCAAACGGTGTCTCCGAAGATGCGCTGAGTACGGTGCTCGGCAGTATTGCCATGCAGACAATCAACTACGTACGGACACGGCGACGACCATCCCCCCGTGTGCTGCTTGTATTAGACGAAGCTGTCAACGCAGGGCTCGTGGGAGGGACAGAGGTCCGTGCTTTGGCAGAGTGCCAAAAAATGGGCCTGGATATACACATCCTGGTGCAGTCGCTGAATTTCCCGAATTCCTACATCACCGACGGCGTGTTGAGCAACTGTGTCCGTCACGACTGGTTCTACCAGGCAAACGCTTCGGTTTGCAACGCGGCCGCAGCTGACCTTGGTAGTCCGGATTACCGGGATAGGATTCGCACGCTCGGTATCGGAGAACGCTTCGTGAAATGCCGGGACAAGGTGTACCGGGAACGAGTGCATATGCTGAATGATCCGTGGGGTGTTTCTGGGATTGCTAAATCGAAGGCACGCAACGCCCTGAAAGAGATTTATCAACGTCCTGAGTATTGGAGTCCATCATGTTCCGAGAACGATTCGCAGAGTGGTTACGAAAAAACGACACCCCAGGAACCCCAGGCCAACAACCCTGCAGGGAGCATTTCAACAAGTGCAAAGAGAGGGACGAGGAAATTCTCAGCCTTGCGGAGAAGCACGTCATCGTCCCCCGGCATGTTCTCGGTTTCTTCTCCGGCCCTTCGCCTTGCTACCGAAGACTCAGTAAACTCAGAGAAAGACGCAGATTGAAGCACCGGGGAACGGTCCAGCTTCGCAACGGTGGCCGTCCCCAGGATGTCTATGCCAACGGCTGGAACCCGCACCCCCGGTGTCTGGCTCACGAGGTGTATCTGACAGACTTTTTGCTCTGCTACGAGGGAGAGGCAGACATCGTAAGAGAACCACGCCGGATGCACCCAAAGTTAAACCAGGATGCGGAAATGACATTTCAACAGACGGGGCGTTTTTTCAACATAGAATTCGACACAGGCAGCGAAGACCTCGGCACCGTGGAAAGAAAATTTGATGCGTACCGGCGTACAAGGGATTTTCTGCTGGTAGTGACGCTTTCTGAGAGGCGAATGCGGCATTTGATGGATCGGGCAGAAAGTGTGAAGGAGATCGCGTTGTTCGCCGTGTTGGATGAGGTAATGGACGATCCGCATGGAACAGTGTTCCGGGACTGTTTTGGGAATGTGGCGTCCTTGTGACGGAATGGAGTTTATGATCAGAGATGATGAGTTTCAGGCGAGTGTAGCAGCTTTGGGGTCTCCTGCTTCTGTGTATGAAAAATGGATGATTCATATGTCAGGGGTGGGAGGGGAGGGGTCGCTTATGCGACCAATGCAGGGCGAACGTCTGTTGAATTGTACCCTGTTTTTTCAACAGGATTTTCAACGGGTATTCCGACAAGGAATTCAACAGATTCAGAAAGTGGATTAAGAAAAGGAAGAGAGCTATGAACGAGCAGCTTATTTTGCATCGCCTGGAAAAAATCGAAGCCAGCTTGAAACTGTTGGTGGGCCAACAGCAGATTCAGGAGTGGTACGACACGAAAACTGTTGCCGAGATTCTGGAGCGGTCTGCGTACAGTGTTCGGGAGTGGTGTCGTTTAGGAAGAGTTCGTGCCGAAAAACGGCGGTGTGGTCGAGGCACCTCAAAGGAATGGATGATCTCACATTCGGAACTGGAACGGATTAAGGCAGAAGGTCTGTTGCCACTGAATGTGAGGCGACTATGAATATCTTACTTGAAGAGCATCTGCATGGCATCTTTTTGACTAGATGGAAACAGATGGCGGTATCGTCTCCGCATGGCTTCTGTAGTGTGTCCTACCCATTCATCGATCATCCGCTGATCGATCCCCTTGCTGGCACAGTTGGAGATAAAACTGTGTCGGAGACAGTGCCAGCCCCGAACAACCTTCCACTCACTTTCCGACAGCGTGTGTTTGAAATGATGTGCTGCCTCATCAGGCGTGAGAGCAATAGGTTCTGTCCGTTTCGTAATTGATCGTGCGACCTTCAGATGATGGCAGAAGGTATGTGGACCACCGGGGTGGTTTTTAAACCACAATCGGAGCACCCGCTCCAAGGGTTGTGACAGCGGTATTCTCCTCGTTGATAACTTTCCCCGTACACGCTTTTTTTCCCGAATTGTGATGACTTTGTTTTCAAAGTCGATATCTCTCACTTGCGACCGAATCATCTCTGAACGCCTGGCCCCAGTATAAGCTGCAAAACAAAACATTGGATAAACAAACGGAAATGACGCAAGTCGTTCGACATCTTTCAGAAGTTTTTCAATCTGCTCCATGCTCAAGTATAAGCATTCCCAAAGATCTTCATGCTCTAGCTCGCTGACACCATTTTGTATCTGTCGTTCAATCTCTTCCCATGTTTGAAAAGGATGCATTTCGGTCGCCTTTGGAAGCCGAACTCCTTTACGTGGAAATACACCAGTAATCTTGCCGTTATCACATCCCCACCCCCAGACCGTACGAAATGTTACAAGCTCTTTATGAATCGTATTGGCTCCAATTTTACGATCGCGTCTTCCCTTCTCCCTAGAGGGCATCTCAAAACCTTTTTAATAGTGTAAATAAACACCCAAGAATTACAAAGCTTTCGTAGAGGTAATCGTGATATTCCCAGCGCGTGACAATGCGACGATAGTTGTGGAGCCAGGCAATACTGCGTTCCACAATCCAACGTCGTTTGAAGCGTGGAAGCTTTCGACCATCTTGCGTCGGCGGTTTGACTCTCGATTTTCGATGCGGGCAGATCAGATCGATATTCTTTTCCATCAGCCGTTTGCGCAACGAGTCCGAATCGGCGGCTTTGTCATAAACAAGTCGCTCGGGTTGTCGATTTTGCAATGTGATTTTTTCAAGCAGCGGTTCGATCAGCTTGACTTCGCTACGACGGGCCGATTCTGTGTCGATCGCCACAGGTGTCCCGTGACGATCGACAAAAATCATGACCTTTGTGCCTTTGCCACGACGAGTCGGGCCAACTCTTCTACCCCTTTTTTTGCCGAGGCAAAAGTGCCATCAGCAAAGGTTTCCGAGAAATCAATCTGGCCAGCATCATCCATTCGTTCCAAGATGATTTGCCAGGCAGATAAGAGCCGCCCTTCGATCGTCCATTGCTGGAAACGTCGATGGCACGTCGCTTTTGAGGGATACTCTCTTGGTAAATCTTTCCATCGTGCTCCTGTCACCAAAATCCAGAGAATGCCTTCCAGGCAATCTCGTGGATGGGCTTTTGGACGTCCTCCCTTTTTGGAAGGGGGAGTCCAGGGAAACAGTTTTGCGACTAAAGACCATTGTTTATCGGTCAAAACGACCGGGCGTTCCGTCCTGGACGCTGTTTTTGTGGAAACCCGTTTTCGTTTGGGCCACCAGACCAGCGTCATATACATAAGAAATTCTCCTTTCAGGAGAACACTTCATGCAAAAGACGCGCCAAACCGTTCACTTTTTTTGACGTTATGAGACAACCTCTAGATCGTTTAGAAACGTAATTCTGTAAAACTTCAGTCGTTAATTGCTGCACCGGAAACCGAACTCCGATAATTCGTTCAAGGTGCCGTCTATGCCGCTGCATACCGTAAATTGTAGAATCTTCAAGATTGCCTTCTGGCAGCTTAAAAAAGAACTCCTCAAAAAGTTGCGATAGCGTGAGTGCCCTTACTGCAATGGAACTAGACTGTTTTAATTTACCGTCCGATAGGAGAAATGTGGGAATATCTGCTCCTGGTGGTATTTCGATCCTACCACTCTCTACCAAACGGATGCTTTCTTCGAGCCGAGCCTGTCGAGCCTCGGCTTCGTCCTTATTTTCTGTCTTCAATGAACGGTTGAACCGCTGCTCCCCAATACGAAATGCAATCCGCCACGAACCTTTATTCTTTCCCTCACGGTATTCAATCCACGCCATGTCTCTCTCCTTTTTTGGGGGCAATATGGGGGCAGATTTGCACACACAACCGCCATCTAAAGTATATAGAGACTACAGACAAAAGTCTCGTAATATATTACTATTTATAATGTTAACACTTATCCAACACACAAACGCCCTTCATATCCAATATGAATTTTCGGGACTTAAAATCCCGGGTCCGTAAAGGGCGTGCGGGTTCGAGTCCCGCCTCGGCTATTGCTTTTTGATCGCATCCTAACCGTCTCATATTATTTGACTGGCTCTAGCTCACACCCGCAATACACTTTGTGAATTGATAGAAATCAGCAGTCTCCTGCGATCATCGTCTGCATAAGGACGCTTGAGAGAAAATGCCTTGTACCAGTTCGAAACTTTCTGGCTTGCAAATAGCTTGGACACAATGGCCTTGTCCAGTTTGTCGTCTGGCAACATCCGGCAGCAGAGAGTGCCCCGAGCTGTTTAGACCGTACTCAGTTGCTCCTGATTTGCCTGCTCTTTGATCACTTCGAGCAACTGCTTCCGATCGATGGGCTTCGTTGTGAAATCACTACAGCCGGCGTCCAGACATTTCTTGCGATCGGTTGACATGGCATGCGCCGTTAAGGCGATGATCGGTCCCATATAACCAATCTCGCGCAATTTCTGAGTTGATAAATACCCATCCATCACCGGCATCTGCATATCCATAAGAATCACATCAAATGGGCGGTTTTCATTTAGCGCCATCGTTGCCAGTTCAAAGGCGATCTTTCCGTTATTGGCAATCGTGACATTAGCTCCGGCTTTTTCCAGCATAAATTGAATCAACCGTTGATTATGCAGCCCATCCTCTGCCAGTAGAATATCATAGTTGTGAAGCGAGATCTCCACCTCATTACTCACCATTACATTCTCGTTCGAAGAAATGGTCTGTTGAGTGACTTCCACCATCCGCGTCTGATTCAATGAACCGATCCCGATGGTGAAAGAAAATGTACTTCCCTTACCAATTGTACTCGACACGGAAATTGAGCCCCCCAGCGCTTCAATCAGCTTTTTGCTGATTGTGAGCCCCAGTCCCGTTCCACCGTACTTGCGAGTTGTTGACGTATCCGACTGTGCAAACGGTTGAAATATGGTCTCCAGCTTACCTGCATCTATACCAATACCGCTGTCTATAATATCGAATTGCAGTTTTGGTTCCACGTTTGATACCTGCAAGAGCTGAACCACGATTTTGACTTTCCCTGCAGAAGTAAACTTAATCGCATTACTCACAAGATTGATCAGGACCTGTTGTAGCCGCGTCGGGTCTGTCTGGATGGTTTCCGGAATAGGGCTATCGAACTGAATTTCGATTTCCAGATTTTTACGTTCCGCTTGAACTCGCATTATTGAGTAAACGTCTGCGAGAATTCGTGAGGGAGAACAATCAATACATTCCAGTTCCAGCTTGGCGGATTCGATTTTTGACAAATCCAGAATCTGGTTGATCAGTGTCAGCAGATACTCCCCGTTCTGCTTGATAATGCTGGCTGACTCAATATCATCCTTATCAACAATCTTAGTCAGCAGAATTTCCGAAAACCCCAGAATCGCCGTCATCGGTGTACGGATTTCATGACTCATATTCGCCAGAAATTCACTCTTGGCTCGATTGGCTGCCTCGGCACTTTCTTTCGCTTTGGCCAGTTCACTTTTTGTATTCTTCAGGGACTTATAGATCAAAATCCGTTCGGTAATGTCTGCGGAGAACTTCACAACCTTGTACGGTTTTCCATTCAGATCTATGATCGGTGTGTAAGAGGCATAAATCCAGACGGTATTACCATACTTACCGACGCGTTTAAACTCGCCCGTGATATGTTCTCCTTGAGCAAGTCGTTCCCAGAATTCACGATACTCTCTTGAACGAACATCTTCCGGAGGCACTAACATCACATGTTTTTTACCAATCACTTCATCCCGGCTGTAACACATCGACTCCATAAACTTATCATTGGCGTCAATAATCGTGCCATCAATCTTGAATTCGACCACCATCTGCGATCTACCGATTGCCGCAATCTGATACTTGAAATCTTCGTTTTGCAGATGCTGACGACGCATATAGGAGCCCAGCTTGTGGGCATACCAGATCGCGCTCAACAAGATCAGAAAAACAACGCAGGCAAGCACGAGTTCGATCGTACCTATCTGCTTGGCCCGCGATTCCTCACTTCCAAATCGCGCTGACTGAATCTGTCGCACCGAATCACATAGTTTCCCAATCGATGTTAAGGCAACAGAAAAAGATTGATCCATCTGTGCCATTCCGATTCCAGCAGACTCTTTCTTGTTCTGCTTCAGTTCCTGGAAAACGAAATTAGCCTGGTTGTAGATATTGGAAACCTGACGGTCTATTTGCTTGAGTTGTTGAGAGAGTTCCAGAAATGTCTTCTCGCTGGTTTTGTCGCTTTTATTTCGTGTCAGGTCTTCCAGGTTTTTCTTCAAAGAGAACTTGAACTCCTGATACGCCGCATCCAGACGACGCGACTCTGCTTCGATATCACCCGATTCGAATACATTATTTCCCGGTGCATTCACGGCTGCTGCAAGTTGATTCAACCTGGAATACTCACTGACACGATCCATCCAAACATTGTTTTCACGAACGGAGTCAGTGTAAATTCCCAGCAAGGAGTGGCCCAGGAAAAGAGACACCGCCAGGGTCAAAATATCGAGTCCCGCCAGAAAATAGTACAGATAGTACCACCTGAAATTGGAAGACTTGTATTGATATACGTGATCACCCACCCCGCACTCCTTTGGATTTTTTCCCATTACAATTAGGCTAATAGTTTTACACTTTCACAAAACCATAGATCACACACTGATTTCCGGGTGAGGTATAAGTCTCAAACAGGGGTGAAATGCTTAAAATGCCAACAAAATAAATTATTCAAAACTGGAAAAGTCGATACATTCCAAAATGCCCCCCCCTGACAAAGCACCGGAATGAGGTAAAACAATTCAATCATGATGTTCAGTTCGCGCATCATTCAGATTAGCCTGGCAACGATAATCTTGTCTGTGAGCGCAGATCGTTTGAACGCGGAAGATCCAGAATTCTACCAGTCTCATGGCACACTTTTTTTATGGAGCTCGGCTCCTACAGTCTCAGGAGGTCCTGATCTCGACGAGCCATTAGTGACAGACCGGCCTGATTTTACCGAAGCGGCCGTGACCGTAGGAAAAGGAGTGTCACAACTCGAATTCGGATATACGTATACGTCGAATACGGACGGTTCTGAAAGCGTCGAGTCACACTCCTTTGGAGAAGCCTTATTACGATATGGTATTCTTGACGACTGGTTAGAATTTCGCATCGCTGTGTTTCCCGTTCAGGAACTGACTATTTTTGAAGGCAGTTCCAACTCGACCGCGGGTCACGAAGACTTATATACCGGTTTCAAAATTGCTTTGACTCCACAAGCTGGGTTCTTGCCAGAAATGGCTTTGATACCGCAAATGAATCTTCCGACAGGCAGCAGATCATTTACGGCTGACAGGGTCGAGCCAGGTCTCAACTGGATCTATGCATGGGAGGTGAACGACTTCATCTCAACGGCCGGCTCAACTCAAGGAAATCGACGTATTGACGTCACAACGGGAAACGCCTATTTAGAAATGGCACAATCCTGGACTGTTGCTTATAGCTTGAGTGAAGCGCTGGGTGCATACACGGAATGGTTTGCTCTCATCCCAAGCGGCGCTGATAACGTACATACACAGCACTACTTCAACGGCGGGTTTACCTGGCTGCTCAACAAAAACATGCAATTCGACATTCGTGCTGGTGTCGGATTGAATCGTGCAGCCGACAACTATTTTCTTGGGACTGGGCTCTCAATCCGCTTTCCCTAGGCAGATGTTCCGGGGCCTGTGAAGTGATTCACACATAAACTAGAGTATCCATTATCCACTATCAGCTTCAATAGAGTACAAAATTGATTATTTCCTGATCATGGAATCCCACTTTTCGCATTCACACAAAATTCAAAAGAGGGGTTTATCAATTCTCTTGAAAAAGGCATAATCAACCATCTCTGTCCCGAAACACATATTGTTCTGGCTGAAGGATTTGATACTGGAGCGAAAATCAGACGAGTGTTTACATTTTTTGGAATAGATCTCCTTTCTGTTCCATCAAGAAACAGGGACCGTCTATGGGCACAAAGCGATACCATTTGCGTCTGCTGGAGATTAGCGGCCTGCTGACTCTGCTCATTTTTCTGATCGATCTACATGTCTCATTGAATCTCGGAATCCCCGCTTTTTATGCCGTGGGAATTGTCCTGATCGCAGGGCAGCGGCGGATCTGGCCCGTCTTACTCGCAGCCTGCATTTGCTCCATTCTGACGTTCGCACCTCTCCTCTCGGTCAGTCAAACAAAGGTACCACAGTTCGTCTGGGAAAACCGCTTCATCGCACTGAGTATGATCTGGATCGCGGCGGTAGGCGATCTGATTTATCTGCGACAAACGGAGTTGAAACGAAATATCCAGAAACAACTGGCCCCTTTCTTTGAAAACAGTTCCCTGGCTGTTTCCATTAAAGACTTCCGAAACCATTCCGTCTGGATCAATCAACAATTTCGCAAACTGATCGGCCCGGCAGATCAAGTACCGGGATTCACGATTGTGAACTCTAAACAACCCTTTACAGGGGAGTTGAGTGGCCCTAATTTTGCCGACAACCGGGAAATTAAATGGGATCAGAACCCGCTGATTGATGACTTGAATCAAACAGTCGGCACACTCTGCCTGGGTATGGATCTGACCGACCGAAAACGGTACGAAGAATCATTAAAAACCAGCGTCGAAAAACGCACGGCGGAACTCTCTCAAATCAATGAAAACCTGAAACAGGAAATCGCAGAAAGAAAACGGGTTGAAAAAGAACTTCTGACAGCATCCAAACGAACCCAGGATATCCTGGACAGTTTATTTGTGTTTGTGGGTGTTTTGTCCACGAACGGTAAGCTGTTGGAAGCGAATCGCGCGCCGCTTGAAGCGGCAAATCTCAAACTGACTGATGTGATCGGAAAATCGTTCTGGGAAACGTACTGGTGGACCTACTCCACTCATTCACAAACAGAACTGAAACAGTCACTCGCACAAGCCGCTCAGGGTAAAACCGTTCGCTATGACACAAAAGTTCGTTTATCAGACCAAAATTTCGTCGATCTGGATATCACATTTGGCCCCCTGTATGACCCGGAAGGGAATGTGATCCAGATCATTGCATCGGCCGTTGATATCACAGACCGGCTACTTGCCGAAAAAAACGCAGCGAAAAAAACGGCCCAGCTGCAAGCGATGCTGGAAGTGAATCCGGATTTCTTCTTTCATATTAAAACAGATGGAACCATACTCGTCTATGAGAGCGGTAAACAGAACCATTTCTTTCCGACAGTGGATGAGTCTCTCCACCGAAAAATCTATGAATTACTACCTCCGTCTGTCGCATTTCAATTTGTGAGAGCGATTCATAAACTCAGTCAAACCGGCACGCCTGTATCTTTTGAATATACTCTTAGAATCAAGCAGCAGCCCCACTGGTTCCATGCCCGTCTGCTGCCTTATTTATCAGAGGAAATCCTGGTCATTATTCAGGACATAAATGAGCGAAAAACGGCTGAAATTGAAATGCAGAATATGCACAACCGCCTGTTCGAAGCACAGCGTCTGGCACATATTGGCAGTTGGGAATGGAGTATTCAGAATCATTCTCTGTGGTGGTCGGAAGAAGTCTATTGCATTCTCGGGATAATAGAATCACCAATTGAACCCGATTTTGATTCCTTTTTGGAAATGATTCACGCAGAAGACCGGGAACTGGTACAACGAGTGATCTCCAACACCCTGCAAAATGATTTACCATTCAGCATTGAACATCGAATTCAACGCCCCAACGGAGAAATTCGCCATGTGCATAATCAGGCAGCTTTGAAAAAGAGCCCTGATGGCGAAACACTGATGATGTACGGTACGATTCAGGATATGACAGAAAAATTTGAGACCAGTAAAATGGTCCAGGAGTACCGGGACGAACTGGCTCACGTTTCCCGCCTGGCTGTCATGGGAGAATTAGCCGCAGGGCTCTCGCACGAGTTGAATCAACCACTCACGGCCATCGCCAACTACAGCTCGAGCATGAAGTATCTACTCGAGCAAGGCAGTGATATTTCAGAACTGGTATCAAAAATTGAAACACAGTGTCTCCGCTCCGGCGACATTGTCCGCAGACTTAAAAAACTGGCGAAAAAGCGAAAACAACAACGTCTGCTGTTCAACATTCTTGAAAGTATTCACAATGCATTGCAGTTGATGAATTACCAGATCCGTTTGAACCAGATTCAGGTGGAAGTGAAGAGTGAGAGCAAATTCATCACCGTCTATGCAGATCGAGTCCAGATTGAACAGGTGCTTGTGAATCTAATCAAGAACGCTGTGGAAGCAATGGAAGACACACCGCTCCCCAGGAGATTAACGATCACTCTTGAAACCGGGTACGATTCTTCAACATTGATTTCTGTGGCCGATACCGGGATGGGAATTCCAAAGGAACTCACAGACCGACTTTTCACGCCTTTTACCACAAATAAGGAAGAAGGACTCGGCATCGGTTTGTCTTTGAGCCGATCACTGATCGATGCCTCGGATGGAAAATTATGGTATCGCCCAAATCCACAGGGTGGTGCCACGTTTTATATTTCTCTACCAGTCCCCAAACAGACTAAGAAAGTTGGCTGACTAAGACGAAACAGACTTCTCGCTCAGTTAGTTCGAAAGCATTGCCGTAGTTTCAGGCAAATAGCAATGTACCATTTCGTGCAACACTTCATACTTGATTGGCTTACTCAAATATTCCGTACATCCTGCTGCCAGACATTTCTCTCTGTCTGATACCAGGGCATGAGCAGTGATCGCGATAATGGGAATCTGGTTTCCCTGATCTCTTAACAACTGTGTTGCTTCATAACCATTCATAACCGGCATTTGCATATCCATCAGAATCATATCGTAAGGTTCATCCTGATTGGATTCATCGTTCACCAGTTCAACCGCCTCTTTGCCGTTCGAAGCAGTCATGACAGCTATCCCCATTTTATTCAGCATAAAACTGAATAACTTTCGAATTTCTTTTGTGTCATCAACCAGGAGTACCCTCCCTTTATGCTCCCTTCTCGTCTTGTTTATTTGCCGATCATGAGAGTCTTGCCTGACAGAATCCCCCAGGTTGAAACGATGGTTCTGCGTTTTTTTGAGTGTGGTCTGAACTGATTCACCTACATTCAACGCGACACAAAAAACACTCCCTTGATCCACAATTGATTGCACAGATAAATTGCCCCCCAGCAAGCGAACGAGCTTATGGCTGAGCGTCAGCCCCAAACCGGTTCCACCATAATTGCGCGAAGTTGAACTATCGGCCTGGGCAAAAGGCTCGAAGATATGTTTTACTTTCTCAGCAGGAATTCCAATCCCCGTGTCAGAGACGATATACTGTAATACTCTGTCATTTTGTGACTGAGAGAAAACCCGAACTTCAATATCAATCCGTCCCGTTTCCGTGAATTTGACTGCATTACTGACTAAATTCCAGAGAACCTGCTTCAACCTCAATGGGTCTGTCTGAATTAGTTCAGGTATAGAATCCTGACATTTCGTATGAATCGAAAGCCCTTTTTCAGCTGCTTTCATCCGGAAGGCGTCGATCACATCCTGCAAGACCACCTTAGGCGAACAATTGACCTTCAGAATCTCAAAGTCTCCCATCTCGATCTTTGAAATGTCCAGAATGTCGTTAATCACCTGCAGCAGGTGTGTGCCATTATTTTGAATAATTTCAATCAGTTCGACATTATCAGGAGCAACAGGATTTTCTTTTAAAATCTCTGCATACCCCAGAATCGCCGTCATGGGCGTCCGAATCTCGTGGCTCATGTTTGCCAGAAACTCACTTTTCGCCTGATTGGCGCGAACGACGTTTTTTTGCGCCGCTTTCAATTCGTAATCTTTACGTTTGAGTTCACGGCGGGACTGCTTCAACCGCTCCAGATAATCATCCAGTTTATTCTGCGTCCTCAGCTGTTCGCTGATGTCCCTGATGATTGCGATATAATGGATTTGATTTTGAGAACCATCCACACGGCTCATAGTCAACTCGCAGGGAAAACAGGAGCCATCTTTTCGCTTCGCAATAATTTGCTGCGTCTGCCCTTTTAATTTTGCCGAATCAGGACAATCTACCAAAAATTGCTCGTAAGAGTTCAGATAAGGATCAGAGAGCAGAAGACAAAATTCTTTACCGACCACTTCCTTTGCAGACCATCCAAAAGCATGCTTGATTGATTCGCTGGACAGGAGAATCAAGCCCCTGGCATCAATCGCAACCGAAACATCCCTACTGAAAATTAATAACTGTCTTGCTATCTGATTGTGATTGTAACTGACTTGGTTGGATGTCATTACAGGCCCTTTGGTCTACTGAGATCTAAGCTTCTTCCCCTACGCACCACTCCTTATGATTAAACTCAATTGTGAAAAACCCCGTCATGTTCACTCTAAAATCTCACCAGTTGTTCATCTAACCGGTCTAGTTCATATCGACTTTAGATCGATCTCAAATAGATGGGGAATTCTACCCATAGACACATCACCATATATTGAATTCTGTGTTGGACTCCCGAATTTCACATTAAGAATGAAATTGGAAACCAGAACTGCATCGAACTGATAACGGAGCCTTATTTCGACTCAAACAGAAATCAGGCAATCAAGATGCGATAGATCGCGATTCAAAGCTCACCAAGAGTGGCTGTTCGAAGAGAAGAAGACTGACTGGCTGCTTCTATAAAACCAGTCAGAAGGAACAAAAGTTCCTTATCTTAAGAATCGTCGCCGTTTTTCTTATATCCCGGCATATCTTTGATTTTATACAAAAGATGCACGATATCAGTAGCACTCGAAATCCCTAATTTACTTAACAGATTCGCTTTATGTTTTTCCATGGTTCGATAACTGATCGACATGGAATTTGCTATTTGTTTACCAGAATGGCCCTCTGCAATCAGATGAAAGACCTGTTTTTCTCTTCGCGTCAGGCCATCGTACAATCGAAGATAGTCTCTTCCCTCTTCATCGGAATCGTCTTGATTGAGCTCCAACAGCGAGATAGCGTACTCAATGGCTTTGAGACATTTTTCTCTTTCGAATGGCTTTTCAAGATAGTCACAAGCCCCCTGCTTGACGGCAGAAACAGCTTTTTCAATATCCCCGTAAGCACTCATCATAATCACGGGTAAATGCAGTTGCTGTTTTTTAAATAGCTGCATCGCTTCAATCCCTGATATTTCAGGCATAATCAAGTCAATCAGAATACAGCCTGGATCTACTACTTCTTTGGATTCTAAAAACGAATGCACACTATCAAATGTTTTGACCGTATATCCTGAGGTGCTCAATAAAAATGCAATCGAGTCCAGGACATCTGGATCATCATCAATAATGTAAACAACAAAAGCGTTCATTCGGCCCCTCAATTAAAGTGCAGACTGGAACAAAAAATACTCTCCGGTAAAGTATTTTCTGCAAAACCAATACTCGATATGCTTGTTTTTAAGAACATTTGCTACTTTGTCTATTCATAAAAACCACCACTCCTGATATGGCTCATGAATTCGTGCAGCTTGTGACAATCGTGAATATGTTCGTTTGAAGGAGGGAAGCAAACAAACGCAAAAGTGTATGATATTTTTTTCTGTTTTCAATCTTCAATAAAATCAATCACTTTTTTTCAGTGATCTACTTTTGTATCAGACAGATTTTAAAATGCTTGTATATCATAAAGAGGCACCGCAATAATTGACTGGAGCCTCTCTGTTAAAAAAAGACTCGTCTTGCAATATAACAAAACAAGACTATCTCGTTTTCACTATTACGCTGTACCAATGAGGGGGGCAGATACAAACTGAATCAATAGACAGTGGCTTCATTTTTTCAGAAGCTTGTGAATTACTAATCTTTTTTTGGAAACGAATTCTCAAATCAGTACCGTCAATCATTTTCACCAGCTTGAAGGAAGAAGAAAACATTTCCGCTCAGCTGTCAGTTTAAAAAACAAGTCACAGTTGAACTTCTTATCATCTTATTGTCATTCTGAATACTATATGGCTTCCTGCTTGAAGTGAGTTTTCAACAGGCAAGAGATGACACACTAATACTGAATAGATAGAGCTATCAATACTTACTTAATGGATAAATCTATCTATTTAAGATAACTCTACCACATAATGCACACCCATGTACCCTCTTTTACCTAAAGCCTACCTCATATTCAACAATGAGGTAAACACTCCACATCAAATTGGGTAATTTCCCCCATTTTTATTTCGTTTCCCTAAGGGCGATAGAAGATTAAGTGAAAGACCCCCAAATCAAAAGCAACATGCGAATGATTTTAAATTCACAGCAGGGTGAGATAATGAAAATACTGATTGTCGACGAAATTGGGTTCATACGTCAGAGCCTGACCCAGAAACTCAGCCGCTATCATTTTACGACTGTGGCTGCTGAAAGTGGGGAAGAGGCTCTCGCCATTTTAAATTCTGACTTCTCAGTAGATGCTGTACTTACCAGTCTCTTCCTGCCTTCGATGAATGCAATCGATCTCTACAAAGCAGCATCAAAAATTGAACGATTTAATGATGAAGGCGTCATCCCTCCCCTTCACTTTTACCTCATGGTAACCCGGGAACATGGCACCTCATCGCCCAAAATGAAAGAACTGACCAGGGAAGCACTCGCCGTTGGTTTCAAGGACCTGCTCGTCAAACCCATCGACATCGAATTATTAGTCAGTAAATTACAAAATTCGATTACTGAGGAACCTGTTGAAGAGCCTGAACCTGTTTCCATCGCAGCTACCAACCAGATCGATGAAGAACCTGCCACTGATCCGAAAAAAGTCACGAAACGGATCGATGGACTGGTCGTCGTGCAGAATAGTCTGCATGCGCTTAAAAAAGAAATGTGTGAATCAATCGACATCCTGCTGGAAGAAGTCAGTCGTACATCCAGTAAATAAAACTCAGATGGCGGGAGACCACAGCAACTGCGATGCTTCGCACTAATGAGCCCGGGCTGATACAAATTAGCGTGATTCCCGATTCAAAGGCGGTTGGCTTACTAAACTCCGTAAGGCTTCCCGGACTTGAACCGCCTGCAGCGAATTCATGATCAGATAACGATCACGTCCCTGCTTTGCCGGCGTAAAACTGACAAAGCCATCATCGGCCACACTCACTCTTCCCGGTTGCGAAAGATCAAAGTATTTGTCCCCGGGGCGGACCGCGTAGAGCACGCTAGTCAAATCCCAACTGGGCCGATCATGATTCGGTCCACTATGCAGCAGATATGCTTCCCGGACAATATGATGTTTGCGGTAGCCAAAATCCCGGGCAATACTTTCGCGGGGATAAGTGACCGCGATTCCAATTTCAAAACCGCTCCATACGACAGGCACATCAGCGGGCCACAGCTGCGCAAACCACTGCATCGACTGAATGCCATTCCTTACATTCGCTTCCAAGAAGTGCTGGTTTCCATTAATCGGTTCGAATGCCCCCGCCATCACGGACACCAGTTTGACTTTGCGACGAACTAGTTCCAAACCACTCAACGGGCTCAATTTATCTGGCTTAGATTCCACCAGATCCGCCAGATTCGCCGCCAAACCGACCTGAATAATCGACACTGATCGATCCGGCTCAGATGCCAGTGTTTTCCTCAGTACTTTCACTGCATCCGGGAGTTGTTCATTGGAAAGAATATCGTGCGGATAACGCCATTGACCATCGTTCTTTTCGTTGATTAATTTCAGGTATTTACTATCGCGGCGCTGTGCATCACGGGTCACACCAATCGGAATGTCTCCCCGGCCGTAGAACGTATTCGTCGCGTCAGTAAAAGGCCCCGTCAATGGATTGATTTTAGAGATCGTCACCGCCAGCAATTCACACTCTCCCCGATCAGCCAGCGTGTGCAGCATGGCCAACGCAAGCACATCATCAACGTCACCCGAAAGATCCGTATCAAAAATGACTTTCACTGGTTCTGCCGCTACAGACAGACTGGCCATCAACAACAAACTCAATAAACCGATGCAGAAACGCTGACACCACATTTTTACGACCAATTCTATTCTGTGAATCAATTACAATAATTCGGTAAGATATATATAACAGCAGACAAATTCACGCTGACAAAATCGTCACTACTTTTTTTGTTTCTGTTGCTGACGTGCCCGGCTTTCCATAATCCGTTGCAACTTGCGCTGCTCGGCTGCCATGGCAGCATCGGAAACTTCAGCCGGCTTGACAGGGCTGCGATCCAGTTTCTCATCAGCGGGAATTGTTCTCAACTTGATCCCCCGATACCAGACCGGATCGCCATGGTCCTGCAAAGACAACTTCGCACCCCGATCTGCCAGATTACCACCCCGATTCGCCAACAGTTCCACATGCCAGGCATAGCGCGGATCGGTGTAATCCAGGTCAATGACTTTTTTACCATTTAACCAATGTTGAATGACAGTTCCCTGACAGACAATGCGACCTTCATTCCACTCCCCGACGGGCCGTGTTACGTCATGGGAAGGAGGCAGGCAGAAATAAATCGAAGCGGCACTCGTCCGTGGATTTTTCCCGTCGGCATGCTTTTCATTATCGAGAATCTGGTACTCGTATTGACCGGGACGATAATACACACCGCTATTACTCCCCGGTGCCACCTTCCATTCGAATTTCAATTCGAAATCATCCGGTAGCGGCTGCGGATCGTAAACCAGACTTCCCCCTTTTCCAGAACGAGTGATCACGCCAGAGTCTACCTTCCAGTTACCGCTGTGCTGCCAACCCTTGAGATCAGAACCATTGAACAGCGCCTTGAATTCCTGTTGTTTTTCTTCTGCTGTCAATTGATTCGGCTCAGCGGCACAACCAGTCTGAATAGCCTGACACATACACAACATCATCAACAATAATTGTCCGAGCGGCATTCTCATTTGATTTCCTCTGATAAATCAGTTTCTGTTTCCATCACACTAATCCAAAAGACATCCGATAGAACTGTATTTTCAGTCTGCAAGCTGGTTCAACATTTGAAAGACCTGTTCATTGATTTTATTCGACGCGTCCACTTCCAGATAACTCCACCCCGAACGCCAGGTTTCATATCCCTGCAAGATATGCTGTTCCGGAGTAGGTAAATAACCGTTATAGCCATTGGCGAGTGCAATCACAAACGTCGGTTTCAGCGGACTTTTCTGTTTGATCTCCAGGCCAATTTCCGCGAACACTTCACACGGTATCGCCACAATCCCCAGCTCACCAATCCGCAATGCCTGCAGTTTCAGATTCACACTGTCCGGACCTTTGTTAATCCGAACGGTTTCCCGTGCGTAGACTTCGTTGATCGTCAAGCGTTTCGGATCTTTGGCATCCGCCAGCAGCTTCTGAGCATACTTTACTTCATCTGCATTGGGTTTTCGGATTCCCAGATCGATTGTTCGTTCCTGCATTTCCAACGAGACATCACTTCGATACTTGAGTGACTTAACGGCTTGATACGTCCGGTCGGCTATAACTTTTGCCACAGTAGTAATGCGTTCAAACACAGCCGCACGCGGCCGGGGTTCTCTAAAATTATAGTTATTAATGTCACCACTGGCCCCGTTCGACATGATGCCGATAAACGTATCATCGGCACCAAGTTGTTTTTTAATCTGTCGGGCGAATTCTCCAAAATAATCAGCCGAGAGTTGATTAGGCGGCAATCCCCCCACGTAATGCAGAGAATAATTCGCCAACAGCGCCAGCGGCCGACCATCCGCGTATTGCACCGAGAGAATCGAAATATCCGGGTCCGTCGGACCGGCCGGTTTGACCAACAGATCGCTTCCACGAGGAGGATTCATGCGAACCTTGTCGGTGGTCTTTCCAAAAGGATTGGGACGAATGCCTCCCTCTTTCACATACCAACGACGGTTATTGACTTCCGCGGGCTCACGGGCCACTGTCCAGGCTACCTTGGCAGGTTCCAGCCGACCATGCGCCTTGATGATGGATTGGGCAATACTCTCGGTCAGAAACTGCACATATTCCGGACTGGGATTACATTGTGCCAGTGGAACTGAAGTCGGTGCGGTATGTGTGTGGGTGGCTGATGTCAGCATCTGGCTGGTAGGAATACCAGTTTTGACTGATGCCTGCTGCTTGGCAGCATCAAAGATGTCTCGAGAAATTAAACAGATATCGCAAACTACAAAAGCAATCTCGGTCTTTCCGCTCTTCAAGACCAGTGCCCGGGCATGCAACGGATCATGGGCCGACGTTGCCTGTCGATCCTGAAAACTGCCGGTCATCGACACCGGGTAATTCCGCGGGTTGATATTCACCTTAGCGGCCCCTGCCTGTAGTCTGGTTTTCTCCTCTTCTGCAGCAAACAGAGTCAAGGGAAACAAAACAATCAACAATACGGTAAGTCGAAACATTAAGACGTCTCCTGGTCGAAATCGTGTTGGATTATTTTTCGGGTTGGGGTGTCGCCGTTTGAGTCACTTCTTTTTTCCACGCAGCAAACGCCGCCTGCATCTGCTGCACGCGCTCCGGTTTCTTTGTAGCGAGGTTCGTTGATTCCGCTATATCGTCCTTCAGGTTGAATAATTCCACTGGTGTTTTACGATTCTGATTCAACACCAGTTTCCATGGTCCCTGGCGAACCGCCGAGCGCCCATTGTAGTCCCAGAATATCGTGCGCGGCTTTAATTTCTGCTGCTCAGTCATCAACTTAGCCAGGCTCATACCATCCAGCTGATGCCTCGCAGGCACGCTCGCATTCGCCAGTTCCAAAATGGTCGGCATCAGGTCGATGCTGATTACAGTCTCCTCACACAGACTGCCCGCAGGAATCTGGCCGGGCCAGCAGGCGATAGCGGGCACACGATGCCCCCCTTCCCAGACATTTCCTTTAAAGCCACGTAAGGCACCATTAGAGCCTTTATTATTCGCACCATTGTCTGACAGAAAAAAGATCAATGTGTTTTCCGTCAGTCCAAGTTCTTTTAAAACCGTGACCACTTTGCCGATGCCCCGATCCATTTCGGTATTCATTTCGCGGTATGCGTTGGCAATGTCTTTGCGCTTGGCAGATTTAATATCACCGACTCCCTCTTTTCGAATCGGTTTGTCATTCGGACCCTGATAGGGATAATGCACGGCTTCATGCGCGATATACACAAAGAACGGTTTCTCTTTTTGCTGTCGAATAAAATCAACTGCGTGATCCGTAATCAGATGCGTCACGTAACCTTGTTCTGCACGGTTTAATTCTGCGTTATGCCACCAGTCGAACACCCCGGTGCCGTCCAGATGCGCGAAATAATCGACGTTCCCGCTGACATAACCCACGAACTGCTGAAAGCCGCGAAACGTGGGGTTGTATTGTCGCTGATATCCCAGATGCCATTTTCCAAACATACCGGTTTGATAACCGGCTGACTGCAGACATTGTGCCAGCGTAATTTCATTCTTCTGCAGCCCATGATGCCGATTCCTTTTGGGGTCCGCATAGACCACGCCGTCAATGCCCGCCCGCTGCTGATAGCGGCCCGTTAACAAGCCGGCTCGAGTCGGACTACACACCGTTCCACTGGAATGAAAATCGGTAAACTTCATTCCTCGCGACGCTAGACGATCCAGCTGAGGAGTCTCACAGTTGGTACTGCCATAACAACTCAGATCGCCATACCCCAGATCATCGGCCATGATCAGCACAATGTTAGGGCGGTCAGTGGCATCCCTCGCCTCGACCGCAAGAGGTAAAAACAGACAGCACATGACTGTGAAGAACAGAGATTTCATAAGGAGCGCCTCATTGCCGGGAAGTTCTGTAGAATCTCAGACAAACGACTCGTCTTTTTCCAGAATCAGAAAAACGAACCGGCCTGACATCACCGTCCCTTTATTAGACCGCAGTCAATGGCACAAATCAATCTCGTACCACGGTCTTAAGCAAAAAGCTCACCCATGATGCGGCCATGCGGAACCAGCATCGTCGGACGCCCCGTATTGGTATAGTACTCGGTTAGAGGATCAATGCCCAAGGTATGATAAATTGTCGCGGCAATATCATCGGGCTTGATGTTGGTTTTGTCATCGGGAGCATCACCGGCTTTCGTCGTTCCGCCAATGAACTGTGCTGGTTTAACGCCGCCCCCCGCCATCAGGCACCAGTTCACACGCGGATAATGGTCACGCCCCGCGTTCACATTGATCTTGGGGGTCCGCCCGAATTCGCCCATAATCACGATCAACGTTCGCTCCAGCAATCCCTTCTGCTTCAGCATTTCCAGCCCTGCGGTGATTCCATTATCCAGAGCCGGCAATAAACGACGATGACCGGCAAAGTTTTCGGTGTGCGTATCCCAGCCCTGATAAGTCACCGTCACAAAGGGGACGCCGAATTCGATCAGCCGACAACCCAGAAACACAGACTGGCTGAATTCATCGGGAGTAAACATGTTCCGCAACTGGGACGATTCCTGTTCCACATCAAAGGCAGCCCGTGCCCGCTTCGATGTAATCATATTATAAGCCTGCGAACCAAACTTATCTAACGCTTCTAAGAGTTGGCTTTCGGTAGTTTCCGTTTTAAATCGCCGATCCAGTTTTGTAAGCAGTTCCTGACGCTGATTGACTTTTTCAATCGTCAGACCATCGGGCAAGGAAATGCCGCGTACCTGAAACGGCTGACCCGGTCGGGGAACCGTGTTGGTTTTGAATGGGGCATACGCGTCTCCCATATAGCCCGCGTTCCATTCGGTTTTGGGAATCGCCACATAACCAGGCAGGTCCGGCTTACTGGAGATCTCCTTCGTGACGACCGAACCCAGCGAAGGATAAATCAACGCCGGCACTGGCCGATTTCCCGTTGAAATCCAGGATTGTCCCTGAGGATGCGCACCGGCAGAATGCGAAATACCGCGAATCAGAGTAAATTGATCCGCGGCCGCAGCATACTTCGGTAAATATTCACAAACCTGATGACCGGGGAGACAAGTCTGGATCGATTTGAATTCGCCTTGCGTGTCTGCAGGGGCATCGGGTTTACGATCCAGCGTATCCAGATGCGATACGCCTCCCGCCAGATTCAGAAACAGTACTGCATCGGCCTTGGCTTTCGACTTTTCGTTCGACTCAGCCCGGGCAGCAGACAGCTTGAGAAAGTCGTGAAGCGTCAAACCCAGACCGCCGAGGAGTCCAACCTGCAACGCACTGCGTCTTGTCATGTTCTGACATTGATTCATCAATTCGCCCTCAGCATACTATTCTGATCAAATCCAAGTCGCTTCTGATTTAGTGATTCGTAATAAATTCCTGCGTATTTAACAGAGCCCATAATAAGTCATGCAAACCTTCCTGCACGGATTCGGTTTTCTGCAGATGCTTCAGGCTCTCTTTCATTTCCGTTGCTTCAGGAAAACGGGACAGCGTACGTAAATAGGCTTCGGTTACCAACGCTTTCTGCTCTAATGTCTTGAGTTTTGCCGTTTTCATTTCTGCCAGCCAGCCATCTGCCCGGGTTAGGTTTTTAAGCATTTCTTCATCGTTCCGCACATAGAGCGACTGTAACAACGTCGGCTCATCCTGACGTTCACAGTCACAGTTCGTCGTTCGCAATGGCTTTCCGAATACGAGTAACGAAAAATCGATGGCCCGCGCCTGAAATGAGAGCGGATGCTGTGAGATTTTGCGGCGGTCCGTCTGACTCACCAGCTGGTTCATCTTTTTCTGGCTCGCCGTCGCCTGTAGAATCGCATCGATGGCTACCTCTGCCGGCAGACGTCTCAAAACCGCATGACTGAAATTGCGTGTGTCTTTCCGATTCGTCGGATTCGATCGCCAACTCAATTGATAAGTGCGACTGTTCGTAATCGTCCGGTGCAACCACTTCATATCATAACCGCTGTCGATGAACCCCTGCACCAGATAATCGAGTAGCGCTTTGTTACTGGGTGGATTCGCCTGATTCAGATCGTCGGGCGGATTAATAATGCCTACATTGAAATAGTGTGCCCAGATTCGATTCACGAATGCTTTGGCAAAATAATGGTTCGGCTCATTCAACATCCAGCGCATCAATAACTCTCGCGGATCTTTCGTCTGACTGATGTTGATCTCCTGCCCGCCGAGCAGCTTGGCCCGCTGTTGATCTGATTTGGCAGGTTCGATATAAACTTCGCGCCAGGGAATCGGCCGCCCTTCGGCAGCGATCCGTAGATAACTCTGTCGGCGCAGCGCCGCCGTATTCAACTTCACCGGCACTCCCAGCATATTCCGTGATTGCTCATGCAATACCGCCGCATCCGGGGGCACGCCAAATTTGATGCGTGTGAAAAATTCGGTAAAGAGCTCAAAATCCTGTTTAGACCATTCGTCAAACGGATGCTTATGGCACTGGGCACAATCCAGCCGCATTCCCAGAAATGTATACCCAAACGCCAACGCTTTATCAGATGGAACTGACATATTCGAACGCGCCCAATAATGGGGCATTGAATTGTCGAGGGCCGTGAAGTCGGCTCTGTCTTTCGTACTGGTAAACTGGCTCTGTTGCGACATATATTCATCAAACGTCTGGCCCGGCAGACGACTGGTTCCCAGAATGATACCGGAAACAATTTTATCCCAACCAACATTATCTTCCACGCGGCGGCGGATCCAGGCGTTCCACTGGCTGGCAACCGGCCGTGCCATTTCCGTGCTCCCCAGATAACCGGCGTTACTGCCGGTCAGATCGGAAAGCTTCATACTCCACCAGGCCACGTAACCGGGGCGGTTCAACAGCTCTTCGATTTTCTGACTTCGTTTTTCCGTGGATGTATCTTTCAGAAAAGCTCGTATCTCCTCTGGTGTCGGCAATGTGCCCGTCATATCAAGACTGACGCGCCGCAGAAATTCATCATCCGTACATAATCCGGACGGCTGAATTCCCAGTTTTCGCAGCTTGTTAACAACGCGCCGATCCACTTCTGTAGGCGTCGCAACCTGGGGATAGGTACCTGGCTTATACTTCTGAACGGGAAGAATCACCTGTGTCGAAAAGATACCGTTATCGTAATAGGAGATCACATACGTATCGCCGGTCCCTTTGGAACGCATGACTCCTTCCGGCGTCACTTCGGCAACACTATCATCCTTCGACTCAAAACGGGTCAAACAGGTCACATCTTCCCGTGTTCCGTCCGACCAGACAGCGATCGCCTTGAGCGAGACCGCTTCCCCTTTTTCGGTAAAGACTACCTGCTTCGGCGTGACATCCAGCCGCACAAAACGGGGTGACTCTTTACCCACCGATGCCGCGCCTGCAGCAATCCATTCCCGCAACAACTTCTGCTCCCAACCCCCGGGAGGCAGTTTCAGGCCCCCTTCATGCTCGTCTTCTGACGTCGGCTTATTCAGAACCAGACTCTCATCCGGTTTCTGTTTGTCGATCCGTTCCAGCAGATTATCATGATCGAGTTTGAAATCGTAACCGAACATCGACAGCTGGAATCCACCTCGTCCCTGAAACGAACCATGGCAATTGCGGCTGTTACACCCCAGCCTACCTAAGAGTGGAATCACATGTTTCTGAAAGTCAGGTGTGAATTTCTCCCCCGCAGCAATTCGCGATTCAATCGGAGCCAGGATCGGTTTGACATCGAGTCCCTCTGAATTGGCGAAACGTAATACATCGGTTTCTGGATTCGTTTCCGTATCGCGTTCTGTAAACAGTTGCGTTTTCGCCATTTTTGTTCTGAGATCATTGACAGATTCTGTCGATAAGCCGGTATGATAAACTTCCAGCCCCTTTAACCGAGACAGTGTTGCCAGCGATGCAGCGGCACTCTGATCCAAAGCACAGTGATTCAGCGCCAGATATTCGAGCGACTTTAAGGCAGCCAGTTCCTTCAATCCGTTACCCCGAACCCGGGTGCCGGAGAGATACAAGACTTTCAAATTCTTGAGTTTCGCCAGTGTTTGAATACCCGCATCGCTGACTTTTGTGCCGGACAAGAACAGGACTTCCAGATTCTTCAATCCCGCCAGTTGCGCAAGGCCTTTGTCCGTCACACGTGTATTATTTAAAGACAATACTTTGAGCTGTGACAGATGTGATAGTTGTACCAAACCCAGATCGGTCACCTTGGTTTGATCGAGATACAGCCGCTCCAGCTTGTTGAGCCGCTGCAGATGGGAAAGCCCCGCATCCCCGATAGCCGACTCCGAAAGCATCAGCGTATCCAGATTCGTCAGATGTGCGATATGTTCCAGCGCTGCATCACCAATCTGCGGACAGACCAGCGCCAGATAATCGAGCTTATGAAACGACTCAAGATACTCCAGAACTTCCAGCGTGACATGCGGCTTACTGAAGCGGACCAGCCGCACGGAGCCATCTTTGTTTTTCTGCAGATTGGTGTAAAAACCGCGGAGCTTTTCGACGGCGATCTGCTCGGGAGTTTTCGCAACCACCGGCGGTTCATTCTCAGCTGCCTGGGCTGAAGGGAATGAGAACACCAGCAGAATCAGCAATGCGAAAATCTTCGTTCGCTCTGAATGCATCGATCACCTCATCGAATTCGATTGGCAATGGTTCTATCTCTGAGCTGCTTACATAAAGACACTTTAATGTGTCAGTTTCTTGTAAGCAATGTTTAATAAATACTGAGAATCGAGATTTCTCGTATTTTAAGCACGAGACTGATGACACATGCACTGCCTATTGTGCCGTCCAACCACCATCAATAGTCCAGCAGGCCCCGGTGATCGATTTGGCCTGATCAGAGCAGAGGTATAACACCATCGCAGCCACTTCCGCGGGTTCGATCAACTTGCCGGTCGCCGAGGCTTTCAGGAAGACCTGACTTTCGACCTCTTCCACACTGAGCCCCAATGTTTCTGCCTGTGCGGCAATTTGCTGCTCGACCAGAGGCGTGCGCACATAAGCCGGACAGATGACATTGGCCGTAATCCCGAACGGCCCGCCTTCCAGTGCGGTCGATTTCGTTAAACCGACCAGACCATGTTTGGCAGCAATGTAGCCGACTTTGTTGAGCGATGCGATTTGTGAATGGATCGACCCCATACTAATGATGCGGCCCCACTGCTTCTGCTTCATGCCGGGAAATACATATTTGGTCAGCAGAAACGGTGCCGTTAACATCACCTGCAGCATGGTTTCCCACACGCTTTCGGGAAAATCATCCAGAGGAGAAATATGTTGAAAGCCGGCATTATTAACCAATATATCAACAGAACCAAATTCCTGAATCACGCGCGCGATGAGTGCCTCACAACTTTCCTGCTTTGACAGATCGGTGGGAACATACAAAGCACGTTGAGATTCCTGTATCAGACCGGACAGATAAGCGGGGGCATTCAGATCGGCAACCACAATGTGGTATCCCTCATTGAACAGTGTCTTCGCGATTTCTGCGCCAATGCCACTTGCAGCGCCGGTAATCAAGGCCGTTTTGGGGTCAGACATCTCGTTACTCCTCGCGCAATACTTGTTGAATCCGGGCCAGCTTTTCGTCTCGCCAGGTCGCCCATTCGCTGCGGCTTTTCTGTTTCAGATACGCCTGCGTACCGGCAACCGCTTTCTGTTTTGCTGCTTCAGGAATGGTCGTCCACGTTTGCATATCGTTCCAGTATTCTTCAAACGACGCGCCGATTGTATCGATAAATTTCTGATACCCTCCTTCACCGCCCCCCAGTTCATAAATCAGATGCTGGCCCATCATCGCCCAGCGTAGACCGGGGCCCTGACAGAGTGCCGCGTCAATGTCTTCCACACTGGCCACCCCCTCATCCAAGAGTGCCAGTGATTCCCGCCAGACTGCCGCCGCCAGTCGATTGGCAATGTGACCGGGCACTTCTTTATTCAAAATCACCGGATGCTTGCCGAGCTTCAGAAAAAAGTCTCTGACGGTTTCGACCGTTTCCGCAGCCGTCTGCTCGCCGGGGACCAGTTCGACCAGCGGAATCAGATGCGGCGGGTTGAAAGGATGTGCAATCAAGGCACGAGCGGGATGTTCGAGCACCGACTGCATCCGCGTCATTAACAACCCCGATGAACTACTGGCGAGAATTGCTGTGTCGGGGGCATACTGTTCGAACTCGCGATAGACGTCTGCCTTGATCGCATAATCTTCGATTACCGATTCCTGGACGAAATCGATATCAGCCAGTAATTCCTGCATCGAATCGACCAGACACAGATTTGAGACCGCACGGTGTGCCTCTTCCGGCGCGAGCAACTTCAGATCAACCAGTCGTTGTAAATTTGTCTGCGCAACATCCAGCGCCGTTTGTTTCACTGTTTCATTCACATCAAAAATGCGAACGTTGAGTCCCTGCGCCGCAAAAAAAGTGGCCCAGCTCGCACCAATCAACCCGGCACCTAATATTCCTACTTCCTGCATATTGCTGTCTCTCTGTTTTGTAGAATACTATCCTTCAGCTGCTTCAAACAACATCGCGATCCCCATACCCCCGCCGATACAGAGTGAAGCAATCCCCCGTTTGGACTTCCGCTTCTGCATTTCGTGCAGTAACGTCACAGCGACCCGCGCACCACTGGCCCCTAACGGATGCCCCAGTGCAATCGCACCTCCGTTCACATTCACGCGTGCTTCGTCCCAGTCCAGAGCCTTGCCGACCGCCAGTGACTGGGCAGCGAAGGCTTCATTCACTTCCAGCAAATCGATATCTGCTAACGTCAATTGTTCGGATTTCAATAAGTCGTCAATCGCGTGTGCAGGGCCCATGCCCATGTACTGTGGATCCAGACCCACGTTCGAAAAAGATCGAATCCAGGCCAGCGGCTTGAGCTTGTTTTCCTCAACAAAACTTTCCTCAGCAATCAAAAATGCCGCCGCCCCATCGTTGATGCCCGACGAATTCGCAGCAGTCACCGTTCCATCCGGTTTAAAAGAAGGACGCAAACAGCAAATCGTTTCCAGGCTGGTCTCTTTACGCGGGTATTCATCAACGGTAACCAGTTCCGGATCGCCTTTTCGTTTGGGGACACTCACGCCAACGACCTCATCTTCAAATTTCCCGGCTTGCAGCGCCGCCTGGCAGCGCTGCTGGCTTTGCACCGCATAACGATCCTGTTCTTCACGCACGACTTCATATTTCTCAGCCAGGTTCTCTGCAGTGATTCCCATATGACAGTCATAAAAGGCATCCCATAACGCATCGTGAATCATCGAATCGACAAGCTTCCGGTCTCCCATTTTGAAACCGGTCCGCGCCCCCTGCAGCAGATAGGGTGCATTGCTCATGCTTTCCATGCCTCCTGCCAGCACTACTCGCGCCTTGCCACATAGAATCGACTGCATACCGAGTGCAACCGATTTTAAGCCAGAGCCACATACCATATTGACCGTGGTCGCCGGCACGTGATACGGCATCCCGGCGTGAACGGCTACCTGACGCGCCGGATTCATCCCACAACCGGCCGTAAAGACCTGTCCCAAAAACACCTCATCAACCTGATCGGCGTTCACCCCACACCGTTTGAGTGTTTCCTGGGCAACAATTGTGCCCAGCTGCACGGCTGAAACATCTTTGAAAACGCCATTAAAAGCACCAATGGGTGTTCTGGCGGCACTCAAGACGGCAACCCGTTTTTGTTCCTGATGACTCATGTTTTTAACCTTGAAATAAATCTCGTAACTTGCGACGCATTACTTTATTGGATGCGGTACGGGGGAGTTGCTCAATCTCGCTGACTGCATGAATTTTAAATAACGGATTGAGTTGGCTGCGAATAATCTGCTGCATCTCTGTTTGTATCTGATCCGAATCAAATTCGGCGTCGGCCTGCAGCACCACAAAAATCACCAGCTGACTTGGCCCCCCTCCCGCGGGAGGTACGGCAATCGCAGCAACCTCTCGGACACCCCTTGCCTGCGTGAGTAACTCCTCAATCTGCACAGAACTGACTTTGATGCCTCCTAAATTCATCGCATCATCAATTCGCCCGTGTGCCCGAAAATATCCGTCGGCGAGCGATTCAATCTGATCGCCGTGCCGCCGGAGCACCTGCCCCCGAGGTCCCGGAGGGATCTCCGCAAAATAGACTTCGTGGTGATCGCGATTGATTAGCCGCGTGGACAGACCGATCACCGGAGGTACAAAAAAGACTTCCCCGTTCGTGGTTTCCTGTCCCGATTCATCCAGCAGCAACCAGTCAAAGCCAACCGCCGGACAGGCAAACAGACCGGGCACCCCCGGTTTCAAAACCGTTCCCGTAATATAGCCTCCCCCGGTTTCAGTGCCGCCGCAATATTCGATGACCGGTCGATACCCGGCCCGCGACATCAGCCACAACATGTCATCAGGATTCGAACACTCGCCCGTTGAACTGAAAACCTTGATCTGTGACCAGTCCAACCCGGCGACACAATCCTGTGCCCGCCAGGCGGAGACGATAGAAGGTACCAGCCCCAGCATCGTGACTTGGGCATTTTGAACAAATTCGCAAAAGGCGCGACTGGTGGGAACGGCGTCCGTCAGTGCAATCGTGGCGTCATTGATCAAAGAGGCATACACGAGCCAGGGGCCCATCATCCAGCCCAGATTGGTCGGCCAGCAGACCACATCACCGGCGTGAATATCATGATGCAGATACCCGTCACCAGCCGATTTGATTGGCGTCGTCTGATCCCAGGGAATCCCTTTGGGACTGCCCGTCGTACCTGAGGAAAAGAGAATCGTTGACTCATCATGGGGCCGACGGGCAACATACGTTAATTCCCGATTTTCGGAAAGAAACTCAGACCAGAGTCGATCCCCCGAACGTAATGGCGTCTGACAGCTCTCACCTTCCGGAAGTACAATCGCCGGCAAAGAATTGTCCGCTTCCAGCTTCGTATAAAGTGGCAGTTGTTTTCCATTCCGGGAAATCACATCCTGCATGAAAATGAGACGGGGCTTGGTGATTTCAAGCCGAACACGCATTTCGTCTGCCGAAAAGCTGTCAGCAATCGTCACCACCACACAACCGGCAGCGATGATTCCCAGAAAGATCGCCACTGATTCCACGGTCATCGGCGACATGACAGCGACTCGATCCCCAAGCTGAATGCCAGCTTCGGTCAAGCCATTCGCAACCTGCGCGGTGAGCGACTTCAATTCCTGATAACTAAGTCGCTGTAACTTGTCCGATCCATTCTGAAACAGAATCGCAGTCTCTTTCGACTTTTCACGGAAACAGCTCTCTACAATATTCAGCTCCGCTCCTGACAACCATTCTACCTGTTCGACGTCATTACTCACATCCATGATCTGTTGTGGCTGCTGTTGAAATGAAATATCAAGCGAGTCGATCAATTTCTGTGTAAATGCGTCCCGGTTCTGAACAGACCATGTTTGCAATTCGTCCATGCTGCTCAGATTCAAATCGCGGAGCCACTCTGCCAGATGTGAGTGAGTCTGTTCTTGTTCTCCCGGAAACCAGGCCGGCGCAGGAATGTTCTGTTCGAGTCGTTGTTGAAAAACCCGTTGATACAGGAGCTGATGCACGGCAAACGGAACATCGGACGTCAACACCTGCGCCGTCAGAGCCTGCCAGGCTTCAGTGTCGTTTTGAACGGAAATCGGTTTGAGTCTCTCGGCCAGTTGCTGTGCTTCATCGGAAGACAGCCCACATCCCCTGAGCGCGTCTGCAGGAAGGTCCATTGCTTGTTCCATTTTCAAGCGGAGTTCGAATTTGCATGTAACACTTAAAACTCTAACCGTTCCCGTTTCAATTCGCCAGTTCAGGGTTGATCCTCGTAACATCAACAACAAAAATGAGTTCGGAACCGTGAGGATTTTTGATTATTCTGAAGTAACGGACTTCCATTCAGCACATGAAATGCGAAAATGGGTGTAGGAAACCTGCCTGCGTGCCCCCAATAGTGAATCATCCAACACACATTGATACGTCCACGTAGTAGCAGTAGACCGAATTTTTGCGCTAAATCATTCAGGGAAAGAGGTTAAATGTCTGTTTTGAATACCAATCGAACTCCGAATCGTTTTATTACTGGATTCTGTTTTCTGGGCTTACTCGGATTAGCCTTCAGCATGTCGTTTCTCACTCCCCAGGTCTGGGGCGAGACAAGCGCCAAGACAGCAAAAGCAGCAACAAATTCGGCCAGCGGACAGCGAATGCTGGATGCCATCAAATATCTGGCCTCAGATGAACTGGAAGGACGCGGCGTTGATACACGCGGCATCAATCTGGCCGCAGAGTATATTGAGAAAGAGTTCAAAGCAGCCGGCCTGAATGTACAAGCAGTCAATGAGAGTGCCTTCCAGAAGTTTACAATCAATACCGGCAGCAAACTGGGCCCCACGAATGAACTTCAGCTAGTTGGCCCCGATGGGAAAACGATCCCGCTGGAATATGACAAAGACTTTCGCTCCTGCTCGTTTGGAGGTTCTGGTAAGTTCGATGCGGAACTGGTCTTCTGTGGATATGGAATTGACGCGAAAGATGTGAAATACAGCGATTACGCCGGCGTCGATGTCAAAGACAAGGTGGTGATCATCATGCGCCGCACACCGCAACAGGGGGATAAAACCAGCCCTTTTGCCGGTGCACATGGGATCTCGCGATACGCCGCACTGCGATATAAAGTCAGCACGGCGTTTGGCAAAGGCGCCAAAGCCATTCTATTCGTTAACGATCACTATTCGACCGAAGAAAACAAAAAAGAAGCCAAAGAGCTTGAGGAAGACGCCGTAGAAGAGCTAATTACGGCCACTGAGAACTGGGAAAAAGCGAAAGACGGTAAACGGGACGAAGCTGACCGGGAACTGAAAAAAGCTTTGCACAGCGTACAGCAGACTCGCAAGCGTTTGAAAGAAGGCAATTTTGATGAGCTCATGAAATTCGGTTACGCCGGCAGCGGCGACGGACGTTCGATTCCCATCGCACACATTTCGATCGAGAAATGCAACGAGCTATTTAAAGATGCCGGCAAGCCAACATTGCAGAAACTCGAAAGCCAGATTGACGCTGACTTGAAACCGGAAAGCTTTGCTCTCCCAAAGTGGAAAGCCAAAGGGGAAATCTCGGTGAAACAAATTCGCACTGAAATCAAAAACGTCATCGGGGTGCTGGAAGGCAAAGGACCTCATGCAGACGAAACGATTGTGATTGGTGCGCATTATGATCATGTCGGCTATGGTGGCGAAGGTTCTCTCGCCCCTGGTTCGACCGACGTCCATAACGGGGCCGATGACAATGCTTCCGGTACGGTGGCACTGATAGAACTGGCACGCAAGCTGGCGGCCCGTAAAACACCACTCCCGCGGCGACTGGTCTTCATTGCATTTACCGGTGAAGAACGAGGATTGATCGGATCGGCGCATTATGTCAAAAACCCCCTGTTCGATATCAAGAACACAGTCGCCATGCTTAACATGGATATGGTAGGCCGCCTGACGGACGATAAATTGACGGTCTTCGGAACCGGCACCGCGCCCCGCTGGGACAAACTGGTAAAAGAAACCGCCAAAGCCTACGACCTGAAACTCTCGCTCAAGCCGGAAGGTTTCGGCCCCAGTGACCACAGCTCCTTTTACGGAAAACAGATTCCCGTATTACACCTGTTTACAGGCACCCACAGTGACTATCACCGCCCCTCTGATGACTGGGACAAAATCAATATTCCCGGCATGGAGCGGATCATCGGGTTCCTGGAAGAAATCGCAATCGCGACAGCCGAAAACCCCAAACGGCCTGAATACGTTAAAATTGAACGTCCCGCCGCGACCATGCGGTCTGGCAATCGCCCCTACTTTGGCAGTATCCCTGACTTTGGCGGCGAAGGCCCCGGTTATCACATTTCTGGTGCGTCCCCCGGAAGTCCGGCAGATAAAGCAGGCCTCAAAGCCGGTGATGCCATCATCAAAATGGGTAAGACCAAGATCGGCGGTCTGGATGATTTCGATCTCGCATTACGAATGTTTTCGCCCGGAGAAGAAGTCGACGTCACGGTGATGCGTGACGGAAAACGCGTGAAACTGACAGTCAAGCTGGGAAAACCTAAATAATCAACTGCCCTCTAAACTTATTTCCGCGTGTAAACCAGTGACACACTGCCGGTGTAATCGCTTTTCTTACGGCCTGCATTCGGAAACGAGTTATAAACCTGAAGAAACCCAAATTTCAGGTTCCAGCGGTCTTTGTTATCCAGTTTGAACAGTAATCCGGTTTCCGTAGTCACACGTAAAATCTGTGCCACATCTACACTGGGAGTCCAAGTCTGTTTATGCTCCAGTTGCGCATGATCAGAAAGGGGCCAACGGAATTCGATTTCCACGAACACGTCTAAAGTAGTACGGCGTAAACGAGGACTGTTATAAATTTCGCGCGTTCCACCAGGACCAACACGCACAATCAAACGTTTGTCTTTTTCATTGATAAACCGGTATCCTAAACCAGATGAAATGGTTCCACGCCAGTCTAGATTTTCGAATTCATCATATACATTCTTATTGGTTACGAAGACAATCCAGTCTGAAGTACGAGCTAAGTCAAAAGTCGCATTTCCATACCAGCGATTGGCATCTCTGACGCCATTAGATTGTCCCCAGCGACCACCAATTTCAAATTCGAACAAATTGTCATTGTCCGATTTTTCCAGAAACAATCCGGTAGTGATATAATCCCGATCCGTATTCCCCGCCAGGAATGTCCCCCCGATCTCCATTCGCTTGGTCCAGATTTCGACATAATCCCAGCATTGATCACAGACACCTTCAATCTGATCAAAGTGGGAGTCATCTTCTAATTCAGGTACAGATTCTGGAGAAACACTTAAAGGGTCCGGCACCGGTACCTGGTCGATGAGTGAGGGAAGCGGCGGCAAGCTGGTGTTTTCATTATTGATCAGCAGTGCTTCTTCTGAAGACTCAGAGGCAGGTTCTGCATCAACCGAATTGTATTCCAACCGATCAACGAGACCTAATAAAATCGAACGTACCTGTCCATCTGAAAGACGGAACAGAATCTTTCCGTCTTCAAAACCGATGCTCTCTCCTGAAAAATCTTGACCGTCTTTCAGGTAGAGCGTTTCTGCAGCCATATTATCGCCCGCACAGGCAACTCCAGAACCACTTAAAGTTGTGATCAGAGAAACCAGCAGCAGACAGAGGAGATAGTTAATTTGGAAAAGGAGTCGGGAACGACCCATGAAATCATTCATGGTGAGAGATCAATCACAGTATTAAGAAATAGACAGAATCTTTGAAATGATAAGAACCAGATGTTAGGAGGGGCGATAATTCTAATTCTGGATTCGATTTACTGCAATGTGTTTATTTGTCTGTAATGACCACCGATTTAAGATAAAATCATAGACTAATCATTTCTGAAACGAAACACTTAACCCATTACCCATATTAACCTTACAAAACCAGTGCGGCTTTTCACCTCTACTTTTTTTCATTGATCTCCGTTATGTTTAACGGTGAGAACGAACACAACAGTTATCCCAGTTCTATCCCTTCAGATTCTGGCCAGTATCTTACCTGACCCGCACAACCGGACCTTTTCACTGTCTGTCACTCTCACCTTATCTCCTCCTGCCGGCTCTTCCGGCTCAGACTCATCGAAAAACAGAGCAAGATTTCGAGTACTTCAGGCCTCCCTTCAATTTGCGTGCTAGAGTTTTTTTGATTCCAGTTTGTTCCTGGTCAACAACTAAGAACAAGCTGACAAGTCAACAAATCAATTCTAACTACAACACTCAGCAAAAATGGCGGTACAAGCCTGTTCGGCAACATGATTGTTGTCTGTCGTGAGGGGGGAAGATTTTACTATGGGATTCTTAAAAAGATTCTTGAAGACGACCTATCGGGATAGCTCCGCGGGGAAAACGCGCAGTAGTTTCGAAAGTCTCTCGGAAGATCAACTGGAAACGCATTTGAACATTGCTAAATACGGTAACTTCATGCTGACAGACGCAATCCGTCCCTCTTATGACCTGGAAGTCATTCCTCAGGCGGGTTACCGGCATGATGTTTACACCGACAAAGAATCAGGCATTAAGATCCCGGTTCTAATGGCGTCTGCTTCTAAAGAAATCTTGTTCGACTTATTCATTGACTTGCTTGATCCGCTGGGAACTGAAGTTGATGTCGTCTTGGAAACCAGTCATGAAGGTTCGAACAATCAGCACCAGGATCTCTACCGCGAGCATATGGACCTGCCTGTTCTGAAAAGTACGCTCTATGACTATGAAGACCTGCTTTTGAATGATGGTTGTGCCGGCATCGCTGTACTGAATCCTCTGATTCCGCTGGAAGTCCAGTTCGATGAGCACAAATTGCTGATCATGTATGGGCAGGGAATCGAGCAATTCGAATACACGCTGGAAGAATATGGCATTCCCCATATTTCTGACCTGAAATTTATCACGGAAGCCGAACACGTTCATTCATCCAGCGACGAATCCATTGAAGAATTGGATCAGTTGAAATATCGTCTTGGAATTGATTTCGAATAAAAGCGACGAAATCAATTGAGAGACTGAATGCGGAACTGCTGCGGTTGACCTTCAATCAGATGGACTTCCTGATCAACATCGCCCCCCCCAAACTGTTGTTGCAATCCGGAAGGCCAGGTCACTTCAAGTGATTCAATCTGCTCTGCGTCCCCCAGGCCAAAAACCAGAATTCGCTGGTTACTTGCGAAGTACCCATCGCCGGCCGTCAACTGACGAACCAGTGTCTGGCCGTTCGTTTTAACGCGAACCGTCGTTCCAATCGCATCCCGGCTGGACTTTGTTCCGGTCAAATGCACCACCAGACGATGCCCGTGATTTTGTGTTGAGTTTTCTAACAACACAAAGGGCTGATCAAGACTCGAAATTGCAGCCTCTTCCAGGCCATCACGGTTCCAATCCAACCGAGCCATTCCCCTGCCCAGTCTGGGGGTCTGAAAAAACGTGCCGAGTTCGGTTGATTTCAATTCCTGAAATTTGCCCTGCCCTTGGTTCTTCATGAATTGCGGTTGCATTTGATAGGGAACATCCTGTGCAGTTAAATCTTCCACATGACCATTGACAATCAATAAATCCAGCAGGCCATCGAGGTCAACATCGAGGAATTGCGTTCCAAAGCCTAACTTGTAAATGGTCGGATCAGACATTTGTGATGCCTGAGTTTTATCAACGAATGAATCGGGACCTACCTGATGATAAAGCGTGTTTGTTTCGCGATAATAGTTTGTCACATATAGATCCAGCAAACCATCAGCGTCAGCATCCCCTGCGGCAATTCCCATACAGGCTTCCGTCCTACCCTCTCCATTGAGCGCCAGTCCGGATAAGAGTGCCTGCTCTGTAAACCTCAGTTTTTCGGAGCCTTGATTGACGAAGTAAAAATTGGCAACCGCGTCGTTGGCGACAAACAGATCAGGATACCCGGTGCCATGCAGGTCAGCGGCGATAATTCCCAATCCTCTTCCATCGGGAACCTGAATCCCTGAAGTCGCCGTAACGTTTTGAAACTGACCATTTTTTGAATTAGAGAACAGTTGATCCTGTGCACCCGGAAAATTCAAAGGCATACAGGAACGCGCAGAGCCATCTGCATTTTTGCAAACACGATCGAATACATCGGCACCCGTCAAATAATTGACGGCATAAATTTCCGGCGCACTATCAGCATTCAGATCCGCAATCAAACAACTGGTGGTCCACTGATCGGCGGTTCCCGAGGCCTGATCTGACTCGGAATAGGTTCCATCTCCGTTATTAAGATAGAGTCGATTCAGACCGATATTACCAACGTAAATGTCTGCGAAGCCATCGTTGTTCACATCGCCGATCGATACTCCCTGACTGAACCGATTTTCGTTTAAACCGGCCATTTCAGTTACATCCTGAAAGGTTCCATCCCCCACATTCAGAAACAAACGATCCCGATAGCGACTCTGCAGTTCATTCACAGGCCAGTTGGTCCCCTGCGTCAAATACAGATCGGGCCAGCCATCAGAGTTGAAATCAACAACCCCGACTCCCCCGCCAGTAAATTCATACATCTTATGATTGTTCTCAGGCCAGGGCTGGCCGTTAAAATATTGGAACGAAATCCCGGCATGAGCGGTTACATCTTCAAATGAGATATTGGAACTGGTCTGCGCATTCCCTTTACTTGAAGCCACTGATACTTCGGGCTGTTCTGACATGGATTGCGAACCGGGCAGATTCAATCCCCTGACAGGATTCTTTTCGTCGACCACTCTGGTCAACTTCAATTCCGCTAACTGAGGTTCTAATTCCTGTTGGACTTTTTGGGCCCAGTCTAATTGTGGGTCGAGCAATAAAACCGCACGACTCCACCCATAGGCCTCCCAGACCAGACCTAATTCCTGGGCCAGAGAAACCACTTCTTGAGTCGCCTTTAAATCCTTATCACCATAGGCAACTTTCACCATTCCTTCGTACGCCTGTAGTTTTTTCGAATAATCCAGCAGTCGTTCGGCTGCTTCTTTTTTTCCTTCCTGTAACAACAATTGCCCCAGTTGGTAACAGGCTGTCGAGTTCGTAGCGTCCTGCCTGATCGCCTCTCCATAACAGCGAAGAGCAGACTGCCGATCCCCCTGTTTTTGATACCACTGCCCTTCAATCCCCCAGATCTCAGGAAGCAGGCGGTCTTGATCAGTAAGCGATTGTTGCCAGCTCACAAATTCGCCTGAATCTCCCTGATTCAGCAAGATTTTTCCTAACAGAGCCCGAGCCTGGCTTAAATCTGGCTGAGTGGATAACAGTTTCTGCAATCTCGTTTTTGCCTCTGAATATTTTTGCTGATCCCATTCCAGACGTGCCTTACCAAGTTGCACCAGTAGATCTTCCGGATTTTTCTGCCCATACTCTATGAGTAACTGCGGATTCTCCAGTGAACGATCCCCCATGGCCAGCAGATACACGAGGATGGCATCAATTTTTTCCTGCTGCAGCAGCTTTAATCGGAAGGGAACGGCTTGCCAGCCGCGCGAGGTAAGCCCGTAGATGAACGACAACCGTTGCAGTACTTTGAGATCATCAGGGAACGATTTAATTGCCCGTTGAAACTCGTTCTCTGCAGGAGAGAGTTGTTTTAGCTCGAATAGATACAAGTCTCCTGAACGCCTCCGGGCTTTCAGCGATTCACGACTGGCATCATCGGGAACATAATCATAATAGCGAATCACTTCCTTGAAATCGCCTGATTTGAGAGCAATTTCAGCTCCCAGCATGGCAGCGGACACCTGATGCGAGGGAAACTCCAGAAGTCTCTCTACTTGTCGTTTTGCTTCCTGATCGTTCTGATTACGAAAGGCGTGCGAAGCCCTCTGATAGATGGCATCCGGATCCGGCTCGAACAAGCCTGAAAAATAAACTGCCAGCCCCAGGACCAGAAGTATTGAAAGGATACTGAAAACACGAATCAAGTTACTTACACTTTCATTCTGCAGAACAGGGAAGGCCTTTTAAGAACGAACACACACGCGATAATCATTCACTATTGTGTTGTATTATACAGTGATATTCTCCTGTTTCTCGACTTCGACTGGAGGCGTACTTGGTTTCGACTGTTTCACCACACCAGGTCTTAACAGATTTAAGCCCCATTGCTTGGCATCCATCGTCAAACTGAATAAGGTTGGCACCAGCACTAACGTAAACAGCGTCGAAACGATCAATCCACCGAGCACCACACTTCCCAGCCCCCGGTATAATTCACTCCCTGAACCTGGAAACAGGACTAGCGGTAACAAGCCGAGTACAGTGGTTGTCGTCGTCATGAAAATCGGTCGAATGCGAGTTCGAATACTTTCCAGAATCGCTTCCCGCGGCGTCATATGATCTTCATTGATATGATTCAGGGACTGGTGAATAATCAGAATCGGGTTATTCACTACGGTCCCGATAAGAATGACAAACCCCAGCATGGTGAGTACATCCAATGTCTGCAGCATAAACAAATTCAAAATACTCAGTCCCAGAATTCCACCGACGGCTCCTAACGGAACACTGAAAATAATTACGAATGGATACAACCAAGATTCAAACAAAGCTGCCATCAGCAGATAAGTAATCATCAGCGCCAGAATCACATTGAACTCAAGTGCTGCCCATGTATCACGTAATTTGTCAGCAGTACCTGATAGCACAATTCGATAGCCGCCCGCCAGTTGGCCACTTTCGCGCATCGGTTGCACAATTGACGATTGAATCTGACTCATGGCGTCTTCCAGCGCCATTTCTTCAGGGGGAGAGACTTCAATCGTAATGGCACGCTGACGCTCGCGGTGATTCACCTGTTCTGGGCCACTGGTAATTTCCACATCCGCCAACGCTTCCAACGGTACCAGCGAGCCCATCGGGGTTGCTACGGAAATCGCTTTGACATCCTGCGTATTTTGAATGTGCCGGGACTGTCCGATAATGGTCAGGTCGATTTTATCGCCGCCCAAATAATAGTCGCCGGAAAATGCACCATCAATCAGTGCATTCGCGGTATATCCCAAATCGGCACTACTCACTCCCATTTCTGCCGCCTGAACCAGTTTGGGCTTAATATGAACTTCCGGACTGGAAAGGTCCAGGCTGGGAATCGGACGAACCTGTGCAGCGGGGATCATCTGTTTGACTTGCCCCAGTACCTGTCCTCCCATGCCAACCAGTTTTTGTAAATCAGGACCGATGATTTCGACTTCAATTGTACGGCCGCCGGTAAGCCCCCGTTCGAACAGACTCGATTGTTTCGCCACCGCAAACGTACCGGGTAATTTCATACCCGCTTTTTGTACGAGAGGTATCAGTTCGCCAACGCGTTGTGAATCAAAGGCACGAATCCCCATAAAGACCTGGCGTCCCCGAGCGACGAAAAAGAAATCGCCAATCACCGGATAGTCCAGTTTTTTCGCTTCTTCACTATTGGGATCAACATCCCAGTAAGGCCGTAAATCACTTTCGACGCTCTCCCCCAGTTCCATTAACTGGTTGAGGTTGTAGCCGGGAGGTGGCAGAAGAATTGCAAAAATCAAATTGCGGTTCCCTGTTGGCAGATATTCCACCTTAGGCCATAACTGCCAACTGATGCCGACAGCAGCTCCAACCAATAGTCCCACAACGAGTAGCCGTCGAATCAAACCACCCTGAATCCAGTTATTCAGGCCGACAACCGTACGCACAAAGGTAGCGCCTGCTGCTTCGATCGGTCCGACAAGTGTTCGATTTAACCAATTCTTTTTTTCTGCCGTTTCTGATTGTGTTTTATCCTGATGCACGGCATGAACATCTTCGATATCCTGACCTTCTCGTTTATGCAGCAAACGTGCTGACGCAGTCGAGATCAAGGTCATGGACACAATCAGTGAGAGTCCGACCGCAGCACTAATGGCTAAAGCAATATCCTGAAACAGCTGACCTGCTTCTTCCTGGATAAAGACCACCGGTAAGAATACGGCGATCGTCGTCAGTGTTGACGCCAATACGGCGCCCCAGACTTCTTGTGTTCCTTTTATCGCTGCCTGAAACGGTGATTCTCCCAGAGAATAGCGGCGGAAAATATTCTCCAGCACCACCACAGCGTTATCAACAAGCATCCCGACAGCAAACGCCAGACCAGCCAGACTGATCACGTTTAATGAGCGCCCGAGCGCCCCCAAAATCAGGAATGTCCCGATAATACTGGTGGGAATCGCCAACCCGACCACCAGAGCACCGCGGGCAAACCAGAACCCGGCTCCAATAATCAAAGCCAGACTGACTGCGAAAAACCAGGGAGAGATAAACGTCGCTGCGACCGCGGTAATAATGATCAACGGCACGACCAGCAGGGTACGCACTCCCAGATGCAGGAATGACATCAACACAATCATCGTGAGTGCCCCGCCGATGAAAATGTTGTTCTTCACCAAATCGACCGAGGAGTAGATGTAGTCGGTCTCGTCATAAACCTGAACTAACTGTAAGCCGCGCGGCTTCAGAATATTTTCATCAATATCTTTAACCGCTTCTCGCAAACCATCCATAATATCCAGCACATTGGCACCGGTCTCGCGAACACAGTTAATCGCAATACTTGATTCACCAAACCGTCGTACCAGGCCATCAGGTTTCTTATATCCCAGACGGACTTCCGCAACATCCCGAACATAAACCGGGGCGCCGTCGCGAACTGCCAGTAACTGATTTTCCACTTCTTCTACATTGCGAAACTGGCCCAGCGTACGCACAACCCAACGTCGTTTACCTTCCCAGAAATCACCGGCGGATGTATCTGCATTCTGACCACGTAACACTCGACGCACATCAGCAATCGTTAATTGCCGCGCGGCCAGTTGTTCTGAATCGACCACAACCTGCAGTTCATCTTCCAGCCCCCCTAATACATTCGACTGGGATACTCCAGAAACACGTTCGAAGCGTGCTTCGATTTCATCTTCTGCAAAGCGCCGTAACTTTGTCACTTCGAGATCTGCTTCGGGTAAGATGCCTCCCCTGACACCAGGGTGCTCTTCAGCCAGTAGCCGTAGCCGCAACATCGCCAGCCCTGGGTTCGGAGTGTTCCGAATAATTTCCAGCTCTTCTTTGAGCTCAGGATGTTTTTCTTGATATGCAAGAATTTTTTCATCTGACGGCAAACGACTGCTGAGGATGAACCAGGCAATCGGTCGATCGGCGGCATTGGCCGTACTGATAATAGGCTGGTCTGCATCTTCCGGATATTCGGGGACCTGCTGCAGACGCGAGTTCACCTTGAGTAACGCTTCATCCATATTCGTGCCGACCAGAAATTCCAGCGTGATCGAGCCTTTGGAATCGGCACTTTCTGAACTCAGTTTGGTGATGCCCTCAACGCTTTTCAGCTGCTCTTCCTGCTCCAGAACGATTTCGCGTTCGACTTCCTGCGGACTGGCTCCCGGCCAGCGCGTTTCCACAGTAATCGTCGGTCTTTGAACTTCAGGCGTCAATTGCATCGGCATGCGAATCAGCGCCACCAGTCCGAACAGAACGGTCATTAATACACCGACGGTCACCTTTACCGGATTATGCACAATGGCTTTAATTAAATTCATTAAAAGTCCTCTTTAACCATCGATGTTTATAGCTTTGGCTTTGGGAAGCGCATCGGGTGACAAGATTTCAGTAATCGCCACATCCTGTCCCGGCCGTAAGCGCTCATTTCCTCGAATGACCACATGCTCACCCGGCTTCAGGTTCCCTTTAACCTGGATCAATCGCCCATTGGCTACGCCCACCTGAACCGGAACTGCACGCGCTTTTCCCTGATTTTTTTTATCAGGACTTGGATCCACCACATAGATCATGGGAGTCGGTCCACCCAAAACCAATGCATCTTTTGAAACCAGAAGCGCGTTCTGTTTGGGACCGGTGGGCAAGACCGCCCGTGCCAACATCCCAGACTTTAACAGTGGACCATCTTTGGTAATCGTATTTTTAATTCTAACTTTGACTGGAAACGTGCGGGCTCTGACATCGGCCTGGGGAACGATTAACGCAACCGTACCCGTAAAGACCTGATCTGGGATTGCAGGAACTTCCACGCGGACTTCCATCCCCAATTTGACATGCGGCACATGATTTTCCAGAACCTGAACCTCGACATCCACTTCGTCGAGCGCGATCACCTCCGCGACCAGTTCACCCGAATTGACCCATTGTCCGACTTCCGTGTGCTCGGCGACAACGTATCCATCGAAGGGAGATTTAATCGTGTGTTTAACGATCTGACTTTCGAGCTTATCAACGATGGCCTGTTGAATGGCAACCTGGGACTTTGCCTGAGCAATTTTCTCCTTGCGGGGTCCTTCTACAGTCAGTGCATAAGCGGCCAACGCTTCCTGATATAATTCTTCTGAGCGGATCGATTCTGAAACGACCTGCTGAATATCATCTTCATTCACCGCCTTGCGGGCATACAATGACTCCAATCGCTTACGGCGTTTCTGTTGATATTCGCTGTCTGCCTTCGCGGCCTGCATCAGTGCTTTCGCCCGTTTTATTTCATCGGGGCGGGAACCGTTCTCAAGTTCCGCTAGCTCATGTTTTCTCAAAGCCAGTTCGGCTTTCTCTGCATCAAGCTCAAGATTAATCGTATTCGTCAGTAACTGTGCCAGCGGTTGTTTTGCACGCACGAAGTCCCCTTCATTAACCGGAAATTCAGCCACCCGACCGCCGACAGCACTTCCGATCACACTGCGTTTGATCGGCAAAACGGTTCCCACAAACATCTGACCTGATGCGGTCTCGCGCTTAATTATTTCTGCCACAGCCACAGCCGCCGGGCCGCGCTGCGCCATGAGTTGCCCTGAACTCAGAGCACACACACAAACGGATGCAACAAAACTGGTTGCTAATCTCATAAGTTTCCTCAACGTCATATTAAGTGTTTAACCACAGTGACACAGTGAGCCCTGCAGTAGTTCTGATATTTTTGCTGCTACACGATCTCTACTTCTGAAACTTTCACTCCCAGGTTTTCCTGCACTTGCATTAACAACGACTTTAATGTCTCGACTTGATCTGCCGTCATGCCTTGAGTCGCTTTTTTACGGAGTCGCTTCAGACAAGCCACCATTTGTGACCAGACAGGCCTGGCTTCCGGTAGCACTTTCACAACCTTGCGGCGACGATCTTCCGGATCACTTTCACGTTTGATCCACTGATCTCGTTCCATTCGATCCAGAATACGTACTAACGTCGGCGGTTCGATCATCATTCGTTCTGCTAAATCCACCTGGGAAAGCGGTCCTTCATAAACCAGCCAGCCTATGACCTGAAACTGACGAAACGTAATCCCATACGGCATCAATTCCTGATTCAACGCATCCTGATAGAAGTGCGACGTAATGGTGATCCAATACCCCACACTTTCTTCAAAGTCATACTGCAACATCAGTTCCTCCTCCGGAGTGAAACGCCCCTGATTCATTAGCCAGGCTAATTATTAGCCCCGTTATACTATCCGGGCAAGACCAATCGCAAGACCTAATTTGTCTGCAGCAACAGCTTTACCTTAATGGCGAAGGAGAATCAGGCTTAATACGCCGAGTTTTCGGGATCAGAAAGGACCAGAGAAATGCTGTGCTCAGGCGAAATAAGTGGAAAACGAAGTAGACACTTGAGAAATATGACTCAAAACGTGCCGGCCGGTTTCGATTTTTCCGCATCGTCGGAGGGGGGACTGGCAAGATTCAACACACCTCGGAATCCAACATCCGCAGGGGGCGTCCGCATATTTTCCGCAGACCGTTTCCAGACTTCCCAGGATTTTTGATTCCCACGCACCACCCGCATACTGGGAACGACGGGTCGTTTGGGTCCCGTCCAGTCGCGCACTACTCCTGCATCTGAGAGAGACAGTGCAGCCTGATAGGCGTTGTCGGAGTACCAGTCATCACACCATTCACGCGCGTTCCCCGCCATATCCAGCGCACCGTAGGGGCTTTGATCGCCGGGAAATGTCCCAACCGGATCGATTTGTCCCGGGTGGCGCGTTTTCTGCCACAACGCTCGCCCATTGCCCCAGGGATACTGAAAACCGCTTTCGCCTCGCGCCGCTTTTTCCCATTGCGCTTCGTGTGGCAATTGCTTCCCCATTGTACGTGCATAATTCAAAGCGTCAGTATAAGAAACCCCCATTGCGGGAAAATTGGCAGGCTGACTGTCATTACCGGCGGGTTCAGGAATCTTGCCTTTTGCCGCAATCATTTCAGAACGCCAACGACGATATTGTTCGAGCGTGACTTCGTGCACATCGATATAAAACGCATTCTGATAGATCGTGAAATCCGGGCGGGTATTCTTTTCGCCGTTCTTCGTTCCCTGCACTGAGATCCCCGCAGGGACTAATACCATCTCGCTATAATCGCGTTCACAGCGAATCCGATTCGGAAACCCTTGTGAAGAATAGCCAGCCTCCTTGACTGCGGAAAATCCTTCGGGCAATTTGAAGGAGGGATCTGGTTTTGCCTGTTCCGTCTGTGTATCGTCTTTGACAACCGTAAATGTTGTTGAATTGATCCCCGGTTTTTCAGGCAACACCACTGCGACCTGCTCGGTCCCCTGCCCTGCGGCAGCTGTCTTTTTGATTTCGAAATTGTGAATGTAATCTACAATTTCAAACATGTCTTCTGAATCGCCCACCACTTCTTGCGGTTTTGCTTTCGGCTTTTTCTTAGCTACAGATTTTGAGGGCTTCAATTTTGGCGCCTGCATTTTGGGAGCCGATCTGTTTTTCTGTGACTGCTTTGGCTGCTCCATAACAGCCCCACCCCCACCACAACCGACAGCCAGCAGCATAACTGCTCCTATCAGACAGGGAATTGATCCTGCATTTTGTTTTCGATTTCGCATCATCTTCAGCACCAAAATTTATCGAAGCATTTGAAAACAGACCTGAGCTACAATCGATTTTAACATTCCTGCAACTGAATAACAGCCTTTTCAGGTAATTCTGATCAGAATGATTCCTGAACGGATTCGACCAGCAGTTTCTCGAACTCCTGCATTTCAGCACACTGACGGGCAATCTCGGGATGCGCAAACACGCGCACCCGCTTCACAAAATCGTCAAACTGCTTCCGCGCCAGTGTATCCACGACGGGCGAGACGATATGCAACGGTTGATATCTAGCTTCGCGCGCCGAATAAATTTCGACATCAAATTCCACCTCGCGATGTGTAGGCGGTGCATCGATCAGAATATCGGTCGACTCTACCTTTTGATTCAAACGCTGTGCAATTCGTTGCGCCAGATTCTCGCTCCACTTAACGAGCGAAGAGACCGGCTGATGGGCGATCAACTCAAACACATCAGCCGATTCATAAAAACTGAATTCAGCGACACGCTTATACAATAATCGTTTTGTACTGAAGATACCTTCAACCAATCGTTCGCACGCCGTCCCTTTTGCCTGTTTACGTAAGACAGCAATGGAGTCTGCTTCTGTCAACTGAAAATATTCCGTCAGATCCAGCTTGGGATACAGATGAAAAAAGGCGCGGGCAAACATCGTACTGGCAGAACGCACCGCATGATGCCAATAGACTTCGCTGAACATGACATACCGGGCAAACACCATCAATTCAGCCGCGGTTTTTCCTTTCGAACCAATCGCCAGTCCATCGCCGGCTTCGTTGACCATCAGTGAATGGATCAGTCGATTCTTATCAAAATTGCGGCCGTAAGGCACACCGGCGTGCAGGCTGTCTCGATCCAGGTAGTCCATTTTATCAATGTCAATGGGCCCGGATAAAATCGATCGCACCAGTCGCATCTCTGTCGTATCCGATTTCGGAACTAAGATATCCAGAACCTCTTCCGGCTCAATGCCCCATTCCGACTTCAAGATGCCTGCCAGCTCATGCCCTTCTGACAGAAATTCCCGTGCGAACAGCTCGTGCCGGGGGATGCCTTCCAGAGACATATCTTCAATCAAATGACAGAACGCCCAGTGACCAATATCGTGTAATAACGCCGCGGCAATCAGCACCTCCGCAGTATGCACATCGATAATCGCAGCAAATCGGGCATCTTTTCCCAACTGCCACAGATACTGCAACGCATTATGGTAAACGCCTAACGCGTGCTCGAACCGGGTATGAGTTGCCCCAGGATACACCAGCGCCGTAAACCCCAGCTGAGTAATCTGCGACAACCTGCGAAACTCAGCCGTATCCACCAGCGCACGCACACGCTTCGTAAAGGGAACATCCTGTTGATAAGGAATGCGAACCAAACCGCTACCAGACTGTAAATTGGAAAGCTCAGGTATCTCGACATAGGGATGGTTCATAAAGCATCAATCAGTTTTTGATTTACATATTCACGGATCAGGCCAGCAGTGTCGAGCGATCATTGGGAGAAAACAGCTCCTCTACGACCGTTGCAATCATCTCGTTATCTTCCTGTGCGCCCTCGGAACACATCGCATCCCACAATACGCGCCCCGCTTGGACAGCCCGTTGCACCTTCGCTGGTAACAGTGTGCTTTGAACCGAAGGCCGCAGACCTTGATTCTGAATTGCCTCTGACAATACATTGGGAATCAAGTCGATTTGATCAACGGATTCAAATTCTACCATTCCCACCAGAAGCGGATTCACGCGTCCCTGAATCAGAGAACGGACATCATCCTGATACGCGATCAACGGTTTTCCCAGAATCCAGGCCATGGCTGCTTCTGAAACCGCACCTTCATCGGGCGTCCGGCCGTTCAGATTCCAGACCATCGCTTCGCATTCTTCAACAAGCTGATACACATCCAGCGCAAAAATGGCTTCATGCAAAAACTGAGCCGCCGTCGGTGTATCCCAGTTCCGTTCTACCAGAACATCCAGCACCAGGCGAAACTCCATGCCATCCCGATGAGGTAAATAGACTTGATATCCGGTTTGGGTTAACTGATCGGCAATCGCCGTCATTTCTTCGCGTTCAGATCGATTAAATAATGGGCCCGCACAGTAAACGCGTATCTGCTCATCAGAATGTTTCATGGTCAAACCTGTAATGCTTCCTTGCTGAAAGAAAACCATTTAGAATATTAATTGAGATGGGATCCTGCGAGATATTGTAGCAATACGCCAATATTTTTCACCCAAACCAGATTCTTTTCAGCTTTCTTCTCTAAAATTCGTAATCTGAATCGCCTATCTTGTCACAAGATTATCGCATGTGTACCTGAATCCAGACCAATATTTATGAATCAAAATACGACAGCCTCATCCCAATTTGACAGCCGCCGTTTCACCTACGGACTACTCTGCATTCTACTGGGAAGTGGTACGGTCACTCTGGCAGTACAATCCATTTTCAGCAATCTGGACATCGCCACCTTATACGTCAGTTCCGATTTATGGCAAAGTCTCATCCAGGACTGGTCCGGCCAGATCGAACCGGCAACGCGATCCGCCATCATTCCCTTTTTCCCCCTGATGGGTTATCTGATGATCGCTGCCCTGGGTACTTGGGCCGGCGGTGCTTTTTTGATTTCTAAAACACAACGCCGTTCCTATAGCTCCGCGTTAACGGAGTGGGGCTGGAACGGATACCGCTGGTGGCTGCTGCCCGGTGCCTGGGAAATTTTTCGCGTGGCTGCCTTCATTCTTGGTTGGACCAGTATCGAAAGTCTGCTGCTGGCAACATCTCAATTCTGGTTTTCCGTAGCCATCGCAGTCTGGATCGCCGCCTTTGCCGCATTACTCTTCCCCGTTTCCCCGTTGGATTCCGAACTGAAAACGGAAGCCGTAAATGAAACTCGTAAAATCGTGATTCCTTTCTCTGCCTGGTTGATGATGGGGCTGTTTGTGACCATATTCACGTTCATGAACTGGCGATTGTATGAAGGCTTGCTGCTACCCCACGGCGATTCTGCCATGTATGAAGAACACCTCTGGAATGTGTCGCACGGAAAAGGTTTTCGCAGCTATCTGGATCAAGGTCTCTTCTGGGGAGAACACATTCAGTTCATCCACCTGTTCTTACTGCCGCTATATCTGATCAGGCCTTCTCACTTAATGCTGGAATTATGTGAAACACTGGCACTGGCCGTTGGTGCGATTCCCCTGTATCGCATGGCCGTACGTCATAGCCGTTCGGCGCTCGTCGGCAAAACTATCGTAGCCGCTTATTTATGCTATTTTCCGCTGCAGTTTCTTGACATCGCCATTGACCTGAAAACGTTTCGCCCGATTTCGTTCGGGGTCCCCCTGCTGCTGTTTGCACTGGAAGCGATCGAAATGAAACGCTGGAAGACAACAGTCGTTCTCCTATTACTTACATTGACCGCCAAAGAAGACTACGCCATCATGCTCGGCCCGCTGGGGCTTTGGATTGCCTGGCAGCAATGGCGCACGCGAAAACAGGAAAGTGCCACAGCCAAACCGAATTTACTGAAAACAGTCGCTCCGGGTGTCGGCCTTTCCCTGTTTGCGGTGGTCTATCTGGCATTCGTCGTGAAAGTCGCCATTCCCTGGTTTCGTAGCGGCGAACAGGTGCATTACGTTGGCTACTTTCAAAAATTCGGAAACTCACTTGGTGAAGTCGTCCAGAATATTTTATTCAACCCGGCACTGCTGTTGGGGGAACTGTTCCGCCCCGATACCTTTATTTATGCTCTAGCGCTGCTTGTCCCCTTAGGCTTCCTGCCTCTGTTTTCGCCAAGCCGTTTATTGGTGGCGACACCGATTTTCGGTTTGCTTTGTCTTAATGAACTGGCCCACGATCCCCGCCATCACTTCCATGCACCGATTGTCCCCATTCTCTGCTGGGCGGCAGCATTCGGCGCTGGGAATATCCCCGCTTTTATTGACCGCTGGAAATGGAAAATCAAATCAACAACAGCACAAACGTTTGCCACACATTTTCTCTGGTCCTCAGCCATCGCCACAGGCATCTTTTTCAGCTTGGGACCATTGGGCCTGGTTTTCTGGGACTCCGGTTCATCCTGGTATTGGCAGCGGCTGTATGTCCCCGGCGAACGAGCCAGACAATTTGAGAAAGTGGCGTCACAGATACCACCTGACAGCAAGGTCGCATCAACCGATTTCGTCCATCCTCGCTTCACGCACCATGCACGCTCTTACGATTACAGTAACTACAAACGCAAAGTCAACGAGTACCAGTCGGGAGTCCCCGCTGATACCGACTATATCGTGATTGACACACAGCACCCTTACAGCGAAATCAAAACCCCGGATCAGATTCCCGAATATCATGATCACCCCGATCAGTGGGAGTTGATTCCAGATCAGACAAACGGTTATTTCATTATCCTGAAACGTAAATCGGCACCAGGATCCGACTCGAAGGATTGAGAGAACAGTAAAGTCAGCCTGATTTTTCTCCAACACGGGGCTTCTCTTTCCGCAGGCAATGGTAATAATAAAAGGTACGCCCAACCGCCGGTATTCCATTCTGGCAAAGGAGACGCAATTGTGCGTTCGCCAATCTGAGCAAGTTACCCCCGCCAAACCCTCTGCGAAATTGTGAAAATCAGCCTCATTTCCCAGAGTTTTTTGAAGAATTCACCGACTAGCCCCCCCGTTTCCAGTGACTTGTGAAGAATGTCCAGCTAAGGTATGCGGCAAGTGGAATGTCGGTTTTTTCCAGAGACAGACAGAGCTCTTCGGCCTGCAGTTTGAGGAAGCACATACAGAAACTTGTTTAGTCACAGAAAGTTAAAGTCCGGTCGGACACGAGATTGAAACATGGCACAACAATATATCATGCAACTGGAAGGCGTCACTAAAGTCTATGAACAGAAGGAGATTCTGAAAGACATTTGGCTTTCGTTTTTCCCCGGTGCCAAAATCGGGGTTTTGGGGGCTAATGGTGCTGGTAAAAGTACACTCCTGAAAATCATGTCAGGGGAAGATACCAACTTTTCCGGTGAAGCCCGCCCCGCCAAAAATATTAAAATCGGTTACTTCAAGCAGGAACCGGATTTGGACCCCAATCAGACGGTTGATGAATGTATCTCGGAAGCGGTTGCAGAATCCCAGGCGATTCTCGATCGCTACAACGAAGTCAACATGCTGTTCGCCGACGATCCTTCTCCGGAAGAAATGGAAAAGTTAATCGAAGAACAGGCAACCCTGCAGGACCAGATTGACGCCGCCAATCTCTGGGAGCTCGACCGGACATTAGAGATTGCCATGGATGCGATGCGAGTTCCGCCTGGCGATTCAATTATCGGCAGCCTGTCCGGTGGCGAGCAACGTCGCGTGGCACTCTGTAAAATCCTGCTGCAAAACCCCGACCTGCTGCTACTCGACGAACCGACCAACCATCTCGATGCAGAATCGGTTGCCTGGCTGGAGCGGTATCTGCATAGCTTCACTGGCACGGTTGTCGCGATCACCCACGATCGCTACTTCCTGGATAACGTCGCTGGCTGGATTCTGGAACTGGAACGAGGCAGAGGCCTTCCCTTCGAAGGAAATTATTCCTCGTGGCTCGAACAGAAACAGTCGCGTCTGGCAGTGGAAGAAAAACAGGAATCCAAGCGTCAGAAATTCCTCAAGCGGGAACTGGAATGGGTTCGCATGTCACCCAAAGCTCAGGCTTCCAAAAACAAAGCCCGTATCCAGCGTTATGAAGAATTGGCTGCCGAAGAATACGAAAAGCAATCTGACGCATCCGACATTCAAATTCCGATTTCCCGACCGCTTGGTAGCCGGGTTCTCGTGGCCGAAAATGTCACCAAAGGTTTCGGCGACAAACTGTTGTTCGAAAACTTCACTTTCGAATTGCCCCGTGGTGGAATTGTGGGAGTCATCGGCCCGAATGGTGCCGGAAAGACCACGCTCTTCAAAATGATCATGGGGCTGGAGAAACCGGATAGTGGAACATTGGAACTGGGCGATACGGTTGAACTTTCCTATGTTGACCAGAGCCGGGATGCCTTGAATCCGAAGAAAACCGTTTACGAAGAGATTTCACAAGGACACGAACACCTGGTCGTTGGTAAGTCCAGTATCCACGCACGAACGTATGTCGGTCGGTTTAATTTTAAAGGCCCTGATCAGCAGAAGCTGGTAGGAGAACTTTCCGGCGGTGAGCGAAATCGCGTGCACATGGCAAAGCTCCTGCGTTCCGGCGGTAACCTGTTATTGCTGGACGAACCGACAAACGACCTGGATGTCGAAACCCTGCGTTCACTGGAAGAAGGACTGGAGCATTACAGTGGTTGTGCTCTGGTCGTCAGCCACGACCGCTGGTTCCTCGATCGCCTGGCGACACATATCATCGCTTTCGAAGGCGACAGTAAGGTCCGCTGGTTCGAAGGCAACTACAAAATGTACGAAGCCAAACGCCATGAGGAACTCGGTAAAGATGCCGACTCGCCTCATCGAATTCAGTTCAAGCCACTTTCGCGCTAACTGCTAAAAAGCTTTATTCAAGCCACCCAGGAGTATTCCCCACAAAGAATACTCCTGTTTTTATTTAGCGACGATTTCCTCTGACTCGACTTAAAGTGGAACTCGCATCGAATTCGGTTTTTGATTTCGAGATCTGCTGAACCTCCGGCTTTCTATTCGATTCAATCCGAGCCAACTCAACAACTTTTTGGGCAGATATTAATTGGGCTTTTGAGAAATAAGGCACACCTCCACCGATGTGGCGGTTCTTCTTTTTATTGGCCAACTCCTGCCAATCCATATGGCTGCCCAGATGCCAGGCGATAGCCTGCATCATTTCCAAATCATCTCTGCGGGGATTAAATTTCTTCAGCAACAATACCAGCGCCTTATCTTTGACCTTGGTTTCAATGGGCCTTAACTCATAAGTCTTCAGACTGGAAGGACAAGGCTTTCCATGCTCCAGACAGACCGACCGTAATTGCAGGCGAACTGTTTTTTCTGGAGGAATAGTAAACAGCCCCTGGAAGTCAAAATTCTGATTATTCCCCACTGGTGACAAATTGCCTCCCACCGCCTGACTATCGCCGGTCTGTGCTTGCTGATTCCCTTGCAGCCCCTGCAAGAGCCCATTCCCCTGATCGACCTGAGCCAGAATATGCACTGATGAAACGGCCGACGGAACTTTCACAGTCAGCGGTTCTGTTGTCTGATTGGTGATGAAGACCGACGAGCTATAAGCACTCTTGGGAAAGACTCTGGCAGAAAGTGTTTTCTGCTGGATCCCCTCAAACAGACTTACCTGAGGTACATCCGGCTTCAAAGTTAAGGTTGTGATCACACTCTTTTTAGGAGTCCCATTTACTGGTTCAATCGAAGTTCCTCCGATGAGTAACACGATTCCCAGAATTGACAGCAACTGTATTCGTTTGGTCATTTTCCACTCCTGTCTACCAGATTTACCAGGTCATACTCGTAGTGATTTGAAAATACTGCTTTCACTGCCAGCACCAATCCAGCAGGCATATGTACAAGTCCTACACGCAATAAAAATGTGCAGGTACATCAGCGCATTAAAATATGATTGCTTCTTTGAGCGCGGCTTCAAATCTGACAGGTCAACTGAACGACGATCACTTTACAGAACTTTGAAAGTCTGTGATATTGAGCAAAATTATTGAAAGACAAAAGAATGGATTCTATTAAAGATATGTTGCTCTATTTTTAACAATAACAATCTGGTTTGAAGATTTCAAATTTTTTTTCATAAATATTATTTCATTACTCTCTGGAACACATCTTATGAAAGACTCAAACCGAACTGTCCGCTGGGGTATCCTCGGCACAGCACGTATCGCAGAAAAAATCAGCATTGCCATTCATCAGGCTGATAATGCAGAACTGACCTGCATCGCCAGCCGTGATCCGGTGAAAGCAGCTGACTGGTCGCAACGGCACCATGTAAAACGAAGTGTAGGCAGCTATGAAGCACTCTTGCACGATCCGGACATTGATGCAGTTTACATCCCTTTACCTCCCTCGATGCACGGCGAATGGACGGTTCGCGCAGCCAAGGCCGGCAAACATGTTCTCTGTGAAAAACCGTTAGCTTTAAATGTGAATCAAGCCAGAGAAATGCGACGCGTTTGTCTGGAAAATCAGGTTCAACTGATGGACGGTGTGATGTGGTACCACCATCCCCGTGCTCATGAGATACTGAAACTGATTCGCAGTGATGCACTCGGAGAACATCGCCGTTTCACTTCTTCATTTACATTCTGCTGGGACGAAGTCCCAGAAAATGATTTGCGATTACAGCGCGATCTGGGCGGTGGCTCGCTGGGTGACCTTGGCTGGTATTGTATCGGTGCCGCACTTTGGGCATTCAATGAACTTCCCCAAAAAGTGTTCGGCACCGCGCGACCTTATAATGATGTTGACTATAATTTTTCCGGCATTATGTGGTTCACTAAAAATCGCATTGCTTCATTTGATTGCGGATTTGATGTGAGTATGCGGAAATGGTTTGAACTCGCTGGCACGAAAGGCTCGCTGGTCTGTGATGACTTCACACGTCCCTGGGAAAATAAGAAGCCTGCCTTTTATGTTAACGACGGCTTCGGCAACGCTACCAAACACGAGACGGAAGCCCCTTTACAGGAAACCTGTATGATCAACCATTTTTGCGACATTATTCGTTCTGGTCGGTTAGAGCAACAATGGCCTGATTTGGGAATCAACACACAACGGGTCCTGAATGCCCTGGACTATTCTGCCCGTACAGAAACCGTGGTGAATTTAGCTGACTTCTTTCCCACATAATAGAATACAAAAAAAGCACCCTCACCATTTACGATGATGAGGGTGCCTGAGGTGGAGACTCCCGCCTCGATGCAAGCCTGCTTCCTATTCGGAAACGTTGTGTGATTTTTGACTTTTAATAGTTGTAGCCGCCTCGTCCTTCTCTCACAGGAGGACGATCGCAGACGATGTCGTTCTCTCCGTCACAGAAGTCAAACTGATCATGGAAATCACTGCCATAGGTGTAGCCTTTATGGCCTGAGGCACCAGCGACATAGAAACTCTGGTTAATCCGTCCGAAGGCACTGCCCACATCTTCGAGTTCCTGGTTCACGCCGTGAGCAACTTCGCTGAGTCCTACTATCATCGCCAGCACGGCAATCGTTGAGACAAGGACCAGTTCAGACGAGACGATAAATCCCGCCTCTTCATTCATCAATTGGATCAGCATGAGTTTCATGTTGATGGTCTCCAGAAAGAGTTTTGGTTCATTTTTTGTTTCGGGTTAAATAAAGCCTACAGGGGTGGTGAAGCCCTGCAGGCTCTCAGCATCGGAAAGAAAGCACGTTTCGGGTAGAGGGTTGTCAGAATGTGACGCGTCGATTATTGCACGTCCCACTGACCAGAGCAGAAGTCAGATTGATCGTAGAAGCTGCTGGATTCAGTACAGGCTTTGTGGCCGTGTGCGTTGCTCAGCATGTAAGACTGATCGATACAAGAGAAAGCACTGCCCACATCCTCAAGTTCCTGGTTCACGTTGTTGGCAACTTCAGAAAGTCCGACAATCATAGCCAGAACGGCGATGCTGGATATCAGCACGAGTTCTGCAGAAACAATGAAACCGGCTTCGTCATTGATGAGTTGGTTGAGGATGTTTTTCATAGTTGGTGTCTCCAAGTGGTGAAATATTGTTTTGCATCGAGTTAAACGTTTCAAAGTTGATACTGGGGTGTAAAGCAAGCTGAATACCAAACGGGCCAAACCGTTAAAAAGTTTTTACAATCTGTATAAAACTATCGATGCAAATCATTATTTTGTAAGGAGATAGAAATCTTCCTTATCGGTGTTTTTTTCTGACCGGGATCGGAAGGGCTCAAAACGGTGATGAGGCGAAATCACAACACGATATCAGCCCAGACTGATGTCTTCCTCATAACATACTTTGAAATAATGAGTTATCGAAATGATGTCGCTTCACAACATGGTGAGAAAACGCAACACGAAATTCAGAGGTCTGATCTCCGCCCGTATTTGCCTGAATAATCCCATCAATTGTCAGAGTCTGTTAAAAACAGACGAAGCGGGCCCTGCTTCGAGGTAAAAAATCAAAAAAGTCACTGATATCCACGATTTACTTCACCTCGTACTCTTGACCTCTGCGAATAAGAAGACATAATCTCAAGCACAGGAACCACGTACCGTGACCTACGGTGATCAATTCACTAATGAATAGGTACGTGTTGACTTGCGGGTGTAGCTCAGTGGTAGAGCACCACGTTGCCAACGTGGCTGTCGAGGGTTCAAATCCCTTCACCCGCTCTTTTTTTTCGCACATAGAATCTCAGGGATCTACTCCAGCCCCCATCATTATTCATGAGGGGCTTTTTATACTTTAAGTAGTATCACATAAAAGCAGCGTCGCAGTATAATACTGCCGCCCTCAGATTGAGTGCCGAACTTTGGTAATGCCCCCACAGCTGTTTTCTACACATAAGTAAAGAAAAGGATTGGACCGTGTCTGACGAACTCGCCACAACTGATGCCACCGCTGAAGAAACTGTCTCTGCGGATAGCGAGTACAAAATGTCCGTGACCGCCAAAATTGATGAGGTTGGTCCCTGTAAAAAACATGTCACTGTCACTGTTCCTCGCGCAGACATTGACCATTTCTATTCTGAATCCGTTTCAGAATTAGGAGGCCAGGCAACGGTTCCTGGTTTTCGCGTGGGCCATGTGCCCAAGAAGTTGATCGAAAAACGCTTTCGTCAGGAACTGACCGATCAGGTCAAACAACGGGTTTTAATGGAAAGCCTGGAGCTGATTGCAGAAGACAACGATCTCGACCCGATCAATGAGCCAACAATCGATGTGGAAAGCCTGGAAATCCCCGAAGAGGGCGAATTCCAGTTCGAATTTGAAGTTGAAGTTCGCCCCGATTTCAAATTGCCGGAATATAAAGGCCTGAAATTAGAACGTCCTGTTCGCGAAATTGGAGATAAGGACGTTGATGAATACCTGAACCGCTTCCTGAACCAATATGGTGAAATGGAAGAACGCAAAGAGGCAGCGGAAACAGAAGACTACCTGGAAGTCTCGATTAAATTCGAACACGATGGCAAACCGCTCAGCGAAGTCAATGAGTTGGTTGTCCCACTGCGACCTGTCTTGCGTCTGCAGGATGCGGAAATCAAAGATTTCGGCAAGTTGATGGCCGGAGTCAAAACAGGCGATACCCGCGATACGGAGATCGAAGTCTCTGAAGAGGCAGAGCAGATCGAAATGCGGGGCGAAAAAGTCAAAGCCACATTCACTGTGAAAAGTGTAAAATTCATCAAGGTCCCTGAGATCAACGAAGAGCTTCTTGAAAGAATCGGTGCTGAATCTGAAGAAGAGCTGCGAGAAGAAGTCAAAAACATTCTCGAACGTCAGGTGACCTACGAGCAACGCCAGACGACTCGATCACAGGTTCTGGACAAAATCACCGAATCTGCAGACTGGGATCTGCCTGAGTCCTTAGTGACTAAGCAGGTTGAAAACGCGTTGCGTCGTGAAATCCTCGAAATGCAGCAAGCTGGTTTTTCCCGCCAGGATATCCAGGCTCGTGAAAACGAACTGCGTCAGCAGGCCATTTCCTCAACACGCAAAGCATTGAAAGAGCATTTCGTGCTGGATAAAATTGCGACAACAGAAAACCTGGAAGTTCAGCCCCAGGAAATCGACATGGAAATTTACTATATGGCAATGCAGCAAGGGGAAAGCCCACGCCGCGTTCGTGCCCGTATGGTTAAGTCCGGTATGATCGAAAATCTGGAAGCACAGCTGCGTGAACGGAAAGCCGTCGATGTCATTCTGGAAAAAGCAGAATACACCGAAACGGAAATGGAGAAACCAAAAGAAAATCAGGTTTCCGCAGTGGCCCGGTCTGTCTGTTCTACATTCGCTGCAGCAGCCAGCGAAGAGGAAGAAGCCGGAGCAGACGAAGAATAAGTCTCACACATTCTTTGTCCATGTAGACTCAATCGCGAAAGCGGCGCTGTTGATACAGTGCCGCTTTTTTAATGCTCTCGAATCTCTCAACTGACATTCTGCACGATGCTTCAACCTGCTAAACTCAGTTTATGAATGATTTAGAGGTCGTTGACAATTCGTGTTCGCATCGTCCCGTGATTATGCTGGGCGCCAGCAATCTAACGCGCGACTTCCCACTGATTCTGCGGCTGTTGCAAACTTCAATGGACTCCCCGGCGGACATCTTCACCGCGATGGGTCACGGCCGCTCATATGGCACATGGAGCCGCCTCATCCATCGAGCACTGCCTGGAATAACCAAATGTGAACTCTGGGACGCGCTCCCGAAACAGAATGCTGAAAGCCATCAGCCTTTGGCGCTCTTAACTGATATTGGCAATGATCTGATATACGGTCAATCAACGGAGACCATCTTTCGCTGGGTCCAGGACTGCGTCAGACAACTCCAGATTATCGATGCCCGAATCATTATCACCCTGCTTCCAGAGGAGAGTCTTGCACGCCTTTCAAACATCCGCTTTGAATTAACACGTCGGATGTTTTTTCCCAAAAACCCGGCCTCTCTGACTGACCTGATCCAGAAAGTGCAACATCTGAATCAACAACTGTTAGAGTTCGCTGATTCCAATCAGTTACAGATTGTCGAAGCCTCACGAGACTGGTATGGATTTGACCCGATTCACTACCGTTACTCGCAAAGAGCCGCACTCTGGAAATCGATTCTGGCGAACTGGGACATCCCCATCCTGGAACAGAGTCCAGCAAAACAACGCTGGTACGATACGTTTTACTCCGTATTCCACCTCAAGCCTGCCTTGAAGCGACAGTGGGGTAAATTACAACACGCAGCACAACCAACGCAAATTCTGCCTGATGGTACCCGAATTTTGATGTATTAAACGATATTTGTACTAATCCCTTACTACTTTTAAGTTTACACCATCTCCTTTTCTATATTTCATGCTAAATGCTGGTTAGTGAGTGATATATTGGTAAAGGCGACGCCTTAATAAAAGAGTCTTAGATTTGATGCATTCTTGATCCATTACTACAGGAACCTGCAGCATGGAGATCCTCGTTTTTTTTATCGCCATGACGATATTTGCCTCTATCTGCCATGGTTTGTGGGTCATTGGATCTCTGTTCAAACGAATATTTTCCAGTGGGAACCCGATTCCCCAAAAGCCCCTCGTCGCTTCAGAAAACGAATCCGATCAAGACCGTTTGACCGCTCAGCGTTATCTCAGACGTCTCTACTACAAAGGGAAAATTCCTGAGCAGGAGTTCCAAACGATTCTCAAATACACTGAGAAGGAAACCAAGCAACCATCACCCCAACCCGCTCCAAAAACAACTCAGCCAACAAGTCAACTCGAGTCCACAACTCCTCCGAAACCGGTTCCCCTCCCCACAGCGAACTTGGAAGAGAGCGCTATTTTAGAAGTCGAAGACTTTCTGGACGAGGATGACTTTCTCGATGAACCTACGGATAAGAAACCCACTGCAACACCGAAAGCGATCCGCCCCAAAAAACATGCTCTCCCTCAAACAGAGCCCGTCGAGAAACGCGCCTTCGGTTCCATCCTGAATGCTTTCATGGAAGAGAAAAATATTCGCTGGGGAGAATTGATCAGTGGACTTTTGATTGTCGGCAGTGCGATCGGCCTGGTGGTCAGCCTGTGGTCGACACTGAAAAATCAAATCCCTTATCTGCCGGCTCTGCTGTTCCTGTTAGCAACCGCTGCCATTCATGGTGCGGGACTTTATACCTTCAAACGCTGGAAGCTGGAATCAACGAGCCGCGGACTCCTGCTCATCACCGTACTGCTGGTTCCACTCAACTTTCTGGCAGCCATCCGACTCTCCGATCATCGACCGGTCACTGATCCCCTATTTATACTCGCCCTGAGTATTGGTTTTGCTGCATTTAGCTGGATGGTCCTATCTGCCAGTCGGATTCTAGTCAGCTTTGGGCGCTGGCAGCTACTGATCGCTGTACTCGGTTCGTCGGCAGGTCAAATCATCATCTCACGCATGTCGATTTCCGAACCAATCCTACTACGAACAAATCTGCTTGCTGCGTTACCCGTCGGCTGCTTCATTGTCGCGTTGGCAAGTATCCTGAAACACACTTTTCGCTGGAAAGAAATCTCCGATGCGCTGGCCCGCGAACTGGTCACTCTCGGCGGGCTCTCTCTCTTCGCTGTTCTGGCACCCTGCTGGCTCTTAGTCTGGAATTCGTCCAGCCGACTGGAAACATTTGCCTGCCTGACCCCCTTGGTCAGTATCATGGAAATCCTGTTGCTGGGCATGGGACTGGTATTACACCACAGAAAAGAGAATGACGACGCACCGCACTGGTCACTGGCCGGCTCTTCGATCGCCGTCTTTTCTGCCTTGATGATGCTGATGAATTTCGCCATCTCCTGGCCACGCGTGGATATCATGCTTGTGCTTGGCATCGTAAATGCTATCAGCCTGACATTACTGGCCATCTACGGTCGCTTCGCCGTTTGTCATATACCGGCTCTGATTTCTGCCGCGATCGCCGGTTTACTTGGCTTCCATGTCCTGACAGATACGATTGCATTACAGGGAACCTCACAGCGAATGCTGATCGAAGCCCTGCTGCTCGGGCGAAGTGCCATCGTGTTGATTTCATTTGCGATTCTGACCTCCCTCGCAGCCGTCTGGTTGAAACGAACCAGCAAAATAGAAACGGCCCGATATTACCTTTCTGCAGCAGGCTGTTTTTCCATCGGTTCAAGTCTGATTGCCGTTTATGCGGGCTATTTCACCCGCACCGATGACATCTGGTGCACGCTGGCTCTGCTGATCAATGCCATCACGTTTCTGTTCGCCAACTGGCAAATCCGCAAGCAGGTTCTCTCGGGAGTGGCATCAGCACTGTTGTTTCTGGCGTTACAACATGCACTCTGTATTGACACACCGCTTCGAAACTGGCTTTCCGACCGGGAACTCTTGCCGGACGCTCCCTTTGTCTGGGGCTGCCTGATTCATGCGACCAGCGGGCTGCTGTTCTTGATCGGTCTGGATTTCTGGTCTCGCTCCCGAACTCAGCTGACACAGCCCTGGTCACTGCGTCCATTAAAAGGGAATTCGTTTACCACGCCGATTGGATTCGGTTCGATTATTACCTCATCCCTGCTTGTCCCCTATGTGCTTCTGCAAACCATGTCCGCGGAAATGCATGCATTCTATGCTTTCTGGATCATGCTGATCTGGATCACAGTCGCTTTGATTCAACGTTCAGACATCTGGTTTCTGTTTGCACAATGCGCGGGAACCGTCGGCACACTGTATACCGCGACCGCTGTAGGAGAACATTATGGACTGTGGTCAGACGCCGGACGCGCGACACCGCGTTACTGGCTGTTCCACATCGTGGCGATCGCGATCTGGGTTTTATTGGGATCAGCAATTCACTCCAAAAAATACTCCCGAAATATGCTCGGTGCATTATCCCGGACTTCCCGCTGGAATCTACAGCCGGTGCTCTTGGCTGGTTCGATGATTGCAACAGGAATGGTTCTCTTTTTGTCGATCATCCCCGCCATTGCGACCGATTTTGAGCTGGCGTTCAAGATCCAAAAAATCCACCAATACGCAGCGCCACTCATGCTGGGGTTATTTCTCTACACTCTCTGTACTACGATCATCGCATTGACGAAACCGCGCGAGTCGGGCGTCGGAACACAGGTGGGGTTGATCCTGAGCCTGGTCCTGCTCGTCGCGGCATTCAGTTTACAGAATTTGCATATTTCTTTAGCAACCATTGGATTTCCGGTCACGCATGCCAAAGATGCCTTTGGGATCTGGAGTTGGCTTTGCCTCGGTTTATTGAGCGTTGCCTGCCTCCCTTATCTCAATAGCAAATTCCAGAAGTTGACGACGCAGGGCTTGCTGTTTGTGACCTATCTGATTCCGTTTTTGATTGCCGGTTATTTTATAGAACAACATCACACCGCCGATGCCTTGCGCTGGGGACTGGGTGTATATGCTCTGTCCATGACGCTATTGATTCTGAAATCAGAATCGCTAATCGACTATTTACGTTCACAACAAATTCGCCTGAGGTATTTGCCGAAACTCTTCGAAGATAAACCGACGTGGCGCAACCTGAGCATACTGGGTGCCAGTCTGCCGCTACTGGTACTTACCCTCTATCAGGTCTTCGGTTCCTGGCTGGAAATCTCTGTCCCGCTGGAAGCAGGAGCAATTTCTGGCTTGGGGATGCCCTTACTGACATTCAGCGTCCCCATTCTGATGCTGGTTCTCGCATCTGTATTGTATGCGATTCACTTTCGGTCAGCCGGTTGGATGCTGATCGGATCACACTTACTGGCAGCAGTTGCGATCACTGGCACGATCTTGACATTTTCAGAACCTCCGACTGAGTTCCGGATCGATGATTTTCTGCAAATTTCCATCTACACCGGACTCGCTTTGGCTGGCTATGGACTGTTCTGGCTGGCAATCGAATCCAGAATCAATCGGAATTATCAGGAACATCAAAGCCTGTCCCCAGTTGAATGGCCTTTAATCCGCGTCCACCTGGTAACACTGCTCAGTCTGGTAGCCGCTCCGTATTTCCTTCCGTTTATCATGAATCTGAATCACCCCACACACAACTGGGGGACACACTTCCCGCAAATTCCGTTCATCTCGTTGATCTCCCTTTTCATGGCAGCAACCTGCATCCATGTTTTTGCACGGCATTATTTCAGTAGTCTTACAACAAACGGACTCAGTTGTCTCAGTCTGGCGTTGATCGGCTTCACTACAGTTTCGCTCTGGCACGATTCGGAAAGGACCGCCTGGCAGATCAACCTGATCATGGAAATTGGCGTACTTCTAGTAGGTCTGTTCCATACAACCCGATTTGTCATGACCTACCGCCCTCCCGGTGCCAACCTGGATGAGCAACCAACTGCGTTCCGGCATCTTAACTGGACTCAATTGATCTGCCTGACTCTGTTTGCGTTTGCCTTTCGGGGTGCCTGGTCTGATGCATATCGCCCCTACCCCGCTCTGATGATCGCATCTGCGGGGACACTGCTCTATTTCACACTGGGGATCTGCTTGAGAAAACAAATCCTCGCGTATGCCTCACTGATCACCGCGTTACTGGGAACCTTGTTTGTGTTCACGTCACACTGGCTTGATGCGGGAGTTGATGTCACATCGCAAGGCTGGATGGATCTCTTGAAGTGGTCGATCACAACAGCTGCCGGTGTCTCAGGGTGCTGGTTAATCGTTGATCTGTATCGACAACGTTTTCTTTCTGATGACAACACCACAACTGAATCGCCCGCATTTCAGCAGATTCTGGCCCGGATACTGACTTGCCTTGTCTTATTTTATACTCTGCTGATTACCGTCTCTCGCACGGTACTAATTTCGACGGACGTTCCCCTGATTCGAGACCCCGCAGGCTGGACCGCTTTATTCGCGGTGTCTCTCCTGTTAATCGGACTGATCTGGGATCGGAAAAGTCGATACTGCCTGCCAGCACTGTTTACCATGGGCATCTGTCTGATTTCCACATACCTTAGCGACGAAACCCAATTACGCCGACTTGCACAGCATTCGGGACTGGCACTCTCCGGTTATGCATTTCTGCTCAGCATCTTGTGGAGCCTGCGAAATCTGATCAGCCAGAAATTTTCACGGCTCGCGATTCCTAATTTTGAAGCATTCCGAAATCAAACGCGAAGCTGGCTCCCCCCTGCGGTGACTCTGCTTGCCGTTTATACCATGCTGGCGTTATTACATAGCGTACTGCGATTTGAAGTGCAGGCTCAGCGGTGGTGGTCCGTCTTAGGAACTGCGCTCACCTGCCTGACTTTTTATGGTATGAGCACGCACTCCGATCTCTCAGAGAAGTTTAAAAAACGTGCGATTCTGGCGGGCGGTCTGGCTGGCATCTATTACGGTTGGGCACTGCTCCCCGCTAAGGGAAACTTTTACTTTCTCGACCATTTAATTCGCTTTCTGGAAGCTGTCTCAATCCTGAGTCTTCTGACCACGCTGGTTTTGGTCAAATGGCCGGCACTGAAACAGGACTGGTCAGAAGCATTGAGAAAAAGTTCGCGTACTTTTCTGATCGCAGCCGGTGTTTCATTGCTGGGGATTCTGATTTCGGAAACCGGGTTCCAAATCGCTGGAATTCCGCTGGTGATCTCCAAAGCCCGGATTGCCGTCGTTTCAGCAGCTCTGGTTTTACTCTCTGCCGCGTTGATCCTGATGGCGGCTGTCCCGAAATACGATCCGTTTCAACTCACACTCAAACGGCGAATGTTATATGTCTATGCCTCTGAAATTGTGCTGGCTCTGCTGTTCCTGCACATCTACCTCACCATGCCGGAACTGTTCCGGGGGTATCTCTTACCATACTGGCCTTACATTGTGATCGCGATCGCATTTACCGGGGCCGGCGTGGGCGAATTCTTCGAACGCATCGGACTGAACGTGCTGTCTGAACCACTACAGCGAACCGGCACGTTTTTACCATTACTGCCGGCACTCAGTTTCTGGATTCATGCAGCTTCGAGGCAGGCGTCCCCCGTTGTCGGCGACTATTCCATGATCCTGCTATTGATCAGCCTGGTGTATGTAGTGATGAGTTTATGGAGAAAGTCGTTTGTCTATACCACGCTGGCAGCGCTGGCTGGCAATGGTGCGTTGTGGGCTTTCTGGGCAGAACAGGGGCAGTTCTTCACGCAACACCCTCAACTCTGGCTGATCCCCCCTGCCTTGTCTGTGCTGATTGCCACGCATTTGAATCGTGAGAAACTCAGCGCCACGCAGCTGACGGCGATCCGCTATTTTTCGACGATCTCGATTTATGTCAGCTCTACCGGCGACATGTTTATCGCCGGCGTTGCTGAAAACTTGTGGCTGCCGGTCATCCTGTGCGGACTCTCCGTGCTGGGCATGTTCGCCGGAATGATGTTCCGGGTCCGTGCCTTCCTGTATGTCGGCGCTTCGTTTCTGGTTCTCTCCATCGTCAGCATGATCTGGCACGCTTCCCAGTCCCTTGGTCATATCTGGCCCTGGTGGGCCTTCGGGATTGGACTGGGAATCTGTATTCTGACCCTGTTCGGACTGTTTGAGAAACGTAAAAACGAAATGCAGGAACTGGTTGACAAACTGAAAACCTGGGATCGCTAAACAGCAAAACCCACTTTAGTCACTGGTCGTCGTTCGCTGATTCCGTTTCCGCTCGTTTTCTGTCAGATGGATTTTTCGCAGACGAATGATCTTGGGAGTGATTTCCACATATTCGTCATGCTCAATGTATTCCAGAGCTGCTTCGAGACTCATATCTCGCGGCGGCTTGAGAACCATATTTTCATCTGAGCCGGAAGCCCGCACGTTGGTCAATTTTTTGCCACGGATTGGGTTCACCACCAGGTCATTATTGCGGACGTGCTCGCCGACGATCATGCCTTCGTAAACATCGGCTCCGGGTCCGACAAAGAATTCGGCACGATCGCGCAGTTTCCATAACGCGTAACCGACGGCCTGCCCTTTATCCTGAGATATCATCACGCCGTTCGCACGACGTGGAACCTCCCCTTCACTGACTTTATACGCTTCAAAACGGTGATTGATGATCGCTTCCCCCTTGGTGGCGTTCAGCAATCGTGTTCGCAAGCCAATCAAGCCACGGGCAGGAATTGAGAATTTCAGATGCGACATGCCAGTCTCACCCGAAGTCATATCAATCATCTGACCACGGCGGGCACAAACCAGTTCCATTACAGATCCGACGACTTCCGAAGGAGCGTCCACTTCTAATGATTCAAACGGCTCATGCCATTTCCCGTCGATCTTCTTACGGATCACTTCAGGTTTCCCGACAGAAAGCTCGTAACCTTCACGGCGCATCTGTTCAATCAATACGGACAAGTGCAAGATACCTCGACCGGAAACGGAAAAGGAATCCTTGTCTTCTCGTTCAACAACGCGTAAAGCGACATTCGATTCCAGTTCGCGCATCAACCTTTCACGCAGATTACGGCTGGTGACGTACTTCCCATCCTGTCCGGCCAGCGGCGAACTGTTGATCGTGAATAACATCGAGAGAGTCGGTTCATCGACATCAATTCTCACAAGTGCCTGCGGCTTCTCTGCACAGGCAACGGTATCGCCAATTTCAGGATTTTCCAGGCCGACCAGTGCAACGATATCACCGGCAGAGGCTTCGTCGACGGGGGCTCTTCCTAAATTGTTGTAGAGTTCGACCGAATCGACGGTGCACTTAATATGATCACCGTTACTTTTGATGACCGTCACACGTTCTCCAGTGTGAACCTTTCCGCTGTTGATACGCCCTGTCGCAACACGACCTACATATTCGGACCACTCCAGCGTTGTCACCATCATGGTCAGCGGTGCGTCCTGATTCACATCAGGCGCGGGCACATTTTCCAAAACCATATCCAACAGCGGATGAATGCTGTCTCCAAAATTATCGAGATCATGCGTGGCAAACCCTTCGCGGGCACTGGCATAGATATAGGGGAAATCGAGTGTTTCATCGTCCGCTTCCAGATCGACAAACAAATCGAACATCTCACTCAAGACGTGATCGGGACGGCAATCAGGACGGTCGATTTTGTTAATGACCACCAGTGGCTTCAGATGGCATTCGAGTGCTTTTTTCAGAACAAAGCGGGTTTGAGGTCGGGGGCCTTCAAAGGCATCGACCAGAATCAAAACGCCGTCCGCCATACGTAAGACGCGTTCGACTTCACCACCAAAGTCGGCGTGACCCGGCGTATCGATGATGTTAATTTTCACGCCTTTATACATCAATGCGATGTTTTTGGCCAAAATGGTAATGCCGCGTTCCCGCTCCAGATCGTTGGAATCCAGAATACAGTCGCCCTTCAATTGAGCATCACGAAAATGACCACTTTGATGTAATAAGGCATCTACCAGTGTCGTCTTCCCATGATCCACGTGCGCAATGATTGCAATGTTCCGCACATCTTCTCGTTTCATGACTCTCAATTCTTCCCACAATGAATTTTTCGCGCGACCGTCTTAACATTCAAACGTTCCTTACAGGGAACAGAGGGTCTCAGCAAAAAACCGCCTTTCAGCGCATCAGGCAACTATATAAGGGGCAAAATATATCAACAATAGATTAGTAACGCAAAGCCCAGAAATAGACATTCTTACTGGCAGTTCTGTCCGGTTTTAGCGATACTTTGACCATTACTACGCTCAATCTTCATAAATCACGAGATTTCAACGTAAATCCAATGCTTACAAAGGGGTCCGACCGTATGGGACAGCGTCGCCTGCTGATCTGCTTTTGTCTATTTTTCGTGACTTTTCTGCCGATAGACTCTATTTCTGCCCAGAAATCAGAGCCCTTCGACCTCATTCTCAAGGGGGGAACGATCATTGATGGCACAGGCAAGCCCGGTTTTACCGGCGATATTGCCATCAAAAATGATCGAATTGTCCAAATCAGCCCGAACATCAATGGGCAGGCTGACCAGACGATCCAGTGCCGTGGATTGACAATTGCACCGGGATTTATCGATTTACACAACCATAGTGACCGTCAGATCGTTTCTCCACTGACCCGTGCCAATATGAACTATGTCACCCAGGGTTGCACGACCATTGTCACAGGGAACTGTGGCAGTGGCCCGGTCGATACGGGTGAATATTATCGTAAAATCGATGCTTCGGGAAGCGGAACGAATGTGATGCATTTGATCCCACAGGGTTCACTCCGGGACCATGTGATGGGGTCGGGACAACGCAAGCCAACCCCGGACGAACTAACCAAAATGAAAGCGCTCGCCGAGAAAGCAATGCAGGATGGTGCCTGGGGCATGTCCACCGGGCTGATTTACGTACCCAGTTCCTATGCCGAGACCGATGAGCTGATCGAGCTGGCCAACATCGTCTCGCGGCATCAGGGGATCTATGCCAGCCATATCCGCAATGAGAGCACCGAGTTACTTGCAGCCGTCAATGAAGCCCTGAAGATTGGCCAACAGGCAAACCTGCCCGTGCATATTTCTCACTTCAAATCAAGTGGTCAGGATGCCTGGGGACTGGTGATCCGGGCAGCAAAGATGATTGACGACGCGCGGAAACAGGGGAAAATTGTCACCGCCGATCAATATCCCTATATCGCTTCCAGCACCTCTCTGGGTGCCACGTTGATTCCCGCCTGGGCTAGAGCCGGAGGGAACAAAGAGCTGATCCAGCGTTTGGAAGCTCCAGAAACTTCGGAAAAAATTATTCGCAAGATCAAAAGCAATATCGAAAAACGCGAAGGAGGCACAGCGATTCGAATTGCCCGCTATGGGAAAAAGCCAGAATGGGTTGGAAAAAATTTACAACAAATTGCGGAAGCCGAGCAGAAAAGTGTATTGGACATAGTGCTGGAGATCACACGCCAGGGAGGTGCTTCGGTCGTGAATTTCAGTATGAATGAGGGGGACGTCCGCCAGATCATGCAAATCGACTGGGTGGCAACCGCCTCGGATGGTCGAGCTTATCTGCCCGGTTCGGACCGACCGCATCCTCGTAACTATGGTACGTTTCCACGAAAGCTGGGATACTATGCGATCAAGGAGAAAGTCATTCCACTGGAACACGCCGTGCGAAGCGCGACGGGGCTTCCCGCGGATATTCTGGGTTTAAACGACCGAGGATACCTGCGCGAAGGAGCGTATGCCGACATTGTTGTCTTTGATCCCAACCAACTGATCGATCAGGCCACCTTCGATGCACCGCATCAATACTCGAACGGAATCCGTTACCTGTTTGTGAATGGAAGACCCGCCATCAGCGCCGGGTTTCCGACAGGCAGTCTCGCGGGCAAGGCATTGCGACATCAAGACGCGGCTCAGCCATCAGAAAAGAAGTCTCCTTAATATGCGACCGGAATCATCAGTCTTGAATCCACAGCGAGTACAACTCCTGGTCAGTGCCATGCATCGGGACGAAATCGCGCCTGCCCTGGCAGGTGGCTGTGATATTCTGGATTTCAAAGATCCCACTCAGGGGGCCTTGGGAATGATCGATGCGGAAACACTCTACTCGATCTCCGATTACTTTCAGACTCACCCCATTGACATCCCGGTCAGCCTGGCACTGGGGGAACTGACAGACCGGCTAGCCGACAGTAAAACCCCGCTGATTCCGTCTGCCATTACCTATCTGAAAATGGGACTGGCAAACACTCAAGGTATGGATCACTGGTATTCCGACTGGCAGGATTTAAAGAAGCGAATTGAAGCGACTGGCCAGACGACTTTCCAATGGATTGCCGTCGCATATGCTGACTGGGAACAGGCGAATTCGATCTCACCACAAGACGTTCTGGCGGCAGCCATTGAAAGCGAGTGTGCGGGCCTGCTGATTGATACTTACTTGAAGCAGGGCCAGACTCTATTGGATCATTTATCACTTGACGAGCTGAATACACTGATTGAACAGGCCCATGCACATCAACTGAAGATTGCTCTGGCCGGTTCTCTGCGACAAAAAGACCTTGCGGCATTATCAAGCATTTCGCCTGACATCATCGGCATTCGAAGTGCCGCCTGTCGCGGGAGTCTGAGAACAGACAGTGTTCAAGAACAGGCGGTCCGGGCTTTTCGGCAACAACTGGAACGACAAACTGTGTTGAGTGAATCAGGAAGACATATCGGTTGAAACGGTTTGCTCCTTCGCATCCTTCAACGGATTATAGGGAGCGTATTTTTTCTGTTTCAGCTTCTTGATCATGGGAATCACATGGTTGGCGGGAATCGCGAAAGATTTGGTTCGCCCTGCTCGGGCGATATTCAATCCAATGGCTCGGCCTTTGAGGTCCACAATCACGCCGCCACAGTCCTCGGGACGCAGAACAGTGTCATGTTGCAGCACTTCGGTAAAACCAGTTTTCCGACGGCTTAATGCGCCTCCCATTTTTTTCTGCATCTCACGCAGACGATCGTAGATCAACATCTGCGGATCAGTCAGCACAACCACTGCGGTCAGTTCTTCATTTTCACGTAAAATCTTGACCAGCAACCGGTCACCCGGAAGATATTTCTGGACAAAACTTGAAAGGGCACTAGCGCTTTTAATGTTTTCACCGGCGACGTTTAAGATGACATCCCCGGGTTGCAATCCTGCTTCTTCCGCACCACTTTCACGCATGACCTGCTTAACGCGTGCGCCTCCCTCGGCATCATCAATCCGAACGCCAAGCACTCCGGGAGCCGGCTTGATCGCTCGCCGGGGGACACTCAAAACTCCCACACTGACAGGAGACATGCTTAAGCCTGGTGTCACAAGCCATTGACCGACTTTCGGGTCAGTCGCAGACTGCCATTTCACTGTGGATAGATTTTTGGCCTTAATTTTGAGTAGGGCCAGATCCAATTTTCCATCAACGCCAACGATCTCGGCCTCGTAGCGTTCGGACGTCGATAACTCACAAGTCACCGCGCCATCCAGCTGACTGGCTTTCGTCAAGATCCAACCGTCGGATCCCACAATCGCTCCCAAGCAGGCTTCTTTGCCATTGGATCGAATCCGCACGGTCCATGAGCGAGGGGTCGATACGACAGACCGAAATGCCTTACGCATCTGTGAGCCGCTGGTTAACTGGCTGGGCCGTAATTGCTCCCAGGCGTAGCCAGCAGAACCCAGCCATCCTGTGAAGACCGAAAACACCAGAAATGCCATCAGCAATCGAAACCCGATTGACTCTTTCTTTCTATTCTTCTGATCCTGGTTCAAGAGCTTCTCCTCGCACATACTTTTATCAACTTGATCTTTACTTCAGAGCAGAAAGAAAGATCGGCCCATTTTCTGAATTTCCCAATTTAGTCTCTGGCGGCAAGCTGGACTTCAAACGACATGGTTTTCTTATCGCGAATCAACTTGATCTGTACTGTTTGTCCTGGCTTATATTGCTGGACAACCTCAGCCAGTTGTTCAATTCCTGTGATTTTCTGATTGTTCAACTGAATGATGATATCGTCTGCTTTTAACCCGGCAATTTCTGCGGGAAATCCACGTGTGACTCCGGTGACTTTACAACCTTGTTCGGAATCAACTCCATTCACTCCCAGAACCGCGTTTTGTCCTAAAGGCTTTGCGCCCCACATATCGCCAGAGACGAGTTTCTCCCAGTCATTCTGAAACGCAGAAACCGGGATATGAAAATTCCAGCTTGTCGAGGGACCGATGCGACTGTGAATTCCGACGACCTCCCCCTTCATGTTAAAGAGTGGTCCACCGGAATCGCCGCCGATCAAAGTACAGTCAGTTTGCAGCAGATGTTTCTTGCGAGTGACAACTCTTCCCAAACGTACCACCGGAGCGCGGCCTGCTTGATATCCATTGGGGTGCCCTGTCGCCAGAACCCATTCTCCCGGCTCAAGTTTTGTAATATCACCCATTTTTACGGCTGGAAGTTTACTAATTTCAATTTCGTCGTCTTCAATCAGTTTTACCAGGCCGGCATCCAGCCCCCGGTTTAAACCCATCGTTCTGCCTTTTAACGTTCGGCCATCATGAAGAATGATCGTGGCATTTTTTTGTGCCAGTCCAATCACGTGTGCCGCCGTCAGGATATATCCGGCTTTGTTATCAATAATGACGCCGCTGCCTTGTGCATCTCCCACGCGAATGGAAACAGTACTTTCGATCGCAGCGTTGGTGAGCGAGGTCACTTTCCGCTCAATCTCCTGCAGATCTTCGAGCGAATCGGGAACCGTTTTGAAGAAGACTTGCGAGAGCGTTTCAGGAGAAGCAGGAACAACCGGCTTTAGAACTTTCACTTCTTCAGCGTGGATGCGGGAAACGAACAGCAGAACCATCAAACCCAGCAAACTGCTGAGAGCAGTGCTGGCTTTGGCCGTTTCACCCGGAATCATTAAACGGTTTAATCTCATAATGCTTCACGCACCGAAAAACAAAGATCTTCTGCTTAGGTAAAAAATGTTGACTATAGGATACGCGAAGCAGGTACCAACTTTCAAGAAAAAACAGAAAAAACCACACAGTTGTTCATTTTTCTAAATGTCCTCTAAAATACGACTTGTGGCATATTTTTTCTCTCAAAAAAGATTTCAGACCTGCAGGATCAGACACTCACGTTGCTTTCATCCAACATCAAATCCGCTATGATTACCCTTAGAGTTTCCTAACCAAATATGCGTTTATGAACTAGAACCTGCTCTTAAATCGAAGTGTCTACCGCAATATGGATATACAGCAGACAGACTTTCCCGGCTTATGCGTCATTACTTCTCAGGTCTTCTCGGATAAACGGGGTTTTTTCAAGGAAACGTATCAGCAACAGCGCTACCAGGAAGCGGGCATCAACGAAACATTCGTCCAGGACAACTTTTCCCATTCATCGGGGGGAATTCTGCGAGGACTGCACTACCAGATCAAACGCCCCCAGGCAAAACTGGTGTTTGTCATTCAAGGAGAAATATTGGATGTCTGTGTGGATCTGCGAAAAAATTCTCCGACATTCGGGAAGTCGTTCCAGATTAAATTGACGGCAGAAAATCATCAGCAGTTGTTTGTCCCAGCTGGATTTGCTCATGGGTTTTATGTCCTCAGTCCGCAGGCCGACTTTATGTACAAATGCAGTGACTATTATTTTCCGGAATATGAAAGGACTCTGCTCTGGAACGATCCCGCGCTGGAGATCGACTGGCCTTTGAACGGGGAACCGATTCTTTCAGAAAAAGATCAAATGGGACGTCCCCTCAACGAGAGCGAAATTTTCGAAACGTTATGAAGCTGCCTCTGATTGCCTTAACGATGGGTGATGTTTCTGGTATTGGACCTCAATTACTGGACGCACTCTGCTGTCGCTCTGAAATATTTGAACTCTGTCGCCCTGTGGTTTATGGAAACGCGAGAGTTCTGAGCCGCGCCGCACAACGTTCGAGAAGTTCTCTGAAAGTGACCTCCATCGCCAGCGTCTCTGATGAAATCGATTTTCAACCAGGAACTGCTTTCTGCATCGATCGTGGAAACCCCGATGTGGTCGACGCGGCTCCCTGTCAGATTGATGCCCGTTCCGGTCGCGGTGCATATGATTATCTGGTCAGCGCCATTGATGACTGTCTTGCGGGAAAGATCGATGCGATCACCACTGCCCCGTTAAATAAAGAATCTCTGCATCTGGCTGGCATCGATTACCCCGGCCATACCGAAATTCTGGCAGATCGCTGTCAGGTTCATGATTTTGGAATGATGCTCTACCTGCCTCACAGCGATGTGATCAAGCCGTCTTCCGGCCTGGGAATTGTACACGCCACGCTGCATACATCGATTGCCAGCGTTCCGGGTCTGCTCAAGACTGCGGATATTGCTGAAAAAATCCGGCTGATCTCCGACTTGTCTCGCGTCATGGGCGCGAGCACACCGCGCGTTGCCGTCTGTGCGTTGAACCCCCATGCCGGCGAACATGGACTGTTTGGCGACGAAGAAGCACGAATCATCGCCCCGGCTGTTGAACAAGCACAACAAGCGGGAATCGAGACGACAGGCCCCTTGCCTGCAGACACTCTGATCCGCCGCGCCGTGAACGGTGAATTCGATGCCGTCGTCGCCATGTATCACGATCAGGGACACATCCCGTTTAAACTGCTGGGATTTGATCAGGCAGTGAATATCACCCTGGGCCTGCCGATTGTCAGAACCAGCCCCAGTCATGGCACCGCGTTCGACATTGCCTGGAGTAATACGATCCCCGATACCAAAGGGATTACCGAAGCCATCAAAGCGGCAGTAAAATTGGCCACACACCGACAACACCAGTAACAGACCTTCGTTATTTTCCGACAGGACTTTGATCTATGGAACGCCTGCAATTTATCCCGCGACCGGAGCCCGATACCACGAATCTGTTATTGATTCGACATGGCGCTACGCCTCCCAATGAACAGCGTCCTTACATTCTCCAAGGATGCGGCATCAATCCGAGCCTGAGCGAATCGGGACAAAAGCAAGCGGGCGCACTGGCGGAATTTCTGGCGAGTATGAGCTCAATTCATCATATTTACTGCAGCCCCATGATTCGTGCCCGGGAAACGGCGCAAGCCGTCTCTGAACGATTCAACCTCATCCCACAGGCAGTCGCGGAAATCCATGAATGCGATGTCGGTCTGTGGGAAGGGATGTCCTGGGATATCATCATGCAGGAATACCCCGATGAGTATCACGCATTTATGAATGATCCGAGCCAGAACCGCTATGCCGGCGGGGAATCTTACAGCGATGTGCTGAATCGGACAGAACCTGCTATCCAGACGTTACTCGAACGACATTCGGGGGAAACGATCGCGGTCGTCGCGCATAATGTGGTGAACCGGGTTTATCTGGCGAAACTGCTCGGCCTCGAAATCAGTCGGGCGAAAGAGATCACACAAACCAATACCGGCATCAACCTGATTCGACACAAACCAGGCGAAACAAAGGTCGTCACGATGAATGCCATCTTTCATTTGAGTGGCGTCGCACATTAAAAGCGTGCTCTAGTTTTCGGGTGTCGTCAATCCGTCTTTAACGATTCTAAATAACTACTGAGCAATTCCAGGTTTCGGCTGAAGACCTCACTCGAAATATACTGGCTGTTGACGGGAAATTTCGGTTGTCCCACCAGTCGTTCTCCGGTGCTGGTACTGACCCAACGTGCCCCGCTGCCCAGATCTTTCAGAATTGTTTTGACTTCTGATACTGTGACCGGTTTTTCTTTTTAATATGGCTTTCGTTTTCTAGCCGATTTCAATGTATTAAACTCACGCTGCAATGAAGTGAGGTGCGACTCAATTTTCCAGCCATAATGCCGGGGGAGATCCGAGTCGTCATAGGTCAGACTGTATTTTTTGCCGCGTCTGGTCATATACAGCGGGCGATTCGTTTTGAGTTCATAATACCGCGCGAGTTGACCGTCAGGGAGCTGTGACTTCTTGAGATAGGCCAGTGCGCTCGGGATCGGCTTCAGATATTTTCGATCGCCGCTGAACTGGTAAATGTTCATCAAGGTCTGAATCACATCCTGAGTCTCACCGCCGGTGACTGCCGGCGGTTCAAATTTCCGAGCCCAGATAGGCTGCATCTCGAAATTGTATTGCTGTGCCCAGGCAGTTTGCGGTGCAGGCAGCTGCGCCAGGATTAAAAAATCCCCCAGTTTGAGCACTGCCTGCCGATAACGATCATCTTCATAGATCTGGTAGGCTTCCATCAAAGCCGTAGAGACATAACCTGCCAGACCATCATTTAAGGCATAATAGTCCCAGTAATTCTTGATACGCCCTTCCGTTCGCCAGTCGTATTCCGGGAAGTTCGCTTTCTTAGCCGGAATCTGAGGGGCCGGTCCGGTCCAGACCTGTGTAAAAGCGCCCACCGGATATTGCGCTGCCAGCAAGGCATCCAGTGCAATCATCGCCGCCTCATGAATCGGTTGATTGCGAAACTGGTGCGCCTGATCGACGCGAATGAGTAACAGAATTGCTGACTGGGTGATTCCATCGTCGAGAGTCGAATTATTTTTCCCTCTCCCTTTTCCGTTGCGATATTCGGCGGTGAGTTTGCTCCGGGGATTGAAATCGACCGAGTTCGTTCAGCCGCCCGATTTCAACTGACCATAGATCAGCGCCAGCGCGGCATCAGTGGCAGCGTCGAGATAAAACTGATCCCCCGTCGCCTGATAGGCTTTTAAATACGCCATACCGACAGTGGGAGTACCCGGCGGTTGAACCCAGATCTGATCGGGACTCGCTTTGCCTTCTCCCCACCGTTGCTGTAAATCGAGACTATCGTAATAAACGTAGCCTCCGTTGAGAGCCAGCTTGTCACGATAGAACTGACTGGCCTTTCGCATACTCCGAATCACGTTCGATTTCAAAGCCGCGTCTGCAGCGAAGAGGGAACGCTCGGCAACAAAGCCGGCAACAGAAATCAGTAGAACACAAACCAGAATCGGCAAAGACCATTTTTTTGTCGCACTACTGACTCCTTTTACCAGATGGAAATAATTAAATCAGAATCGTTTTACTTCGAAACAGGCAGCCACTGGACGGCATCGATAATCACATAACCATCGGCATCCGAATTTGTTACTTCCAAGACTGCTGGCTGATCCGGGGTGAACTCATATTCCCCCAGAGAAATGAAAACGCCGTCTAACGGAGGTAACTTTTTCTGGTTGATCGTGTGAGCGGCTTTGCCGTTCGCATGCTGCAGTTCCAGTTTGACCTTCGAACTGCGATTGGAATTCGGCGTATACGCATAGCGAACTTCGTAGCGTCCCGCCTGGGGCACTTTTGTTTCGAACCGGGCAACTGCTTTACCATCGTGCGTATTCGATTCGTGGCTGTAACTGGCACCAATATATTTTTTGGAGGACCGGCTGCTCACCCAGTCGCCTTTCAGTTTGGCCTGTGAATCGTCAACCACGATACCTTTCAGTGTTTTCGGGTTCACACCATTCTTTCCATATTTTGCTTCGGGAGGTGCTTCCAGGATCTGCCCTTCTTTTAAAAGCTGTTTTTTGAGGACTTCATAAGGAACGTCCTGCACATCCAGCTTTTGATCCAAGGCAATGCCGGCAGCTGTCGCTGCGGAGTGTCCCAGAATCATGAATACCGGCTCCATCCGGATCGAACCGAAGGCGATATGCGAACTGGAAACACAGACCGGAACAAGCAGATTGCCGCATTCCCCTTTCTTGGGAACCAGACTGCCATAGGCAATTTCGTAAGGTCCATGAGTGGAAACGCCGATGTCGCCTTCATTCTGTACATATCCTTCCGGCGTGACGTAGCGCTGCACATTGTGCGAGTCCATCGTATAGGAGCCCATGCCAACGGAATCGGGAGTCGGCCGTTTTTTGAGTAGTTCGTTCTCGGTCATCACATACTGTCCCACCATCCGCCGGGCTTCGCGAATATACAGCTGATGCGGCCAGTTTCCGTTGTCCTTGAATTCATCGCCGGCCAGTCCCCACTCACGCATTTTCTTCTGCACTTCTTTGGGAACGCGCGGATCGTTGGCAATAAAGTACAACCAACCCTGCTGATAGGTTTCGTGCTCTTTGATGATTTCCTTGCGTCGCTCGTAGGAGGCTTCGGGATAATCATAGTTATAGCCGATGTTATCGGTGCTCATCGGGCCGTGATTGTTCGTATCCGTTTTGAAATTGGGAATCGGATCAAACTTCGCAAAGGTCTGACGCCAGCCGGCCTGGTAGACACGCAGCAACAATTCGTACTGATCGGCATCGTAGCCATCCGGTTTGGGAAACGGCACGCGGTTTTCAGGGTGGTTCGTCAAACACATCCGGAAACAATAAGCCTGAATTTTATCATCGCCTGCCCCATATTTTCCGGGATTGGCTCCACTGATGCGAGGCAGCAAACCACTGGTAGGATCGCCGGGCACGCGATAGGGGCTGATTTTCTCTTTGACTGCATTCGGTCCAAAATGATGTCGGTGATGCAACACACCAACCTGCACGCCATTCCATTCTTCACCATAAACACTGTTCGCTTCGCGACCGACATGATAACTCACGTCGGCAGCCGCCAGCAGATCGCCTTCATAGGTCGCGTCGATAAACATCCGCCCGGCATATGTTTTGCCGCTGAGCGTGGTAATTGAAGCGATGTTCTTACCCGACTTTATCACGCCCTGCTTGCGATCCAGCCATTCATTGCGATGTACGGGGATCTTGTATTCACTAACGAAATCATCAAAGACCTGCTCGGCGACATGCGGCTCAAAGATCCACATTGTACGCTGCTTGCCGTCAATCGCAGCTGTTCCCTGTCCTTTATCGCCGTAAGCAGAGCGCTTCTGCCACTTCCAGGCATCGGGTTTCTGGTAATGCTTCCAGACTCGATGATAAAACTCGCGTGCCAGACCACCAATGACGGCTTTATTTCCCGTATCCGTCCAGCCCAAGCCCCCACTCGATAAACCACCCAGATGTTGATCGGGACAGACAATCACAACGGACTTCCCCAGTCGTTTCGCCTGCACGGCTGCCGTCACTGCTGCTGAGGTGCCTCCATAAATCACTAAATCATAGGCTTCTGAATGAGAATTGTCTTCAGCATGAACTGCCTGTACTGTCACAGTCACGGCCAGACAAAAAGTAAATAATTGACGTAGCAAACTCATAAGTCGTATTTCTCCAGGATGTATTTCTTAACATGACGTCTTCACGTCTTCTGACTCCAAATTTTTGAGCATTCATTCTACAGCAGAACCAGTCTAATACAAAGTAAGAACCGGTTCAGATTGAAGTGACATTTTATGAACGCTGCTTAATAATGTTTATTTATGGAATAGACCACTGATACTGATTTCCGCTCTTGGGGCGGTATGTTGCTCAAACGGATGGGAGATGGTTTAATAACCGCCTCTGACTCGGCATTGATTCATCAGGTACCAGAAAAAAGCATAACCAGACGGATTTCAAGTGACAGAAGAACTCACCGCCTATCATGAAGCGGGGCATGTATTAATGGCAGTCCGGGTGGGCGCCCGCGTGCATTCGGTCACCATCGATCCGGACTGGGATGATGGACCGGAACGGTTTGGGGATGCACAAATTTCCTGGCCGGAGGGCGTGTTCGATGAAAAAACATTTTTGGAAAAAACGATCCTCGTTTCTCTGGCCGGCCCGGTGGCGGAAATGATTCATACGGGCGATCCATTTCACCCGGCTCTGGTGGGCGAATGGTCGGGCGACTGGCAGCAGGCACTCCGCGCCGCGTCGATCCTCGTTTCTCAGCGACAGCCCCGATTACAATACCTGGAACAAAAAACAATCGAGCTGTATCATCTGTTCCGAACCGACGCATACTGGTGTGCGATTGGAGAACTGGTTGATCAGTTGCTGGCGCATGAAACGCTCGAAGAAGAGATGATCAACGAGATTGTCTCTACCTGGATCTAAGCTTACCTTCTACGCAACCGGCTTGTTTTGCTTATTGAGCATCCCGAATCGTTTTCAATAAACGCTCGTGTTTGTCTGCTCTTGCTGGTTTGTGATCTGGTATTTGGGAGACGCCCTGCAAATGCGCGAGGTAATCGGGCGGAAAGCCGTGAAAAAGTGCCCCCTGGAACACGAGCTCATGATACCAGTCAAAGGGTTTCAGACTCGGATCGATAAAATCCGACATGGCCTGGTAAGTATAAACCGGGAGTACCTGTTTCTGTCTGGTTATGACTCTGGTCTCCAGAATCTGGTAGCCCGCTCCCAGTGATTCATGCTGATCGAGAATTATTTTTTGCTCGCTTGAGATTTGATAAACTACACCCCAGACTCCGGTCGCGCTTGTTTTCCCAAAGACAATGTCACATTTGCCGGAACAATCTAATCCCTTTTTATGAAAGCAAAGCGCAGCACTCTCCAGGAACGCGACCTCTGCAATTACACACCCCCCAATGCGTGACTCCAGTCGGGCAGGATGGAGATTTGAACCATACGCAAAATAGTTCTTCAGTTCTGACATTGTTGTTGCTCTTTCTCCTCAGGCATACGGCAGTCGCTTGCACTAATCTGACAGTCGATTGCAGGGATTTCACTCTACAACAATCATCCGCTCTACTGCCATACCCTGATACGATGCGCATCACTCTAAGTAGTATCCCTTAGGGTCATTGTTTGTCAAAAGATGAGGAGGGGAATCCTCTTCCAACCAACGTTATGTCATGAGTAATTCCAGTAATCATTCCAATTGTTAGATCAGACTGATTTTACTTTTTTTTCGTCAATGATACCCCTCAAACATCAGAGTTCTCCTGATATACAGACCCTCACACTTCCTTTCAAAACCAATGTCATCTGCAGTATTTGCCTTTTTTTAAGATGATTTCATTTTGGTCTACTTCTGCCCCAGTCAAAAACAGAAATTAAAACCAAACGCTCCTTGTATTGTAAGGCGATACTTCTTGGTGAGACAACACTGTTTATTTTGGAAGCCTCTTTATGCCATTTAACCAATCACATGAAATACAAACTGAGAATAGTAAATATCCGGTCTTAATCTGGGCATCAGGATTCGACCAGAGTCACGATTTTTTTAATCAGGCCTGGCTCGATTTTACCGGCAGTGACGTGCAGCAAAATATCAATACCGGCTGGTTCCAGTTTATCCATCCCGATGATTTGCCTCTGTTTCAGTTGACGTATGAGAGAGCACAGACAGCACAACAATCGTTTCAAATCGAATTCCGTCTGAAAAAGCACGATGGCACCTACCGCTGGATGCAATGTAGTGCTGTTCCGCGTCCTGATCTCAGTGGAGAATTTTCCGGACACATCGCCACAAATACCGACATCCACGATCAACTGGTCGAAAAAACAGAGCAAATCACGTACGAAGAAAACTACGAGCTGTTTTTGAACTGCATCACGGAAGGCATCTGGGACTGGATTGACGTCAACTCGGACGAACAATGGTGGTCACCACACTTTTATGAGCTTCTGGGTTACTGTGATCAGGAAATTGAAGCCAGCTTCAGCACCTTCAAACGTTTACTCCATTCTGATGACCTGGAGGGCACATTACACTCACTCAATCAAGCCCTGGAAAACGAGATCCCATTTGACATCAAATTTCGTTTCCGAGTCAAAGGAGGCGAGTATCACTGGTTTCGCAGCACTGCTAAAATCATCCGCGATCCAAGTGGCAATGCAGTCCGAATGACCGGCTCAATTTCAGATATCCATCGCCAGGTCCTCGCAGAAGAAGAATTGAAAGAAACGCGTAGATTAGCCGAACAGGCACAACTGGAAAAAGATACCTTTCTGGCGTTGATGAGCCAGGAAGTCCGCACACCTCTTTCAGCCATTCTGGGATTTTCCGAAATCCTATGCGAATCCAGCGATGACCCGGACACTCAAACGGCAGCGGAGACGATTCACACCAATGGCCAAAGCTTGTTAGATACAATTAATGACTTCCTGGCGCTTTCCCAGATTGAGGAAGGCCTGCTGGATATTCAATTGCTCGATTGCTGTCCGGTAACCGTAATCGAAAACGTCCAAGTGCAAATGGCGAAAAAAGCAGAAATGAAGGATCTGAAATTTGAGGTGCAATATGAAACGGAAATCCCGGAAACCATCAAATCTGATCCTATTCGGCTGAAGCAAATTCTCACAACCGTGATTGGCACCGCAATTAAACTCACCCAAAGGGGCAGTGTGAAACTCGGCGTCCAGACAACCTCTCTGGAGAATGGCACCCACCAACTGACATTCTCAGTCAGAAATACCGGAACCGAACTTTCTATCGAACAATTCAGCGATCTGTTCACTCCCTATCGTCTTACGGATAAGTTGATGACACATCCGGTAAGTGGTCTGGGACTGGGACTGGCTGTCAGTAAACATCTAACCGAAATGCTTGGAGGCCAGATCCAGGTCAAAGGGCAGGATGCCTTCAACACAACTGTTGAATTCACGATCGCGGCGGGAGATATCAGTGAAGTCAAAATGGAAAAAGTTTCCGCATCGAAACGACTTGAGGAAATTAAGACCTACAAAGCTTCTCACGATTTTCTCAAACAGGATTGTCACATTCTGCTCGTGGAAGATGGTATCTACAATCAGCGTTTGATCAACTTCCTGCTCACGAAAGCAGGCGCAGAAATCACGATTGTCGAAAATGGTCAGCAGGCGATTGACGAATTACAGAAAAGCCAGGAGATTGGAGATCCAATCGGGGAGCCCTATGACCTGATTCTGATGGACATTCAAATGCCCGTACTGGATGGATATTCTACAACACGCAAGATTCGTGCCTTAGGATATACGAAACCAATTATCGCACTCACGATCCATGCGATGGACAGCGACCGCCAGAAATGCTTCGACGCAGGTTGTGATGAATACATGAGCAAGCCGCTTGAGCGAAAAAAATTGATCAGCATCATCAATTCGTTTCTAAAAAAACCACGAAACCAGAATCTGGTGGCAAAATAGTTTCGATTCCCTGCTAAGACAGATTCGGATCGCCAGACTAGTCGTACAGAAACTTTTCACTCTGCTTTCATTCTGCTAAGATCATCTTTTCAACGATTTAGATGAAAGATCGTCTTACAGGAGTGTTCAAAGCGTGAGTGACAGCCCGAATCCCGATCCCCTGCCCGGCCCGTTTCAGATTCCTGCAGCCTGGAAAGGTGCCGAACTGTTTCAGAGTCCGGACTGGTCAATCAACCTGAAGCAGCAACACCTGCAGGATCTGCAGGAAGCACTTCAGGAAATTTCGACGAAAGAGCTGAGCCTGGAGCAGATAACCGCTGATCGATTCCCACTTCCACACCTGGGACCGGAATTAAAGCAAATCCAAAGTCAGCTCGAACAGGGCTCCGGGGCCTGTCAGCTCAAACGAATCCCCGTCGAAGAATATTCACCCCAGGAATTGGAACTGCTGTTCTGGTTGATTTCGGTCCATCTCGGAACTCCCGTTTCCCAGAGTGCAACCGGTGAAAAACTCTTTCACGTTCGCGATGAAGGTTATCAGGTCGGACAGGCACAAGCCCGCGGGCCAAATACCCGTAAACGGCTCAGTTTTCATACCGACCGTTGTGATGTAATCGGATTCCTCTGCATCCAACAGGCGATTTCCGGCGGCGATAATCAGCTGGTCAGTTCCGTCGCCCTCTTCAATGCAATGCGAGATCGCTGGCCTCTGTTGACCCAGGTTCTGATGCAGCCCTTTTATTATCTGCGGCACAATGTGGATCAGGGAAATGCCAAACCGTTCTGCCAGCAACCTGTCTTTTCTGTTCAGGACGGTCATTTTGCAGGCAGCTTCCTGCGTGTCTTGATCGAACGTGCCTACGCGTCTCCAGATCTACCTGAGATGACTCCCCTGCAAAAAGAGGCGATGGATCAACTGGAAGCACTGGCGGAATCGCAGGAATTCAGTGTGACCTTTCGGCAGGAACCGGGCGACTTACTCTTTCTCAATAACTGGGTCACATTTCATCGGCGGGATGACTTCGAAGATTCCGAGGAAGCCAGTTTAAAACGACATCTGCTGCGGGCGTGGTTGTCTGTTCCCAACAGTCGCCCTCTGGCCCCGCTCTTTGCAGATAATTATGGGAACACGGCTGCGGGCGCAATACGTGGCGGCATGCAGCCCGCCCGTTGAACCGAGATCAACGGTTGTGCGACATGGGGCATTCACCTCAAATCTTCTCTGGTGAAATCGATCTTGTTCCCAAACCGGTTTCAGCTAGAATTGGCGTCTCAGATCTCCATTCACTCCACCAGTTCAGATCTTCGATTTCATGATCCGTAATTCGCAGCCGCAAAAAAAACTCTCGAAAGATACAGATGCCCCAGGCCTGACTCTCGAGCGGATAGCCTTTGATGAGATTCATCCTGCGTTTCTGGATACACTGGATGAGACGGCCGTTCCCACAGTGACCGGATTCAAAAAAGTGGTTTATCTTGGCCTGGCGGGACTGTTCTTCGTTCTGGGAGTTCTTGGCGTAGCATTGCCCGTACTGCCAACGACACCGTTTCTGTTGTTAACCAGTTTTTTTCTGATCAGAACCTCTCCCCGCCTGAATCAGGCCTTATTACGTTCTCCCGTGCTTGGCCAAGTTTTAAAAGACTGGCAACAGGCAGGTGGTGTAAGAATGAGTGTCAAAATTCAGGCGATCACAATCGTCGTCCTGATCATTACGGCGACACTGATTTTCTCTCCGCTCTCGGTGTTTCTCAAGATCATACTGGTGCTGCTCGCCAGTATCGGTATTCTAGTCATCACGCGGCTGCCACACTTGCCTTGATCGCAATAGGCTCATAAAACAAGTTTCCATTCCGAGACGGTCTCTTTTTACTTCGGAATTGACTTTTGCATACTCAAATTGATTCCTTGCGAAATCAGGTGCATCCTCTGTCGGCATTGACTAGAATAAACCTCAAAGACTGATCACCTGATTTGAATTTCACAACAAGGAGTCCCTCATATGCAACGACGAGAATTTCTGAAAAGCAGTGTTATCGCTGGTAGTACCGCCGTATTAGCGGGAACAGCGGCGCAAGCGGCTGGAGTCGAAAAAAGTAAATCGTTCCAACTCAAATATGCACCGCATTTCGGCATGTTTAAAAATGCCGCCGGCAATGATCCCATCGACCAGCTCAATTTCGCCGCCGACCAGGGCTTTACCGCCTGGGAAGACAATGGCATGAAAAAGAAGCCTAAGGAACTGCAGCAGAAAATTGCTGATACGATGGAAAAACGCAACATGCAAATGGGCGTGTTTGTGGCTCATGGCTCCATTGGTAAAACCACCTTCGTCCGCAAAGACAAAGATGTCTGGAACTCAGTTCTGAAAGACATTCAGGATTCAGTGGAAGTCGCCAAACGCGTGAACGCGAAATGGATGACGGTCGTTCCCGGAAATGTGGATGAAAACCCGCGCAGCCGACTGGCAGAAGGTTATCAGACAGCCAATGTCATCGAACTGCTCAGACGCTGTGCCGAGATTTTTGAACCACACGGCATGGTCATGGTTTTAGAGCCACTCAACTGGTACGCCAACCACGGCGGAACCTTTTTACAAGGCTCTCCCCAGGCATATGCCATCTGCAAAGCCGTTAACAGCCCGGCCTGTAAGATCCTGTTTGATATTTATCATCAGCAGATCACCGAAGGCAACCTGATTGTCAATATCGACAATTGCTGGGACGAAATTGGTTACTTCCAGTCCGGCGATAATCCAGGACGCAAAGAACCAGGAACCGGTGAAATCAACTACTTGAACGTGTTCAAGCACATTCATTCCAAAGACTTCGATGGTGTGATTGGAATGGAACACGGCAATTCCAAGCCCGGAAAAGAGGGCGACATGGCCGTAATTGAAGCGTACAGAGAGGTCGACCAGTTTTAATATGACAGACAAAAAAGCAAAAAACGTACTAGGCACTGAGCTTGAAGTCTGTTCGCTGGAACCAGTGACCGGGTTCTATCGGGATGGGTGCTGCAATACCGGCGGGTCCGATATGGGCCTGCATACGGTTTGTACTCAAGTCACAGAGGAATTCCTGGAATTCTCTAAAGAACGCGGCAACGATTTAAGTACGCCGCATCCTCTGTTTGATTTCCCCGGCCTGAAACCCGGCGATCGCTGGTGCCTGTGTGTCGAGCGCTGGAAAGAAGCGTTGGAAGCAGGGATGGCGCCGCGTGTGAAACTGGAATCCTGTCACATTTCGACTCTTGAATTTGTCGACCTGGAAGACCTGCAGCAATACGCGATTTAACATTCTTAGTTAGCGAAAAAAGAAAAACACGGAGCCACGTCTTTCGCGGCTCCGTGTTTTTTTGTGATGGTCGTTTTCACTCATCTTCCGCTGATTATTTTGCTTTCAGCATGAAAATTTCACTGAAGGAAGACGACAGAAACATTTCACCGTTCGGACCTTCACCGAAGGTCATCACAGGAATGCTGGGGGATTCAATCACGTGGTTGGCGGTGACTTTCTTATTCTCGACATCATACTTTAAAGCCCAGAATTTTCCGGAAACATAGTCGCCATAAATGTAAGACCCCACGATGACCGGAATCGTTTTGCCACGATATACTGACCCGCCGGTAATCGACTTGCCGACATTGTGATCATACTCCCAGATGGGTTCAATTAAATGCTCGCGGGCTTCGACGCCGTTCGGACCGAAAGGATGTTTTCCTTCCCGTACTGACCAGCCATAGTTTCCGCCTTTGACGACGATGTCGATTTCTTCCCAGATGCCCTGCCCGACTTCACCGGCCCACAACAGGCCGGTTTTGGAATCGAAGGCGATTCGCCAGGGATTGCGGAATCCATAAGCCCAGATTTCTTTACGGGCCGTTTTGATTTCAGCGCTTTTCCCTTCCACGAACGGGTTGTCCTTGGGAATGGCATAGTTCAATCCCGGATCTTTATGATCGACATCAATCCGACAAACTGTTCCCAAAACCGTAGTCAAATTTTGACCATTCTTAAACACATCGTTTCCACCTCCCCCATCACCAAAGGCAATGTAGAGTTTTCCATCTTTGCCAAATGCCAGCGTTCCGCCGTTATGGTTCCAGGCAGGCTGTTTGACACGCATCAGAACTTCTTCCGAATCAGCGAGTGCTTTGTTCGGATTATCCTTTGACACGCGAAAGCGGGAAATGATCGACGTATTCTGAGGCTTATCCGCCGTACTGTAATATATAAAGAACTCGCCGTTCTGTTTATAATTTGGATGAAACGCAAATCCCAACAGGCCCTCTTCGTTCTGTTTATCGTTGTAGACCACCCGGTCAGAGATATCGAGGAACAGTTTGCCTTCTTCCAGATCTTCATCATCAGGAGTATTAGGAACTGCGTAGATTTTTCCTTTTTGCGATGCGATAAACAGCTGGTCTGAACCATCGCCCGCATGCGTAATCACAATTGGACGATCAATTTTCAGATAAGGAAATACTTTGACAATTTTCACCGGTGCCGGCGACGTATCGACTTTGTCTGCAGCCGATAATTGCTGGGTGACGGCAAGCAATACGATGGACAACAGCAAGGGGATCGTTTTCATAAGATGTCTTCTTTGCAAGGGATTGATTTTACGGGTGGGAAAAACAGTAAGCGTTAATCACAAGAATAGAGAAAACCGCCTGTCAACGCTACTGACCGAACAGTCAACTTTGATGCGTCTTTCAGAAAAACCGACTCATTTTTTCAGAATCAAAACAGGCCGACACCAGTCGACCAGATCCTGGATATCAGCATTCTTTCCGAACTCAACTTTCAATACCAGTTCACGGGCACCGCTGAGATCAATGCGTGGCACAGTGGTCGCGGACATCTGTTTTGTTCCCCGGACCGTCTGCTGATAAACAACACGCTGATCGACGAGGACGGAGACGTCCACATTTCCGTTGCCATTTGTGGAATCATCAATTCCGACTTCTGTCTGAAACGCTTTGTATTTTCCATCCAGTGCATAGTGTAATTCCGCGGCGCTATGTACTCCCAGTCCGGTGGCATACTCTCTGTCTCCCACACGCAAGGGACCTGCGACCACATTGCGATTACGACGCCAGCCCCACTGTTGGTTGAAATACGGCGTAAATTGATATTCGCTCGGCTCAAGTTGCGCTAGAGGAACGACCAGTCCTCCTAATGGCGTAATGGAAACAACTTGATCCAGCTTACATTTTAACTCTGCACCAAATAAGGTTTTCGCAGCAATCATACTCTTGTTCAAGACCAGGGAAGATACACTCAAACGCGTACCATCAGTTAGCTCAATTCGATATCGTAACTCGTTCGGCTGCGGAAAATTGATGAGCTCCGGATTAAAACAGAAATAGGCAATTCCGGATCGAGGGACTGCCGTTTCGCCGGCATTCGAATCAAAACGAAATGTGCGCGCATCAAATCCTAGAAATTCCCCTTCCAGAAAATCCCCGTTTTTCAAATAAAACAGATCTGATTTTTTTTTGAGCTGAGCAATTTTTCGAATTAATTGTACCTGAGATTTTTGAAACGCGGGCCATTGAAAAAAAACCGCCTGAATCGTTTCCAGGGGAATTTTCCATTTATCCACTTCCGGACAGGAATTCAGACGCACAAGTATAGATTCCTCTTCCGAGTACAAGATCTCGGCATGAATGCGATCATCGTTCGCCAGAATGACAAGTCCTCCCCGAGGCGAATTGGCTTGCGGTTTCCCCAGCGTAACCCGGATGACCTCAGCAGCGGGAACGGTATGAATTGCAGTTTCTGTCTGGAACTGAAATTGATTCTGGTCGATTTGCAACAACGTCCCCTGTAGAACCGTACCATTTGTCTGTTCAAGAACTTCGGCAGCGACGAAACGATCCATACCGCAGAACAGGAAGCAGATCAGAAACAGTTGGAAAGACAAACGCATTACACACCGCACGATGAAGATACAAAGGAATCGAAGAAACTCAGCGCTGAAAGATGGGGATATTATTTCGAGGGATCTGCAAAACAATACAAGACATGGCAGTACTGTATTCAACACAGTTTGCACTGCCCGGTCTCCAACTGCCACTTGTCATCTGACCGGCGACCAGTTCTTCCCGGATTGCGGTATACCAGTCATCCCAATACCCGGCACCAGCCTGCCACATTGCCTGAACAGCATAATATTGGCCATAGTAGTAATGGCTGCCCCTGAAATATCGTTGATTGGGAAGATGCCGCATTAAATAACCGAGCCCGTTTTGGATTTCCGCACCTTCATAAATCCCGGCGCTATATAAGGCGACAACACCTGCGGCGGATCGGGGAAATTCGCTCTCTGCCTGATGCACTAACTGGTACCGAAAACCGCCATCTGGATTCTGACTCTCCTTGACGTATTTTGTACAGCGATCGATGACTTCTTTAGAGATAAAGATACCACAGTTTCGTGCTGCCCTGAGCGCCATGATCTGACAAACCGTCACTGAAAGATCCGCGTCTTTACTCTCCGGGGTATACCGCCAGCCCCCTTTCGCGTTTTGCGATTTGACAATCAGTTCGACAGCTTTCTCAAGTTTGATGCGTACATCCTTTCTGTGCGTCATCCCATACACCTCTGCCAGAAACAGAGTCGCAAAACCATGTCCATACATCGGTCCGTGTGAAATACTGTCAGGCGAAATGATATATCCCGAGGGCTTACACGAAGCGAGAATGAAATCCACCGCCTTTTGCACCTGCCCGCCATATTTGCCTCTGCCGGGTGTACTCCCCTCGGCCAGAAATGCCATTCCACACAAAGCCGTCACTGCCACATTATTTTTAAAGGTGGAACCAGATCCAAACGAACCATCGGGGTGCTGGCGTTCTGCCAGAAATTTCAAGCCACGATTGACGGCATTCCGTGTGGGGGGCGTATAGTATTTCTTACCCTGCGCATCGACGGAACGATTGACTTCGACCTGGGCCAGCACAGGTCTGACGCCGAGAGTGAAAGCCAGACTCAAAAGCAGTAGTATTCCCCGCGGAAAAAGATGAGATACGGGAATCAGTTTTGCCACGGAGCATCGATATCTCAAGATAGCCACTTGCCCTGAACAGAGTTGAATGCGTTTCTTTCCGAATTTCATTGTACGCAAAGAGAAACGAATGAAAAGCAGAAGCAGAGAAAAACAGCGTCTGAACACACGATTAAGGACGGATCACTTCAGGATATTTTGAGTTGCCGCCTGACAATTTGGGAATCCGATGTAAGGTCTGACCCGGTCGAGGCTGTACAAAAGGGCGACTCAGTAAAGACTGCTCAATCGCTAGTCGAGACTCGGTACGTTGCGTTCCGAATTCGCGCGGTCGGACAACACCAGGTCCCAGAGCACTGGAGGGAAGCGGATCTTCCAGTTCCATCATCTTTTTTTCTTCCATTTTCTGGCTCCGCGTCATCCCTTGGCGTCCCGAAAAAACACGCGGAATCCGCGTATTATAAGCATTAAAACACCCGGAACAGACGGGTATTAAGAATGCAATCAGGAACAATTGAAACAGACGGTTCATGAAAATGTCAGACTCGGAAAAAAATAGCTGGTACCATCTTAGAAGAAGATCGGGCCAGGACGGGCTCTGTAAAGGGGGTGGGACTATAGCAAATTCATCAGACAGCGCACAGATTGATTTTTCAGCCGCCCAATCAGCAAAGAACGCTCTAAACTGCTCGTATTTCAAGGCTTAGGACGGTACAATCCAATCCAACCTTACCGAGATCAGGAAAACCCGGTTTTTCAGAGGGTATCGCTGTCCTGACGCTGGAACAAAAGCGGTTTTCGGAATAGCATCCTCAGTATCGGAGACCATTCCTTTCGCCACACGGAAATTGAAAATTAAGGATTAATTCTGCTCTTATGTCAACTCCCCCCAAAGTTTGTGTGTTACGCGCCCCTGGAACCAATTGTGATATTGAGACGGCACATGCATTTGATCTCTGTGGAGCCGAGTCAACCAGGATTCATCTCCTCAAACTGCTGGAAAACCCCAGTCAGCTTGATGAGTATCAGATTCTCTGCCTGCCCGGCGGGTTCAGCTATGGGGACGACGTAGGCGCCGGGGTGATTTTCGCCAGCCATCTGCAGGGACAACTGGCTGACGTTATTGGCAACTTCCTGGCAGCCGACAAACTGGTGCTGGGGATCTGTAACGGCTTTCAGGTGTTGCTCAAAGCAGGAATTCTACCCGGCGGTGCTGCAGACTGGCCTCCCAAACCGGATCAAGACCGCAATGCCACATTGACCTGGAACACGAACGGTAAATACACATCCCTGTGGGTCAACCTGGGAGTACTGGCACCGCAGAATGTCTTTTTGAAAGACATCGACCAGATTGAACTTCCCATCGCACACGCGGAAGGCCGCATTGCCGTCAGCGACGATTCGATGATCACCGGCTGGCAGGAAAATCAACAAATCGCCATGTGCTATCGCGAAGCAGGTGACTCGGAAACCGTCCTGCAGGAAGACATCCTGCCTTACCCCGTGAATCCAAACGGCTCGGCTTATAACATCGCCGCCTTGAGTGATTCTTCGGGACGCGTATTGGGGCTGATGCCTCACCCGGAACGTTTTCTGTTCGCCACACAGCATCCACAATGGACGCGTCTGGGACTGGAAGGCGAAGGAGCCGGCATGCAACTCTTCCGCAATGCTGTCAACTATTTCGAGTAAGCTGCGGTCACGTTCACTTTAATTCGATAGCTTCAGCAGCAGGTCATCATCGACCAGCTCCCCTTTGGGAAGTTCCTTGATCGCCTGTAACACGCGCTGCACAATTTTTTCGTTCGGCTCTCTGCCCAGTTCGTGCAGCCGATGCAGGATGGCTTTCTTGCCGCTGTGTCGCCCCAGAACCAGTTTGATTCCGCTCTCACCAACTGTTTCCGGGCGATAAGGCAAATAGGTATCCGGGTTCTTGAGCAGTCCGTCCTGATGAATGCCCGCTTCGGTCGCGAAGATATTGCTGCCGGAAACCGGTTTCATGGGAGAAAGCGGAATGCCCGTCAATTCTGAAACCAGCTTGCAGAGCGGTGCTAATTTCGAAACATCTAGATGATGCGGCCGTTCATACTCGTCCTGATGCAGATGTAGCACCATCGCCACCTCTTCCAGCGCGGCATTCCCGGCCCGTTCGCCGATCCCATTCACCGTGCACTGTACCACGTTTGCCCCGGCGTCAATACAAGCGAGAGTGTTTGCAACCGCTAGACCAAGATCATTATGAAAATGCACCGCCAGTAAGACATTCTCAATGCCCGGCACCTGATCCTGTATCTGACAAATGAATTCCTGTGCTTTGTAGGGTGTCAAAATACCGACTGTATCCGGAAAGCCAATCGTCGTTGCTCCCGCAGCGATCGCTTCTCGATACACTTCACACAGAAAATCAACTTCGGTGCGGCTCGCGTCTTCCGGGCTGAATGCAACGATGTCAAACTTCTCCGCCGCATACTGAATGCTGTCGACAATCAGCTTTAAGACTTCCGTTTTATTTTTCTCCAGTTTGAACTGGCGATGCAACGGGCTGGTCCCACAAAACAGACTGACCCCCCGTTTGTGCGGCGGGTTTCCCGCCAACGCTTCCTCTGCGGCATCCACATCACCCGGCAACGTACGGCACAAAGCTGTCAGCACCGGCTTTTTGATCACGCCCACCATGCTTTGAATGGCATCGATATCCGCCTGCGAGGAAGCGGGAAAACCGGCATCGAGAGAATGCACGCCGGCGGCTTCGAGCGATTTGGCAATCTGCAGTTTTTCGATCGGATCGAGAGTCGCGCCAGGCATCTGCTCGCCGTCGCGCAAGGTCGTGTCGCTGAATAAAACCTTACCCGAACGACGATGATGCCGAATCACCGTACGCTTTACTTTATTCTTAACGTGTTTTTTTGCACCTGAGAAAAACTGAAACATACACCTGTATCCATACAAAAATGGGAATCCGTATTTCCGACTCGAAGATGATTATAGCCAGCGGCTCCATTAGTGATAGCTTTTTTCAGAAGCATTCGTCTGAATTCAACCAGATTCGCTCCCCTTCCCCTCAAAGGTGAAAATAACATTAGCACAAGCCCACCTGGCTTCATTCCCGATCTTTCCACCATGTTAGAACTGGTATAAGATCCTTTGAGATAGTGCCCGAACAAAAGGATTGAGCAGCAATGACCGAATGTCTTTTCCAAAACGTCCCGTCCCATATGTCGCTGATTCTTGGCGTGACCGACGGAAGGATGTGGCATTCACTGGCAGACGTGCTGATCTTGCTGGCCACCGCCATTGTCCTCGGAACGATCGCCGAGCAACTGAGACAGAGCGCCATTCTGGGATATATCGCTGCAGGAACACTGGTCGGCCCTAACTTACTGGGCTGGGTTTCTGACCGTCAAAGCATCTTCGATCTGGCAGAACTGGGGGTGGCCCTACTCCTGTTTGCCATTGGACTCGAATTCTCACTGCCCCGACTCAGGCGTCTGGGACGTATTCCGCTCTTAGCAGGGATTTTCCAGATTCTATTCACACTGCTGGCCGGTTTGGCTGTTTCCATCCTGCTGGGTTTTTCGGTCTCGGAAGCCCTGGCCATCGGTGCCACGATTGCCTTGAGCAGCACTGCCTGTGTAGTCAGAATGCTCAATGATCGGGCCGAACTCGATGCACCACACGGACGGACGGCTCTGGGAATTCTACTGGTTCAGGATATGGCCGTTATCCCACTGATGCTGATTATCACTGCTCTGGTCGGCAAAGGAACCGCTGCCGATATTACAGTTCAACTCTCTGTATCGTTGACCCTCGCAGTTCTTTTTGTGGCCGTATTTTACGGACTGTTCAATTATGTTTTGCCACGTCTGCTGGAATTGTCCTCTCTGCGTCGGAATCGAGATTTTCCGATTCTCCTCGCGATGGTGATGGCCGCCGGCTCTGCCTGGGCTGCTCATCGACTGGGGCTGAGTCCTGCGCTTGGCGCATTCGTTGCCGGTGTTTTACTGGCAATTTCTCCTTTTGCTACTCAAATCCGATCGGATGTCCAACCTCTGAAAACGGTACTCGTCACACTGTTCTTTGCTGCGGTCGGCATGTTTGGTGATCTGAACTGGGTCGTCGACCATCTCGCTCTCGTACTCGCTACCGTTGCAGCGATTGTGTTGGGAAAAATGCTGATCACATTTGGTGTTACCTGGTTTTGTGGGCAACCCTGGCAATTCGCTCTCGGCACAGGACTTTGTCTCGCTCAAGTTGGAGAATTCTCTTTCGTGCTGGCGACGGTAGCACGTGGAACAACGGCCAATCCGGGAATCCTTTCCGAATCCACTTTTCGACTGCTCGTTTCTACTACCATCGCTACTCTGCTTCTGACTCCCTATCTGATTCAACTGGCTCCGGCAGCAGCGAACCTGATTCGGAAATTAGGCCGGCGTAACCAGAACATTGAACCACCACAGCATGCGATCCAGGCAATAGAACTTGAATCCAGCAGCGAAACTGATTCCGATCTAATTCTGATTCTGGGTTTTGGACCGGCCGGTCAACGAGTTGCCGGTGAGCTGCTACAGGTTGGCTTGAAAAAAATTGTCGTCATTGATCTGAATCATGAAAATCTGCAAATTGCGGCACAATACGGCCTGCGTTCTCAGCTGGGAGATGCCACACAAATTGAAGTCCTCGAACATGCGGGTCTCTATCGTTCACGATTAGTCATCACAACACTCCCCAGTACGACCGTCTGCAGACAGATTATCTACTTGGTTCGTCAACTCTCTCCCGGAACAGCCCTGTATGTCAGATGTCGTTACCACCTGCACCACTGGCAACTGCTGGCGGCTGGAGCCGATGTCGTGGTTGACGAAGAAGAGCATGTGGGAGAATGCCTGGCAAAACACGTTCTGGAATCTCCACAGCTTCAATACCTGCTGAAAGCGACACGGAAATCAGATTCGCCCGACGACTCCCACCATTAAATCAAAAAAGCCTCCTTCACAGGGAAGGAGGCTTGGAAAGACTTTTCAGGTCTCAGTTGAGACTTACAGATTCGCAGTGGTAGGAACGACGAATGGCTTGCGATATTCGCGAGTCAATTTCGGATTCGCAGTCGAAGCCATACCACCAGTGAAGGTTTCTTTCTTACCGTCCAGAGACAGTTTGGGGCCCATGCTGACCACAGTGTCATCAGCATCAAGTTTGTTGTTGCTCAGGTGCTGACGGAAGCGGCCCAGGGTTTCCAGAGCTTCGCTATCACCTTTCATTTCACCGGCAACTTCCTTAACCGGCATTGTTTCACCGAGTTCGTAGGAAATATTACCCAGGTGACACAGGGCACTGGAAATGTGACCTTCTTCGATATCCGCATTCAGATCGCTGATTTTGCGGCTGCGAACAGCATCCACAAAGTTCGCGAAGTGATCTGCCGAACCAGAGAACTTCTTGATCAGCTTGCCATCGTTATTAAATGCCGAGGCACTGTTGTAACTGGGAATGACAACATAACCATCGGAGCCGTAGAAGATCACTCCCACTTTAGCACCCCGATAAGGCTCAGTTTCCAGACCACGCACTTCGAATACCAATCGTTTGTCACCAAACTGGTGAATGCTGACCTGAGTATTGGCTACATCACCGGCGTCGGTATAACCCAGACGACCGCCGTAAGCCTGTACGCTCTCGCCAACATTATCTACACCTAAGCCCCAGCGTGCGACATCCATCTGGTGAATGCCCTGGTTACCCAGGTCACCGTTACCAGTTGGTGTCTGCCAGTGCCAGTCGTAATGGAATCGCTGACGGGTCAATGGCCCCATCGGTGCAGGCCCCAGCCAGAGATCATAATCAACGCTGGCAGGCACATCATAGTTGCCTTTAGGACCGATTGATTTACGTCGTTTGTAGCAGGTACCACGAGCCAGTTTGACTTCGCCGATACCACCGGCTTTGATGAATTCAATCGCATCGATCAGACCAGGTTGTGAACGGCACTGTGTTCCGGTCTGGACAATTTTGTTGTACTTGCGAGCCGCTTCCACAATGCGACGGCCTTCGCTCACATTGTGGCTGACGGGCTTTTCACAATAGACATCTTTGCCTGCTTGAATCGCCCAGATCGCACCCAGTGCGTGCCAGTGGTTAGGAGTCGCGATGCTGACGATATCGATTTTCTGATCGTCGAATGCTTTTCGCAGGTCTTTGTAGTAGGCAGGTTTTTTGCCCGTTTTCTTGAAAACATTTCCGACACCTTTGGTCATCCCGACACTTTCATCCGGATCGACAACAGCTACTACTTCTGTATCTTTACGACCAGTGAATGCCCCCAGGTGAGACTGTCCGCGGCCGTTCACACCCAGCAAAGCCACACGCAGTTTTTCGTTCGGGCTGCTCGACTGTTTGTCTGCTGCCGAGAGTTGAGGAACTGAAGCGCCCAAGGCTGCTGCACCAGCGGCAGCAAACATCGATTGTTCAAGGAATTCGCGACGAGATTGTTGAGACATCTTCTTTTTTCTCCTCAATGTAATGTCAGATGGAAGGATTGCACTCTGCACGTTTGGGTGGGGTGGTATCACAGTCATTCAACCAGATGGTGGTGAGATGAATTCTTCATTCCCCCCCCCGTTGCATCAGGACTGTGCCATACGGTTGCTACATCAGTCGTATTTTTTAATTCAGTTAAGCAAAGTCTAACCGATGAAAGTACGAACATTCAAGGTTGAACCTAAAAACCTCGCGCCAAGAGGGTACTTTTCCTCCTGAACCGCGTTCGCTTTCCCCATTAATGAAATCCAGATAACTAGGACTCTCTACGTCAGTTCTTCAGCTGATAATGGTAGAAAACTTTGAATTCCGATCTCTTCGCGACTGGCAAAGGGTTCACCATAAGCCCGCTGAATCGTCCAACCCCAGTAACGCGCGCGGTCTTTAATGTCGTCTAAGACCGTAGGATGTTCAGTAGGCCGGCCCGTAATCATCTGGCTTTCATAACTGCGAATCGCCTGCATTTTCTGGTCGATATGGCCGGAAATGTCGAACACAAAACTCGGTTTCGGATGAATCCTAAGATGGATGCTCCAGAAATAATAGATCTGAGGCGGCCAAAACCGTTCCCCCGGCATGTCCGTCTTACTCAGTTTCGACCAGAATCGAGCCGCGTCGGTCAGATGACTGGCGGAGACATGATCGGGATGCACGTCTTCCCAATAGGGAGCCAGAATCACTTTCGGCCGCTGAGTCCGAAATACAATCGCCAGTTTCCGCCGTGCTTCCAGACTCGATTCCAGACTCCGGTTCGGTAGCTCCAGATTTTCGCGAAAATCCAGATCCAGCACTGCAGTCGCTGCCGCCGTTTCTCGTTTTCGAATCTCCGGGCTTCCATAAGGTGTTGGTTCACCATTGGTTAATTCGATGACTCCGACCCGCAAGCCTTGGGCTTTACACGCCAGAATCGTCCCCCCCATACTGATCTCGGCATCATCCGGATGGGGAGCAACAACAAGTATATCTAAACCAGAATCCACGTGATCTCCTCGATATATGCCGGAATTAAAGCGAAAAACCACCCCGAAAAAAGGGGTAGGCGCAGTTTACCAAATCAGTAAAATGCCGGCTCTCTTCTCTCACAGGGATCTTCATCCCTACTCAAATCTCTCACATCACTACATTGTTGACCATCAATCTTAACAGCTGAGGCGGTTTCTGTCCTCATCTGGAGATGATTGTATGGAGGAACATCTCATGAAATCCTTCGTTTTGACGTGTATCGTCTGTGGTTCGTCTTGTTTTCTCATTTCCGGTTGTGCATCAATCATGGAACCGATCTCAGAATTAAACCGCGAAACCATGCGAGCCTTTAAGCCGAAACCGTTTGACGCCAATTGGGGCGATGAAGAAGAAGTCGACCAGTGGGCTTCCGTGGGTGAAGAAGCCCGCGGCGATCGCCCTAAAGAATCCGAACCCGATCGTTGGTGGTATAAATACGTCATGAGCTCCAAAGCACGCAATATCGAACGGAATCTGGGTATTGAATAAGATCTCGGGGTCCTGATCAGGCATCTCGGGGATGCCTCTCTCGGAAATGCGACATTTTCTTGCATCTGCCCTCGCAGGTAGTTAAGATAAAGGCTGGCGATTGCGCCACTTAAATGAATTTAACTTACCTGCTGATTGTCTCCCTGGCAGTTGGCTACCGTTGGTTTTTAAACTGACGGACTGGTGTCACCAAACCTGATTTCGCAATGGTTGATGTGCCACACTCTCCGCTTCGCCTCAGACAATGAAGCGTTCCCAGGTGCATCTGCATTGCTCTCCTTCCCGAAGGTGAATACCGATGTTTGATCGCTTCCTCAGAATCAACTCTCTGATTGGACTGGTCCTCCTGCTGGTCATCCACAGCAGTGCCGCCATCTTTGCAGAAAAACCAACTGACAAAAGCCAGGCCACGATCGAGGTCGACTTCAATCGCGATATCCGACCAATCCTGTCCAAAAACTGCTTTCACTGCCACGGCCCCGATGAAGAAACGCGCGAAGCCGGCCTCCGGCTCGATCAGCGAACCTCAGCAACCGCGAAACTGGAAAGCGACGAGCACGCCATTGTTCCCAAAAATGCCGAGGAGAGTGAACTCTTTCAACGCATCATTACAGACGATGAATCATTGATCATGCCGCCCCCTGATGTGGGCGAGAAACTGACCGAAGCCCAGATCGCAAAAATCAAGGCCTGGATCGAACAGGGTGCCCCATACGCCCGGCACTGGTCTTTCATTCCGCCCACGCGCCCCGCACGTCCCTCCGTCAAACAACAAAGCTGGCCAGCGAATGACATCGATTACTTCGTACTCGCACAACTCGAGCACGCGGGCCTCAAACCAAGTCCCCAGGCCAACCGATACACACTCATCCGCCGTTTGAGCCTGGACCTGCGCGGGCTGCCACCAACATTGGAAGAAGTCGATCAGTTTCTGAAAGACAAATCGCCCAACGCCTACGAAAAACTGGTCGATCGTTTTCTAGCCGATCCCGCATTCGGCGAACGCTGGGCCCGTAAATGGCTCGACCTCGCCCGTTATGCCGACTCAAAAGGTTATGGCTCTGATCCGCTCCGGATGGACATCTGGCGTTATCGTGATTGGGTGATCTCCGCGTTCAACCAGAACATGCCCTTCGATCAATTCACGCTTGAACAACTGGCCGGCGATCTTTTGCCTAACCCCACGCTCGAACAAAAAGTGGCCACTGCCTTTCACCGGAACACAATGACCAACACCGAAGGGGGCACCGACGATGAAGAATTTCGCGTCGCCGCCATCACGGACCGAGTCGATACCACCATCCAGGTCTGGATGGGTCTGACGATGGGCTGCGCGAAATGTCATTCTCACAAATACGACCCAATCTCGCAGAAAGAATACTATCAGCTCTACGCCTTCTTCAACCAGACGGCTGACAATGATCAACCCACGGATGCCCCCACCATCTCTGCCCCCACTCAGGAAATGCTGCAAGCAAACAAACGCATCGACGCCGAAATCGCGACGCTGAATCAAAAGTTGCAAACGCCCACCAAAGAACTCGCCCAGGCACAACAGCAGTGGGAAAGCACGCTGCACGCCAAACCGAACTGGAAAACACTTACGCCGCTGACCGTCAAATCGTCGGCCGCCACAACAAAATTCCATATTCAGAAAGACGGCACCATTCTCGCCTCGGGACCAGCCGCCAAAGAAACCTACACCATCGAAACCGAACTCGATGTTCCGGCCTTCAAAGCCTTGCGTCTCGAAGTGCTGCCTGATACAAGTTTAAAATCAAACGGACCGGGCCGCGCCACGGATGGCAATTTTGTCTTATCAGAAATCAAAGTCGAATCGCGGCCCGCCCAGGCCGAAGACACGCCCGTCAAAGGGCAGTTCCTGCGAATTGAACATCAGGGCAACAAAAAACAGATTCTCTCTCTGGCTGAAGTCCAGGTCTTCCAGGCAGGCAAAAACATTGCCGCTCAAGGTATCGCTTCTCAGTCCAGCACGACGCATGACGGACAAGCCAAACTGGCCATCGATGGCAATACCGACGGCCATTTCTTTAATGCGAAATCGACCACCCACACCGACACCACTGTCAAACCCTGGTGGGAACTCAATCTGAAAGCAAACACGCCGATTGAGCAAATCAAAATCTGGAACCGCACCGATGGTTCGGGCGAACGACTCGCCAACTTCAAAGTCAGCCTGCTCGATGCCAAACGCAAACTGGTCTGGCAAACCGTCGTCGCGACTCCCCCCAAACCAAGCACAACGCTGGCACTCTCCAGCCGTCGAACCATTCCGATCAAACGTGCATTTGCTTCGTTCTCTCAAACCGGCTTCCCCGTCAGTGCTGCCATTAACCCGGCCAGCAAGAATCAAAAAGGCTGGGGCATCGCACCGCAATTCGGCAAAGCAAACAGCGCCTACTTTATTCCCGACAGCACTTCCGTCGCCGCCACAGGCAAACAGCGACTAACCATCACACTTTCCCACAATTATAAAGATCCACAATACGCATTAGGCCACTTCCGTCTCTCTTACACGACCGAATCCAAACTGGAGCCGCGCCTCAAAGTCCCCGATGACATTCTGGCAATCGTTGACAGCAAAGAGAGAACGCCGGCGCAGCAAAAGAAACTCGCTGCCTACTATCGCGGCATCGCTCCTCTGTTGAAGCCAACGCGAGATCAAATCGCGCAGCTCCAGAAATCCAAACCCAAATATCCGCAACTCCCGATCATGCAGGAACTGCCGGCCGACAAACAACGTGAAACGCGCATGATGGTTCGCGGCAGCTTTCTTTCTCCCGGCGATGTCGTTGAACCCGCGCTGCTGAGCGCCTTCAACTCCGCTCCCAAACAGGTGCCTCAAAACCGAATCGCCGTCGCCAAATGGCTCACGTCACCAGAGAATCCGCTCACGGCACGCGTCGCCGTCAATCGCTACTGGTCTCAACTATTTGGTGCCGGCCTGGTCGTGACGGAAGAAGATTTCGGGACGCAAGGCGAACTCCCCAGCCACCCCGAACTACTCGACTGGCTGGCCACCGAATTCATCCAGAACGGCTGGGACAGGAAAGCCCTGCTGAAAACAATCGTCATGTCGAACACCTATCAGCAGGATTCCACAACCACAGCCGAACACCTTCAAAAAGACCCGCGCAACCAGCTCCTCTCACGTGGTCCGCGCTACCGTCTTGAAGCAGAAATGATTCGCGATCAGGCGCTCGTCCTAAGCGGTCAACTCAACAAAAAAATCGGCGGCCCGTCGGTCTATCCGGTTCAACCCGAGGGCATCTGGCGAGCCGCATTCAACGGCCAACGCACCTGGGCGACCAGCAAAGATGAAAACCGTTTCCGCAGAGGTCTCTACACCTTCTGGCGAAGAACCGTCCCCTACCCTTCGATGGCGACCTTCGATGCACCGAGCCGTGAAATCTGTACGATCCGCCGCATCAACACCAACACGCCGTTACAAGCGATGATCACGATGAACGACCCGGTCTTCATCGAAATCTCGCAGGCACTCGGACTACGCATCTTCAAAGAAGGGGGTTCGACTCCACGCGAACGAATCGCCTATGGTTTGAAACTCTGCCTCATACGTCCTCCCCGGCCCGAACAGATCGAGCCGTTATTAAAACTTTATGAATCTGAATTAGCCTATTACAAATCGCATCCCGAGGAAGCAGCGAAACTCCTGGAGAACCCGCTGAAACCTCTGCCGGATCAATACAATAAATCTGAACTGGCAGCCTGGACCGTCATCGCCAACGTTCTGCTCAACATGGATGGCGTTCTCACCAAAGGATAAAGTCATGAACCTACACCAACAACAATTACAGGCGATCACCCGCCGCCACTTCCTCGCCCAGGGTTCCACCGGCATCGGTGCAATGGCCCTTGGTGCGATGCTGGCTGACAACCAGAGTGCATCTGCCAAGAAACCCGAAAACACCGAAGCCCCCGCGCCGAAATTCCGCATTCCCGGCAAAGCGAAACACGTCATCTTCCTACACATGGCCGGCTCGCCTCCGCAGCAGGAACTGTTCGATTACAAACCGGAACTCGTCAAACGCAACATGCAGCCTTGCCCCGATTCCTTTCTGAAAGGACGCGGCTTCCCCTTCATCAAAGGGCATCCCAAAATGCTGGGCACGCCCTACAAATTCAAACAGTACGGCGAAGGGGGAACGTGGATGAGCGAACTCCTGCCGAACTTCCAGAAGGTGGCCGACGACGTTGCCGTCGTTAAGTCGATGCACACCGATCAATTCAATCATGCGCCCGCCCAACTGTTCCTGTATACCGGTGCCCCCCGCTTCGGGGGTGCGTCGATGGGATCCTGGATCACCTACGGTCTCGGTTCCGAAAACAAAAACCTGCCCGGCTTCATGGTCCTGCTCAGTGGCGGCAGTGACCCCAGTGGCGGGAAAAGTCTCTGGGGCAGCGGCTTTTTGCCGTCCGTCTACCAGGGAGTCCAGTGCCGCACCACAGGCGACCCCATTCTCTACGTCACCAACCCCAAAGGCATCAACCGCGATGTCCGCCGTCGCAGTCTGGATGCCCTCAAATCGCTGAATGAATTCGAACTCAAACAGTTCGGCAATCCTGAAACACTGACCCGCATCAACCAGTACGAACTCGCCTTCCGTATGCAGATGTCGGTCCCCGAAGCCGTGGATCTCGCCAGTGAAACCAAAGAAACCCACGAACTGTATGGCACAACCGGCGGCGCGCCTTCCTTCGCGAACAACTGCCTGCTCGCCCGTCGCATGGTGGAACGCGGCGTGAGGTATATTCAACTCTTTGATTACGGCTGGGACATGCACGGCACCGGCTCGGGCAACGACCTGATCACCGGCGTTCCTAAGAAAACCAAAGACATCGACCGACCGATGTACGCCTTGATCACCGACCTCAAACAGCGCGGCCTGCTCGATGAAACACTCATCGTCTGGAGCGGTGAATTCGGACGCACCTCGATGAATGAAGAACGCAACGGCTCCAAATTCCTCGGACGCGACCACCACCCCCACTGCTACACCATCTGGATGGCCGGCGGCGGCATCAAAGGCGGCACATCTTACGGCGAAACCGACGAACTCGGTTACTTCATCGCCGAAAAGAAAACCAGCGTCCGCGATCTGCAATCGACGATCCTGCACCTCACCGGACTCGACGCCCGCAAACTCAAAGTCCCTTACCAGGGACTGGACCAACGGCTCATCGGCCCCGCGGATGAAGATCATTTGCTCAAAGATTTGCTGGCTTAAATAATCAAAGTGGGTATACTGATTTCGATTGACCGTTCTGATTAATGTAAGCCCCATTAACCGTCGCACCAACGCGGGAGAACGAAGATGACGGCAACCGAAATCGTAGCGCAACTGGAAAAACTGGGATCTGATTCCACGAAAAAGGTGTTGATCAACCACGGTGCCAAAGACCCCGTGCTCGGCGTTAAAGTGGCCGACCTGAAGAAAATCCAGAAGCAGATCAAACAGGATTACCAGATCGCCCTCGATCTGTTTGATACCGGCATCTACGACGCACAGTACCTCGCCGGCCTGATCGCCGATGACGCCAAGATGACAAAAACCAATCTGCGTCGCTGGCTCACCCGAGCCAACTGTATGCCCATCAGCGGCTCCACTGTTGCCTGGGTCACTGCCGAAAGCCGTTTTGGCCACGATCTGGCGCTGGAATGGATTGCCGCCAAAAAAGAAGCCAAAGCCCAGGCGGGTTGGATGACTCTTTGCAGCCTCGTCTCCATCAAAGACGATTCCGAACTGGATCTGACAGAAATCAAACAGCTGTTGAAACAGATCGAACGAACGATTCACGAGCAACCGAACATGCTCCGCTACGCGATGAATAACTTTATCATTTCCACAGGCAGCTATATCGACAGTCTGACAAAAACAGCCATTCAAACCGCGAAGAAAATCGGCACCGTCACCGTCGACATGGGCCAGACATCCTGCAGCGTCCCCTCCGCCGTCGACTACATCCAGAAAGTAGAGCAGCGAGGCACGATCGGCAAGAAACGAAAAACCGCCAAGTGCTGAGTTTCCGAAGCAGAGCGCGGGAGCCATTTTCATAACCGAGCCCCCGGCTGCCTGCCTGTCAGCGTGATCAATCCTGACATTATGATTCTTCCTCCTGAAGTTCACCTGACCAGAGTGAGTATTACCTGAAAAAAATCCTCTTGACGCCGTCGTGCACATCAAGATCATCCCTGTTATGCGTCGCGCGCGAAAACACTACTGGTTCAGGTGAAGAACCGAACGCACTGAAAAATTCAGCACCATAAAACCCTCTTGTTTCAGCCACTTTTAGCAAAAAACAACCTCGAAAAGTTATGCGGGTCGACACACTTCGCCGCACAATGGCCACACAACAAACCACGCTCGTCACCACATCGACACACATCAACACTCCTTCGCCAACCATTTCTTTTCTCTCCCCCTTGACCACCCCACGCCCTTCAAGAAAATCTTCCACAATGACATACCAGAAAAAAGTAGGGCGAGGCCCTATGGGACCGCCCGCCTGGCAACCTTCCATCCAAAATAAAAGTCCAAATGAAAAAACATCAAACGAAGCAGACAATTCCCGAGAAAACAAACAAGGGGTGGGCCCGGATGCACATCCGGGCCGAGCGCAGCGAGCAGGAAGTCCCAGTAAAAGCAAACAAATCAGTATCCCCCCGATCCCAATCAACGTTCGGTGTGGCACTGTTGGCTTGCCAACAGTGAGCGAGCAAAGAAAGCGTCCCCCCCTGAGCGGCACGGCGCCAGCCAGCGCTTTTGCTCCTCCCAGGAGCAACCAACACCAGTCAAAACAAATCCTACCAGATAGAACCGAACCGACTCAGATGAACATCCTTCAGTGAATCCATGAGTCCCATGCGTGTTCTGCTCTTTTTGCTCCCCAGCAAGCCAGCAACGAGCTTCACACCATCAACGGTGGCCGTGTTGCCAATAAGAGGGGGGAAGATTACAGGAAATCAGAACTCTGTTTCTGCCCCCTTTTCATACCCTTCCCGGTCTCTTTTTAAGTTCCCTTTGGACTTGTTTTGAACATGATTAAGATTTAGATGACTTTTCGCCTTGAATCGTTTAATATGTGTTTGTCAGATTCCTATGCCCAGGGGGCTTCGCAATGTCTGAAACTAAGCGTTCAAAACTCATTCATCTATCGGGTTATGTAATTGCATTTTCGCTAATGTTTTATGTTATTAGCATTGGCCCAGCCGCCGCCATTGTATATGACCCTAATGGGCCCCCTGCAAATCCTGAACTTGAAGAATGGGCACACCTTTTCTATTCTCCTTTGATTTCGGTGGCTGAGAGCAACGGTTCGTTGGAATTTTTATTTAAAAAATACACAGAATTCTGCATCGAACATTTCTAAACAGTTTTCCGCTCAAACTGCTGTTGGGCTCTCCGAAGATTAAAGGGGGAAGATTCGACGCAGATGAACATCCCGCAGTGGAATAGTTTGTTAGATTACAAAAGCACTGCACAATTCCCGAGTAAGAAAGATCCCCCGGTTCATTCGCGGGAATCTTCAGATGCATTCTCCAGACAGATCACGCGAGCGTGTGCCACTGCTCGGCTTGTCCGACAGTGCCGATTTCATATCAGGGTTGCGAGCCCTCACTCAACAAGAGAGAATAAAGGGGTCAGGACTCTATAATATGAGTCCTGACCCTTTTAATATCCTCCTATTTCGCGATGATTATTTCGCCCCCCATTAAACAAGGACTGCGTGTCTAACACAGCTCTAGACAGTTGTCCAATCAGGAAAATCAATAACCAGCGAGAATGATATAATGAAACAAACGATGATTTTTGAACCAATTTATAAACTCATCGTACTTGGTTGGTTTACTTTGATTCATTGTGAATTTTGTCTCCAAAACTTGAACTGGCTAAGAGCTAAAAGTATAGATGGGTAAGGCTGAACGGGCACGCCACCAATACCCAAATACTTTCCGACCTCTTCTTACGTCTCCGGTTTTGATTCATCCACTTCGTCATCTGATTCGGGGTTTGGTTGACTCTCCGGCGTTTCTTTTTCACCCACAAATGTATCCATAATCTGCCCCTGCATGCGGCGGGGTGCGTTGTTGGCGGCGATCATGCCGACGGTGCCGCCAGCGACGCGAGCCGCGGATACGCCCGGCAGAGACAAGCCGAAGCCGATGAGTGCACCGAGACAACCGATGACAATCGACTGTGTGGTTCCCACGTTGAAGAACCAGATCGTGCCTGGTGCGGCACCGATCAGAGTCAGGCAAATCGATTTCGTAATCTGTTTTCCAGTCACTTGAGCCATACGTGATTCCGTTTCCGTGTAGAGAAAAAAAGCGACTTCTCCAGTCGTGTCAGTACATGGTTATTTTCTGCGCACCACCACGGTCCGCGCGAGTTGATCGCCAAAGCGCTGTTTGTCTCGCGTGAAGAAAATGGCCAGTGCGGCGGGGATGCAACCCAAAAGAAGCGGATTGACTTCCAGAATACGCATCAGCGTACGGATGATGGTTTGACGAAACGTGCTGGGACCTCCGTCGAAGTTTCGTATCGTGAGTCCGGTCAGATATTTCACCGGGGAGGTATAGAACAGGCCTTCCGAGACCAGGTAATACGCCAGATAGGTCGCCACCATCACAGCCACCTGGATTGCAGGCTGCGAATCGGGTAATTGATTCGCGACCACCAGAGCCAGAATCATCGCCAGCAGGTTATCAAAACAACCCGCGATATATCGGCGGCCCATAATTCCCTGCGGTGAATCTTTCGGATACGGCGGCACAGGAATCTGCGAGTCGGGTTGGTCAACGGAAGGATCGGTTACGTGCATCAAGGCAGCCTGTTTGGAAAGAAAGAGTCGGTCGATAACAGCAGCATGCTCAGAACCCACATGCAGACATTTGTCTAGACATCGTACACCAAACGAGGTTCACCTTTCAAGCAATCAACATCAGACATCAAGCATCCTAAGCGGTTCGGCGTCAGGGATTGTTGATTGAATCACTTTGAGGGTGATTCTCAGGCATCTATTCCCCCGTGGATTCCCTGATCATCACGGCCAATTTGTCAAGCAGGAGAAGAGCCGCTGCGTAATCATTACCAAAATCGGGTTTAACCGCGGCTAACGCGGCGCGGCTGATCTGGTTTCTGGTGCTTTCCAAGTGGAAAAAAAACAATAATGGACCAGGTCTCTTATTGTTGCGAATATCTCATTTCATGTTGTACTCCACCGCATTACAGCCATTGAATTTGGCGAATGCTACCAATTTTGATTCCATTATTTTCTGTAATAAAAGCTGATCTACGTTTTTTTCGTAGTGAATTGAGTGAATCATCAGCCGTTGATTGGTTCGATCCGCTTTGCAATCGATCCGGGCGACAAATCGGCTGCCCTGGAGGACAGGCAGAGAAAAATACCCATACTTTCTTTTTGTCGCCGGTACATAGCATTCAATTTTATACTCAAAATCAAATAAGGTGATGAGCTTATTTCTTTGAATGACCAAATTATCAAACGGTGACAAGATGTGTATTTTTTGACCGACCCTGGGAATGTTCTCCAGTGATTGTTTGAGGGCATAATAAGTCTGTTCAACTCCTTCAACAGAGACTTGAGATATTTCGTCAGCAGCTAGCATCTGGTCGAGGGTTGTCAAAACGGTTGTTTTGGTTCGAGACTTGCGCATGTAGGCAATTTCGCTTACAGTGGCTAAGCCATGATGCTGAAGCGTTCGTTGAATCAGGTATCGGGCATAGTCGGTTTCGCTCGGTAGAGTGGTGTCAACAGTACCTGGAATCACATTCTCGGGGAGATCGTATACTTTCTGGAATCCCTCACGGCGAGTGATTTCCAGCTTGCCTTCAAGAAAAAGTCGCTCTAACGCTTTTTTGGCTGGTTTCCAATCCCACCATCCCGATTTCCCCTTCTTTGTCATCTCAAAGTCTTTTGATCGAAGTGGACCTTCTTTGCGTATCCTGGTTAAAACCTGTTTCATCATTTTCAGGTCTTTGGGATACCAGGATGTCTCGCGTTTCTGAAATTCTCGTTTCAGTGGTAGAGAATACCGGTAGTCTTTCATAGGCAGGTAAGAGGCAGCATGACTCCAGTACTCAAACGCGTCTCGTGATTTAATGAGAAGGTCCAGGTCAACTGGACTGTATTTTTGATTTCGACTCCAAAACACATGATGATGGGCACGTTCGACGACAGAGATGGTGTCAATCTGAACGTACCCCAAATGCTCAATGATTTCCACGGGATCTAATGCGGGTCCTGTCAGCTTCTGACTCGCCACCATCAAACGCTGTGCAGACTTCAATGGCAACTCGATCGTTTTCATCCCTGTGATTTTATTGAACCTAAAAGAATAAATGATCGACACAAACAGACTATGTTCATTCTGTACCTGCCTAAGCATAGTACAATAGCGCATGACATATCAACGTGAGCGTAGAAAACGAAGTGTGAAACCTCAAGTAAGGGGAACCTGAAAGGGGGCAAACCCCGTTTTCAATTCCCAGCCTGCGGGATCACAAAAAGGGGTCAGGAATCATTCTCCCTGCCAAGGCACGAAAGTGCAAGGGGGGTTAAAGTTTTCGATATTACAGAATCGATCTCCAAACGGATTATCTTTTTGGACAAGTCTAAGAAGACAATTCACCATGCCCATGTCAGGTACATACACGATAGTCCCTGACGTAAAGTCATACGCAGCGACAGCCCACTGTTGCGATGTCTCTTTTGTTTTCCAGAACAAGTAATTGCCATCGTCAGTGCTGGCAAATGGCAACAGTCCTCCTTCTTCAGGAAATGCTTTGAATTCCTCGCATTTGCCAGAATCCTTGTAGGACTCAAGCTGTGAAAATACAACCGAAATCAGTTCTTCAGAAGACACGCGATTGTCCGAGTAGTTCACAATGTGAATAATTGCCTGCAAAGATCCAGACCCATAAATCGAAACGAAGGCTTTATAATCACTGGGCAGTTCTACCCCCAGTTTTGTTTCGACTTCTTGCCAACCAGAATCTGCGCACACAGGTGAGGTGGGAGGCGGGACGAGTTCTGAGAGTAATTTGAGATCTGGGTTCATTTTTTCATTTCTTTGGACGATTAAAAAGGGGGCAGTACCATTCAGTCCTGCCCCCTTTTAAGTTTTTGGCACCTGCTCCTGATTGATAAAGAATATTCTGCACAGCGTCGGGTTACACACAGGCAACACAACCGATTGCCGTCAGATCAGTTCTCGAATCGGTTCCTGGCGTTCTATCAGATATTGCGGCCGGCCATTGTTGTCTGGGATTGTAGTAGTGACAGTATCAATGCCCAGGTTGTGATAGAGCGTGGCGAAGACGTCCTGCATGTGCACGGGGCGGTCGACGGCTGCTTCGGCCCATTTATCCGTCGAGCCGATCACCTGTCCGGTTTGCATACCACCGCCCGCCAGCAGGCCGGCATGCACGCGCGGCCAATGATCGCGACCTGCTTTTTTATTGATCTTGGGAGTCCGACCAAACTCGCCCCAGACGATGACCGTCACGTCCTGCTCCAGGCCGCGTTCGTGCAGATCTTCGACCAGGGCAGCCACACCCTGATCCAGTAAAGGAATCACTTTACGTCCTCTGCCAAAGTTATCGCTGTGGTAGTCGAAATCAGCGAAACTGCAAGTCACCATCCGGGCCCCTGCTTCCACAGCACGCCGCGCCTGCAAAAATCGGGACATCAGCGCCTGATAACCCATCTTGGGATCAAAGCCGAGCACTTTGGGATCGTCGATTCCGTACCGGGCCCGAACTTTCGGGTCGACTTTCTCCAGATCCAACGCTTCCACCAGCCGGGATGAAGTCAATACCCCTAACGCCTGCTCGGTAAAGTTATCGCTGGTCTCTGATGCTAATTTATGATCGACCTTTCGCCGGAACGTATCGAGTTTCTCCAGCAGACTGGTACGCTCGTGCAAGCGGACTGTGGAAATCTGATTCAGGGTCATGTTGCTCATCACCTCGCCATCAGGGCGAAACGGTGAATGTGCCATCCCCAGGAAGCCGGGGCCTTTAATGTTGTAGGGGTCGTGAGCCATCTTTTGCGACAGGTCGATATAAGGGGGCACGGAAGGATCAACGGCCCCCTGCAGTTTGGAAAGGGCCGAACCCATTGACGGCCATCCCCCTTGAGGTTTCGGATCTCGAAATCGATGGCCGGTGCAGCATTGAAAGGAATCGTGCCGACCTTCCGAACCAACGAGGGAACGGATGATGGTGAATTGATCCATCATCCCCGCCACGCGGGGCATCAACTCGCTGATTTCGATGCCGGGCACATTGGTTGCAATGGGCTGGAACTCACCTCGAATTTCGGCGGGCGCTGTAGGCTTCAAATCGAACATGTCCTGATGCGGCGGGCCTCCATTCAGGAAGATCATGATCACCGCTTTGTGAGACTGAGGCCGTTGGTTCTGCTGCTCTGCCTGCAGCAATTGAGGCAACGTTAAGCCCCCCATCGCCAGCCCGCCAATCTGAATGAAAGAGCGGCGGGAGATCCGATCACAGAATTTCGTGGCACGACCTTCAATTCTCAGCATGATGCATGTTCCAGAAAACCAAGACTACTTAAACCCACACTCCGTTGAATGTCCTACATGATACACAGACTATGTATAAAAAGATACCGATATTTACTGTTTGAGGTGAACCGGAATCCACTCAATTTCAATCACCCACGCCTGCGTGTGCCACTGCTCGGCTTGCCCGACAGTGCCGATTCTGTAGGGGAAGTTCAAGCTCACCACAAACAGGGTCAATCCATTTCCAGCCTGGCCCATTCACCGTTGGACAAGCCAACGGTGCCACCCGCCGACCGGTTAACTGTTCGTATGGTTTCGTGTTTTTCGTGGTAGCTGAAACAGTTTGCCTTAGATCCCATCCCAGATTGGCACTTCCAAAAATTCGGACAGCGTTCTCGCATCTTCGTGAATCTGGTCCAGCTTGCCGTGATCGACGACATTCGTCCGCACCCCCTCTGTGGAGACGAGATTCATTTCGTAGCTGTAATACGAACTTTTATTACCACTGACATACTCCGAAATCAGCTGAATCGCATGGATCTCCTTAAACGGCATCAACAACTCGTTGGCGGTAGCATACATCAATTCGTCAGTCGGAATCCTGCCTGTCCAGAAACACTCGTACTGCTTATCAAACACGACCGGCTTCGTGCCGAAATAAAACATCAGGCCGCCCGCCAGCGTGAAGATCAGCCCGACGGAGGTCAGAATTAACGCTTCCGAAGTAAAGATTTTGCCGCTGTCGATGGCTTCATAGACGGCAATCCCCGCGACAAGCAAACCGACACAAAAGAAGATCAGGTAAAACGCCTTGGCCCCCAATGAAGCGCGGAACTCATATCGCAGCGGCGAGACCTGCACCAGCTTCCGCGTACAGAAATTGGCCCCGCCCCCTTTGAGGGGCGACCATTCTGTTTTCAGCGCGATCGGATCGTCCAGCGTCGCCGGATCAAATTGATGCTCGTGCACGGCAGTCAGTTCTTTAAATTTGTCGGCCAGCTTACGAAACATGGGCTTCACGCCTTTTGTATTTACGTTGAGAGGAAAGGGAGAAGACGCTAATGAGCCTCTTCATTCAGCGGAACAAAATCGTATTCGCCGATGCCTTGCAGCACGAGAAACGTGGTCGAGGATGTGGCGGCATTGGTCACCAGATGGGGACGACGGGGCTGCACCGAATAGGTCTCGCCCGCGTTCAAAGTAATTTCTTCCTGCGGATCTTGTAGATAGATCTTGAGTACGCCTTCGATCACGTAAAACGTATCTTGAATCTGGCTGTGAAAATGCCAGGGCACATTTTGCGTAGGGGATATTTGCAGTTCAATAATGCGGAAGCCGGGGCGCTGGGCATGATACTCTGTCCGCTCAACTTCATACAGGTGACTGGCATCTTTCAGCGGTTCAGGTTCATCCGTCATCCTGTGTTCCTTTCTATTAGAGGGCCAACCGAAACCATTGAATGAGAATCATAAATCACTTCATCTCACGAAAAAAGGCTGAGATCGTAGAACAATTCATACCGTGTCGGATCGTCGGGAAGGATCCAGTGCAATCCTTCCTGGCAAAAGATACTGATCGTATTCGCCAGAATCACGGCTCCCATCAAACCAACGATCGCTTTCGAGGGCCAATTGAATTCAAGCGGTGACTCCGAAACCAATTCCCGTGCAAACATCAGATTCAGCCCACTATCGATGAGCACGACCATGAAGACTACCAGTGCCCAGGTATATAAATGCAGGCCGAGTACCGGATCGCCGTATCCGGGATCGGGGGGCACAATGTGAATCAGAATCTGGCGTGTCGAGATTGCCGCACCGCAAACCGCGCCCAGGATACTCATGCCGTAACCCGCGGCGAAATCATTCAGCGACAACACGCCGGCTCTTGACTGCAGGATCACATATGTCGATCCCAGGGCACACAACATCATCGCCATGCGTTGCAGAATACAGAGCGGGCAGGGAATTTCGTGTTCGATCAACTGAATACTGAAGGCGCCCAGCAGGACCAGACAGACCACCAGCACATTGAAGTGAGCGATCCACAAACCAAGGTGTTTCTTCATAGCAACGCTCCGGTCAGAAGTTGAGTTCCAGCGAATTCGACGCATGACACAAGAACAGGAGAAAGGTCGCGACCAGAGAGGTCAGAAACAGGGAATAAACGAGCCAGCGTTTCCGGATCCACATCGCCAGGAAGGTCAACAGGATCAGCAGGAAGATCAGCGTATCCAAAAGAAATGCTCTCCCGATCAATCGGAATGGTTGCGCAACATGGGATTCAGAAAGTAGATCGATCTCATGCGACTTGTATTAAACGAGCCGGATACTATCACAGAATCACAAAGTAGGACAAGTTGAAGTTCCACAGACACTTGCAACACATTGGAACTCTGCGAACGGGTAAGATTAAAGGACCAGACACCGATATTTGGTTTGGTACATGTTTTACTGAACCATTTGTTCGTCTTCGAGAATTGTCTGAATCTGATGACCTCGTTCTATCGTGACGGCATTGTTTGCCGGCGTCGAGTCAGAGAATATCGAATTGGCTTTTCAGATTCCATTGGAGCATCTTCAATTCACGTCAGAAATTGTGATCCACCTGCACCCCCTTGTTCAGATGCAGTATAACAGCAGAAACTCACCGTTCAAGAACTCCCTGGATTACGTTGAAAAACAGACGGGGGATCGCGAAAGACATCAGGAGATGGCAGTGCTACCGGTATCGTCATAATGACCTCCTGCTCGCTGCGCTCGGACCGAATTGCATTCGGTCCCACCCGGTTCTCAGAAAATCTTCACTGGCCCCATTCAGAGTTTGACCGTTTATTGTTCCCCATCAGGCAGTCCGACACATGAATCGGCCCCTACATTACCAGAACCTGTTCGCATTCACTCTGGAGATTGACACCCGAACTGGTTTCCTTCATTTGAAAGTCTCGGATATGCACCGCATAATGGAGTAAGACCGGCACGTACAGCGCAAAATACAACCATGCCAGTAGAACTCGAAACAAGTGAGAGGAATAGCAACGATGACCACGAATCGAGCAACCTGGGAAGTCATTGTCATCGGTTCCGGCATGGGGGGAATGGTGGCAGCCGCCGCCCTCTCGCGGCTGGGGCATAAAGTGCTGCTGCTGGAACAGTACGATTCCCTCGGCGGACAGACTCATACGTTTTCTCGCGATGGTTTCTCATGGACCGCCGGAATTCACTATCTTGGCTGTATGGGACCGGATCAACGGGAGAAAGCCATTCTCGACTGGCTGGCGGACTTCCCCATTGAACTGGCATCGATGGGAACGATCTACGACACACTTCACATGGGTGACACTCCCTCAATCTCGCTGTCTCGACCGACCGCAGCTCAAAGGCTCGATTTGCAGGAACGCTTTCCCAATGAAGGAGATGCCATCGACGCCTGGTTTCACGCGATTCAACAGGGCCAGGAGGCGCTGACCAACCTCACCCGGGCGCGGGCGATGCCGGCGGCGATTGGTGCAGTACTGAAATGGTGGAATCGCCGGTCGATCAAACGCTGGTGTGAACGCACCACCGCGGAAGTCGTCAATGACCTGACTGACAATCCGGAGCTGGCTGCGGTTTTCTCTGCACAGTGGGGCACGTTTGGCGGCCGACCTGGCACCGCCAGTTTCGCTTATCACGCGGCGGTCATCGGGTCCTATCTGGAAAACGGCGGTTTCTATCCCAAAGGCGGGGGCTCCTCGATCGCGGAACATCTGCTGAAGACAATCACATCAGCAGGCGGAGAGGCACGGGCGGGCGTCACCGTTGAGTCGCTGCGTTTGGAAAACGGTCGCGTCGTCGGCGTCTTGACTTCGGATGGCGAAGAAATCAACGCAGACAAAGTCATCTCCGATATCGGCGCACGGGAGACGGTGGACCGACTGCTGCCGAACGATCACGGCCAGCAGGCGTGGGTAGATTCGATCCGTTCGCTCGGCTCCAACATCTGCCATTTTACCCTGTTCCTCGGTTTCTCTGGCGACATCGAATCAGCCGGGGCCACGAAATCGAATCACTGGCTTTATCCGACAGGCGAAACAGACGCCGTCTGGACCGACGTGTTCCACGACTCGCCCCCTGCGATGTTCGTCTCGTTCGCTTCGTTGAAAGATCCCGCACACGATCCGGGCCCCGATCAAAAACATGCGGGAGAAATCATTGCCTGGGCAGACTGGTCGACCGTTGAACGTTGGGCCGCTCTCCCGCCCGACCAACGCGGCGATGACTATCAGAATTTCAAACACCAGGTCGAGACAGCACTGTTTGCACAGTTCAAGCACTATTTTCCCCAACTCGCAGAACTGGTCGTCTTTCGCGAAGTCGCGACTCCGCTGGCAACGGCATTCATCACCGGTCATACAAAAGGCGCTTTCTACGGTCTCGACGTAACGCCGCAGCGCCTGATGTCGGATGCGCTGCGCATGCAGACGCCGCTCAAAGGTCTCTATCTGACCGGACAGGACGTCTTCTCTCCCGGCATTCCCGGCGCGCTGTGGGGCGGGCTGCTGTGCGCCACAAGCATCGATCCGAAAATGATTAAGCATCTGGGTGGCTAAAGCAGCGTTCATCTACCCAAATGCGAAATCCCCGTTAAATTCGTTGATCAGAGGTTGGAAAGCCTGAACGGTTCCCTTACGATAGAGACAGCACCTTTTGTTTATGTGGCACAGACGTATAAAAAGACTCTCGACCGGATTTAGAAATGTTCACGCTTAAAAGTCAGTTTCTCGTTCACACGTTCTTTGTTGTGTTGTGTACTTTGGTCATCCCGGGCGGGACACAGGTTCTGAAGGCGTTTCCCCCTGCAGAGAACATCGATTTCTCTGAGAAATACAAACAGCTGTTACAGGAATCCAAATCAGCCCCTTCCAGAGGATATCTGAAAGAAGTGGCGTTTGACGCGATCGAAGCCAGTCAGGCCGCGATCAAAGCAGGCGATTATTCGGCAGCAGTGAAGATTGCAGCTCTCGCTGTCAAACTTGGGAAGACCTCAGGAAACAACCACGCCACTACGCTGGCAAACAGTTTAAGACAGCGCTGCGTGATGCTCGTTCGCGAATATCGCGACGTGGAAAAATTTCATAAAAACCTGCAACAGAATCCGAATGATGCAAACGCGGCTTTTCTATATGGAAAATTTGTCGCCTTAAAGTTGAACAACTGGAAACAGGGGCTTGTCTGGCTCGCCAGAGGCGAGGATGCGGCATATCGAACTCTGGCGAAACAGGAGCTTGCGAACTCAAACAATCAAGGCGCGCTGCTGGTGGTTGCCAATGGCTGGTTTCAATTAGCCAGTAAAGAGAAAGGTTCGACAAAGCAGGAATTGGAACTGCACGCGTATGATTTATACAGCCACGCGTGGGCGGACTCAATTGGAACAGATCGAATGGCGATTAATGAGAAGTTGAACGAGATGCCTCTGCGGTATCTGAATCACATGCAGGAACAGGATGTCATTCCAGGTGCGTGGCCCTTCGGAAAAAACGGAGAGAGTGGAAATGGTGCGGGAATGTTTACAATCAATCATGTTGAGTATCCCAATGGTCTGGGACTACATCCACCAAATCATGGTTTTGCACGCGTGCGTTTTCAATTAGATGGTCAATACAAAACCTTTGCGACTGGTGTCGCCCTCATGGATCATTCTTCTGAAGTTCGCCGTTCAGTAACTTTTACGGTGATAGGAGATGACAGGGTTCTCTGGAAATCACCGCTCATCCGATTTCGAGGGGACGTGGTCTTCTGTAATGTTTCTGTCAAGAATATTAAAAGGCTGGAAATTCAAACTAAATCGCCGGGGATTGCTACGGGAGCACATGCTGTCTGGCTTGCCCCACGGGTTTTAAAATAGACCTGAAAAATAGAATCTGTGCTCTTTTTTAATTTATACCGACGCCAGACAAGACTCTCGATTGGAATTAAACATGTTCACGCTTAAAAATCAGTTTCCCGTTCACACATTCTTTGTTGTGTTGTGTACTTTAGTCATTCCAGGCGGGGCTCAAACCCTGCAGGCGTTTCCCCCTGCAGAGAAAGTCGATTTCGCTGAGAAATACAAGCAACTGTTACAGGACTCGAGATCAGGATCTGTGAAAGAACTGGCGTTTGAAGCGATCGAAACCAGCCAGGCTGCGATCAAAGCAGGTGATTATTCGTCAGCACTGAAAATCGCGGCTTTAGCCGTCAAAGCGGGGAAATCAGCAGGAAACAACCACGCATTTACACTGGCGAACAGTTTAAAACAGCGCTGTGGAATGCTGGTTCGCGAATATCGCAACGTGGAAAGATTTCATAAAACACTGCAACAGAATCCGAACGACGCAAAATCGGCTTTTCTATATGGACAGTTTCTCGCCTTAAAGTTGAATGACTGGAAACAGGGGCTTGTCTGGCTTGCCAGAGGCGAGGATACGGAATTTCGAACCCTGGCTAAGCAGGAACTTGCGAACTCAAACAAACAAGGCGCGCTACTGGAGGTTGCCAATGGCTGGTATCAATTAGCTGAGAAAGAGAAAGGTTTGACAAAGCGAGAATTAGAATTGCACGCTTATGACTTGTATAGTCGAGCGTGGAATCAATCATTCGGAGAAGATAGAACGACGCTCAATGAAAAGTTAAGCGAGATGCCCCTGCGGTATCTGAATCACATGCAGGAACAGGATGTCATTTCAGGTGGGTGGCCTTTCGGAAAGAATGGTGATCCTGGAAGTGGCGGAAGATTTACGGTCAATCAGATTGAGTTCCCCAATGGTCTGGGACTCGTTCCACCAAGTAGAGGTTTCGCGCGCGTGTGTTACCAACTGGATGGTCAATACAATACTTTTGTGACCGGTGTGGCCCTCAAAGACGCTAAAACTCAATTTAACAGTACAGTTACCTTCACAGTGTTGGGAGATAACAGAGTTCTCTGGAAATCCATCCCAATTCGACTTGATAAGGACGTGGTCTTCTGTAAAGTTTCTGTCAAAAACATTACTCGACTCGAAATTCGAACGGAAACGCCAGGAATTAATCGGGGAGCACATGCCGTCTGGCTTGATCCACACGTTTTGAAATAGAGCTTGGTGATTATAGGGGTAGCGACTGAGTGGTACTGTCGAGTCCTAACATGTTTCAGGTGGTATTGTTGTGAAAACGATATTGGGGTCAAATCCACCTATCATCGCTGAAAAACCATAATAATAAGCGTGAGACTTTGATAGGCTAGTTTATCTAGAGAGGTGTTACTATCGATGAAGTCAGCCAGACGCTTCGAATCATAGATGATTTTAAAGCGATCTATGATATTGATGACTCGGACGAGCTATAAAAATCAACAGGCTTTGATAATATGAAACCAGCATTCCGCACACCACTTTACTTATTTGCTCTCTTTGCCATTTCATTCATGGTCTATTGTAAATTTACTGAGCCAAAAAATGTTTTTGCAAGCAGTAATGGGCAGATTGTAGTTGATGGAAACTTCTACCAGTCTGATCAATTCGCAATTGCAATCACTGATTTCAAAACTGAAATCGTTATGAATTCTTCAGTAGAAACTGCTTTTCAAGTATCCTTAAAGATTCATAATTTACAAGAGCAAAAAAGGTTATGGTATCACTCTTTTGCTCCTGAATGGTCTGATGTCGGTTCTACAGACTTCTTTTCCTTTATCAGAGATGAGCATGGCAACACTTCAACTGTTGTACCGATTCGCTCTGACCTCGATGGTCGGAACCTTAAGCGGCAACTTCTCCCCTCGGAGGCGATTACTGAAGTATTACTCTTCTGTAACTGGGCTCCAAAATCAAAGAAGATCAAAATGACCCTTGCCGGTAATCAGATGACTGACAACAAAGATTTGGTTTTCAATATTCAGTTACCATGAATACAGAACTACTTTAAAATAGGGAGAGATCATTGGTGGCAGACACCTAGCTAGCGTTTATTGACTCGTTTTGAGGGTGATTCTCAGAAAAGCGACGTTTACCGAAGTTGGTATAAACCGGGGCTAACGCCCTGCGGCTAATGGGTCTTTTCTGCGGTCATAGTCCAGTATACAAGGGCGACATCACATTGTCGGACAAGACGTATTCTTACATCGCTAACTCTGTCGAACTCAAAATCAGGATCAGAACTATTAAATAAACTCTACCTAGCCCCGCCAGCACATGAGAAAGGGACAGGACTCATCACAAGATCCCCTGCCCCATCTAAGAGCGATCTAAGAAATCAGCCCCTGATCTGTCTTCCAACTCATTCCCGCCTCGTTACATAATCGCACGGCCGGTAAACTGCACGCCGAATTCCCACAATTCGTTATGGACCTGACGCCGACGGACAATCTTGCATTTCAGATAGATCCGATCTTTCTTGTCCTGCCCCAGCCCCACAATGATGTTTTCTGATCGCAGGTTTTTGGAATGAATAAAGCTCAATCCGCTGCGCGATAAATTCCGAGCGGTGACGACAATCATCTCCAGGACATCATCCTCTCCCCCATACAGTTCTGACCGGGGAATGTACAGACTCACCAGCTGACGATAATCCGTACGTTCTTCGCCCCGTTTCTGAGCGCAGTGCCCTTCCAGCCGACTGCTCCAGTTATCAAGAATATCCAGCGTCTCTTGAATGACTTTATGCATCCAAACATCCTCAAATCAACAACACGATCCGTAATCAACGGCCCTCACTCCCCGCAGGCCCTGAGGAGGGATAAGCCTTACGAGAAAGTTACGTCCTGCTTGGCAAACGTCAACTGGATTTTGCAAAGAGAACGCCAGCCAAGACTGTATCAGGAAACGGCTGAACGGGTGGTGACAATCGAGCTGGTGGTGAGGATCAGGTAAACTGCCCGGCGTTCAGTTTGAGCCAGCCCCGTTTGGGGAGATACCATGAGTTCTCCATGAAAACCATAATTTTCTGAAATGCGAGTGATCATCCTAAGCAAGCCTGAAAAATCACGAACCGAATACCAACCACTTTTTCACATCATTTCAATGAACCGTTTCGCTTACTGGCTTGTCAGATCTCAAATGGATATGGTGTTTGTGCGCGTAAATTACATGTTATGTTGAAAAGTGAAAATGATGTCTGAATCGATGGATCACAATAAAATCGTCGTTCTGACGGGCGCCGGAGTCAGTGCAGAGAGCGGGTTGCCCACGTTCAGAGATATGAACGGGCTTTGGAACCGATATTCCATCACCGAAGTTGCTTCACCAGAAGCATGGGAATCGAATCCTCAGCTGGTTTTAGATTTCTATAACGAGCGTCGAAAAACAGCCGTTGCAGCATCCCCCAACGCAGCACATCAAGCGATTGCAGAATTAGAAAAGAAATATGATGTGGTCGTGATCACACAAAATGTGGATGACTTACACGAAAGAGGTGGATCATCAAATGTGATTCATGTTCACGGGGAGTTAGTAAAAGCCCGCAGCACAACAGATCCCTCACTGATCTATGAAATTGGTGGTAACGAAATTAAGCTGGGAGATGTTTGCGAGAAAGGTTCTCAGCTAAGGCCTCATATCGTCTGGTTTGGAGAAGCAATCCAAAACTATGAGCTATCGGCAAAGCATATAAAAAATGCTGGGAAAGTTCTGGTAATTGGAACCTCACTCACAGTCTACCCGGCTGCTGGCTTGCTAAACGAGGCACACTATCATGCGGAAAAGATATTAGTGAGCCTGGATATCGAGGATAAGCCATATGGTTTTCGTTGGATCAAAGGCACAGCGGTAGACCACGTGCCGCAAATTGTCAATTGTTGGCTGGAAGGTAAAAAAGTAACATGACCATTGCTTCGACTTTGACATTTTACCGTTCCTCTCAAGCGAGGCATGGATTAGATCTCATAAAACATTTAAGAGTAGCATTGAAGTTCAGTCATCATCACAATCTTGGCGTAGGAAGGTTTCTTTCGTGATCGGAAACAAATCAATTCATCTAAGCCTGTTCCTGTTAGCCACCTGCTTAACGAGTTTCCCCCTCTCAGCGGATGAAACACAATACGCGCCGATGCCGTGGCATCTGGTCGATCTGTGGTGGGATCTGGGCGAGGAAACCGCGTTCGAAAGTTACAGCGTGGATGTCACCATCAGCGATGATGTGCCCGCGACGAAATTGCTGTATATCGCGCCGATTGGGATTGGGCATCTCAGCAAAACGCCCTTTTATGGCGGAATCCAGACACAAACGGATGGCTACACGCGGGATAACAGACAACTCCGCAAGATCGGTCCCGGCCTGTTGATGTCGATGTGGGGCGAACGGAGTCACGCGGCGATTCGGCCCGCGCAGGGGGGCTTCTACCAGAGCTCCGGGCATGAGGGGGATTTTGTCAGCATCCGCCGCCCCTACCAATGGAGCAAGGGAACCTATACCTACAAGATCATTCGCATGGATCAAGAGGCCATCGACGGCAAGCCGTATACGTGGGTTGGTGCGTTCGTGTATTCGCACAGTAAGGATGAAAACATTTTCATTGGTGCCCTGCGGTTCAAAGGGGACCAGTTGAAACTCGCCCCCAAAATCGCCAGCTTTGTCGAAGTCTACGGCCCGCGCAAGCCGGTCGCTGATATTCCGAAGCTGACCGTGACGTTTGGCAACCTGCAAGTGAACGGGAAAGCCGCGAAGGTCAAATCGGTCGAAGCGATCTACCCACCAGGGGTGCCGAATTATGCGGAGGCGAAGGGTAAAGCGAAATCAGTGGTGATTCAGGTAGGCGAACCGGTGAAAGATCGCACGACACGGCGGGTTCAGTTAAAGCTGGACTGAAAGTTAATTCGATTGGGCAATCACTGCTTCACTGTTGGCAAGCCAACAGTGCCACACCAGATTTTTTTCTACCACGAAAAACACAAAACCACACGAAATAATCTGACCAAGGTATCCCCTACTTATATTCGAGATACCCCACACAGAACACAGGAGAAAGCTGCCGTGTGCCACCGCTCGGCTTGTCCGACGGTGCTGGTACAATAACAGCAAAAGATTCCCAACTCGTGTTGTTGTAGGGTGCGGCCCTATGTGGCCACCCGTAGTGGCAGGGTCGTTTCTGGGCTAGCGTGCGAAGATTACTCTAACCCCACTCTCAACCGAATTATAAATTGAACCTCATCAGGCGGGCCGAGACATGGGTCGGCCCCTACGATGATTTAGCCAGGTCTGTTGTTTATAAATCGTCTGCTTTCTCTGACCTTTGCCTATTGCCTGTGGGGAATCACGAATCATGTTCCCCACCGTCGGCGTCATAGGCTTCGCGTTCGAAGGGATTATCGCGATAGAACCGACGGCCGACGAACCACATGTAGAGGGACGAAAGAAAGTAGGCCGGCAGAAAAAAGGGGCCCCAGCGCTCATACTGCCTGATATGGACAGTTTCATGATCGCGTGAAATATCCAGCGAGGCATCCGTCTGCCCCAGGATCGTGTGACCCAGCGTCAGTGCAAGGGTGAATTGCCCGTGCGGCAGTCGGTGCAGGAACCACCTGGTGCCGCCGTCATAAAACTCGATGGCTCGACCGCGAAGGCGTGCGCGGCCGCCGAAGCACAGGCCCACGCTGCCGATCAGCAGACCGAGCAGTGTATTCGGAGAGGTCCACAGTATTCGAATCAGAAAAATAATACGACTCATCGATGATCTTCTCATCAAAACTAAACAAGGGACAGTCTTCGAATTTCACCCCATTTACATTCGTTCGACCTTCAAGGTATCCATCTAGCCAATTCCTAGACTTGGAATCGAGGTACGCGGCGCCGTCATCACGAGAAGATGATAGCAATAGATTAAATGTGCGAGCCATTCTGCTTTGATTTCTGGATAAAACTCGATTGTATCAAGATTGTCCTGAAGCAATCCGATTTCATTCGATAAGTCGGCCATCATATCCCAACCGATGAAATAGATGGGGTCTGACTCGCCCAATTCCGAGAGGTGTTTTATGCCTATCCTTTCCCAATCTGGAAGCGACCAAAAACGTTTGCTTGTTTGCTGTGTACCAAACAAGAAGTAAGGAGCCTGTATCTCAATATCGGTTATTTCTTTTCTGTTTGCTTCTTGATATCCGATTGTAATTTGACGACTCATATAATATCTCTTCAAAATTCATGTCCCAGGGGATTAAAACAGTCGGCGCCCATATCGTCAGTCCAGCATTTTCTGCAGATAGGTCACGTCCAACATTTTACCAAATTTGTTCCCGACTTCCTTGAATGTGCCCACGACTTCGAAGCCGAAACTTTCATTCAAATGCAGGCTGGCTTCGCTCCCCTGTGCCACGCCCGCAATCAGCGTGTGAAATCCCAGACGGCGGGCTTCTTCAATAATCGCCTGCTTCAGCTGACGTCCGATCCCTTGCCCCCGATATTCCTCTTTGACATAAAACGACGTTTCCGCCGTACGATCGTAGGCCCGGCGGAGCCGCCAGCGGGAAAGAGAGGCCCAGCCTGCTACATGTCCCTCCACTTCTGTCACCAGGATCGGAAACCGTTCGTCATGACTTTCGAACCACTCAAGCCGCTCCTCGCGCGTTTGCGGCTCCAGGTCAAAGGTCGCCGTTGTCGTTAAAATCGCTTCGTTATAAATGACGGTAATTTCATCCAGATCAGATACTTCCGCCGGTCGGATCTTCATCAAACAATGCCTTTAACGAGTAGGAATCATTTCTAACAGAACAGGCAGGTAGTTCGCCGCTGGGGACACCTGTGATATTGACATCAGTAAATCAAAATGGTTCGGAACGCGAGCAAATTCGTCAAACGAGATGAAGCAATTATTTTCGTAGGGGCAGTGCCTGTGTGCCTGCCCGCCTGGCGACGTTCATTTTTAGATCGCCCCAGAATGGAATCGGAAATAAAGTCGTACACAAAAACACAAACAACATCGACATCACGGGTAGCCACATGGGGCTACCCCTACTTTTTGCAGGACATATTTCATTCACTTATGGAAAACGAATAGGAGTCAGACCCTGATACCGCCCCCTGATATCGCCCTCGCGCCTGCTAATGCACTTCGCCACAAAAGCGGATGCGGAGATTGTCCAGAACTTCGATGCCCCGAGGCATGAATTCATTCCGTTTGATTCTGCCTTTCGCCTCGATCGCCTTGAGATGGCATGAGACGCCGTTTGTCGATTTGATCCCGAACGTCTGACCGATTTCTCGTACGGTCGGCGCGCAGCCAACTTTGAATTGGAAGACGCGGATGAAACTCAGAATCCGCTTTTGTTTTTCCGTTAATCGTTTCATGATCGTGTCTCTTAAAAGAATCAATGAATCTGTATCACCGGACAAATTTACAATTGAATCCCCGGCCTGACTAGAGATCGGGAGAACTGGTTTGCAAATTTCAGGATCTTGGATGATATGAATAGCCCTTGCCTCATTGCGGGTCCGCCTCGTGACGTCCCTACTCGAATTACTCCTGGAAAGGCACTGAAAAAACGCCACACATCAAAACACCAATAACGTCGATACCACGGGTAGCCACATAGGGCTACCCCTACTTTTACAGGACATATTTCATTCACTACTGGTAATTCAACAATGCTGCCCATTCGTGGGCTCACGTCGCGAACAACTGGCCTTCAACGTCGCGAAAGGCTTTGAATTCCAGCGCGTTGCCGCTGGGATCGAGAAAGAACATCGTGGCCTGCTCTCCTGGTTGCCCCACAAAGCGAATGTAAGGTTCGATGACGAATTCGATCTTGTTCTCACGCAATCGATCTGCCAGAGCCTGCCAGCGATCCATCGTCAGCACCACGCCAAAGTGTGGGACGGGAACGCCGTGCCCGTCGACGGGATTGACGTGTGCGGCCACCGATCCTTCCGGACCAATCGCCGGATTCAAGTGACAAACCACCTGATGTCCAAAGAAATTGAAGTCGACCCAGGTCTCGGCACTCCGGCCCTCGCTGCAGCCCAGCAGGCCGCCATAAAAGGCCCGGGCTTCAGCAATGTCACGCACTTGAAACGCAAGGTGAAAAGGATCGAGCTGCATCATATGACTCGGCATCTAGAGGGTGAGAGATAATCATTCTGAAACTGCAATTTAGCATGCCTGTGCTAAGCCGGCAAGGAGATGAGAGTACAAACTGGAAAGGGCTCCCCCCTTGAATAAGAAAGAATATGAAGTTCGTTACCTGTCAAATTCGCTGATGGGTCCAAGTCATTCCCGCGATGGACAGCATCTTTCCCACAATCGCATCAACAGCGAGAAAGGCCCTGCCAGAATGATTGAAAGCAACATCAACAAGAGGACAACAGGAGCAAGCAGCACACTCAAACAGATACTCAGATACAGTCTCAGCTTACCGGGTAGAGAATAAACCGTATCATTATCCAGATCAGCAACATGGCCCTCAAATTGCGTGATGAGGTCATCTACATACGCTCGAATTGATTCATCAATGGGCAGTGACTTTCCCTCAGCGTCTTGCGGATACTCACCTTCGTGCGGCCCCCCCATATAGACGGGAGCATCAGCACTGGCTGTGTCAATTGCATAGTAGTCACCACATCCCGATTCGCCGATAACAAAAAAAGACTTAGGAAAGATCGACTTCGTGTATTCAGCATCGTTTACATTCGCCCTGAATAGCGATTCCATTGAATGAAATAACTCCGCAGGTTCATCGTCATCGAGTTTGGCTGCAAGCGTGGTGAGCCGTTGTGGATAATGAAGCAGTATCTCACGATAGGCTGACGGAAGCTGACATTCCGTCGCGATTTCTAATTCACGTATCTCAGATTCATTCATGTGCTAACCCTACGAAACAGCAGACGCTAGAAGGAGTAGCCCCCGTTATCGAAATAGACCAATTACAATCATAAAGCATGTGATAATCTTTGACTTTAAAAATAATCACCCCAAATCTGACGCTGAAACAAGGATTTCTCAGGTCTGTTAAGTTTGAACAGCGTGTGCACAGACACCAACAAGACTACCAGTGTTTGTTAAGGCAACGACAAGTCGAGGAAACACACAACCAAAATTCATCTCGCTGAGTTTGTTACCATCACCCACTTCTACAAAAACGGGGGAATGCAGTTGCGTTTGGGTTTTAAACCAGTTGATTAATATTCGCCATTTTGAAATATTTTCTTCAAATTCCGGCTCTAATATTTCACCATCTGACCAGACAAATGATTCCCAAAGCGGGCAGTTTTCCTCCAATTTCGCAACGCTGATTTTTGCACTGGGATAGATCGCACCGTTAAAAGCAGAACGGATGAGTTCCGCGGATACGACCTTGTGTTTCAGCGCACTCCGATTCGCAGTAAAAAACAAGGGGTCAAAGTTGCTGGCCCCCTCCGATAGATTGACAGACACACCTTTAAGAATCGCGGCCATTTCAAGAGACAACGCCTCACAAAGTGCAACTTCGTTCGCGTCGTGGTCATGCTGATTCGGATTACCGGGAACATACAAACAACCACAGGAATACGCTGCCGTGTGTGGATGAATGCAACTGTGGTTCCATGCGTCTCGAGGATAATCTGGCCCGCAGCACTCCATGCAGGGTAGTAAAGGCTTCAGCCGTTCCATCATCAATTGGCACCCATTGACTGATTCCGGCGGCGCTTCAAATCTCGACGTTTGATTCTCTTCACCAGACTTGCTCATATTATAAAAGTAACGAAATCCCATATATAAAGTACCAGCTGCAATCGCAATGGAGGCGCGCCTTGACATCAGGTATGCTTCGTCGTGCATCATCCGCTATTCCAATCAGATTCTAATTTGATCAAACCGTTTTTCTTAAAACTGATATTATCGCAATTTGCAGCATACATTCAAACAAACTTATAAGAAAGAAGGTCACCCGCCGTTGCTGCGACCTTCCTTCACGTATTGTTTGAGCAAGGCATGCATTTCTTTGATCTGCTGTGGATGCTTACCGGAAACGTCCGTCGTTTCTTCGATGTCCTGATCCAGGTTGTACAATTTGTATGTCACGGGGACACTGTCATTCAGAACCTCAGCAATGGTTTTCGGGCCGCGAACGGTCAGCTTGAATGGTCCCTGGCGGAGCGCGAAGGTGCCGTTGTGGTGATTGTGGACGATCGCTTTGTGAAACGAAACGGGCCGCGATGCGCCCGTCAATGCCTGATAGAAACTCTCCCCATCTTCTGCGGTGTTGTCGTCCAGCGGGACGTTTAACAGCTCGGCCAGTGTGGGTAGGACATCGTTGAAGACAATCGTAGTCGAACACTGTTCGCCCGCCTTGATTGTTTTCGGCCAGCGAACGAGAAAGGGCACACGGTGCCCCCCTTCTTCGAGGCCCCCCTTCCAGCCAGTACAGGGGCCGTTGCTGTCGTGACCGTAGATTTGTGTATCGCCGCGGACCCAACGTTGTCGATAGCCCTTGGTCCGATCAACGGGGCCATTGTCGCTGGTGAAGATCACCAGTGTGTTCTCTGCGATGCCGAGTTCGTCGAGTTTCTTGAGTAGCCGGCCGACGTGGTGATCGAGTTCGACGACGAAATCGCCATACGTGCCGGCGCGGCTTTTACCGATGAATGGTTTGTTGGGCACAATCGGATTGTGCGGTGTGGTCATCGCGTAATACAAAAAGAACGGCTGATCGGGGTGCTTGCGGGCCGCAGATTCGACGAATTCACAGGCCTTGTTCGAAAGTGTCGGAACGAGACGATCCATCGTGTAGCCCTCGGCGACGATGTTATCATCCCGGCCAAACCATTCGCCGTGCTTTTTCTTTGCCTGCGCAGAAGTGAGCGTGGGAATCACGGTCACGCGATTGTTCTCGATGAACGCGGCCGGGTTCATCTCCGCGGAACCGGCGGTGCCGAAGGAGTAGGCGAACCCATAATCTTTCGGCCCTTTTAGCGCAGAAGAAGCGAAGTCGATGTTCTGGAAATTCTGGTAATTGGGATCGACGCGAATCTGTTCCCGTTCGCTTTCATCGTGCAGCTTCCAGTCGAGCCCCTGATGCCATTTTCCGACCAGCGCGGTCTGATAGCCGGCTGTTTCAAGCAAGTCCGCGATCGTCTTGCGTCCCGGTTCAATCAGCGTGCCGGCGAAGTTCGCGAGGTTACCCCCCGACCCCAACCGGGTCCGCCACATATAACGACCGGTGAGCAAACCGTAGCGGGAAGGCACACAATACGAACCTGCGGCATGGGCATCAGTAAACACCAGACTCTGCCGCGCCAGCTGATCCAGATGCGGCGTCGGAATACGACTGTCTTTGTTGAGCGCAGTCACATCACCGTAGCCCATGTCGTCAGCGAGGATGATCACAACGTTGGGCCGGCTCGGTTTCTCTGTTGCTGCAGAAAGCTCTGATAGTGGCGTCAGGAGCAAGCAGCAGATCAGGATCAGCAAGAGTTTTCGCATGGTATTTTCCTCAGCAGGTCTTCTCTGGCAGGGCGGGATGCGTTTCTAAGTTCTATTTATAAACTACACGATGAGCAGACCGATTGGAACAGATAGACCTAATTGACCATAGATTGATATATCTCTTGGAAAGTTTGATATTCAGCCAACGCCCTATTTCCATCTTGTCAATTTATCCCAACTCGTAGACAATCTCGAAAATATGAAATGTACTGCTCTCACAAATGGTTTCGAGATTTCGCAGCACGAAGTTGGATACAAAACCGTTGGGTGAATAACCCTCTCGTAAGGCTACGTTATGAAACTCTGCAAATCCGTGTTATCCGTAGTGGTCTGCGTCACGCTGGTTTCGTCTTGTGTTTCAAAATTAGATCGCCCGCCCGAACGTGACGGATATGTCGTCCAGGCTTACCATTTCTGTGAAAAGTGCGAAAGCCTTCAAGGAGGCATTTACGAAAAAGGACCGTTCAAGAAGTTTTCCAGTGACCAGAGAAAAGAATGTGTCCACGAATGGCAAGAGATTTCGCGCGACCGATTCATGCAACTCGCGGTTGATCTGCATGCTGTCGACTGGTCTAAAGAGCCAGGACATTTCTGGAACGGAGGTATTCAAGTGGAACAGGAAGATTAAGCGACGGGTTTCTTTTTCTACTCAATCTTCTTTTTACGAGATTCTGAATGATCCTTTGGACTACTTCGAAATCTCTCGGAACGATGTTTCGCTAAAATCAACAGATTAGTCACGATGGTAAAGCTGACTGCGAAATTGAATCGTGCTTGCGAATCAAAATACTGCCAGATCGCGAACCCGCTATAAAGGGTCGTTAACAGGGCTGCCCCCACTATCATAAAAAGAAGCAAGAAAATATTTTTGAGATAAAGATTCATACGCCGTCCCGTCACAAATCACGAAAATATACCAGAGGAAGTCAGGTCCAGGTTTATCAAGACAAGCCCCCCCAATACCCCAAAAAAACATTTTTTAATATATTACCGGGACCTTTGACTGAATTCCCCAGGAATTGCCGGTTTTCTTCAGTTTATAACGACGCTCAAACATGTCGCTTCCCTTTAATCGATAGGCAGTGAAACTGGCTGTGTTTTCATCAAAGCTCTTAAATTTGATGACGTAGAGTCTGCCCTCCAGGCTTGTCCCATCTAGCACATATGCAGTTTCCTGCTTTTTTCGTTTTTTGCCAGTTTTATCTGTCTCCCAGATGCGGGACATGTCCATTGCTGACGATGGGTATGCTTTTACTCCTTGCTTCGTCAGGTGTTTGAGGATGCTTTTTTTAAACGGTACAAACTTGTCATTCTTGAGACCATGCGAAAAAAAACAGAGCTCCTCTTTTTTGACTTCGTCCGACTTAATCATATCCAGAGACACTGTACCGCATAGTTCAGACAAAACAGCTTTTTCTTCTTGTGTATACTCCCTATGCGAATTCTGCGGATTGGCATAGAAGCCGATCGAAATAACAACCAGATAACAACATGCTTTTATCCACATCATTTCATGCCTTTATTCCATTGGTAGCATAAATATTCATCCAAGATGACACAAACTGAATGCTTTATACTGTCGAATCATATCAAAACGGTCAGGTCCAGAGTTTTTGAGACAAGTCCCCTTTATATCCATCAGAACCAGTCGGTTCGCGAACGTTCGAGAATTTCAAGCTCTGTCAAGTAGGGTCCGCCGTGCAATATAGAGACCGGTTGACCAGCGTTAAACCAAATCACAGCACCATTGCCGGTTGCTTCTCTCGGGTTGCCGATTGACGGGAACCAGCCCGAGATTGCATTGCGTATGGAAGTCTCGTTTTCGTTTAGCAGGAAGAAGGATGGATTGAACTCTTGCAGTCCGGGAATTGCTTCTCGAATCAGTGTTTCATTCCGTTTGGAGTACACAGACTTTGGCACAAATAACATCGCTATCGCATACCGTGATTCTTTGAGTTCAGACAGGCTGGAATAGCTACTGAAGCGTTCTGACAGATTCCGTTGTTCGAGCGAATATCCACGACAATGGGAGCAGCGAAGAAACCAGGTCTGTGGTCCTGAAGGTTCATGTTCGACACACCGCTCACACGCCTCGCGCCCGCAATCTTTGCAGGCAAACAGACGATCCTCGCCAGCGCGATGAAGATCGCCGTAAGGGGTATTGCATTGCTCACATTGCTGCTTGAGCATAATCATACAACAGGAAACAGTTCCAATTTTCTCCAGACCAGTTCCCTCAACATCCTTTATGACGGAAATAACAAAACTCTCGCAGTATTACGGATCAAACGAACTGGAGAATGCTGCAACATAGTTATCACCTTGACGATGCACAGTAAAATTAAGGAAGCAACCGCCATTCACGGCCCCATTTTTCGTCCCCCCCACATTCGACAAAGCAAGCACGATATTCCCATCGAATAAACCGGCATTCGGTGCAACAACGTCCAATTTATCGAGTCGAATCCCCAGTATCCGATTACCGTCCAAATCAACGGAATTTGATTTCGCAAAACGGAGATCGTAGCCTTTCACTTTCGGATGAAAGTTCGCAGGCCAGGGTGTTTTACTGCTGTTCACAAGCTGAACGTCCTTGCTGCCTGGTGTGCCATAGAATTCTCTCTGTCTCTTGAAGTCGGCGGAGGTCAAAATCTGTTCCAGACATTGCTGGAGAATGCCATTGATTTCCATAGCCGTCAGTGGTGGGTCAAAGGGAATTGGTGGCGGTAGCTTTTCGGTCTCCTCATTCGTCGATGATTCAATCAGGTCTATGACTTCGTCAGCACTCTTGAGAGAGGAATCTTCTCCTTCGCTGGATGGAGAACGGGTAGACAAGAAATCCTCTTCGGTCGAGTTGGGAGGCCGATTACCCTCAGCAATGCTAGTGCCTGGCTCAGAATTGCAACTGAGATTTGCAAAAATCAAAAGCGATAACACTACCCAACAACGCACGTGTAAATCTCCAACTTTGTTTTGGTCATCAAAGACAAAACTATGTTTTACTTTCTTTTGATACAACAAAGAAAGTAACAAACAAAAACTCGAACAAGATAAATACCCCTATGTATGTCAATATGATACTCTCAACGGATTGATGATGAAAAGTTTGATCATAATCCTCAATGATAAACCAGGGAACAAGCAGAAGGGAGATGACAAAACTACTACATAATATTGACCGAGATAGGAGAGGCCAAAACTCATTGCTTTTTAAATCTTTAAGCTGGCAATACGCCATATACAGGAAAAACCAAGATGTCAAAACAAACATCGAGTCAAGAATGTAGCTCATAACGCATTTCCCAGAAATATCATCGAGGGCAGGCCTGGGATCATCCAGACCTGCCCCTTGATTTGAACACTTCGGACTTACATCACTCCTCTTCTCCAGAAGACTCCTCCGCTACAGGCGGCAGTAAATCTGTTTCCGGCGGCGTCTCTTTTCGGGGTAATAACCAGGCATACTCCGGCAGCCAGCGGGCTTTGTGGGCGCTGATCAGGAAGGCGATCAGGAGTGCGGCCACCGACCAGACAAAGGCGGTCACCGCCGCGGGGCTGAGGACTTTGGTCGCCAGCCGGAATCCGTACGCCGCACTGGTATAAACTAAGATGCTCGTCGTACCCGTAAAGGAATACCAGAACCAGCGCAGGGACCAGATGCGGGCGATTAACAGACAGCCGACGGCCCAGGACGCAACGTAAGAAAGCCGCCAGATGAACGGAATTTCGACCGCACGCGTACTCCAGATCACAACCACCGAGACCAGCGGAATCAACAGCGCACTTGCACATTGCAAAACCCGGCTGAATGGATCCTTCATCGTCAGTCCCAGCACCAGTGCCGCGATCCACAACAAATGAAAACAGACTGTGAAGCGGTACTCAAACAGAATCGTCTCCGGAATCACGAGCCAGATCCCCACTGTCGCCGCAACGATACCCGCGGTGCAGATTCCCGAGGAACGTTTGCGAAGCCCCAATCCCAGCAGCAGGACTCCATCCAGAAGCAAAGGCCAGGGTGTAGGATCGATGAGTGTTCGCGTCCCTAGCGTCTGGGGGCCGACGATCGAGAGGAGCGCCACTGCTGCCAGCCCTGCCCCGACGGCACCCGGCACACGACGCACTGCCGCCCAGAGATAAAAGCCCACCAGCAACCAGAGTGTGATCCAGATAGGCGAGCCAATAGAATCCGTCACTTTAAACAGAAAATTCAGGTGAACCCGCCCCGTGACCGCCGGCATCGCCAGCAACAGTAACAAGGGAGAAAAGCGAATCACGCCGAGCTGAAACTTTTTATTCCGTGTCACCAGACTTCCTTCCAGCAACAGCAGGAGTAAGACGAACCCGAGCGGAATCAAAAAGTAGAAGCCCCATAACGTATCAAAGGAAATCAGTGGTGGGCCACTTCCCGCCTTGATCCACATCGGTCCCGCCGGTCCGAAGGTAAGGCACAGGGCAAACGAGCGCAGACTGACGCAGGCGGCGATCACGCCAAAGGCAATCCAGGGAAACAGAGGCCAGCCCCAGGGCGTTCCGTTCCCTTTGACATAACTGACGCCGCCTCGTATGGCAGGCAACAGACACAAAAACAGGACAGAAGCAGCGACCGGGAATAGAAACAGCGTCCATTCCAGTGACGCAGCCGACCGCGGATGCATTTCAGGCGAACACCACCAGGGCGCGAAATAAAACAACGCCAGAAACAGGTGATAGGGAATCCGATAACGGGCTCCGAATCGGATACCTGTCCCCCATAAGACGGCTTCGGAGACAATCGCCGAAAACAGAAAGCCGGCAATCATCAGGGTCATTCCCTCTTGGGGGGTGATCCGGGAAAACAGATCATCCATACTGACCGAAACCCCGAGAAACAACAGCAGCAGGATCAGCAGAATCGAGCGGGCATCTTCCCAGACCTTGCCCCAGCGCACAATCAGCACGCCAATCCCCGCCAGTAACAGGGTATACCCGGCGAGCACTCCCATCATGATCCAACAGTTGATGGAACCGATCTCAATGGTTCCGTAAGCGGACCGCACGGCAAACAACATCAATACCGCACTAATAACATAGAACGGATTGTGGTTGTAGAGGTAACTAAAGACCGAGCGGTGAGAAGCAGACGCAGACATAACAGCCTCCTCTCAAGAAATGAAAATAAATAAGACCCCAAGAACAGGGGATAAAAAGACAGGTTCACTTCTATTGAAAATGTATTATAGCAAAATTGTCTAAATAGATATATGAAAATCTGAGGGACCAGCAGAATTTAAAAAAGGAACGCCGTTGCTGAATAGGATGGCTCTCCCTGACTATGACTTTTTGTTAAGAGAGAAAACTTAGCGAATCAAGCAACCCCTGCAATTGATCCAACATTGAGCCGAGTTGAAACACGCATTCGAACACACCGCCTTACCTCTGCTGCCACCCCTGGCCACAAATATTTCTTCTTTTCTAAAAACCTGGTTGACTTAGTGTCTTCACAACACTACCATAAGTGTATGATTAACACTTTGTAATGCGGGCGCGACAGATGAACCACACCTCAATAACGGGAGAAATTCAATGATTACCATTAAAACCGTTCGGCAGGGTGATCGTGTTGCAGTCTGGAATGTGAAAGGACAAGTAGCTTACGTCGATGGTCCCCGTCGCCTGATTCTGTTTCGTAAGACGATTGAACCCCTGCGGCAGTATTGCGCGGGTGCCGACCAGTACCTCTCCATCGAATTCACTGACGGTCACTGCGAGCACCTGAGAGGGCCCGTCTCGGCCTGGTACGACCCGGTCAATCATTTATCGATTGACATCAAAGACGCACTGGAACTCGATTCTCACGAAGCGATCGTGGTCTATCGACGTAACGGAAGTGAAGTTCAGCGACGCGTGGAACGGGGGCCGATGTTATTCGTTCCCTCTGAAAACGAGTGGCTGCATGATTTTCGCTGGCACGGCGCAGATCCGGAGTATCCGTCTCACAAAGTGCCACGAGCGTTAAAGTTTCACAAATTGAGGGTGATTCCAGATCAGACGTATTACCTGGTCGACGATGTTCGGACGTCCGATGATGCGTTGTTAACGGTCAAACTGATGATCTTTTTCGAACTGGCCGACATCGAAACGATGCTGGATCAGACCCATGACCCTATTGCCGACTTTATCAATGCGGTGACTGCCGATGTGGTTGATTTTGTGGGTGCCCGTTCCTTTGAAGTCTTCAAGCAGGATACTGAGAACCTGAACGAACTGGAGTCCTATCGGAATCTGCTGACCAGAGCACAACGGATCGGCTATCAGATCAATAAAGTCGTGTACCGCGGTTACACGGCTGGAGAGACACTGCAGTCGATGCACGATAGCGCGATCGAAGCCCGGACCCGACTGAAGCTGGATGCCGAGACGGAAATTCAAGCCCAGGAACTGGCCGATGTGCAACTGGCACGAGAAGCCATCCGCGCAGAAAAACGGCAGGAGATGGAAGCGCAACAAACCACGCATAACATTCACCTGCAGCGACTGGAACATGATGAGCAGATTCATCAACAGGAGGAATTAGACATCGCCGAGGAAGAGACAAAACGCCGCGTCAATCAGATTGAACTTGAACATCAGCGGGCAACGAATGAAGAACAAAGTCGTTACCTGGCTACGATGAGAGAGATGCAAGTCGATCTGACCAGGTACCTTGTCGCCCAGTACCAGAACCCGGACCGCTTGATTCGGATTACAGGAGACAATGAACCAAAGCTGCATCTTCACGATAATAATTAGAGGATCAATAAAAAGATTAGCTCCCCTATATTCTCAAACGATCTCAGTTCCTGACAATCTCTGTCGGAACAGGGAAAATAGTGTTGCAACTCTGTAGAAAATGGTATAATCCACACATCAAATTAGGTTTATACGATTTTCAGTGAGATTGCGCATGAACGAATTGGAAATGAACCGCAGGCAGGCCCTTATTGCGAGCGGCCTGGGTACTCTCAGTCTTGGCATGCCGGGCGTGGTGATGGGGAGCGACAAAGTAGACGCCTCGGGCAACGCAGTCCGTGCGGAGAAGTCTTGCATCTTTGTCCTGCTGTGTGGCGGGCCGAGCCACCTGGATACCTGGGATATGAAGCCGGAAGCGCCGCTGGAATACCGCGGGCCCTACATGCCGATTGCCACCAAAGTGCCGGGCATGCGGATCAATGAGATGCATACCAAGCTGGCCAAGCTGACCGACGAGTTCACGCTCATCAATTCGATGTCGCATCCGGGCGCGATCAGCAATCACTTCGATGCGATGCACAATCTGCTTAGCGGCCAGTCAAATAAACGCGTGCAACAGGGCATGGCGAACGAGCAACCGTACCTCGGTTCCATCGTCTCCAAAATAAGGCCGAGCAAACGCAACTTCGTCTCCAATGCCTGGCTGATCAAATGCGTGGGTCCACCTGTGTTTTGTGCGCCCAATATTGGAATTGGCGGTTACCTGGGTTCGGCATTTGCTCCCGTGTTTGTCGGTGCGGCAAACAACCATCCCGCGATGAAAGACTTCAAGCCGCCCGAAATTTATGCCCCTTATGACGAGCAGCGACTCGAACAACGCAAATCAGTTCTGCGTCACCTGGAATCCAAACGTCTGGACCAGAACCAGAATATGAAAGACTGGTCGGACCTGCGCGAGAAGACCTACGAAGCGTTAACGCGCGCCGAAGGGCGCAGAGCGTTTAACATGGAGGAAGAGCCGGTTAAAGTTCGCGAAAAATATGGCATGCATCCGCTCGGTCAGAATCTGCTTTTAGCAAGGCGGATGGTGGAATCGGGCGTCCGGTTTGTGACCGTCAACGGCTGGACCGGACAGGCAGAGTACGATAAGAAAGGCCCTCCGAGCAGCAGCTGGGACATGCACGGCGGCAACATGGGGATGGGCAATGCCTTCGGTAACGGTTCTTACGGCATGGGATTCTGCCTGCCGCGCCTGGATCAGGCGCTGGCCGCCCTGCTCTCCGACCTGAAGGACCGCGGCATGTTGGACAACACACTTGTTGTGGTCACCGGCGAATTCGGCCGCACCCCCAACGTGCTCAAGCAAGACCCGCCGGGTCGTCAGCACTGGCCGCGCTGTTTCTCATCCATTCTGGCGGGAGCCGGCATTAAAGGGGGGAACGTATACGGCAAATCCAACAAGTACGGTCAATATCCCACGCACAACCCCGTCCGCCCCGAAGAACTGGCAGCGACAATCTACCACGCTCTGGACATCCCGATCAGTAATCCGCAAGACCCCACGGGGCTCTTACGTACCCTGACAACGGGCAAGCCGATCATGGAATTGTTTGGATAACCGGCTCGGGATCAGTAGAGTTCAGAGCCCCCAAGCACTTATTCCGAAACCAGATTCAACAGGTCACCAATCGATTTGTGCTTTTCGATCGGATGCCGCAACGGCTGCTCAGTCAGGACTTCGTAGTGGTTCCGACGACCGATTTTCTCTCGTTTAACGAACCCCTCTTCTTCCAGGTCCTGGATGATCCGCTGGACGGCACGCTCTGTTATGCCGACTTTTAAAGCGACTTCCCGCAACACAATCGAGGGTTCGCGATGCAACACGATTAGAACGTGTGCATGATTGGTCAGGAAGGTCCAACGGTTTCCGGAATCCGTCGCAGGACTGACAGCTGTTTCTGATTTCGCGTCGCGCATCGCGTCTTTCCCTTGCTGTTTTCCGGCTCTGACTCTGTCGGAACCACTCCCGCGTTTGTTTTTTGACGCTTTTTTCATCGATTTGTTACCCGTCCCGAAAAGCAAGGCACGTGCCTTACTTCATACTATCAATGCATTTAGAGCAAAAGAGCATCTTAGTCCTTTATAGTGTATCCGATCCTGAGATGAAATCAAATTCACGAAAATAATTACGCCTCTCAAACGCTACGATTCAGGTTCCTTCCGCGCACATTCCTGGAAGCGACCTCAAGAATTTCAAAATAAATGACGAAAAACTATTGACGACATATAATTCGTGTATCATTATACGCGTTATTAAATACACGTATCTGTTTTCACGACTCTATTTTAATGAACTGGAGATCATACAATGTCTGGTGAAATTGGTTTGATCTTGATCCTTCCTGCTTGCCTTCTGCTGATGTTTGGGTTAATTCCAAGAAAAGCGGCGAACACGCGGGGCAATCAACTTTGTCAAATGACAACCTTAGTCACAGGCATTCAATGCCTGCTCGCGACTCTCTTTGTTCTGCTCTACTCCTCACAGGTATTTTTTGACGCTCGTCTGGACAATCTACCCGAAACCGTCAAACTCACCAATCTCAACCTCGTCATGTTTGACGGTGCCTCTTGCTTGATGTACTCACTGGTCAGCTTTGTCGGCTGGATCATCAGCCGTTTTTCGATCCGATACCTGGATGGTGAACCCGAACAGGGCAACTATTTCCGCTGGACCGGTTTTACGGTAGGAGCAGTCTCCCTGATGGTGATTTCGGGAAATTTGCTGCTGTTCATCGTTGCCTGGGCGATCTCCAGTTTAGGGCTTCACCAACTGCTTCTATTTTACAGAAATCGACCAGCGGCTCAACGGGCTGCATGGACGAAATTCACGGTGAGTCGCATTGGTGACATTGCCCTGATCGGCGCTACAATACTGATTTACCAGGAATTTCAGACTCTCAATTTTTCCGAGATCTTCGCATCCATCAAGTACCAGTCCGGGTTCGATTCTCCCCGGATCATGTGGGCGGTCTCGCTACTGGTACTCGGAGCCATATCCAAATCCGCTCAATTCCCATTCCATACCTGGTTGCCACAAACACTGGATACACCAACTCCCGTCTCGGCTTTGATGCATGCGGGAATCGTGAATGCGGGAGGCTTTCTCATGATCCGTACCAGCCCCCTGCTTTTCTTGAATCCTACCGCCATGGCTGGTCTGGCTGTGGTGGGAACGGTCACAACCTGTTTTGCTGCCACCGTGATGCTGACGCAAACCAGTATCAAGAAAAACCTGGCTTATTCCACCATTGCGCAGATGGGATTCATGATGCTGCAATGTGGCCTGGGTGCTTTTTCCGCTGCCATGCTGCATATTCTGGCTCATTCGCTCTACAAAGCGCATGCGTTTCTGAATAGTGGTAGCGTGCTCGATCAAAACAAAGCTTCAGGTTGGAATCAGGCAAACCATCACCAAGAGAAGGTATCCTCAAGCAAACTCTTGATAACCGGTGTCTGTATTGTCATGGTTTACTGCGCGAGCTTGGCGCTCTTCGGTATCAACCCGCTCACAAAACCAGGTGGCATTCTACTGGGGTTCATTATATGCCTCGCGCTGCTGGGTTGGATGCGACAGGCTTTACAATCAAACAATCGTTCCCTGCTGCTTCGAACCGCTGGCATCTCCCTGGTACTCTGCCTGGCCTACAGTCTCAGTTTCGTCGCGATCGACAAAATTGTAGGACTGAACCAAAGCACTTCCAGTTCCGCTTATCTAGCCTGGGCGGCTGCTGCTCTGATCGTGGTCGGATTCAGCAGCATGTCGCTGTTACAGCGCAAGATCTCACAAGCCCAAAAGCCCGCATGGATCAACAAGCTCTACATCCATGCCCTCAACGGGTTCTATGTTGAGGCGCTGCTCAGGCAACGTTTCGAGAACCTGACCCGGGAATAAACCAGTTCGAGACCTGTTTGTTGATCGCTCATTAAAGCAAACCTTTAGAAAGAGTAAAACAATGTCACAAATGCAATCCGAGTCGCGGTACTTTTCTTCGCCTGATCTAATCAACCAATTCATTCCCGAACAGGGATATCTGATAGAACAGATTTCCGAAGCACTCAAAGTCGTCTCTCAGGTGATTTCGCCAGTCTCGCCTTTAAAAGATTATGTGGCAGTGAATCCCTATCACGGGATTTCTGAACGTTCATTCTTGAATGCACGAAATTATTTACGAATTTTCTCCGACTGCGAAAACCTGATGCCTCTGGAACACTATGCTGAAGAATTCCGTTCAGGACAATTCGGGGTTAAACAGATCCAATCTGCAGTCGAGGAATTAGAGAGCACCAATCTGAGCACTCACCCCATCCCCTCTGCAGAGGAAATTGTAGAATTGTTGCATAGCCTGGAGAAACCAGTCAGTCACACTGACCAGATGAAGCAGAAACAGGACAGACCCGTTCGCACTTTGTCTGAGATGCTGGATCATCAAACTCAGGGGAACTGGTCCGAAAAGATCTGTGATGAGATCTCTAAATATTGTGCAATGCACTACGACCAGGGAGAAGCCGTCTGGGGTAGCCCCTGGAAAGAGATGACCTTGTACCAGTCCTGGCGTTCCGCGGCGGTCCATGATCGAAATATGGAATTCCACGGACTGACTGGTTTCTGCAGTTATGTCTCGGAGCTTCCCCACACGGCTGAAGCCTCAATGATTGCTTCATTGCAATGTTTGCATGTTCCGCCCGCCCTGTGGGAAACCTATTTGCTTTGTCAGGCCTTTTCCATCCCCGGCTGGAGCGCCTGGGTCAAATATCAGTCTGAAGAATCGGAAACCGAAGATCCATTGTGTAACGATCTGGCGGGTCTAATGGCAATGCGTCTCGCTTACGATGCCGCACTTTCAAAATCGCAGGCATTCGAAGTGGACTGGCGCGATTTCGCCAGTCACCAGCCGATTTCATTTAAGTTATCTGCTGACGCACAAGACAACGAGTTCTTGCGATATACGCTGTTACGTGCTTCTGAAATCGCGTTCCGGGATCGACTGCTCAATTGCGTTGCGATTCCATCAGCCTCATCTGACATCACACAACACTCCGAACAAGCAACTCATTTTTCAACGGTTCCAGCAGAACGGAAATTAGCACAGATGGTTTTCTGCATCGATGTCCGATCAGAGCGAATTCGGCGGCAACTGGAATCAGTCTCTTCCCACATTGAAACATTCGGATTTGCTGGATTTTTTGGCCTGCCGATCGAATTCGTGCGACTGGGAGATCAGTCAGGAGACAGTCAGGTCCCCGTCTTATTAAAACCTCAAATACAGATTTACGAAGATGTTCAGTCTGCAGATCCAGATTTGAAGTCGCATCTCGTCAAGCAACGCGGCCTGTCCAGATCATTGCGAAAACTCTGGAAAAACCTGCGTACCTCAGCCGTGGGCTGCTTCCCGTTTGTAGAAACGACCGGTTTACTCTATGGACTGAAACTCTGGCAACGATCCGTCGGTTCCACTTCAAAACCTTCAGACGCCGATCCCCAGAGATTATTCCGCGAGAACTTTGAGGTACTGGAACCCAGTTTGAATGGTTTGAATCAGCAGGGAATCACAATAACTGAGCTGACTGACTTAGCCGAATCGATGTTAAAGAATCTGGGTTTGACGGAGAACTTTTCTCGACTGGTGGTATTTTGCGGACATGGCAGCCAAACAGAAAACAATCCTCTCAAAGCCGGCCTGGACTGCGGCGCCTGTGGGGGACACTCTGGCGAACCGAATGCCCGAATCGCAGCGAAAATTCTGAATCAAACTGTGGTACGGCGTGCACTGGAACACCGGGGAATCACGATTCCCTCTGACACCTGGTTTGTCGCAGGCTTACACAATACTACGACAGACAGCCTCGATTATTTCGAATGCGATCAAGTTCCAGAGACACACCACAAGGACTTGGAAACGCTCATCGAAATCTCTCAGTTTGCTTCTGAGAATTCCCGAGTCGAGCGTATGCCAGAGATAAATGCTCCCACAATGACCGATCTGATGCGACGCGCCGCAGACTGGTCCGAAGTACGCCCCGAGTGGGGACTGGCAGGCAACGCCGCCTTTGTCATCGCGCCGCGGGAATTTACACGAGAGATTAACCTGGATGCCCGGACGTTCCTGCACAGCTATGATCACGAGAACGATCAGGAGGGAATCGTCCTGGAAAATATCATGACAGCTCCGATGATCGTCGCCCACTGGATCAACATGCAATACTACGCTTCCACCGTCGACAACCACCATTTCGGCAGCGGAAACAAAACGCTGCATAATGTTGTGGGAGGTTTTGGAATTCTCTCAGGTAATGGGGGAGACTTGATGACGGGTTTACCCTGGCAGTCGCTGAATACCGGTGCGAAGTTTCAACATCAACCACTGCGTTTACAAGTCCTGATTGCCGCACCGAGAAACGTCATCGAAAAGATCATTGCGAAACATCAAGACATCTCGAATCTACTCACCGGCGGATGGATGCACCTGATTTCGCTGGAGGAACAACAACAGTTTCAGTACTCCACTGATGGTAACTGGAACAAGATTGAATTGACGCAATCCTGAGACTCTTCCCTACACCGAACTTATTTTTTACTGAATTTCTTAACAAGGAGAAATGCGATGAAAATTACCATTATCGATCAAAGTCAATTATTAGGCCAACAGCTGGTTCAACTCTGCAAGCGATATTTGCATGATGTTCTCGCGCCCCATTTCCAGCCCATGATGCTCTCCCTGGAGTTGAATATCAAAGCCCTGAAAAACCCTCAGGGAGAGTTGAAAAAAGTATATCGAGTTCAGATCGATCATGGCGATGGTCAAATTGTCTTTCACCAGAAAGGTGAAAACATCGACACGTGTCTGTCCAAGATTGCTGAGAGAGCCCAACGAGAAATCTCTCGTGTGAGAGCACGTTCGATAGCACGAGCGAAGTGTTTGTACTGATTCAAGAACGATCCTAAGCATCAAGATCTTCAAGTTCATGTAATTGAGACGTGATACCACAGTCAGGCTGACGAGGCTGAGTGACAGATCTGACAATTGAAAAACTCTGAGTGTGTAATTCGTGAGTTTCTGAATATCCCCCCGAGAGGAGAAGTCCGATGACAATCACCTTTACAGATCGAAATCAGTTATTAACTCATCAATTGAAGCAGCTTTGTGAGAGACGCCTTGAATATGCTTTGTCTCGATTTCAATCGATGATCAAATCCATCGAATTCAGCGTCAGCGACTTGAACGGACCGAGAGGAGGCATCGACAAAGCGTGCCGCGTTCGGATCAGACACAGGACCGGTCATGTTATCGTAAACCATAAGCATGAAGATCTTGCCGTGTGCATCTCTAAAATTGCTGAAAAAGCCTCTCGTGCCCTTTCCCGTAAAAGGTCACGTTCGCAGAAATTCAATCGCACGCGTCATACCGATCTGATCGAAACTTAAGAAACAAGACAGGACTTTCTTTTTCATAAGTCCTGTCTCTTTTTAGTTTTTTTCGTTTCTTTAAAACAGAGAATCGGAATCAGTGTGAGATATGATCATGACAAACAGAAATCAAGACTCATGAAAGCCTGATAGGCGCAATCAGACATCTTTTTCCGGGTGTGCTTTCTTGTCGGGAACCTTGAAATCGGGATTCACGAGTTTGAAGTCGGCGTTCTCCGCTCCTTCGGGGGGAACGTCGAATTTCAGTGTGGTTTTCGAATTGTATTCCGCAGGAATCGGATTGGGGCCGCGACGATCCTTTCCGGATGAGTCATAGGACGGCAGAATTTCTTCGAACACATCGAGCGTAATGATCACATCATTCGGGCCGACGACTGCCCCATTGTCTCCGGTCATCACTACGGCGAGTTCATAGCGACCTTGTTCATCCGTTTTGCCGTACGATTCCGCTGCTCCTTTAAGCTCACTGTCCCCCTCTGTCGTTCGAGGGCGAAACAGCACTGTGGTGCCCGGCAGCGGTTCGCCGTTCATCGTCACCGTTCCCGAAACAGACGCTAGCTTCACATTATTCGATCCACATCCCGTGAGGCCTACCAACGTAACGATCATCAGAAACCATCGTGGAATCAAAAAGTTGCTCATCTGTGAAAACTCTCCTAAAATAGAATTCAAACCATCCGTTTTCGAATCATCTGTCTTGTTCGCTTGCGAGAAACAGATCGATCACCACTCACCGATGATTTCTCCTCCTTCAGGTGTTCCCAGACTCTGAAAAATTCCTAAATCAATGTTTTCACTCATGAAGCGACTTGATCCGTCCGCCAGCAATACCTGCATTCCACCGACATGCATGCTGCCCCAGCCTCGTTTGCAGGCGTTGCTGCCTCCAGTGCCTCCGATCGCCACACAACGATCGTAATCGGGAATCAAAGTCCGACGTTGCGCTGTAAAAGAGGACTGGCTGTAAGAGGTGTAGGTGTAGGCCCAGAATGTCCCGCGGCGAGGACGGGTTCTCGTATGATACTCTCCCACCACGATTGTATTCGATGTCCCATCGGAGATCGAACTGAATTTCTCAACCGTGAAACCATTCGTCCCAATACTATGCAATACTCCTCTCCAACTGTGCGCCAGGTTCGACCCATCTGCGTTATCCATCCAGCCACTCGTATCGGTTTTCCCGGAAACCGCGCGATAAGACGACAGCCGATAGTTCACACCACTGCCCGGTCCGCTCTCCGGCTGCCTCAATAAACCAGCGTTGGTATCCGACGGACAGTTATAGACAACCATGTTTTGCTCCCGCACAGCCGCGTTCGGAGCATCTTCATTGAAAGCGCTGGAGTCATACTTTTGAAACAACGGCGCCTGATCGAGGTAAGGCAGAATCGCAATCGCCCAGTTAATCCCGCTTTTCGTACTGCAACAGCTGCCAATCGTGATTCCGCCAGGAGGAAACGTACTGTATGCCTCATGATAATTATGCAACGCTAACCCAATCTGTTTCAGGTTGTTCTTACAAGAACTGCGTCGTGCTGCTTCGCGTGCCTGCTGGACCGCCGGCAACAGCAGAGAAATCAAAATCGCAATGATCGCAATCACCACCAATAATTCGATCAATGTAAATCCGCGTTTTGGTGAATTCATAATCGGGCCCCTTATGAATAAAGAAATGGAAATAAATCGAAGTGGTCGCGTCTCAATGAACACGCGTCTTTCACTATATCCTTTTTTAACCAAAAGTATACAAAAATCTCATACATGCCAATTTGCTTTTCTAACTCGACTGAATATTAGCATTATTAATAAACAACCATCGATCGTCGTTGCATTTGTTTCACACAACATATCAAGACTCATTCGACTTGTTTGATCAACAGAAGAGTACGTGGAGCGCACAGAAAAGGAATTCGCCTCACTTCAATATTTTCTGCAGGCAGTCCTGTCATAATACCAGTTCGGAAGTGGCAAGAATTATATTCTTATGCTGATAGATTAAACGCCACTCAGCCCTGGTGGCGAATATTTTCGCTTCAGGGGTTGCAATGGCGAAACTATTCGCTACCATCGACTCGACTAGCGAAATTATTCGCTACTTGTATTTTCTTTCAATGGAGCCCTGAGATGCCGCGTCCCCCGTCTTCACAACTGACGGAAGTCGAGCTACAAATCCTTTGCATTCTTTGGGAGAAGCAGGCTGCGACAGCGCGTCAGATTCATAACTCTCTCTCTGAAGATCGCAACACAAATTACTCCACGACAGTCAAGATGCTGTCGGTCATGCTCGGCAAGAAACTTGTCAAACGTGACGAAACAGTTCATCCTCAGATATACCGTCCTGCCGCCACACAACAACGTACGCAGCAGAAAATGCTTAAGGATCTGATCAGTAAAGTTTACAATGGTTCCACAGGAAGCCTTGTTTTACAAGCACTTTCCTCACAAAAAACTTCTCCACAAGAACTGTCAGAAATTCGTCAGTTACTGGATGAGTTGGAAGAGAATGAGAAATGAACACGTTAGCAACGATCTTCCAGTCGGCTTGGGCTGAGCGCGTGGGTTGGACATTGCTGCATTCCTTATGGCAGATTGCACTACTCGCAATTGCGTATCGTCTCGTTTCGATCTTGCTCAGAAATCGTCCGGCAACCGTTCGATATTTGATCTGTTGTGTGACGCTGTTCTCTATGCTCGGCTTTCCGCTGAGCACGTTTTATCTGCTTTCACAAAATGCCATGCGGATTTCGACAGACATTAACAACACAACCACAATAGTTAGTGTATCAGACGATTTACCAGCGTCCTCGAAGGTCATAACAGAATCTGAGAAGCTGATTACTTCCCCACAGTCTTCAGTGACGCAGTCCTCTGCTACAGAAAGCGACACAAAGACAGTTTTACCAGCAAGCCTGCCTGCAAATTCTTTCTCAGACAATCTGTTCTCTCTATTGCGCCCCTGGCTGCCGCTGGCAACCACTGTCTGGTTAATCGGTACTCTCCTCTTTGCACTAAGACCACTCTGGGGGTGGCTCCACGTACGCCGGTTGAAACGGCACGGATTATCTCCACTCTCGCCCCAGTTACGAGACTTGGGAGCCAATCTGGCTGTCCGGCTTGGCATCAAACAAGGCGTACAATTTCTGCAGTCATCCTTGGTAGAAGTGCCGACGATCGTTGGCTGTTTCTCTCCCATCATTTTATTACCGGCTTCCGCTATCACAGGCCTCACAGTTCAAGAACTCGAGATGATCTTAGCGCATGAACTGGCCCACGTCCGTAGGCATGACTATTTGATCAACCTCGCGCAAACGGTGATTGAATCTCTGCTCTTTTACCATCCCGGAATGTGGTGGATCTCGAATCAGATCCGCCAGGAACGCGAGCATTGCTGTGATGATATCGCCGTTGCTCTGGGTAAAAACCGTGCCGTATACGTCCAGGCGCTTGCGCGGCTTGAACAGCAGCGTCATGAGACTCTAACCATCGTACTGACCGCAACAGGCGGCTTGCTCATCTCCCGCGTTCGCCGAATATTGGAGCAATCGAAAAATGAAGTGGGCTATGTCAACCTCACAGCCTGTCTTACCGGACTGGTATTGATTGGTCTGGTAGCGACTGCATTCACAATGAACAGCATCCCTCAGAAAAAAACGATTGTTCTTTTCCCCAGTGAGCAGAACAGCAAGTTGCCTGAGGGTGAATTGAGTGTCGAAATTCCGAATCGCCTCATCAAAGTGATTCAGGCATACGATCTGCCGTTTTTCAATGAAACGGATCTGGATCAAATTCGTAAAGATTTTCGTCTGATCGTCGAAAAGTATGCTCCGGAAAACATGAGCGATGAGCGTAAACGTTCCATTCTCACGGCGATTGAAGAACACAGTAAACAGCATCTGTTTCTAACCAGCTTTGACCCGAACAGAATGGATTCGTTGAATGAAACCTACCTGTTTATGCCTGACCGACTCAAAACACTCCAATGGAAGCTTAGCCAGGCGTTGCAGCGCGACCCCTTGAGCAAAAAACAGGCACAACGTCGGGAAGAACTGTGGACGTTCATGTCAAATCATATCAAGAGTTTACCCGAAACTAGCCATGTGAATTATCAGACTGCACTCGAGGATCTTAAGACTCGTTTTACGGATCCTCTGTGTACCCAGTTCGACCGTCCACTGACAGAGGAACAATTCAATCAATTCAAAAATATACTGCAGCGAAGTTCTAATAATAGTAAGCATGAAATTGAGTTCGTGGTCAGTCATTTGTCTTGGTATGTTCAGCAGGCATATCGTCCTTATACCATCGGCATCACTAACACTCTGCCTTTTGATGATGAAGTCAAACATGCCAACTCCAGTAATGGATATGTGACCTTGGGGTTCACATCAAACGAAATATTCCGCGGTAAGGTACTCGATTTAGAAGATTTCAATAATTCATACACCCTAATTGATATGGACTCTGCCATTCAAGCCAATGCAATTCCGCAAATCACTGTGCCAGCGACTGCCCGCGAACCGGACAAGATCTCTCACTGGCTCAATCAAACTGGCAAAGGCGATTTCGGTTACAAAAATGGCGAACTGTTTGCAGTACGTGGAACAAAGCTGGCACTGCTGAATGTGAAAAACTGGTTCGAAGCCGATGCAATCAGTAAGGATGCTTTGCGTGCTGAAATTAAAAAGCAGGACAAACATGACATCAATGTCAAAAACGAGATTCAAACCTATTTCGACCAGTTTCCAACGCGACATTACACTGAATACATTGGCCCTTACATCGGGGTACTGAACCAGGAAGGACACCTCTCAGTCGTTCACATCAAAAAGATCCCCATCATGGACGGTATTTATCTCAATTGCCGCCCACGTCTGTAACAACAGAATTGTTGACAGGACCAGACAGTCAGAAACGGGTGCCTTTCCCCTACCCCTTCCGTGCAATCAGTCCTGAAAGAAAACCGTTCAAAAGTGGCAAGAAATGCGTTCTCAATAGGGTACAGCAACCGCTGCCGCGACACTTGAGTGGCGTGATGCATTTTTTACTGGCATCATTTCAGGGGTCCCTGGGCAGCGTTTTTTAATTCGAATGCTTCTTAGCAAATGGAAGAAACCGGGGCTAACGCCCTTCGGCTAATAAGTCATTCTGGTTGGGAAATCACCATAAACCAGATCAGCCGCACGGCGTTAGCCGCGGTTAATACCGATCACGGTGAGGTTACATTCATGAGAATCACTTTAAAACCAATAAATCAACACTACCTGGGGTGCGCTGGTTTGGACCGGAATCGGGAACCAGCAAATGCTCCCGCCAGGGATGCGAGGAGTTTCGCCAGCATGGATAAGGCAAATCCGACAGACCAGATTCCTGCGAAGCCGACCGACGCAGCGTCGATGAATAAGTAAAACAGAGTCACGATCATCACCATCTGATACGCGTTTCGCTCAGGTTGGCGTGTCGTAAGGAACCAGCCTGCCACGAAAAACAATGCGGTTCCCGCTGTATGCAAACACCATGGCGCCAACCATTTAGCGGCTTCGTCGTAAAATTCGCTTGGGTGTCCCGGCTCGATGAACAAGGCATAAACCATCACGACCAGAATGACAATCAGCACATTGATCGCCAGTAAGATGAAAGCAACACCAGCCGCTTTGGCATAATCGAGAAGTTTCATTTTTCTCCCTGCTTCCTCAACGCACATATTTGTCCGGGATCGTCTTGCACGTGTAATAGCGTTTTTCGATGGGAATGGCACCACAGCGGAATACGCCGGACTCGACGTGCCCCAAGACACGAGGGACCATCTTCTTCAACATGTATCCCCAGCCAATCCGCATCATATTGCGAGTCAGCCAATCGACATTCTCGGCTCCGGTGTGTTCCAGTATCAAAAGCGTTCCCTCATCCTGAGGCGTCAACGTCCAGGTGATGATCATCGGAGCCGGACGCGGATGCGACTCCTCTTTGGGCACATGAGCCCAACTCCACACGAGCCGTTTGGGAGCGTCCGCTTCCAGAACTTCACATTCAGTGATGCCCGATCCACACAGGCCAGGATCACAACGGAACTCAAATTTATGCCCGACAACGGGCTGATGATTATTCGGTTCCAGCCATTCCGCTAATGCATGAGGATCAGTGATCGCCGCCCAGACATCCTCAGGCGGGTGTGGATAATACCGCTCCTTGCGAATGGTAATTGGTTTGCGTGCGACCATGCTGTCTCCTTTAGTTTAGTTACGTTTTCTTTTGTCTGGCTTTCTTCTTTTCGTCAAGGTATTCGCCGAGCGCGTCGAGCTTGTCATCCCAGTATTTCTCGAACAGCAAGACCCATTGATGCACATCACGCAACCGATTGGCTTCAATACCATAAAGTTGCTCGCGGCCCGATCTGCGACAGTGTACCAGTCCCGCTTCACGAAGGATTCGCAAGTGCTTTGAAACAGCCGGCTGGCTGATGGAAAACGGTTCCCTTAACTGCGTAACATTCCGTTCGCCCTCCCGTGCCAGTCGCAGTAAAAGTTCGCGGCGGGTCGGGTCGGCAATCGCGGAAAAGACATCAGTGTCTGTATCTGAACTGTTCATAAACCACATTGTATAACCTTTTGGTTATATGTCAAGCGGCTCGTTCACAAGACATGAGACTGAATCAACCGGGTGAGCAAGCTTGATGTTCAAGACCGGCGCTAAGAAACATCCATCGGCTCAGAACCGTCGAGAAATGCGGTTTCGACGAGTTGGGGAAGCGCACCGGGACGCAGAATCTCAGTCGTGTTAACAAGTTCCTCACAGGACCACCAGCGGATCGCCTTCAGTGTTTGCCGCTCGCTGTCCGATAACCCTGCCTGATTGATTAGGGGTACTTCCGAGACGCGGCAAACATAGTAGGTTTCGTGGCTGAGCACCACGCCCGCTTCCGGTAGATTCAACCGAACTTCTCGAATGCCAACCTGCCTGCCGATTGTGACATGTGTCAGACCAAGTTCTTCTCGCAACTCACGCCGGAGCGCATTTACTGCTTGCTCCCCTGCTTCAATTCCGCCGCCGGGTGTTGCCCAGTAAGAGAGCACGTCAGGCCGCGCAGGATCAACGGGCGTTGTATCTTGATGCTGGATCAACAGCACCTGATCCTGATAATTCAGCAGAATCGCCCGGGCTGAATGGCGGTGTTGCATAGGAGCCTTATAAAGCCGCCTAAATAGTTTGGGATTTCACACATCGCTCTAAGCAATCACTCAGCTTACTTCTCTCGGATGATTAAAAGCATGGCGTGACTTTTAGAATCAGAGTTTGACTCGTTTTTTTCCTAATTACAATAGATACTCGCGAGGAAATGAGTTTTTCACGGCGGTTAAACGCTCTATACAATGCAAAAGCCACCTTTCCTCATCAATAAAACCGCTCTCAACAAGCCCATTGAGCCGATTAATGTATGAGTCTGCCATCGCGTAAGAAACGGAAGGCAACTTCACCGAATCAAGCCATTGCAATTCCCTTACCAAGCTGTGCTTATCATCACCGAAACGTGCCTTAAACCCATTCATAAAACTCTGCTCTTGGTCACGAGTGAACTCAATAAATGACGTCGATGAATGAACGCGCATTTGAAAGTCTCTAGAAATGTGCCCTGCAGTCTGTTTGATCTGTTTTTTTGTTTCCAGATCTACGGGTGTTATCATCGCCATATTATCAATATAAGCGGGATGCGATAATATTCGCAAATAGGCGTCAACTGTCCTTTTATGCACATCAAAATCCTCCCCACAAAATAGTTCTGGAACGGGGTGAATCAGATTATATTTTCGTAGTGATGTTTCAAGATCACTCAAATATTCTTCACGATACCCAAGACGGATCATGTCCACATACCACGATCTTCTTTTTGGCAAACGTGAGAGTAGATGCAGATTATGAATCCCTGCAAGAAAATCCCGCGGCGATGCGTTATCATGATGTAGTGTAAAGAGGTTTGCAATCCTTTCATCATGTTCATTTCTGGTACGAAGATCACCCGCAATCAGCGCTTCCATCCACTCGTAATCGTATAATCGTTTTGACGTTTTTTTTCTACTGGAGAATATATCTTCAGCGGCTGCCGACCGTAGGACTCCCTCCCAAATCCAGAGCTCACGTCGCAGATCACCATTGGCCAGGTCTCTAATTAGTTGACCAATTTTCTCTGATTGCAAACTATCGAACACAAAGTCTACAAATGATAAAAAATCATCACAATCAGTTAGCTTTGGAGCCCCATGTGCTTCGACGTATGTACTGGTTTCTTCAACGATACGATCCTTGATTACGGCAAGACGCTTTCCAATAAACTCCTTTTCCAGAGGTGGCCCGAGGTGTATTCGAGGTTTGCCGGTAGTCAGCACTTCAGTTGTTTGAGAAAATGTATCGTACGTAGTTGGCCACAGAGGAATGATTACACGAAATAATTTAATTGTCGTGTATTTTTTGATATCGTTAATATACTGAATCACCAATCTTTGAACAGCAACCGGACAGTTATCGAGATTATCTAACACGAGTACTAAGTATTTAAAGTTCTCAGATGTTTCGCAAAGTTCTGAGAGTCGCTGCAGCGACTCCTGTAGGCGATCAATACTATCTCGTGTGGGCCGTTTGATAGCAATTTCAATATCATGTGATTTGCAGTGCTCATCAACCGCCTTCTTCATCGCATCAAAGAATCTCTGATTTGCATGCGCATGGTATTGAAAACTGCGGGCGTCAAAGTAAACAACCAGTTTCTTATCAAATTCTTCGGCATGATCCCCTTTTTCCGGGCAATAATGTCGGATGTAATAATCAATAAAAGTCGACTTTCCACATCCAACAGGCCCAGTAATATAAAGCTCGGGAACATGTTTTTCTTCATCAGCATCCATCCCGCGCCAGAACAGATGCTGCAGCAGTTGCTCATACTTTTCTTCAGACTCAGGAAAGGAATTTAGATGGTCGTCTATAGCTAAACGTTTGGTGTGATAACGGTTAGATTCGATATCACTTTCAGTAAATCGTCGTGGAAACTTAGTTCTTGATGGTAGTATGTCTGTTTCCAAACAACTCCGAATTGCATCAGAGAAAACTAATTCTCTTGAGAATTGATTTACTAACTTTGAAAGATGGGGGTGAGCAGCTTCTCGCATTATAGCCCTTCATTGCATGTAGTATAAGACACACTGTGATCATATAACCATAGTGCAATAATTACCTGCTATGTACACTTTACTACCGCATTCGCTTATTCAATACAAGCAAGAGCTCCTAAATTCTAATAAAACGTTTTTTCCATATATGACCACTTCAATCGATCTTCAAAGAAAAACTGCAAACAACGCCAATCCTTATCAACATGAGATTCATTTTTAACAGACTGTTTTTTAGATCTCGAATTTAAACAAAAAAAGAGGGAAGACTTCAATAAAATTCACCATTTTACGACATTGAATCTGATCCTTGATCCGTTCCCGCAGGATTCGGTAAGGTAGTCCTGTCAGACAAACTGCGAAAAACAACGAACCGAATTCAATCAGATCCAAATTAAGCACAGGGCAAAACATCATGCGGGCCAAAATTAACGGAGCCGAGATCTATTTCGATGTCGATGGCATGGGGCTGGTTCCCGAAGTGGACCAAATGGTTGAACGGCCCGTTTTGTTTCTGTTACACGGGGGCCCGGGCAGCGATCACTCCAGCTTTAAATCGAATTCCGCGCCGCTCCGCGATACCGCACAACTGGTTTATGTGGATCACCGCGGATCAGGCCGCAGTGCCCCCGCTGATCCAGAGACGTACACGCTCGACCAGAACATCGATGACGTTGACGCGTTGCGCGAGCACCTCGGGTTGGAACGCATTTCGGTCCTCGGTTCTTCCTACGGAGGCATGGTAGCCCAGGGTTATGCCATTCGTTATCCCGAGCGCATCGCGAATCTGATTCTCGTTGCAACGACACCCAGTTATCGTTTTCTGGAAGACGCAAAGCGGATCGTCACAGAACGTGGCACTCCCGAACAGCAACGTGTCTGTCAGTGGCTTTGGAACGGGACTTTTGAGTCGCAACAGCAGGTTTACGAATATTACAAAGCAATGGGGCCGATGTACTCCACCAAATTCGACCTGGAGAAGCTGGAAAAGAGCTGGCCCCGCGGCATCCGCAACTTCGAGCAGCTTAATATCGGATTCAGCAATTTTCTGCGCACGTTCGACTTCATCGAACAGCTCTCTTCCATCACCTGCCCGACCCTGGTGCTGGGAGGCGCTCACGACTGGATCTGTCCCCCGCAACATTCCGAACTCATCGCAGAGAAGATTCCCCGCGCCCACTTGAAAATCTTCGCCAACAGTTCTCATTCCATTGCCGACGATGAACCGGAAGCCTATCTCACCGCGGTCCGCGGATTTCTGACCTACTGCAATTCATAGAAATCTCCCTATCACAACACATTAACAGCCACTTATGTATTGATCTTTTAACCATCTGTGTTATAAACAACCTTAAGTAATTAGCAGGTCCGGGCCAGTTTCCGTCTCGTTGAGACAGTATTCTTACCGAACGCAGATTGTGAGGGGCAGATTTGTTGAAGAAACGCAATCTTTCGCACGCGACAAACCACGGGAAGACAGACCCCCTCCGTCGCCGATTGCTGCAGTCCGTTTCGGCCGGCATGATGAGCGTGGGTCTGGCCGAGATGCTGTCTCTGGAAGCGGTCGCCAAAAGCGAATCCAGAACACCAGGGCAGGCCAAACGGGTACTGGTCGTCTATGAAGAAGGTGGCATCAGCCAGATGGATACCTGGGACCCCAAACCGGAGGCCCCCTATGATCATCGCACGCCGTTTAAGTCAATCGCCACGAACGTGCCCGGCATCAATTTTTCGTCTCTGATGCCGATGACCGCACAGCAGGCGGACAAGTTATCCGTGATCCGTTCGATGACCTCGGCCCGCGTGGCCGGCCACAAAGAAGGATGTCAGGAGTTTTTCAAAGGCTACCGCTTTGATTCCTCGTTTGACTTTCCCGACATCGGCTCGGTCGTCACCGATCAAATTGGAACAGACTGCCGGCAACTTCCGGGTTACATTTTCTGTCCCGGCATCAACATGCCCAATCATGTGACCAGCACCGGTTTTCTGCCCGCCAGCCGGGCACCGTGGAAACTGGGAACCAAAAACCTGGGAGAGAATCTGGCGGACCCGACCTGGGAAGTGAAATCATTACAGTTAAACCCGAAATTAAGCACGGAGCGGTTCAACCAACGGCGTGAGCTGCTCGCACAGTTAGATCGGTCGGCTGTTGCGAAAACCGAATCTGCCGAAACGTTGCAAGCCTACTATGAGAACGCCGTCGATCTGTTAACCAGTCCCCGCGTACAGGCTTCGCTCAATCTCTCAACAGAAAGTGAAATAACACGCGACCGTTATGGACGCGACCATCGCGGCTGTTGTTATCTATTGGGACGCAAGCTAATAGAAGCGGGCGTGCGATTTGTGAGTGTGACCGTCATTCAACCGCCGGAGCACGTCAACCGGCCCGGCTACGGTCAACCCAAGGGGGTGTTCCTGAATTGGGATCACCACGAGGGCATCTATCAGAACGGCCCTTGTGGCGGCCCGCAAGGGAATGGCAACCAGGAACGCTTCGGCTTACCTCATCCGGTGATGATGCCCAGTCTCGACCGTTCCTTCAGCGCGCTGATTGAAGACATGCATGCCCGCGGCTTACTCGAAGACACACTCGTTTGCTTCATCACCGAAATGGGGCGCACCCCGCGCGTCAATAAATGGGGCGGCCGTGATCACTGGGGACGCGCGATGTCGGTCGCGCTGGCGGGTGCCGGTGTTCCGGGCGGTCAACTGATTGGTGCTACCAACAAAGAGGGTGGTGATGTCACCGACCGGCTCTACACGCCCTACGATTACGCAGAAACGATCTATCGCAAGCTCGGCATCGACACGGCAGCACGCATCCGCAGACCGGACGGCCTACCGATCGAATTCACGGACGGCGGTCACCCGATAGCCGAAGTGTTTTGATGGGTCAGCACAGTATCAAAGAAACCCCAGACTTGGAAATCAGGGAGATCTTCTCGACCTCGACTTTCCCCTCCCTCAACCGCGCGGTATGATCGAATCAGAGTTCAAAACAGCAACCACAGATAGTTAACTACCGCTCTCAAATCAGACAAACCAACAAGAGAAACACCTATGAATCATTTTACAATCTGCTCTCTGGCCCTCGGCTGGATTTTCGCCATCAGTTCGCTACCCGCAGCAGAACGGGAACCGCAGGTCAAAGCGTTGCAACCCGGGGTGAAACTGACACTCGTCGCCGAACATCCTGAACTGGCAACTCCGACGGGAATCGATGTGGACGAACAAGGCCGCATCTGGGCCGTCGCCACGCACACGCATTTTCGTCCCGATGATTATGTTGGCCCGGAGCATGATGAAATTTTGATCTTTTCTGATCTGAACAAAGAGGGGCGCGCCCAGAAACGACAGGTCTTTTATAATGCCACCGACGCCACAATGGACCTGGAACTAGGACCGGATGGCTGGGTCTATCTGGCCGAGCGCGACCGTATTTTGCGAATCAAAGATACGAATGGCGACGGCAAGGCCGACGTCGAAGAGAACATCGCCGTCCTGAAGAGTGAAGCCGATTACCCGCATAACGGTCTGGAAGGTCTGGCGTGGGACACAAAGGGGAACCTGGTCTTCGCACTCGGCGAGAACTTTGCCAAGCCGTGGACACTGACGGGAACAGATGGAAAAACCGTCAAGGGAGCCGGCGAAGGGGGCATCTTCCGTTGCACCGCCGACGGCAAACAATTAAGACGCATTGCCGAAGGTTTCTGGAACCCGTTCGGAATTTGCGTTCGCGCCGATGGGGAAATCTTCGCTGCCGAAAACGATCCCGGCGAACGTCCCCCCTGTCGCGTCCTGCATATCGTGGAAGGTGGCGACTACGGTTACGAGCGCAGCTATGGTTCGGAGGCACATCATCCCTTCGTCGCTTGGAATGGCGAATTGCGCGGCAGCCTCCCCATGATTCATCCATCCGGAGAAGCCCCCTGTGGAATCCTGCCGCTGGGACGCGGATTACTCGTCCCGTCTTGGAGCGATCATCGCATTGACTTTTTCCCGCTCACTCCCAAGGGAGCCAGCTTTACATCCAAGCCCATTACGTTGGTCAAAGGCGGGCGCTACTTCCGCCCCAGTTGCATTGCCGAAGATCCGACCGCCGAAAAACAAAAACGCATCTATTATCTCTGCGACTGGGTCGATGGTCGATATCAGGCACACGGCTATGGCCGCGTGTGGAAGCTGGAAATCGACCTGGAAAAAGCAGACTGGGTCGGCAAGCTGGATCTGGAACCACCCACGAAGAAAGCTCAGCTGGCAGCTCACCTGCGTAGCGGCGATACGACATATCCGCTGCAAGAGTTATTCGAGTTCACCCAAGATCAAGATCCGTTTCTTGCGCAGTCTGCCTTGCAGGCGCTGGCACGCGAAGCCTCCACATGGACGCCGAAAGAAGTCGCCGGCTGGTCGGCAGCGAAGCGGATTCAGGCCGTGATGGCGCTGAAACTTGCGAAGGCGGACCCAGAAAAATGGGTCCCGCTGTTTCTGGCGGACCAAAACCCGGACGTGCAGTTCGAGACGCTGCGCTGGATTTCCGACTATGGATTGAAAGCATTTCTGCCGGAAGTGGAAGCGAAATTATCGCAAAGTGATCTCGACTACCGCCGGTTCGAAGCCGCCATCGCCACCTTGAATACGTTGCAGGGAAAACCCGAGGCAGGCATTCGCAACCCGGACATGCTGTTAGCGAAAGTTCTGGATGCGAAAAGTGCACCCCGCATCAGGGCTTATGCACTCCGACTGCTGCCCACGCAGTCCCGTTCTGCACCCAAACCAGGTGCGCAGCCGGTCAAAAACTTTCCCAAAGGGCTCACGCTGGAAATACTCCAGCAACTTCTGGCCGTCAACGATGAGACACTTTCACTGGAAGTGGTCCGCACGCTGGCTGGCAATCCCATCGTTTCTCAAAAGATTCTTGCCAAAATCGCCGCCGATCCCAGGCAAAGCGCGAAGCTGCGTGCTGAAGCCGTCGCCGGACTGGCGACCTTGGCCGAACAAAATACCGAGCTCTTATTAAAGTTAGCGGGCGACAAAGAACGTGCCGTGCGCGAAGAAGCCTTACGTTGCCTTCGCTCCCTTCAACATACGCCACAACAGGTGCAGACTCTGAAAGGTCTGGCCCGTCAGTACCCCGAATCGAAGGATCTGATTGCAGCTGCATTGAACCCCAAATCACTCAGCACGGGACGCCCTGCCCTGACCGATACAGAGGCCTGGTTACAGGCGCTGGAAGCAGTATCGGTTCCTGCGGACCCGGAGAGTGGTCGTCGAATCTTTCATCATGGCCGCCTGGCGAACTGTTCTCACTGCCATCGTCACGGCGGTCGCGGAAATGTCGTCGGTCCCGACTTAAGTAGCCTGGGCAACAAACAGGACCGAACCTGGCTGTTGAAATCCATCCTCGAGCCAAGTTGGGAGATGGCACCGGAGTACCAGCCTCGTACGATCATTCTCAACGATGGTCGCACCTTCACCGGAATTCGACTGCGGTCCTACGTGAAAGAGACCATCCGTGATGCCAATGGGCAAAACCGCACTTTTGACCGTAGCGACGTGGAGGAGATGATCGAATCGCCGGTTTCCTTCATGCCAAACGGCCTGGTCCATACTTTAACCGACCGTGAATTAAAAGATTTAATCGCCTTCCTGGAAAGTAATTCACGTCAGAAATGATGGGAAGTTTCTCGCAAACCTGAAACCATCGTCGAATCATCTGCTGGCACGCTTGATCGGAAATCAACTTCATCCTGGAATCCATCATGAAAATATCGACCACACTCCGCATGACTGCTTTCGTCACGTTCACAGTCAGCCTGATACTGGCTCAAGCAAACGCAGCTGAAAAACCGGCAGCCCCTCCCTGGGCCGTTCTGAAACCGGCTCTCGATCAAAGCCCTCTGCCGCAGTCACAGCGTTTAACTGACACCAGCGATCTCAGTGCGAAAATGATTGCCGGCATAGATCGGTTTCTGCTGAAACAGATTGCACAGGCAGCCATTGAACGTCCTCAAAACTGGAACCGGGATCTCTCCTCCCCCGAAGCTTATGCCAAATCGATCGCCAAACAACAACAGGAACTTTCCGCGATGCTGGGTCTCACCGATCCGCTTGTCACTGGACGCATCTCCTACATCGGTGATGCAGCTGCTCAGCCCTCGAAAGACTTCATGATTTACGAAGTCAGCTGGCCTGTGCTGGACGATCTCAACGGCGCCGGTCTGTTACTGGTGCCTGAGGGGAAAATCCGAGGAGACATCATCGCCGTCCCGGAAGCCGACCAGGTGCCGGAAGATCTGGTCTCTGCAAAGAATCCTACCGATGCTTATGCGCAACAGTTGGTACGTTCCGGTTTTCGCGTACTGATCCCGACGCTGATCAATCGCGAGAACAATCAATGGAAAATGAGCAATCGTGAGTGGGCCCATCGCCCTGCGTTTGAGCTGGGCCGCACCCTCGCCGGTTACGAAACGCAGAAAATCATGGCAGGCGTCAGTATATTAAAACAGACCAGCGGCGATGAAAATCGTCCGGTCGGTGTAATTGGCTGGGGTGAAGGCGGCCGACTGGCACTCTACGCGGCCGCCCTTGATCCTCGCATCGACAGTGCCGCCGTCTGCGGCTATTTCGGTCCGCGAGAGTTGCTCTGGGAAGAGCCCGCCGATCGAAATGTGTTTGGCCTGCTCAAGTCATTCGGCGATGCGGAAATCGCCAGCCTTGTCGCACCACGGACTTTAATTATTGAGGCAGGAACCTATCCGAAATATGGTTTTCGCACCACCGCCAGTGGCGAACTGGAAGTCAAACAGGATGGCTATACCGCGCTGAAAGGCAAGCCGGGGCGATTACTGACGCCCGATAAAAAAGAAGTCAAAACAGAATTCGCCCAGGCCCGTGAGTTTGTCGCCGCTCTCAAACCCCAGGCCCCCACACTCGAACTGGTGGAATCCCAACAGCCTGTCTCACAGGCAACACTCGCCGCGTTGATTCAGAGCCTGGACGCGGACGCGTCTCTGGCATCGGCATCAAAGTCTCTGGATCTCAAATCGCGCGAGCAAGCCGACCAGCGGCACGCGGATCAGTTGGCGGAGATTCTCAGACATAATCAACGTCTCCTGCAATTGGCCTATGAAAGTCGCATCGACTTCATGAAAGACCTCAAAACGGATTCGCTGGCGAATTTTGAGAAATCGGTTGAGCCGTATCGCAAAATCTTTCGCGATGAAGTCATCGGCGCATTTGATCTGAAACTTCTGCCCGACAATGCCCGGACACGGAAGTATCAGGTCGGCCCCAAAACGGTCAGCTACGAAGTCGAACTGGATGTGTTCCCAGATGTCACCGCGTATGGCATTCTGACGCTACCCAAAGACATGAAACTGGACGGCTCTGAACAACGGCCCGTCGTCGTCTGCCAGCACGGACTGGAAGGACGTCCGCAGCACACTGTCGGCGAAGAGAAATACCGCGCCTACAAATCGTTCTCGACCCATCTGGCGGAACGGGGCTTCATCACCTTTGCTCCCCAGAATCCGTACATTCTGTTCGATCGCTTTCGCACACTGCAGTTCAAATCGCAGTCGATTGGACGCACTCTATTTTCCATCGCGGTCCCGCAACATCAGCAGATCACTGACTGGCTCTCGAAACAGCCGTTTGTCGATAAAAAGCGAATTGGTTTTTACGGAATTTCCTACGGCGGCAAGTCAGCCATGCGGATTCCCCCGCTGGTGAAGAACTATGCTTTGTCCATCTGCTCGGCCGATTTCGGAGAATGGGTCTGGAAGAACGCGGCCACCGACAAACGCTCGCTGCGTTACAGCTACGCGAATAAGGGAGAGTATGAAATCTTCGAATGGAATCTGGGCAGTACCTTCAACTATGCCGAGATGGCGGCCCTCATCTGCCCACGTCCTTTCATGGTGGAACGCGGACACTTTGATGGCGTCGAACCCGATGACCGGGTTGCCCAGGAATATGCCAAGGTCCGGTTTCTGTACCAGGCACAACTGGGCATCGGCGACCGGGCAGAAATTGAATTCATCAAAGGCCCGCATGCAATTCACGAACAGGGTTCTTACGACTTCCTGCAAAAGCACCTCAACTGGCCCGCTCCGAAAGAAGCAGACTGATCTCCGACCTTTAGTATGATCCTGAATCGAATGGAAACGAAGATCATGGTTTCCGCTGCAACGTTTGCAGCCGACGGCCGCCGATTTCTGCAATGTAAAGATTCCCGTCCGCATCGAAGGCCAGCATATGGGGCAGGTTATATTCCCCCAAGCCATCCCCTTTCTTGCCCCATGAATGAACCACCTTACCCGCCGGATTAACCTGCAGTACTTTGTTCGCTCGACCGTCCGCTACGAACAGTCTGCCTTGAGCATCATATTCCATCCCATACGGCGCAAAACCAGGCCAGACTTCCAGCAGTTTGCCTTCCCTGTCGAAGATCTGCACCCGGTCATTCTCGCGATCGCCAACCAGCACGCGGCCTTTGTCATCGATGATAATCGAGTGCGGCAGATTGAACTGCCCCGGTCCTTTACCCGGTTCTCCCCATTGGCCGAGATATTTTCCGTTCGCAGCGAACTTCATCACACGACTGTTGCCGTACCCGTCTGACACATAAAATTCTCCCTCAGACCCAAACGCGACATCGGTCGGCTTGTTGAACTGGTCGATCGTATTTCCCGGTTTGCCTGCTTTTCCCAGCGCCAGCAACAGCTTTCCCTGCGGGCTGAACTGAAACACCATGTGGTTGCCGATGTCGGTGACCCAGATATTATCATGCCGATCAACGCGAAGCCCATGTGCCTGACCGATCAGTTTATCCCCCCAGGAGCGAATGAACTTGCCATCCCGATCAAAACAGAGAATCGGCTGCTTGCCCCGATGAAAGAGATACATCCGCCCCTGGCTGTCAAAATCCACAGCCGAACAAGGCCCCAGAGTGAGACCTTTCGGTAGTTGGATCGCACTGGCTACGGGTTCAAATTCGATTTTGTCACCGGCTGTGGAATGCTCTGTCACAAGCATCATAATAGCGATCATGAACACAAAGACGCGACAGATACGATGCAGATTCATACGGGACTCTCCTACTGGTCTGGATATAAACCATCGTGCCGGGCAATCAAGCATGCCTGTTTCGATTCATTCAGTCTACTCAGCGTGATTCGAACTGTCGAGACTGTTCCCGGGATACAAATCTGTATGACAGATGAAGAAACAAACTGTTCTCCAATCAGGAGTGGGTATCGGTAGACGCGTGCCATTCCTTGATCCATGTCGACCAGTTTCTAAATGCATACCACTTCAATCGGCAGTAACCGTACATGATTGCCACATTTGCAATTACTGAAATACCTAACATTGCTATGCGAAACGGAAACATGTGTGGAGAGGATGGCAAACCACGCCGGTCTGCATAGTACCGCGCTGCATCGGATGTCAGCCTTAAAGCCTGATACGGCGACGCATGGGCTGTTAGAAAACCAGGCAGTCCGTCCTCTTTGTCTTTCGCGAAGTCGAAAATATCGTCGATGATCTGGCAGAGCATCACGATCCGGAAAAGCGTTTTGAGATCTTCCTGATAGTATGTCGCCTGGATGCCGTCCTCGATTGTCAAGTTTCCTAAAGCGGTCGCGGCGATCGTACCTAATGAGAGTCGAATCACGGATTCTCGATATGTTTGAGCCAGATGATATACCTGATCGTCACCATTGAGTGTTGGACGTCGATCCTCAAGACGACGCAACTTGCCCAGGTACTCATCAACCATCCCACTGATTTCAGCACTCTCAAGTAGCCGGCGGGTTGTCTGATATTCCTCACGGGAAAATCCCTTCTCGTCAAACAAGTCATTCGCACAAGCACCGAAATCAATCAGAGCTGCCAGATTCTGTAACTTCTCTGAGGAGAGACGCCTTGAATACCGCAGCACGCAGACGGTATCAAATGCCATCAGACAAAGAACACGTAGTGGAGTTCTCGGCCGGTGGGAAACGAACAATCTCAACCCACGCAAAATACTGACAACGGTGGCCAAGCTCGCACCAATACAGCCGGACTGCGTCTTGATCTTTTCGGTAGCTCTGTTGATCGGAGAAACCATGGTTTTTTTTTCTCCCTATATCCAGGTCAGACATAACACAGAACCACTTCGCGAGGACACCGCCAACGAATCGGCACCAAATCGCTGATACCGCGGCTCACAACCAGGCGCGTTGCGCCAGATTGATGACTCAGGTAATTATACGGGTAGAATACTGCTCCCGGAAATAAGCGGTCGCGGAATTCGAACGCAACGAACTGACACCCATGCAGGTGTCCGGCGAGAACAAGATCATAACCGGCGCGGCGTGTGGTTTTCCAAATCCGCGGGTTATGAGCGCAGAGCACTCGTACGTCGCCAGTTAGCTGGGCAGCGAAGTCGGGACCACATATCGAAATCAAACGAGAGCGGTGCTGAAGATTCATGCTGTCATTGTGAATCCAAGCACCACCGCCCTTCAGTACAGCATCGCATACCTGACTGGTGCCGACACGGCTATCGTGATTTCCTCCGACCGCCAGCACCGGCCCAAAACGGGTAAGCTCCTCGACCAGCACACTCAAGCGATCCAGTTCTGAAGCGTTATCCACCAAATCGCCACCGAGGAGTACCGCATTCGCATCGCAGCTGCGCACAGCATCAATTACTTGTTTCGCAATATGGCCGGATCTACTGGCACGCAAGTGGAGATCGCTTACATACACCAAACGACATGCATGGGAACTCGATGAAATCCGTTCCTCACGAATATGTAACGGCGCGTGAAAACCAATTTCCAGCGGACCAGCTAACAATGCATCTGCTCCTGATTGAAAGTGGAACATTGATTAAGTAAAAACGCTCAGGCTCAAATGAAGCTCACATCGCAAACGGTCTCAAATTGTCAGACACGTGATTTCATTTTATTAGTTCAATTGTGACTGAGGTAATCTTCTCATTCAGCTGGTCCTTAAAGAAATACTTACCTTTTTCAGAAGCGAACTGAGAAGTGAAAGGCTTTGAATCTCAAAGTAACTGACATAATTGTAAAAGTCAAGATTCGAATTGGGGCCGGTGATGTGGTTCCTCATGTGTTGCCAACGTCTTCCTTGCATATCAAAACTGGCAAAACCTGAATAGCACTGACAGCCTGCACGATGCTAGACGTTGATATATGGCAACATTGAATTTTCTGTAAAATCAGTTTGTTCGGATGAATTTACTATGAGTTTCACCACCAACGGACTGAAAGCGGGCGAATCGACCAGATCCGTAAAATGATGTATTACGTTTCATTTGCTGAAGAAACCGTTCCACAATCCATCTGACAGGAAAACATTATGACGATTTCAGTGAATTCTCCCCGTGCTGCTACTTCACACTGCTGGATGCTTACCCTAAGCCTGGCTCTGGTTTTTGCCGTCCCGGGAAGAATCTCAGCCGAATCGAGAGACTACCAGTCAAAACTCCCCGAAATTCGCAAACTCGTCTCAGATACGATGGCCCGGGAAAAATTGCAGGCGGTTCTGCTGGGGATCACAGTAGAAGGTAAGGAACTGTTGATCCTGGCGGAAGGAGAATCGATGACGGGTGTGCCCGCTACAGCCGACATACACTTTCGCAACGGCAACATCGCGGTGGCCTACATGGCGAATCTGTTCTATCAGCTTGTCGATGCGGGCATCGTCCGCGCCGACGACCCGGTCGGTAAGTGGCTGCCTCAACTGCCCGCAGCGCAGGCCGTCACACTCGAAATGCTCATTAACGGCACCGCCGGTTACCCAGACTTCATGCCGATGGAGACGTTTCAGAAACAATTCTACGCCAACCCGTTCTATCAATGGACGCCGGAGGAACTAATCAAGTTGGCTTTCACGGAAAAACCGAAATTCAAACCAGGCAGCGATTGGAATTATGCGCACACCAACTTCGTGATCCTGGGTCTCGCACTGGAACGCGCCGCAGGAAAACCGTTCGGCACATTGATGCAGGAACGCGTCCTGACTCCGTTCGGTATGCAGCAGACTGCCGCGCCAGGCACACCTCGGATCGCTTCACCCGTCCTGCATACCTATTCTGACGAGCGGGGACAGTACGAAGACGCCACCTTCTGGAATCCGTCCTGGACACTGGCCCGCGGTGCCGTCCAGTATACGACACTCCGCGACACGCTCGCCGGCTTCCGCGCCGTTGGTCAGGGTCAACGTCTCAAACCGGAATCCTTCCAGGCCATGCTCGCACCGCACACAGCTGGAATGAAGATCTGGACCAAAGACCGCTACTACGCCCAGGGCATTCTTGTCAATCAGGGCTGGCTCACCCAGGCCCCCAGTTTCGCCGGCCTGTACGGCACCGCCGGCTATCACCCGGACAAAGACCTCACCGTCACCATCTGGTGCACGAAGTCGATCGATTTCAAATCAGACAGAAATCCGGTTTCCGCACTCTTCAAACAGGTCACCACGATTCTGACGACAGAGAAGTAAGTCGATTGATTGGCACGAAGTCTCTGGGAGATCATCATTTCGCAAACGCCAAGTTGATCAATGGTTTTACTGTCGTTTGATTCTCGCCTGGTTTCTACCATGAAACATTTTAGTATCATTGAGCCTTGATGGTGAAATCAAAAGTTCTATATGGTAAAGTCCTCTGCACAATCTGCGTCTCTCTGCCGACAAAGAATCAATTGAATCTGAGGAGTACCGATGACTGCGAAGAGTTTTCAACCTGTAAAAATAGGTGTTATTGGCCTGGGTCGGTTTGGGCGATTGCATTCGTTGACGTTATCTCGGCTGGCAGAAGCAGAACTGGTGGGAGTGGTGGCTCGTCGGCAGGAGAGCCTCGCTGCCCTCAGCAAAGAACTTCCTGATGTGCCGGGCTGGACGAATCTGACTCAGGCGATTGAGGAGTCGGATGCAGAGGCGTGGGTTGTCGCCTGTACGACGCATTCACATGTTGCTGTCGCCCGAGAACTCCTTGAACATGGCAAAGCGGTGCTGTTGGAAAAGCCGATTGCGGATCGTCTGGAAGAAGCGGAAAGCCTTGCTCCCCTGGTGCGGCCCGATTCGAGTAACCTGATGCTGGGACACATCCTGCTGTTTAACAGCGAGTTTCAAGAATTGCGGGAGGTGGCCCGCGAACGTGGCCCGATTTCTTATATTGATTGCGTACGACATCGACCGGCGAGCATTGTTGAGAACTTTCCGGGTGAGAACCCCTTACATGCCGCGATGGTGCATGACCTGTATTCAACACAGGTACTACTCGATTGTGCGGAACCGGATCATTTCAGTGCCCAATATCATCGGACTGACGCAGGCGACATTGATCTGGCGGTAGCACAACTCCAGTGGAACGGAGGTCCGGTGGCATCGTTTGCTGCCTCGTATTTAACACCTGCAGGTATGCCGCCGCGCGGGTTTGACAGAACGGAAGTGTTTGGTGTGGGTTGGTCTGCCCGTATTGAACCGAACCCGCGACCGATTTCTGTCTGGGACAACGAAGCCTCCTGGCCTCTGGCGTTGGAAGTGCGTGCCAACCCACCCAGCGGAATGATGGCTGAAGAGTTGCGTTGCTTCTGTCGGGTTGTACGTCAAATGGAAGCAGTGCCCACCGGAGCGACCTACTCAGATGCCATGCAGGTACAACGCTGGATGGAAAAGCTGACTGCGTTTGTCTAACCAGCAGAGTGGTGATTCGGCCTCAGTTTATTCTGGAATCTCAGAAAGCCATCGTTTACGATACGAAGAAGAAAAAACGGTCCTATGGATTCATGAATCAAGTAGAGATTTCATTTTTGATTTGGACAGTCATGCTATTGGAATCGCCTGAGTTTTTTCAGTGAGGCTATCATGATGACTCATTTTACACATGCGTTAGGGGCATTCGCCATTGTTGGCTCCCTGTGCTGTTCATCAATGGCAGAGAATCGCACTGATACACAATCTGCTCTTAGCCCACCCGTATCCAGCGAACTTCTGGCCAAGATCAGACAGGTGGAGGGCCAGGAAAAGTATGGAGCGAACAATCAAATCATAAAACTGATGATCTTCAATCCCACTAACTCTCCCGATCATACGCTTCCGTTTCTACGAGAACTCAAGTATCTGGAAGATCTGTTCGTCACAAATGACAAGAACCATAAAGAGGCGACATGGATGATGTCCATTGCCAAACTTCCTCGACTAAAATCGCTGACGATCGATAGTGCCGATGTTTCCGATAAGACAATCCATTATTTGGCTGGGATCAAGACACTCCAAAAATTGACACTTGATGTCAGTGATGTCACGGATGTGGGAATCGAATCACTTCTCGGTTTAGAGAATCTCGAGTATTTAAAGCTGCGGTACACGCCTATCACCAATGTCGGACTAGCGAAGTTAACACGCTTGCCGAAGCTCAAGAAACTGTGGCTTGTAAATATTCCCATCACACCAGAAGGAATTCTTGCCTTTCGAGAGACAAAGTTGGAAGAGGTTATCTGGTACGACGAGGATCGACCTCGACTGGCGATGCTACCCTACCTCAAGCAATTGCCTCATCTCTGGCGATTAGATCTCAGATCCTGTTATGTTTCAAACCGGCATGTTGAGCATCTGCAGGAGATGAGTTCCCTGGAAGATCTGGATTTGTATGGGCACGCGATTACCGACTCGGGACTGGCTGGATTGTCAAAACTGACGAAGATGCAATACCTCTGCCTGTCTCAGGCGGGAAAAAACAAAGCAAAAACACTCAGTGATGCAGGCTTAATTCACTTGGCCGGATTATCAGAGCTGAGAGATTTGAGATTGGCCGGGATTCAGATTACCGACTCTGGTCTACGACAGTTGGCTGGATTGACAAAGCTGAGACGCTTGGATCTGAGTGGGACACGAGTCACCAGTGCTGGCCTTGCCAACCTCAGTCACCTGCTTCAACTCGAAAACCTCGATATCACGAGCACCCCTCTGCAAGATGAACCGATTGTCGATCTCCGGATGTTTCCCAAACTAAAAAATGTAACCGCCTATGGCTTTGATGAGAAGAAAATTCGGTCTCCTGCGAATTGCTCTATCGTTACATTTGATTGACATCACAGAGATTGCGTGATTAGGCAGTGACTCATGCCGACCCGTTGCCCGACAACAGATGAATCACTCCCCTTCATCCTTCGATTAATCCAACTCAAGTTCCTGTCTCAAGCGGACAGTCAACTTAGATAAAAACGCCAACTCATAATAGCTCAATTGATCATAGGCAGAAATCCTGATAGATTTAGATAAAATCATATTTTGTCTCTCAATTTTTATGCGATTCAAAAATGTCGACTCAGCATTTCACCGAGGATCTTGAATCGAAAGCCTGGGACGCCCATCGAGCGTTCCTTGTCGAGGCCGAACGTAGCTTCGGACCAAGGGATGATTCCTATACGGTTACCGACATTGTTCAAGAAATACATGGACCAACTTTGAGTCTCAATGGCCATTCAGTCACCTTAGTCGTAGGTCCAAATGCGACGAAGTACTTCCCTGCCCTGATCGCAAATGTCGCACATGAAACCCTACATACATTGAATCCAGTCACCGGCAATGCCACCATGTTGGAAGAGGGTGCAGCGATTTATTTTGAACTTCAGATCATCAGTTCTCAATTTAGTGAAAGCGAAAGGAAATACTTCTGGAATCATCTTCCAGAAACGTATAGAACTGCCTTTGCCGACTTTGAAACGCTATTAGGATTCGATCAAAACGCGGGGTTAACAATCCGAAAGGAATTTGGATCACTGTCTGATCTCGATAAAAATGGGCTGCGGAAACTATTCCCTGAACTTCAAGATGATTGCGCCAGTCGCTTGGTCACGCGTCAACGAATGCGGCCAAACGCCGGATAACAAAATATTACACACAGAGCCGCGGGCCGCGCGGCAAATGAAATCAAAAGCGTTTCCCACGGCCCGGTGAACGTAGGCGTTATGTTAATGGAGCGATGACGAAAGAATGTCACAAAACGCAATCGCAATCATTTCTGTCACATGCATAAGTGCGGTTCTTGGCACATTCGGTGTGATTGATTTTCAAACAACTCGTTCAATATCACGCATTGAAAATCTCGGCGGAGGCGTAAGATACGATACTGGATGGGGGGCGACCGTCTGCGAATGGGTTTATCTTGACGATACGGATGCAACAGACACCGACATGAAATATGTTCGATATCTTTGGCCTCGCATCGGCGTTTCTTTGAGGAATACGAAAATCACAGATAACGGACTTCAAGAACTTCACGGACTTCCGTTGAGCGAAATCGACTTAACTGGAACCAAAGTGACTCCCGCGGGGATTAAAGAACTGCGTCAAACACTCCCATACACACATTGTCAAATTAAATTTCAACCGTAATATTTCAATATACTAATATGTTGACCCCATAAGGTAAAATCTCAGCCGACTCGTATTCGTGAACTCATCGCTAAACAAGACACTCTTGCCAGAACGGTTCCTGGAGTGTCAGATCTAATGAATCTAAAACGAATGTTGTACCTTTCCTGAAAGCTCACCTCTTCACTTAGTAGTTTTCTTAATCGAATGAACCGCTTCTGGATAATTTTCATTACATTCTGGCAAATCAATGCTAAAATGAACACCACTTGCTTCAAATCACAAGTCTGGGATGAGGTTGAGCAAATCCACAAAGTCCAGGTCCTTAATAACTACACCCGAGTTAATGAATGCCGCACCAAGCAAACAACGTACTCGTAGAACTCACCGGCGTGTCGAAGTCGTACGGAAATTTACATCCGGCTGTGAACGCGGTCAATGAAGTCTCGTTTGTCGTGAGCCGTGGCGAACGGGTGGCCCTGTTGGGTAAATCCGGATCGGGAAAATCAACGCTGCTGAATATGATAGCCGGGCTGGATCGGCCGACGAACGGGACAATTTGCGTAGCGGGACGAATCCTTTCCGAGCTCTCGGCGGCAGAGAGTGCCGACTATCGGCGGGAGTGCGTGGGGATGATCTTTCAGGCCTACAACCTCGTCCCCTGGCGCACGGCATTACAAAACGTGGAATTGCCGATGGTCTTCGACCGTAGGGGAAAAGCCGAGCGCGTTGCGGCGGCGCGGGAGGCATTAGCGGCTGTCGGGTTAGCTGAACGTATTGGGCATCGGCCCAGCGAACTTTCCGGTGGCGAGCAACAGCGGGTCGCCATTGCGCGAGCGTTAATGAACAAGCCGGAGCTGCTGTTGGCGGATGAACCGACGGGGAATCTCGATTCCTCGACCGCTGACGAGATCCTGGAATCACTCCGCCGATTCACTGAGAGTTCTCAAACGGCGACGATTCTTGTCACGCACGACGAAGAACTGGCGTACCGATTTTCCACTCGTGTGTTGCATATGCTGGATGGCCGCCTGGAACGCGATTCGGGAGCTGCCAGCGTATGAAATTCCTTGACATCGTCTCCATGGCCCTGCTGGGCATTCGCCGGCAGAAAACCCGCACGGCCCTCTCGCTGATTGGAGTTGTAATTGGTTCGTTGATGCTGCTCTTCGCCCTGGCCTCACGCAGCGGCGTTCAGGAGGCAATCATGCGGGTCTTCAGCATGAACAAGCAATTGCGACAGATTGAGGTCCAGCAGAATTGGGCGTACGCTGAAGATGAGATACCTGAAGAAGAATTGGAAGTTGATGACGAATTAGACGAGGCCCTGCGCTGGCGGATTCGTCAAATGCTCATACGTCATTGGCAATTCGAACATCGAAGCGAGAGCATCGGACTGACGCGCGAGCGAATACAGAAAATTGAATCATTCGAACATGTGCAAAACATCCACCCTCGAATGTCAACCAGCGTCACACTGATACAAGGCCAGAATGAACTGCAGGGAATAGGTGCGTCGGTCACCACCAACGATGAAGTCATGCGCGAACGTATTCTGGTCGGTAAAGCGTTTGACTCGGAAAATGAACCGGTGATTCTGCTCAATGAGTTTGTCGCCTGGAAATGGGGATACACCACGCGCTCTCAAATGCGCGAGCTGATCGGTACCAAAGTCAGAATAGAATACCGCTTTGGTGAGGAAGGCGTCGCCTACTCACTCTCACGTCGCAGTGGAGGTGATATCGAGTTCAGTAAGGAAGAGTTAACTGCCTTAAACCGTGCGCTGGATCGCATCCCAACCATGATCGATGATTTGACGTTCTCAGAGCAGGAGCGTGCGGTTTTGAAGAAAGCGTTTCAGCCAACACCGGCAACTCCGAACCAGGAGTCTGAATCTTTCGAGCGAATTATTGCAGAGGAGTTTACGGTCGCCGGTATCTATCGCGGCCCGACCGAGGAGGAAACGAACGACCATGTGCAACTAGGTCATAATGACGATTTTGCCGAGTTCCTGCTGCCGATCAAAACGGAGACCCAATTTGCGATGCGTATCCCGTTCGTCAAAAAGTCAGGCTTCTATAATGCGACGGTGCTGGTTGACCATGAATCACACCTCAAAGATGTGTCAAAACAAATTCGCGAGATGGGCTTCCGCGAATACTCGTTGATCTCAATGGTCGAATTCATCCAGAAACAGGTTCGCCAGGTCACGCTGATCGTATCCTTGGTTGCTCTTTTCGCGTTAGTTATCTCTGCTGTAGGGATTGCCAACACGATGGTCATGAGCGTCGTCGAACGCACGCGGGAAATCGGCATCATGAAGTCATTAGGCGCCCGCGAAGGGCAGATTCAAATGCTGTTTCTGATTGAAGGTGCACTGATCGGATTGATCGGCGGACTCTGCGCGCTGGCCATTGGCCTGGTAATCAAGATCCCGATCGAATCGATGACCATTTCAATCCTCGAAAGCGAATTGAACAAAACCTTCGAGCAGCAGCAGGTGATCGAGTTCCCGCTCTGGCTGCTGGTCGCGGTACTGGCCTTCAGCACGGCCGTCACCACCCTGGCAACGATCCTGCCCGCACGCAGAGCGGCACGCATCGATCCGATAACCGCCTTGCGACATGACTAAGGGGCAAAATTCTAACACCGTTGAAATGACCGCGTCATTCAGTCCAATTTCTCTTTCATTGCCCCTTAGCTCTGTATGCTCTTGACATCTCTATCCCATTCAAACAAAATCCGGCTAACTCTATCGTGAGTGGTTAAACCGAAATCATGCGGTCTCATTCAGGTGATTTGCAAGATGAGATGGATCATTCCAATGACTGGCTTGTTCCTGCTCGCTGGATGCCAACCAGACGAGCCAACTTCGCATACCGCTCGTGTACCGCAGCCATCTCCCGTCGCAGACAATTACATTGTTCTCACCGTTCCTCCGGAACCGTTGCTCGATAAGATGGCTCAGCTGTACTCACCGGACGATGCCGAATGGTCAATGTTAGTAAATGAGTTTGTCGAGAACGGACATCCAATTCTTCCCTATGTGATTCGCCAGCTACAGGAAGACAATAAACTATCTCCGGATTTGGGAAAACAAATTACCGAACGCATAGCTCAATCCCCTGCTGTTACCGTCGACGCACAGCGAATCATCTCACTCATGGAGATCGCCTGTTATGCAGATATTATGTGTCATCGTATCGAATACCCGCTACGAGTCGCCACACTAGACTACGTGAAATCAAACATCGATTCACAAGGGACCAAAGACGCATTACACTGGATACGTGATTCGTATCGTAGCGGATTGCCTCTTGATAGTCCCGGTGACGAAACCGGTGACTTTCGCGGACTGCTCGTTAAATCGATGCAAGGCCGACTTAACGCGTATGCAAACCAATTACTTGGATCGATCGATTCGCAATCAGGCAGCAACTAACCAAAGAATACACTGACGTCGTCCGGTCGCATAATGAAATCAACGTTGCTGGTGGGAACTCGGTGATTTTAGACGTTATGCCGCAAATGGCAGGGGGAACGAGATGACCAACAAATCCCGACGCAGTACAGTCATCGGAGCTCTTGCCCTGCTTTGCGTACTGTTACCCATCCTCAGTAAACTTTTATCGCCAAAGTCCTTGTCTCCGCGAGAGCAGGCCTTCGTGGGTACGTACACACTGACCACCATTAATAACGATACTGTTGCATACTCTATCACCTTTCTGGCTGACCGGTCATGCGTTTACAATTACAATGGTCTCACGACAAAAGGGGCCAACAGTCAATGGGAGCTTTGCGATGATCACCTTCGCATTTCACATCACTATCAGATTGTCCCTTTCAATATTGGTCTAACGCTTCCACTTGTTCGTGCCACCGAGACGGACTCGTGGATTCTCCGCAGTACAACTAAGCCGGACACATTCTCGCTCACATCCGACGTCAGTTCGCTCGCAGACGGTACTCTAGCTCTTACCGAGCACCGTAAACACATGATCGTCAGGTAACAGCGTAATAGGTAGTGGCGTGTCCGACCACCAATTCCGTGGCGGCATAACAATACCGTGAACCGGAGCATTCATTCACGCGTCAACTGGAATCAAAGTCTTCCGCTCGAGCCCGGTTACGACAGTCGTTATGCTTGCCCGGTCGAGACAACACCGTCTTCCGCTTGCTTCGATATCAAAAAACAAAGTCAATTTCCCAAGTCCTGCAGGAACAGCAAACGGACTTCGCGATTTTCCTCGTGGAACGTCAAGCCGGTTTGTTCAGATACGTGCTGGAGGACCAGCTGTGTGTTCTTGGCAAAATTTCTGGGAAAATTTTCCCATGTGGTGTGTTCGGATTGATCGAAATAGATGCGCCAGCCAATGGATCCCTGGGGCGGGTTTTTAATTTCACTAAGGACAGGGCGGCCGACACGGTAGCCAATTGCTTTGAGGAAGTCAGGAAACTTCCCGGCACTCTCTGCGAAATGTAGTTTATCAGGCTCGGGACCTTCCTTGCCGTAGATTAAATAGGATTTATCCTCAGGCCGCCTCCATGCGGGGCCTATGGGGGCGGGCTGGAATGTTCCTCGTGCCACGTAGACTTCTCGGTCGACTTTTTTAAATTCGAGGGAGACCTGCAGCTTCAGATCATGATTCAGCATTGAGCCGAGGTCCTCAATGATGGCTTCTGTCGATGTCCCCTTGCGGATGATAAAATCTCCTCCCAGTTTCGTGTTCACCCAAAGCCGGGAATTCCCATCCAGGTCGACAGGCTGGAGGCCTGTGAGAACGGGGACCACAGAAAAGAGTGAAGAAGGTTGATCGCCAAACCCTCGCGATTTCAACTTCAAGTTCCCTGCGTCCCATTCATAAATATTCAAACCGGTTCCGGAGAGATACTTGAAGCGTTCCTCTTTTGAGAGTGTGAGCATTTTTTCCCGTGGTTCATTTGTCACGGGAGGAGCGAATGCGACCTGTCGGGGGGCGGATTCAGGCTGAATTGTTTTCTCCTCAGCCACAAGCTGGAAATCAAAAAGATTGATGGCGAGCAACAACAGGGGGACGAGAAGCAGCAAAGTTCGTTTCATCATGGACCTTTCGGGTGGTGCAGGAGAAAGGATTCGTCGAATGCGGTGATATAATTTTCCTCCCCGGGCGGCGGATGCGGGAGAGTGAATCTGGTGGGAATCACTGCCGATCCGAAACAACGCACGCGCATAATCGGCGATGGCATCCGGATTGTTGTTGAGGACTTCATCATCGCAGAGCAACTCGGCACACTCATCGAGCTTGTTGAGGGTCCACCATGCCAGAGGATTGAACCAGTGCAGGCAAACCACGAGCCGCGCGAGGAATCCTTTCCAGATATCCCCATGCCAGAGATGGGCCAGTTCATGATGTAAGATTGCCAGGCGCTCTGTTTCGGTCAGGTCAGACCAGAGTTGTCGGGGAACGAAAACGCGAAATCCCCGCAGCAATAAACAGAGCATGGGACCAGCATCGTGTGTGATGTGCAGGGGAATTGGTTTTCGGATGTCGTACTGTTTCAAGACGGCCTGCCACTCCCTGGCCCATGTTTCGGTGGCGGGCTCACTGTGGCGAAGTCGTTTTGCCGAGATGATGTAGGCGGAAATCCACCAGAGCACAATCAGTCCGCAACCTGTGATCCAGATCGAGGCGGCAAGAGAAAACCAGTTGAATCTGGTGACAAGCTCAAGATCTGAATTGGTGAGAATCACTGGCGATGGATTTGTAGTGGGATTGACGGGGGTTGCGTTCAGGTTTTCTTGATGTACTGAGTCGAACGAAATGTTTTTTGTGTTGTCCGTGGGAAACCAGGGAATTGCCACCGAATAGTGCAGAAAGATGACTCCCTGAAGCATGACCAGCGCCCATGCAGCCTGGTGCCAGCGAGGCGAGGACGGTTTGATCCAGAGCAGCAGCCCTCTGACGATCAAGGCGGCGATGCCAAGGGCTAAAGTCGATCTCAATATCGCATCGAATAAATAATGGTACGCTGAATTCATTCGTCATTGACCTTTTCTGCTCTTCTGTTCTGCGACGTCTAAAAGTTTTTTGAGTTCTTTGACTTCATCCCTGGTCAGAGATCGTTCCGTGATCAAGTGCTTCATGAGCGGGACCACTTTTCCGGACGTGAGCTTTTCGAGAATCTGTCCGAGGTATCCTTCCGTGGCCTGGTCCTGCGTAGCGACCGCCTGGTATAGAGCCGGTCTCTGGTCGCTCTTTGTTGCCAGCCCCTTAGCGGCTAACCGATTCAGACGGGTTTGCATCGTGGGATAGGCGATCGGATTTCCGTAGTCACTAAAAGTCTCGTGTGCTTCTGCGAGAGTCAGCGGCCCTTTTTCCCAGAGCATTTTCATCAATTCCATTTCTCCCGGGGATAAACGGACGGCATTTTTGCTTTTATTCATCTGGAACTCCAATTTATTACATGTGTAATATTCAAGATTATATTACCGGTGTAATAATACGCAAGAGCAAGCGAGAGATTTTATTGGTCAGCAGAAGAGTATCGTTTACAATTCCTCGTAGGAGCAAAAATCCTGCCCCCGTTGAATTGATCGAGGCATTCAACCGAACCTCTTTTTCATTGCACCTTGCTCATTTCTCTCTTGACAATTTGCCCCTGCTGGTACAAAATTCCACTAGTTCTACTCTAGTCAGCCCACTGAGATACTGGGAACGTTTGCAGGTTGTGTCATCGGACTGGCATCAGCTGCACACCATCGCAACCTGATAAAACGCTCAAACTGAAACCGGCTCGTTGAGCGATCGTCTTATTCGCTCGCCCAGCCAACGTTGACAACGAAATATTCACCGAAAAACGTTGTTACTTTGCTGCTCATGGTCCCCCCAAGGGGTTCAATATCAAGGGGACCTACAACAACTCAGACGACGAACGATTGTGTTTGTAAATAAAAGCCGCACGCCGTCACCAGTAGCGATAACTGCGTTCGGTGAGACTTTCTTTAAGAATAGGGTCGATTGAATCATGAATCGAAAAAGTGCTCAGCGACACATGATCTGGAGTTGTACCGTCACCATCTTGATGGGAACAGTGGTTTTGCCGTTGTCAGTGATACCAGGCACGAGCAATGCGAAAGGAGACCAACCGTCTGAAAAAGCGAACGATGTTTCCGAGCCGCGTTCGCAAAATGGCGCTGCCCTTCAGAACCGAGAGGCGAAAATTGAAAAATTGACGCCGATTGAATTTCCGCGTGAAAAGCCGCACAAATTCGATGGCATTGACCAAATCGAGTTCTCGTCTGACGGCAAGTCGCTATTCGTTGCCGCTCATCGAGTCGGGAACCTGGGACTTCTGGGTCGCAAGCCGACAACATATTGGATCGAACACTGGGATGTGTCGAACTGGAAAAAGCGGGCAACAATAAAAGATTTGGCAGCGCCGTTCACCACCGTGGGCGATAGCAAAACCATAATTGCTTTGCCGACAGAGGATTCCCAGGGAGGACCACCGTATGGACGTATTGGCAAGTTCGCAACTTACGACCTGAAGAAGGGAACAATGACTCGTAAGTTCGATGTCGATGCGGGATATGTCAGCGGGCTCGCCTGTTCCCCTGATGGACAATCAGTCGTTTCCTGTTCCAGAGCGGACGCAACCAATCCCTATCGCTGGATCAATGGGCATGTCATTTCGTGGAACATCAACGGTCGCAAACAGTGGGGACACCACTGGGATTCGGTTCATCTCTCAGTTGTGGATTGGTCATCAGATGGAAGTCTCATTTTTGGCGTGGGGCCTGGTGGAGCTTTTGCGTGGAATACGGAATTGGGTGCGACCGCTTGGGAACGCAACGATCACGCCAATAATGTTGAATCGCTCGCTTGTTCGGATGACGGGCGGTATGTGGTTACCGGAAGCTACAGCAATCCCGCGTTAGGTTTCGGTTTGTTAGGCCGATTGTATTCTGAGATCAAAATCAGGAATGCCAAAGACGGAAAGCCGATCCGCACCGTAAAACTCTATCACCAAGGAGTGGTACGCCCCCTGGATCTGGCCATCGATCCAGATGGTCGTTCGATCGCAGTGGCACTTGGTAGTTACAATCGTGGGCAAAAATGGGGAGAGGTGCGAATTGTCGATATTGAAAGCGGCGAGACTACGGCGACATTGTTAAAAAATCACCCGCAGCCGATCACCTCGGTGGCCTACTCACCAAACGGTCAGTTCATCGCAGCCGGAACTGCCGACGGACTCCTTAAGCTATGGGAGATCCGACCCGATGATCAAAATGTCATCGAGGGCGTGCTTGCGGATGGGCTTAGCGAGATACTATTGGGTAACGACTTTTTGGACGGTTTAGGCGAAGCGATCACACAGGAACTCCGCGAGAAACTGGAACTGAATTCGGAGATGGAATGGAAGCTGTTTCAACGTGTGGACAACCATTTTCCGTCCGAAATATTCGATGAAGATCGGGCTGTTTTATTCGTGCAACTTATACTTCCCTCGAATCAGCCACAAAGATCGAAAACGATCATTCTGAACACGGCTGATGATTCAACTCCCTTTCTTAAGTTGACTCGATCCTACAAGTTAGTAACGCACCCGACCGCAATTCTGACAGCCATTGAATCCAGGCCCGACACAAAGAGACCCGTATCGCACGAGGTATCGCTGATCTGGAAAGGTGGCCGATGGATAAAAGTCAAACGTGACACGATCGAGCGAACAATCGAATAGCTCGATTGAGCAAATTATTTGAAGAAACCACAATGAAACTTAGGAACGGAATCAGCAACCAGTTAATCGAAGGCAACCGGCGTCACCATAAACAGCGTTACGGTCTTTTTCTCAGGCGGGCTTTCAGATTTCGCGTTCACCACCTTACTTTGGCGTCCTGTACTCGAAACCGTCCTGACCACGAGTGTTTCCCCGAGGTTCATTTCAGCCTGTGTGTTGACGCGACGCACCGTCAGGCCGGGGACGGTAAGACCATTCACTTTGACCGCGTTCGTGAAGTCCTGGTGCGAGATCTCAGGAGAAAACAGGAGCTGGATTTTTCCCGTGTCGAGCAAACGTGGTTCGACTTTGCAAAAAACGCCGAACGGCCTCCATTCGACGGAGGTTTGATCAGCTCCTGCAGGAATCAAGATCGGAAATTCGCCGCCACTCTTAAACGTCGCGGGTTGGCCGAGAGCTGTGACAATGTGCGGACTTGCATGCACTACAGAAACCTTACCCGAGTTTTTCAGTTGCTGGATGACTTCCTCTGCATTCTTAAAAACCGAGACCGTGGAATCAGTACGCTTCTGCAAGTCGGTTGGGGAACGTACCGGCTCCGCAGCCGCGGCAAATTCTGCTGCTGCTTCGCTTGACAGTTCAAGAATGCAACAACGGCAGAGGATTTTGTCTGGCGTTCCCATTAGCTGTCGTAGTTGCTCCGATTGTTGCTGAAGCGCTGTCATCTGTCGCGATAACTCGGCTCGCTTTCGGAGAATGCGCTGATTGAGCTGGTCTGATAGTTCTCGCAGCTTTTTAGCTTCTTCAGCCAGCCCCGCCGCTTCCAATTGCTCCCACACGATGCGGAGGTGATCCAGAGCCGACAGATTGCCGCTCTTTTCGGGGGCCGATTGGGGCAGTCTCTGCGGCGGACGGCACTCTTTGGGTTCGGCACCGAAACTTATCGTCGCAAAACACAACGACAATGCGAAAAACCTGGAATAGTGTGCGAACATCATTGATACCTCCTTATGACACGGGAATCCTAGGAAAACCAGTCAATTTGTGTCAATATGACTTGAATTCATGCCAAGGCAATATCGAGACCTTTAGTTTAATCCTGCAGCTTAAACAGTTAGAATGTCGGCAAACAAAGTAAGTTAGAAAAATTAGAAGGAAATGGGAATCGTCAATTTATGAACTGGGTAGATCGCATATGCGAGAAATATAACTAACTCAGGTGTAAGCGAGGAAGAATGACTTTCAATCAGTCAGTCACACCATCCGAAGCCATTACTGCCCCCCCATCGCACACAGCACATCGGAAACGTATTGTAGCTGCGGTTGCGGGGTTCTCTGCTCTTGCTGTCCTTGTTGTGTACTGCTCCCGCACGAGAAATGACCAGATCTATATCACTCAATTGGAAAATCTTGGCGCTATCATCGGCTACGAAGATACGCTAAAGCGAGTACGTAATTTCACTCCACGTAGTGCTCGGAGATATCTACCAACAGGCCCCCATGGTGTAGTCACGGGAGTCGGATTCTTCGGTCCCCGCCCAACGGACGCAGACCTTCTACTGCCTCTGTCGCATCTGCCCAACTTACGTCAAATCCAGCTTTCCAACACGTTAATCAGTGACGAAATACTAAAACCGATTTGCCGTCTGCAATCGCTGTTCCTCCTGCAGTTGGAATCAACAAAGATTTCAGACAACGGTGTCAAACAGCTGAGCACGAATCGCAGCATCACACACCTGTTCCTCGACAACACGCCGATCACAGATACAGCAGTGATTCATCTCGCTAAGATGGGTCAGTTGGATTCATTATCTCTGTCAAATACTTCTGTCACAGACGAATCGGTAGAGCATTTGCTGGCGATGCCTCACTTACGGATTCTGGACGTCACGGGTACGCAAATCACCTCGGCTGGAATCAACAGATTAAAAGCGAAAGGGACAATTGAGCTTTGCACAGGACTCTCAAGTCGGTAGTCATCAGCGCGAATCACCAGCTAACTAGACATTTCAGCGGAGCTTGTCTCAACTACAGCGCGCAGAAGTTGGATAAACTTTGGCGGTAAAGCAGTGTCTTCCGTTCGTGTCAGTGTCAAAGGCGAAGCGGAAGGTTAGCAACTCGCCCCCCATTCACGTCGCTACCTTATCGGTTGTATTTTTCCACTGCTTTCTGTTAAAACATCGCGATGAAACATATACGAAATTTCTGCATCATCGCTCATATTGATCATGGCAAGTCCACGCTCGCCGACCGGCTCATTCAAACCTGTGGAGGCGTGACACAACGTGAACTCCATGAACAAATGCTCGATTCGATGGATATCGAACGCGAACGGGGCATTACCATCAAGAGTAATTCGATTACCCTCGATTACCGGGCTCCGGATGGCACAGACTATTTATTGAACCTGATCGATACGCCGGGCCACGTCGATTTCTCGCATGAAGTCCGGCGTTCCTTGATGGCCTGTGAAGGCGCCTTGATTATTGTCGACGCCTCTCAGGGAGTCGAAGCCCAGACGGTGGCGAACCTCTATCTGGCGTTGGAACATGATCTTACCCTGTTGCCTGTGATCAACAAGATTGATCTTCCGGCCGCAGACATCGAACGGGCACAGGAAGCCATTGATGAAGAACTGGGGCTTGATCCGTTTGAGGCGATCCCGATTTCTGCTAAAAATGGGATTGGCATCGAGGACGTGCTGCAGGGCATCGTCGAGAAATTGCCCGCTCCCCAGGGCGATCCGGATGCGCCGCTGAAGGCACTCGTGTTTGACGCGAACTTTGATAAGTTTCGCGGCGTGATTCTGCAGTGCCGCATCATGGAAGGCACACTCAAACCGCGCGATACGATCCACTTCATGCACGCCGGTCGTGATTTCACAGTGGATGAAGTCGGCTTTAACCAGATGAAACTCAATCCCAAATCACAGCTCAGTGCCGGTGAAGTGGGCTATGTTGTCGCGGGCGTCAAAAGTGTGCAGGACATTGAAATCGGCGATACAATTACTCTGCTGAATCGACAGGCAGCAGAGCCGATTCCCGGCTACCAGCCCGCCAGACAGGTCGTCTTTTCTTCCATCTATCCCATGGACACGGGCGATTACGTGGAACTCACAAAGGCTCTGGAGAAGCTCGCAATCAACGACGCGGCACTCACGTTTGATAAAGACAGTTCCGCGGCACTCGGCTTTGGCTTTCGCTGCGGGTTTCTCGGACTGCTGCACCTGGATGTGATTCAAGAGCGCATCCAGCGCGAGTTTGACATTGGTCTGGTGATCTCCGCCCCGTCGGTGAAGTACCACTTAACGTTGAAAGACGGCTCCACAATCGAAGTCGACAATCCCTCTTACTGGCCCGATCCCACGGCGATTGATTCAGTCAGCGAACCCTACATCAAAGCCTCGATTCTGACCCCCGAAACGTACGTCGGCCCTGTCATGGAACTCTGCAGGGAACATCGCTCGGAAAGCCAGACGATGAATTATCTGTCTGCCAGTCGGATCGAAGTCACCAGCGTGATGCCGCTGGGCGAGGTCCTCTTCGACTTCTATGGCAAGCTGAAGATGATTACACGCGGCTATGGATCGTTTGACTATGAGCCGATTGAGTATCGAACCACTGATATCGTGAAGGTTGATATTCTTGTCAACAAAGAACCGGTCGACACGCTGTCCTACCTCGTGCATCGAGACAAAGCACGACCGCGGGCGCTGCATTATTGCGAACAACTGGCCAAAGAGATTCCCCGACATCAATTCAAGATACCCGTTCAGGGAGCTATTGGAGGCGAAGTGATTGCCCGCACCACAATCGCGCCGTTCCGCAAAGACGTCACCGAGAAACTGTACGGCGGCGATGTGACGCGCAAGAAAAAACTGCTCGAAAAGCAGAAGAAGGGCAAGGCAAAAATGAAGCAGTTCGGCAGCGTCAATATCCCCCAGAAAGCCTTTGTCTCCGTGCTTCGCACCGATAAGGAATAGGGCGGAAAGCTGCCTCTGTCACTATAGAGACTCCATCAAAAGACCGCCGCAAACGACCTCTGCGGGGTGACAGTTGGACTTCGTTGAGATTTTAATCCACTTTGGGACGATCAACGACATACAATACAATTCCTTTGTGAGTATTCACTGACTTCTTGACATACGCGCGGTGGATCCCCGCTGCCTTCAGAACTTTATTACACTGGGAGATGGCATTTTTTAATATCGACTTCCTTTCTTTTTCCTGTTCTCTGCCGATACCAACAACGATCTCGAGTGTATTCGGTGGGGTATAACGAATGACATCTAACCAGGATGTATAAAGTCCTCGCAGACCATGCCCTTCACGCCAAATATCCGGTTGACTGAGTAGTAACTCGTCTGCAGCGCTCCTGGCTTGATTCCGCATATTCGGGTTGGCAAGCACCTCGTAATCGGGAACAAGAGTGGCGTCTTGCCCATCAGATAATTCTTCCACATCCATGACGGTGTAGCAATTCTCTACATGTTCGGCACACTCTGTTACTTTGTCTTTACCAATCAGAAGCTTTTCAAAAGAGATACATAAACGAATCTTACGCTTGGATTTGTTATTCACCAGACAATACTTGAAAAGTGCATTCGCTCGCCCTCCCACCATTGGCCCGATGAGAAATCCAAAATTAGAACTCGTCATATAAATCGTGTCGACCTCTGATACTTTTTCGTCAAGTCGCAAAAAAGTTCGAATATCACGTTCTCTTTCTTCAGGCGACACTTCGGGGTCGATCCTGCGAGAATTGATAAAATCAAGCAGCGCCAAATACTTCACTTCGAGCGATCCTTCGGTGACTCTGACTTTCCCAATATCGAGGGATGTTAGCGTCAGAAAGTTATTGGTCAGGATGCTCTTGTCTGGAATGTCAGGAACATGAGACAGATAGGCTGATGTAGGCCCGAACGTTGTACCGCTCTCAATAAAAACGGTATGTTGATTTTTAACTGCTGTGGCAATTTCTGCTCCCAAATACTCACCAAGACTTTTCTTCGAGTCCTCATCGTCTTTTGCCCGAAGTTCGATTTCATGAAACAGATCTTCTTGCTTCAAGAGATTCAGATTGCCCGCATCATACAACTTGATCAATGCCTTGGGCATGTCCAGTGCAAACTCAAACGTCTTCATATTTTTATTCAGAAGACCTAGCGCACCCTTCAAATTACTAATATTGTCGTTGGATGTCATTTTTCTTTCCCTTAGAACAGGTATTTGAGGGATGCATTCAGGACAGGCCAAAAACAGGCCGTAACTCGTTAGCGACTAACTCGCCTGTCTCTGAATCTACCGCTTCATCTACAGACCGTTTCAGTCTGGTCCATGCACGGATTCTTATCTTCTTCAAAGCTTGTTTCGCCACCTGCGTGGTCTGGTCTTCCGAGGACTTCAAGTCTGGGTTAAACAAACCTGCGTCAATGGCAGCGTGTTTCACTCTCTGCGACAATAGTTCATATTCAGGTTCATCGAGAATGGTGATCCGCTCGTCATCGGGTTTACGTATTTTCTTTTTATCGCTGAGCGCTTTTACGGAACGCTTACACTGATACGCAAGATACTTTGGACAGCGATAGCCGATACCAATCACCAGGCAGGTCGTGATCAGCTCCTGAATGAATTGAGGGGAAAATTCTTGCAGACCAAGGTTCATGTACGGGATTCCTAATGTATTCGCGATCCGCTTGATCTTTTCTGCATTAATGACCTGTCCCTGCATGTAGGCTGTGATGATCGTCATCGGGAGCACGCCAATCCCGTGCAGCGGAGACCGTTTAATTCGCTTCTCTGCCAGAGAGTCGTACTCGATCACAAAATCATCGAGCCATTTCTGACCGATGTGCTCAGAGCCCGAACACGCCTGGGTGCTTCCCTGAATCTGCATGGCAAGCCCGCTCAGTTGCACCGCGCGAAACATTTCCTTGATGGAGCTTTCTTTGTGGAGATAGTCGGCTTTAAGATCATCACCCCGGTCAAGAAACGGTTGATAAGAAGATTCCGTCAGGTCCGATGCAAAATCATTCGGCTGAATCCCTTGTACATGGCAAGAATGTCGATAATCCCAAAGTGATGAGACCTTTGCTAACATATCACCAACACAGGCGCACTTCATCATATACGGCTGCCTGAGAAGCGTGCGTTCGTGCCCCACGATGAAAGCCGGCGCTTCACACGTTTTGCTGACAGGCAGCCCCGTATTGTCATCGCGAAGGCTGGCGCCGGGACTATAGATACCATCGCTGGTCAGCGACGTGATAATACCACCAAATTCAACTGGTTGCTGCCCGGGCGGTAGCAGATCATTGACCATGCGGACAGAATACTTGGTGACATCTCCCACCGTTTGGCCGCCGACGTAGATGATCATGCGCGGGCAGACCGCCTCCGACAACAAGGCATCGCGTAGTCGTTCCGCTTCGCTCACGAACGGGGCTTTGGTGAGAATAAACAGACGAGTCTTATTTACAGACTCATCCCACATTCGTCGATAGACCTCCGCAAAAGGTCGAGTCGAAGTATTTCCGCTTACAAACCAAGTCTCGTTCTGACCAGCGTCATCAGTCGGAAATTGTTGACTGATCACCTCGATTAAATTGCGCCGTCCTTTGGTGATTTGCGAGACGCGTGGAAATACAACATTCGGCATCTATCGGCCCCTTGATAGTTGATCACAATCAGATATGTATCCAGCTTAGACAAAAACAAGTCGATTATCAAACCTCTATTCGAGACGGCATATGAGGGAGAACAAAAGTATGAAAGCAAAAAAGAACAAACTGGCAAATGTGACTACGCCCCGAGCATTGATCTCGCATCAAAAATGACAGGGGACTCACCGTGCCCCGGAGATCATCGATTGAGGCGCCATTAGGAGCTGAACCCTTTTCAGTTAAAGAAGTTGCAATGCTTTCGCATTTGTGACATAGTCGACGAAACAATCTTTTCTTACCAGATTCTTCTTGCACGGGATGTGAGTTCATGGTTTGGCTTCTTGGTTCAATCATCGTATTTATCGCCTTGTCCGGGTTGATGGCCGCTGTCGATGCAGCAGTCCTTAGCGTTTCTCACCCCGAGATCGATGAAATGATTCAAAGCGGCAAACACGGTGCGGGACGGTTGCGGGAAGTGAAACAGAAACTGACTCATTCACTGGCCGTGATTGTGATTCTCACTAACCTGATCAATGTACTCGGGCCGATTCTTGTCAGCCAGCAGGCATTTAAAATTTACGGTCCCAAGGCTTTGGTGCCCATCACGATTGTGCTCATGCTCGGAACGATCGTCTTCTCGGAAGTGATTCCCAAGGCACTGGGATCACATTACGCGCCGCTACTGGCCCGCTGGTCGGCCCCGGTGATTCGCGTCCTGGGGTTTGCCATCTATCCGCTCAGCGTTGGCCTCGCCTGGCTTTCCGACACGTTGAAGCGGGGACAAAGGAGAATCGGAACGGAAACGCAGATACGCGCACTCGTCAAACTGGGACAAAAAGGGGGCCACATTGAACCGACTGAGGGCCATATGATCTTCCGAACGTTTCGCCTCAACGATCGTATGGTTCAAGACATCATGACACCGCTGGAAAAGGTGGTCTCGATTCCTGCAGCGACCACGGTCAGCGAAGCGGCAGATATCATTCGCACGAAGGAGTTTTCACGCTACCCGATCTTCGGAGAATCACCTGACGATGTTCAGGGCATGCTGATCGCCCGCGATGTATTGAGCATGCTCTCTGATGATAAGGCAAAGACATCGATCACTTCGATCATACACACACCGTTTTTCGTCAGCACCGAGATGCGCGCCGACAAACTGTTACTGGAGTTCCGCACACGCCACCAGCATCTGGCCGTCGTTCAGCAATCGAACCAGACAGTCGGCATCGTGACATTGGAAGACGTTCTGGAGGAGATCGTCGGCGAAATTGAGGATGAGAAGGATTTTGGGTTGAGATAGGGATTCTTTAAGCTCAAAAAACAAAGCGACTCGTATTTTCAACTCCGTTCGCCCTGTATGTAGGCTGTTTCTATTTAGCTGATCCATCCTGTTTAAGCTGCACACACCTCTACAAATTCAATAATGAAGTCCTGAAAGATAGCGATGACATTCAGGGCACAATGAGGTCTCCCAGATCCACCGTCTCACCCGGCTGAGGAATCAACGGAGCGAAAGCGGCACCGACTGTGGGCCGCGTAGCATGCTGGTCTGTCTTCCTGACGAATTCGCCGCGCACCTCAACTCCTGGGGAAACCACCAGGGAAAATTCTCCCTTCCGCTTACCCGGTTCCTCCGTGGTCTTAAATACCCGGCCTGCGACAAAGGTATCAGGCGGCAGGCCCTTCCCCATCATCCGAATTCCAAAATCGTAGTTGGGCTGGCCTGTCTTGTCTTTGAATCGTCCGATCAACGTCGCTGCCGGCTGCATCACCACACGCACAGGGTCACTGGTCCATTTGGTGGAGCGCGTCCCGATCAGACCGCGCTCTGGGTGAGTGAAAACGAGAAATTCAGCCCGATCCGGATGCAGACCGTACACGGAAAACGTCGCTGGCAGATCTTTGTCGTTGTACTGTTTTAGCTGCCGTTTGAGACGCGCCCCTTCGACCGGCTGATTGTTGGTGTCGACGAGAATCACTTCCACCGGCGGGTCGGAGTAGACCGTCGCTGTCAGCTCCTGCACGCCAGCGAACTCTTTGGCGTTCGTAAACACCACTGCTGCCAGATTGAGTTGATCGACGGGGCGATTTTTCCAGACCCTGAACCTTTCCGTTTCGACAATAGCAGGTTGCGCAATTCGCCAGGCATCTCCGTAAGCATATCGCTCCTCTTCCCGCGTCCAGTCCGTGCGCCCCGGCGCAAAGAATGCTTTGGGATCAACCGCAGCCGGCCGGTCGGTCTTCGCGCCGCGTTTGACGAGCACAGCCGCGGGCCCCCATGGCACGATTCCTTCATAGATTCCCGGAGCCACGCGACGGGCATCATTAAACCGCGATTTAATACCACGACGACTTTCACCGGGGCTGGATTGAACGCGGATCGAGTAGACCTCCCGATCCACGGGATTGCCTTTCGGATCGACCAGCCTCAGCCGGTAAGGAACCGCCGACCCCAGTTCCACCCGGGCCTCTTCTCCAGGAACAACTCGTCGACGAGAATCAGTATAGGGTGCGGCAAATGATCCTGAAAATGCCAGATTATAACCGCGTGGATTGTGCGCCAACCCCGTTACTACAAAACGACCTTCAGCGTCTGTCTCAAACCGCTGGCCGGTCATCCCACTTTTGGTATGATAATTGGCCAGCGCCACGGTCACACCCGCTGCAGCCTCAGGCCGCCCCGTGTATCCCTTCCTGGAGGTGACTTGTCCCCGCAAGACCACGCCTTTCGCGAGTTCTGCTGTGAACCCCGATCCATACAGAGACAGCGTCGGGTTCCCCCTTCCTAAAAATGGCTTGCGGTACACCGGCGGAATCGACCGCACCGCGACGCGCATACTTGTGGTCACCGCCTGCGGATGCATGACTTCGAGCTGCGCAATGAAGCCCTCCGGTAATCCCGGCAGTGCGAAGCGGCCCTCCTTATCTGTCGTCGTTTCTGTGTTTAACCCCGGAAGTACTGCGGGACGATAGAGCGTCTCGGCATAATCGATGCTGGCAAACATTCCCAACTCGGTTTCTTCCTCTTTGGGAATATGCACATCGAGGTCATACTTAATCGGTGCCATCAAACCTGTAAGACGCACGCGGGCACCCGCCAAAGGCGTTCCCCCCTCCAGAAAGAATTGCCCCGTCAACGTTGCCGGCGATCGTGTCTGCAAAACCACTTCGCGATTCGGATGTGGATGCCAGTGCGAGCGTAAACTGCGGTCCTCGCCCCACGTCTTCAGCCAGCCCGGTGCAACGCCTGCTTTTGTCGCTACCAGCAGTGTTTCCCACCGCTTTCGGTCTCCGCCTGATGTGACCCAGGTCAGGTCGTCCGCATGAAATTCGAATCGCCCTTGCGCATCCGTCACCGCCCGCACCGGACCGAGTTCTGCCACACCCACTTGGTTTTTGTCAGCGCGTTCCAGCAGTTCAATCGTGCTGGCGGCGTAGATCGCTGCACCCGCCAGCGGTTTTCCATCCGGCCCCAGCACAATCCCCCGGTGCAACGTCGCATGCTCAGAATCGACCTTGGGTCTGCCAGTCCAGTGAATGTTTTCATTTGGCAATGGCCTCTCGGCCACCTTAGATTCAGCCACTTTCGTTTCGTCGACTATGAGCTGATCCGCAACGGCGACCAGACGCGTCGTTCCCGCAAGTATCACGATGGCCGTGAGACTCATCGCCACCGTCCAGCGCACGGACTGACGCATTCGAGTTCTTCGATCGCGTCGCGCATCCAGAACTCCCGCCACACGGCGTTCCAGTTCACCACATCGGATGATCGAAGGGGCAAGCTGAGTCGCATTTGCACGCTGGCTTCTCACCTGCTCTGCCACCGTTAGTAACGTCAGACCGTAGGCAGCAGGATCACGCTTTGCCAGCACCGCATTATCACACAGTTCCTCACGCGCACGGCACAACGCACGATTTAGTAAATGCACGGTTATGAGCGGCCAATAGGTGGCCGCGGTAATACTTTGTAATAATAAAATCCAGTGGTCACCTCGCAGGATGTGCTCGGATTCGTGATCAAGCACATCCTGAAGCTCGTCCGGCTGAACCGCTTCGCGAAAGCCGCGAGGCAGTACAATCGCCGGTCTCCCGAAACCAATCGCCAGCGGGACTGCCACTTCTGCTTCCAGTATTCGAATCCCATTGTGTGCCACACCTATCTCAATTCCCTGCCGTCTTACGCGCAGAATGCCGATCAGACTGGCGATGATTCGGAACAACATTAAACAGGCAATAAAGGCATAGACCACCGCTGCCCAAGACATTGCCCACTTCCACACGCCGGCTGCAGTCGATTCTTCAAGTGCTAACTGCCTATCCGCGTGCGGCTCGCTTGACGACGTCGCTTCACTCTCAGCAGTTGTCTGCCGGTGGCTAGAATGCCTCAATGCTTCCTGGTTTATGATTCCACGAACGTTCTCTTGAGCCACAACCGTATCGGATAAATGCGCATTACCTTCTTCGGTTTGATCGCGCTGTAATACACTCGCTTCAGCCGACTGCTGCCTCAACAACGGAACGGTCTTGCTTGAATTTATTGTGCTTGTGTCGCTTGAACTTGATATTTCCAGTATCGTCCAGCTCGTTCCCGACCGAATTTTCATAGCGACTGGCAGAAGCAGGCACGCCACGAGCGCGGTTGTTAAAATGAGATGCCGCCGTGCCGCTGAGCACGGGCATGCCAGGCTGATTATCCAACCAGCGGTCGAAATGAAAGTCGCCCCGATCAACACCACCATGGGTCACCTCCCCTTCACATGCAGTCCCAATACCATCTCATCACGAACACTCACCAGTCCTTGCAGCTTGTTTCAACAGAACACACTCAGCCATTTTTCAAACGACCACCTTTTGCCTCATCCAACATCTTGCGGATTCTGTCCAATTCTCCTGGACGCAGTCCTCGGTAATCCAATAGGGCGGCAACGAGCGTTTCTGACGACCCGCCACAGACGGTATCTACCAACTCGCGCACTTTGCGACCAATAGACTCCTCGCGTGGTCGCGCAGCACGGTACACGAACGCGCGACCAACCTCGCGGTGCGTCACCCAGCCCTTCTCTTCCATTCTCTCTAATAATGTGCGGACGGTATTTCGGGCCACGTCACGAGACAGAGCATCGCGCGCCTCCCGCGCGGTCACCTCGCCGAGATTCCATACAACCTCCATCACTTCCTGCTCTGCCGCCGATAATTCCGTGATTCCCATCACAGCTCCTTTCACGGTTTAACTACACCATGTCGCCATCATGACTACAACCTGTAGCCATGTCAATCCCACAACGTCAGATAAGACTCTAATCGGTTACCGTCTGCCTGTAGCCGCTTTCGCAGATTGTGTTTCCTTTGCGAGACTTAAGTCATTTTATGGCCAGCCCATATTTTTCATCCTGCAGGAGTTTTTCTGGAATCTCAAGATGAAGTCGTTTAGAATACGGCGTTCCCAATTCGAGATCCTGATTCTCAGTACCGAGATTGAATTCGCACTCTGACACATCCATTTCACTCTGTGAGGGCTCCACATGGGTATTTGGGATTTATTAACCAAACCAATCAAACTCACCTCTGCCGTCTTCTACTGGCATGAACCGATGCTATACCGCTTAAAATTGCGGGGAGACCTATTGGTCCGCTGTGTCTTTGCACTGTCTGTCTGGGCGGCTGCCAGCGGGATGTTTTGTCTGCTGTTCGCCTTAAATGGCAATCCGCCCGGAATCGAGCTCTCCTTCCTTATGGGCGCCATCCTCGGTTTAGGTCCCGCCTTCCTGGCGATGTTTTTTCGCCGTGATCATGTCTCCGGCACTCTCTGGGTTTACGATGATCATATTCTCCGCCAGCGGTCGTATGTCTCGCTCGGTTTTTTCCGCTCTTGGTCCGAAATGCAGGAATGGCCCAACGAATGTATCTCGCGCTGTTTGATCATTCCTAACCGGGCGCTGGGACGTTCGTTTTCCGTCATGCTGCTAAGCGTGGATTCTCGTGCTGAGATTGTCGGCATTCCGAGTAAGATCAAGCTCAAGGAACTCGCCCGCCACTTCACTGAATCCGGCATTCCCGTAGAAAAACGGGATTCCCTGCCCGATCGCTACTCCCAGGGATTCGATCTCAAAGCGACCGCCGCGATGGCCCTGGTTGGCGTTCTCCTGCTGTCGGTCGGATTGGGATTTCACTTCGAACGTGTTCCACAACCCGGAAATCGAATCGCCGTCCGAGAGAATGCCCCGAACCTGCAACCCAACTTTCCGCAGCCACCGGGGGAAGTGCAGTTCGTTCCGAATCCCGTCGCGCCAAATCCGATCGCACAAGACAATGAACCAACCAAAAAAAAGAAAACGCCGGTTCCCCCCGCTGGAAAACCGAATTCCACCCCCCCCAACATCATGCCGAATCCCACCGGACTCGCGCCGCGCGGCTTTCCCAATCAGTTTCCTAACCGACCAGGAACTCGGACGCCCCCGCCCGGCACTCCCGCTGCCAGACCGAACACTCCCGCTGCGCCCCCGCAGCCCGCATCCAATAAAGGGAATGACTCCAAACTCATCGGCAACCCCCAGGGAGGCTTCCCGTTCCGCACAGTCAACGGTGAGGGAAAAACACTGCTCGGTTTTCAATATGCAATGGGCAGCTGGGCCGGTGAACCAGCGGTTCGCAGCCTGACTCCGATCTATGATCGCGTCCCGGGCTCAGACTCAGTCATTGTCGCTAAAGAAGGTTATGCCGTCGGCGGATTAAAAGTGGACGCCCCCAAATACGTCAGCGCCGTACAAATCATCTTCCAGCGCATCAAGCCCGACGACCAGCTCGACCCGGACGACAGCTACAACAGCGAATGGATCGGCAAGCCTTCCCAAAAAGAAGTGCCGACAGTAACCGGAAACGGAAAAAAAGCCATCGGCATCCAAGGCCGCCGCGGTGCAATTATCGATGCGCTGGGGCTGGTGTTTGAGTGAGAAACCAGATAGTTCCAGACCTATACGATACTAATTATGTACAGTCGAATCAGTTCCACGTGATTGGGTTCTCGTTCAGAGTTCCGCTTTTCCCGATTCGTGTCACTTAACCAATCCGTCTACTTTAAATGCTCCCTCAATCTATTCTTGACAAAAGCTCTACAACTAACCATAAACACACTATCGTAACCACAATTGAGTGACACCAAGCTCATGCGCTCTGATATGACCGGTATGTAGGGAGACTAACATGAACGTGATGCTGCTCCCTCTGTTCTTCTTCTGCGGCATGGGCACTGACGAGCCAAAGATCGTGTTTGACAACCGCCCCCAGAGCGGTGTACCAAGGGAAGCCCGGGATCAAGATCGGACGGGCTCACTGACTCGCGAAGAGTTGAAAGCGCTCTATGCCACCTTGACCGCTCAGGAAACAACAGATCGATGGCCGATTAAGTTTCACAACGCTGTGAGTACGATCAAGACGGTTCGAATCCGCTATTTCAACAAAGAGACGTGGAAGACTGAAGAAGAAGCCCGCGAGTACGTTCGCGGCTTGCTTGCCAACAAGTCATCAGACGTTTACAGCTTTCAGATTTGGTCGCAAGGAGTCGGTGTACCGGAGATCGATTGTCTGGTTGATTTTACGGACGAATACCGGAAGGAACTGATCGACAAACGAAAGCCGATTAGCACAGGTCGGCTGCTCATCTGGAATAGTGAAGCATGCTTTCGCGATGCCACCGGTAGATGGTGGTTTGTGACAATCTATGATCACTTTCACAGGGCGCATCCCAAGGGAGATCGCACGCTCGCAAAGCCCAAAAAAACCGAGTGAAAGGTCATACAAAGAGAGCCTTCACCACAAAAGCGATCTAAACTTTCTAAGTTTAGAAAACGGATTCAACGGACAATCTTAAAATCAAGGATGTCGCCATGAAATTCATTACAGCCTGCTGCGTTTTCTTCGCTCTCCCCCTGGCAGCAGAAGCGACGGATCGCTACTAATTCGACATTCACGTCCAATCCCCCTCTGGCCACTATCGTGTCGACGCGACTTCGCCTGATAATCAAGAGCGGGCATATGCCGTATTCCAGGCTTCGTTCACCTACAAGTGTGTCGACACGAAAATTGGTAAAACGATTTGGACTCGCAAACAGCCCATGGGAGAGCCACAACGACTCAGCGAAGACTCAGACATCGAAATTGTATTACCTCGAGAAGGATCTCCCGTATCGATTTACGTCTCTGATCGTGGCACGACACTCATCCGCAATTCTGCAGATAATCTCATCGTTGTTTCTCCAGAGGGCAAAGATGTCGGAAAAATTGACCTGCTCAAGGATGCGTTTACGGAAACAGAGAACAGGCAGTACGTTCATGACACGACGGCAGGTCCCTATTGGTCCGGCTTATCCGCCTGGTACTACCTCGATTTACCCCAAGGCGAGATATTTGTTGTCCGTCCCTGGTGGGGCCGTCATATCTTTGTAGACGTCAGTAGAGGAAAACTCGCCCGAAGTAGTCAGGCGTTTGAGGTAGCTACATTGAAAACAGAGGAGAAACTGGTGATGTCTGCTTTAAGTTCAAAAGAAGAACCAGCTGACCACGAATTCTCAAAATATGGAGCAGCATATTTAGCAGGGATTTTGAAATTGAAACAGGCGATCCCATTGCTGAAATCTGTTGAGAAATCCACAGACATCGGGAGTTGTACGTTCGGGGGCCTTTCTTTCGGGGAAGACTATAACAATGAAGTTAACCCACGCCGTTATTGCACGTATGACCTTCGCCAGGCAGCACAGCTCTCACTCCGACGACTAGGGATCACCCCAAAACATCTGCCTTGCCATTCATTTCAATTAGAACAAGGGGACGATGAAATTCCCTTTGTTCCCACCGATCTCAAACGACCTCGCCACGAAAACGTAGAACGGGTGAAAGTGGGCATGTCAGCCAAACATGTCCTGAATACAATCGGCGCTCCCGATTTTATTAACTACGATACCTGGAGTTATGACATGGATGCAGACGAGCCATTCAGCCTGACCCTGACGTTTGATGAACGCAAAGTAACGGCAACGAAGAAAGAAGCCCCGCTTTGGAAATCAGGATTGTCTCGAGATGAGGCTTTAGCGTATTGATGAGCCTGCAAGCTCTCAGGGATAGAAGTCCCCACCATCAAGTGATCTGGCAAAAAACGATTGGCATCTAAGGCCATCGCGGCGCAATTATTGATGCACTGGGACTGGTGTTTGAGTGAGTGTAAGAAAGTCGATTCGAAAAGAGGATGCAATCTGGACTTTTGCACAGACGCCCCCTAAAATGTCCTCAGAGTGATCGTCTGTTTTCGACAGACGCGCACAGATCGCTTCCCCTGTTGGGAGATGTTTCACCATAAAGCTAATCGCCATGCCTTCGCCACTCAAAAGCTTTGCCTTTGTCTGCCTTCTCCTTTCGAGTGTCTCCGCAGAAGAATGGAAGTCCGCTGATGGCGTGATCTCGGTGACGGTACCGGATGAGTCCCGATTTGTCGAAACCGAGTCCCAGCCCCCTGCTTCCATCATCTGGACCTCAACAGATGAAACACTCACCCTCATGATTGCTGAAGTGAAAATCCCACCCAATATGCCACTACGGCAATCCTCGATAGAGAAGGGAATCACCGAGGAACTGGGAGGTCAAATTCTCCACTCAACCAGTGAAATGCGCCAGGGATACGAACTCTTCACCATCATCAACCAGAGTCAGGATTTCACCCCCGAACTGATCATGACTCAAAAAATCGTTGACATCAACGACAAAGTATACAAGCTCATGGCAATGGGTTTCGGTAAGGACGTCCGCTCGGACCCCGATGCAGAGAAATTCCTGTCCTCGTTCAAGATTCATGTCACAAGGCGTGACACTCCACCTCAGGCAGCACCAGATTCACGGGGTGTCTCGACGAATCCCGAAACCGATATGGTCGATTTCATCTCACAGAAACTGGGAGCCATCGGCATTCTCCTGTTAATGATCTGCGGAATCGTCACTCTCGTTTTACGTACTTCGAAACGCGACGAACCGACTGACCAGAAAGAACAGTGAGATTTACAATCATCAAATAACTTTACCGGAGAGACCTCGATCTTCTCCACAGTGAATTATTTACGTCTCCATTACCCAAAACCAGAGGGAGCAACCTGCTACATGCGCGAAGAAAACTGGCTCAATGACTATGTCTTCACCGTCGAGAATTTTTTAACACCCGAAGAGTGCGAGAAATACATTCGCATCAGCGAGGATTTTGGATACGAAGATGCGCTGGTCTCCAGCCCGCGCGGTCAGGTCTTGCGGAAAGATGTTCGCAATAACGAACGGGTCATGTTTCAGAACGACGAAATCGCTGCATGGCTGTGGGAACGGGCATGCGAATTCGTTCCGCAGGAATTTGAGGACCGTGCCGCCGTCGGCGTGAATGAAATGTTACGGTTCTATCGCTACGATCCCGGTCAGCAATTCAACTGGCATCAGGACTTTCCCTACGAACGCGATAACGGCGAGCAGAGCTATTTGACTCTGCTGATCTATCTGATCGATGACTTCGAGGGGGGTGAAACATCCTTCGAAGATTCGTATTCCGATGAAATCTTCGAGGAATTCATGGTAGTGCCGAAACAGGGAATGGCGCTCTTCTTTGAACACGCCATTCACCACAAAGGCGAACCCGTCACACAGGGCCGCAAATACGTCCTACGCACCGATGTCATGTACGCCGCTGAAGATGCCGAGTATGACTACGAAGATGAAATAGATGACGAATGGTAATAGACCGCAAAAACTAGTGAAGGCACCGATGAAAGGGTATTCATGGGAATCGAACACCACTACGAGCCTTGTTTTGCTTCAGTTCCCGAATCAGTGACGGATCGGTGGACGCAATTGCGCGAATTCATCTCGCAGTGGCATAATATTAATCTTCCGTTGCTTCGTGACCCGGAATATGCAGCGCACGACATCGAACAGACGCTCAACAGAGTGCTACCAGAATCGATTCGTGAATGGATTGCATTTTCCCAGGACCTGATCGCTATCGACGCTTTTCACAAGGTAATGCGTGATTTTTTTGAAGTAACCCGCATGAATCGATTCTCCTCGACGACTCTGATGATTCAAGGTGAGGATGACGTCTACTGGACTGTTCACGACAGGAACGCCGAACGACCTGACCCGCCAGTCGACTATCTGCATCGTGACTTTGATACAAATGAGTGGACGGAAGGAGGAAATACGTCCCCGTCCCTGACGAGCTTTGTCCTGGAACATGCCTCACATTACCTGGGTCCGGGATTTGTGCGTACCAGAGACATCGATGAATCAGTGATCGCTAAGTTGGATGACGCATTCCCCGTCGCGGTCGACTACGATGGCCTGCGCGTGTTTGAAATGACAGACCTGTTCTGCATTGTCCGCAAACGCCCGGAATACTTCACACTTACTGTAGCCCAACACAATCAATTTCTAACAGAATCCGAACTGCCAGAGTGCCTGCGTCGGCTCAAACCATAGTTTGCGGAATCGAAGCATCATGACAATCAACATAGTGCCTGATAAAACCGAATAAGAAAGCACGCATTACGGCACAGAACAAACTGTCCTGCACCGCAATGTGTCTGTATCTTCTGCTTTAAGCCTGGCTCGTCAAACCAAACACGCGGTCCATGTTGGCTGAGATTTCTTTCAGGCGGTTCAGATCGCCGCCGCGAACTTCGGCTGCGGCCCAGCCGGCGTATTTGATTTCGGCCAGGGCCTTGCGGACGTCGGCCCAGTCCAAGTCGCCTTCGCCGATCTTGGTGAACTTGCCCATCTCGCGCGAGAAGCCCTTCAGGTCCAGCTTGACCACCCGTTTGTTGAGCTGGCGAATCCAGTCGCCCATGCTGCCGTACTTCCAGTGATTGCCGATATCGAACTGCATGCCGACCCAGGGAGAATCGAATTCGTCGATGTACTTCACAAACTTGTCTGCGGTCTGAGTGTGGTCGCCTTCATGATCGTAGCAGAACTGGTTCCAGACATTTTCGACCAGTATGTGAATGCCGAGCTCTGCCGCTACGGGAATTGCCTTGGAGATATTCTCGACCGATCGTTTCCAGATTTCTGCTTCAGGGCCATCAACTCCCTTGCCCACGACCAGCAGAACCGAGTTGCCACCAACGGCATGCGTTTGGCGCAACGCTTCCTTGAGACTCTCCAGCGCCTTCTTCCGCACTGTGGGATCAGCGTCGGTATGGCGAACGTTCCAGTGCCCGGCGTTAACCGACCCGTCTACGGGAAGCCCGGTGGCTTTGATGGCCGCGCGGACTTCTTTGACATCGATTCCCGGAGTATTCAATTCAATCCCGTCGAAGCCGGCTTCCTTTGCTGTCGCAAATTTTTCTTCGAGCGTTTTGCCGGTGCCAACCATGCCAATCTTAAGCGTCTTATACAAGCGCCCCTTCAGATAGCCATCTTGACTCTCTGCCCCTTGAGCAAATAAAGGACGGGAAACAGCGGCGGCTGCCGTTAACAACACAAACTGGCGACGAGAAAGTAAATTTGATGAGAGCATGATGTACCCCTTGATGTTTGGTCGTGTTTTATTTGTTTTGAGTTTGATAGTTAAGTTTAAAAAAGCCAGATTTCATTTATGATTGCATTGTAACGGACGGAACGCAAGCATGATGCTGAGAATGCCTGCTGCTTTTTGTTCTGGATTTCAAGTTTCCCGAGTATCTGCAGGCCAAAAACTCAGTGAACCTGCTACGCTTCCAGAAAACAGGCTTCCCCATTAAAAATCCCGCCCCCCTCTTCCTTTCACTCTGGATCGGTATCGACTGGCAACTCGTCAACAGTCTCAGAATCGCCCGGCGGGGGATCCATGCGCGGGTCGAGAGGCCCGCCGCGCCAGATATTGACACCCGCGACTCCCAATGCTGTGACAACGAAAAAGAAATAACCCAGATAGTGTGCCGGGAGCAGTTCGATGACCACTCCCTGATGCCCCGCATACACAAATGCAACGGAAATTCCAAAGAAGAAGATCAGCGAACCCCGCCGCCATACCCGGCGTTTACGACGCAGCCTCTCTGGCTCGGTGATGGATTCAATCAGATGTTCGACCGCTTCCTGCTCTTCGAGACGATCACTCCACCACAACAACCCCAGCAGCACGGGATAGACGATGATGGTAAACAACAGCCCCCATTTGTAGTCTGGCTGCGTATTGCCCTCCCAGATACTGAGCGACAACAAGACGATCAGCGTCAGGCAGAGCAGATGTGCCTGAATGGCATTCGACGAAAGCAGGAACTGTTTTAACGGACGTCGCGTCATGTTGATCTCCCACCTTACCGGTTCTTAGAAACTCGAACAACCCGATCCATTTTAATCTGGATTGTCATCCCCTATTCTGTGAGGGGGCAATTTGAAAACACCATCCGCCGACTGCGAAATCAAACGCTGTTTCCGACTCTCACTTTATTCTGAGAGCACCACTTTTTTCGTATCAAGTTTTGACGATGAATTCAAGTATCAAGTTTTTTTTCAGCATTGTGGCAATTCTGCTCACGTTTGCTGCGTTCTTCCCCTATATCCGATCCATCTTCAGAGGTACAACCAAGCCCCATCTGTTTTCCTGGGTCATCTGGGGCATCACCACCCTGATTGTGTTCTTCGCACAACTCGAAGCCAAAGGAGGCATGGGTGCCTGGCCGATCGATGGTCCCGAGAACGTTCTGCGCGGTGACCATCTTGACAAATTCGGGATTCTTACTTGTTCTGTCCCCTTTGTAGTCTTTAAAGTGATCGACGGCCGGTTGGATATTGGCCAGCATCGCGGTGATGTTGCCCAGTTCAACGCCATCGATGGCTCCATTCACGGCACCGCAGCTCTCGTGCCCCAACACGAAGACCAGCTTGGAACCGGCGACTTTGCAGGCAAATTCCATGCTGCCCAGAATGTCGGTGTTCTCGAAGTTGCCGGCGACGCGGGCGACGAAGATATCGCCAATGCCACGATCGAAGACATCTTCCACGGGAACCCGCGAATCGAGACAGGAAAGAATGACTGCTTTGGGATACTGCCCGAGCGCCGCTTCACGTACCTGCTTGGAATGGTCACGTGCCGTCAGTGTTCCGTCAACAAAACGTTGATTCCCTTCTTTAAGCAGCGTCAGCACCTGGTCTGGCGTCAGCGCGTTCTGCTCCTCTTGTGTTAAAACACGATTGACCAGCGGTTTGACATCCACCTCGATTTCCCCATCGGTGTTACCGGAAGTCTTGGTGGCAGCAGGCTGGTTATTATCTTGCGCACATCCCGTCACGATTAAAAAGACAAAGCAGCAGGCCAGCATTGGGTTCAGACTCATTCTGATCATTTTCGTTTTACCTTTATTAGATTTGCCGGTTGTGAGTATGGCGTTCGCATCGTGTAACCGTTTTGAACCCTAGCACACTGCGGTAAGATGAAAAGCAGAGTTATATGGAATATCAGAAAAATACGGATTCAAATCCAGAACGAAGAGCACAGACACTACAGACGGACCTGCACTACTCAATTCATTTCTCTTTTCCCTGGCTTGTACCTGGCTTGACAAATTCAGCCCCTTATCCCCACTATGAACAATCAGTTGAGCGAAAAACCGATTGAGAGAGAGAAATGCCTCAGGGAGGAAACCGCATGAGAAAAACCATCTATGCACTGGCGACGATGGATACAAAAGGTGACGAACTCTGTTTTGTAGCCGACTGTATTCGCCAAACGGGGCTGGACGTCGTGCTGATCGATTTGAGTACGCGTGGCAGTTCCGACCGCGCCGATATCTCTGCGCAAACGGTTGCTGCATCGCATCCAGAAGGACCAGAAAGCGTGCTGGAACAAACCGACCGGGGTCAGGCAGTGACAGCGATGGCCGAAGCATTGCGAGAATGGTTGCCCTCTGAAGTCAGCTCGAAAAATGTGGCCGGTGTGATCGCGATTGGGGGAAGTGGCGGAACCGCCATCGTGGCACCCGCGTTTCAGACACTTCCAGTCGGCTTTCCGAAACTCATCGTCTCGACCGTTGCCAGTGGCAATACACAGCCGTATGTCGGATCGAGTGATATTACGCTTATGTATTCGGTCGTCGACGTGGCAGGACTCAATTCTGTCTCGCGGCGGGTGCTGAGCAACGCCGCCCATGCCATCGCCGGAATGGTCGCGAACTCACATGACTTCCCGGAAGATCGCCCCGCCCTCGGTATGACGATGTTCGGCGTGACGACGCCTTGTGTCGATATGGTGCGCGAAGCGCTGGAAGCAAAGGGCTTTGATCCCCTGGTCTTTCACGCGACCGGCACCGGAGGTCAGGCGATGGAGAAACTCGTAGCCGATGGCCTGATTCGGGGCGTGCTCGACATCACGACAACCGAAGCCGCCGACGAAGTGGTGGGCGGCATCATGCCCGGCGGGCCGCGTCGGTTCGACGTCATCCTGGAACGGGGCATCCCGTATATTATGAGTCTGGGTGCCCTCGACATGGTCAACTTCGGTGCCCGCGAGACGGTTCCCAATAAATTCGCCGACCGCCGGTTTCTCGTGCACAATCCACAAGTGACACTGATGCGAACGACGGTCGATGAAAACCGGCAGATGGCGCAATGGATCGCGGCCAAGGTCAATCGCTCGACAGCCCCGATCGAAATCCTGATCCCGGAACGAGGTGTCTCAATGCTCGACGCCGAGGGCGAAGCCTTTTATGATCCCATAGCAGACCAGTGTCTGTTCGACACGTTAGAGCAGGAAGTCCAGCAGACAGACGAACGTCGCATCACCCGTTTGCCATACCACATCAACGACGCCGCCTTCGCCGAAGCGCTGGTCGAAGCCTTTGAACGTGTCTGCGGCGACCGATTCCAATAACGAGATACAACACAAGGAACCCACACATGTCTGAAACAAGAGCAGCGATCCTGAAGCGGCTGCGCGAGAAAGTCGCTGACGGCAAACCGATCATCGGCGGCGGTGCCGGCACAGGATTGAGCGCTAAATGCGAAGAAGCGGGCGGCATTGATTTGATTGTGATCTACAATTCAGGCCGCTACCGCATGGCGGGCCGTGGTTCGCTGTCGGGATTGATGCCTTACGGCAATGCGAATGAGATTGTCAAAGACCTGGGACGCGAAGTGATTCCCGTCGTTGAAAAGACACCTGTCTTAGCGGGCGTCTGCGGCACCGATCCGTTTCTGCTGCGTGATCTGTTCCTCAAAGAACTGCAGGCGATGGGTTTTGCCGGCATCCAGAATTTTCCAACCGTCGGACTCATCGATGGCCAGTTCCGCGCCAACCTGGAAGAGACCGGCATGGGCTTTGACCTGGAAATTGACTGCATCCGGGCCGCTCACGACCTCGATCTGCTCACCACACCTTACGCCTTCGACGCCAATCAGGCACGAAAACTGACCGCTGCTGGCGCAGATATTGTCGTCGCTCACATGGGCCTGACCACTGGCGGTACCATCGGCGCCGCAACCGGCAAAACGCTGGACGATTCCGTCGCAGCGATCCGAACAATGGTCGACGCTGCTAAAAGCGAGCGGGAGGACGTTTTTCTCCTCTGTCATGGCGGCCCGATTGCGATGCCCGAAGACGCCCAGTTTATCTTCGATCGCGTCAAAGGGATCGACGGCTTCTACGGTGCCAGTTCGATGGAACGCCTGCCGACGGAAATCGCACTCACCGCACAGGTCCGCCAGTTCGGGGATCTGCGTTTATCACAGGCTTAAACAAATTCCTTTCTTTTCTCTCATCAATATATCATAGGAATCAAACATGTATCGCTTAACCGTGATGTACGGACACCCCGAAGACCCCGCTGAGTTTGACCGCTATTATCACGAAGTGCACATTCCACTGGCCAAAACCATGAAAGGACTCACCGGCTGGACCATCGGTAAATGCATTTCCGCAGAAGCGGGCAATCCCGCGCCGTATTACCTGATCGTCAGTCTCTACGCCGAATCTGCGGCTGCAATGCAGACGATTCTCGAAAGCCCCGAAGGTCAGGCCACCATCGCCGATGTGCCCAACTTCGCCACCGGCGGTGTGATGTTCATGTACGATGAGGAAGAAGTTTTGATTCCTGTTGAGTTTGATACAACGGACAAGTAAGTCGCGTCACACACTTAAAATATGGAATACTGCATGCCTGTTAATACTTGCCACTCAATCAACGCTCAATTGTTTCTGTCTGCTTTCATTTTTCTGTTCATTTCATACTCCGATCTGTCTGCAGATGAATCAGTGAAGTCGAAGCAGAGCATTGAATGGGGGCAGAGTGTAAACGGTGTGCGATCTGCTCTTACAAGCCCAAAAACAAATTATGTCATTGGTGAGCCTATCCTGCTGTGTTATCAGTTAGAAAACCGTTCTCCCCATGATGTTATGTTCTACTATGAGGGATACCATTCCCGATGTTTCAAAATGGAAATTTTTTATCTTCCGCAAAACCGTCTTACTCCAAATAAAGGAAAGTCCATGAAAGAGGCCATTGACCTGACCCGATATGGAAAAGGTATCTTTCATGGAACGCTTTTCAGTAGCGTGAGAGGATTCAATATTGGCTCCTCTTCCGTGCTCACCTGGGACTTCGGCGATATCCCGATCAACCATGTGTACGACATGACACTTCCCGGAAAGTATGAAATCACAACAAAGCGAATGATCCACAACGCATTCGTCACAACCAACACCTTGAAAATCACGATTGTAAAACCTCAGCCAGAAAACAATGATTTGCAAGGGGCACACGTTGTCCCCATCAACCTCAAGAAATAGTACTACTCTCCTGAAAACTCATCAGTTCTGATGAATTTCCGAATTAGACAGATCATAATCAATGACTATTCCTCAATCGGTCTCCGTTGATTTCGCTCTCCCTTCCCCCTTATAGTGAAGAGATCTCATACGAAATCATTTTACTGGAAGGTCTCATTCAATGGTGGCATTGTATAAATTCATCCGCCCGGAGTTCATGCTCTGCGTCGTTCTCCTCGTTCTGTTTCCCCAAATCACAGCAGTCGCCGCCGAAAAACCCAATATCGTTTACATTCTGGCAGACGATCTCGGCTATGGGGATGTGAGCTGTTACAATGCGGAATCAAAAATTAAAACGCCGCACATTGATCGGCTGGCGGCAGAGGGGATGAAGTTTACCGACGCGCATACGCCGTCTGCCGTCTGCACGCCCACCCGTTACGGAATTCTGACGGGCCGCTATTGCTGGAGGACGCGTTTGAAGTATCGCGTGCTGGATGGCTTTGATCCGCCCCTCATCGAACAGGACCAGGTCACGGTCCCGTCTCTGCTCAAACAAGCAGGTTACGATACGGCTTGCGTCGGCAAATGGCACTTGGGTATGCAGTGGACCGATAAAAATGGACAGCCTGTGCCCGCGGTTCCCATCGATCGGCGTCAACGTCCTCGTGTCGGAGATGACGTCGATTACACGAAACCGATCACTGGCGGCCCGCTGGCGAACGGCTTTGATTATTACTTCGGCATCTCGGCTTCGCTGAATATGTCCCCTTTCTGTTTTATCAAAAATGATCGGCCCGTGATCCTTCCCACAATTCCATCGGAGCGGATTTCGACTGAATTTCTCTCGGTCGACCAAGGCATGCGCTCGCCCGATTTTACGATCCGCAGTGTGATGCCGACGCTGACCGGAGAGGCAGTGAAATTTATAGAACGGCATTCGCAAGCATCGCCCGAGCGGCCCTTCTTTCTTTACTTTCCACTCACCGCACCACATCTGCCGCTGGTACCCAACGACGAATTCCGCGGCAAAAGCGCCGCCGGCGAATACGGCGATTTTGTACTCGAAGTCGATGCGACCGTCGGGGCGATCATGGAAGTACTTCAGCGAAACGGCGAGGCGGAGAATACACTGTTTATTTTCACGTCTGACAATGGAGGACTCTATCACTGGTGGACTCCCAAAGAAACGGATGACCTCAAATATTACAAGCCGAACCACCGGGGGCAATACGTCAAAGACCGCGGCCATCAGGGCAATGCCCATCTCCGCGGCACCAAAGCCGACATCTGGGAAGGAGGTCACCGGGTCCCGTTCATCGTTCGCTGGCCCGGCAAGACTCCTGCTGACTCAACCAATGACGAACTGGTCGAGCTCACCGATCTACTGGCAACCTGTGCCGCGATCACAGACCAGAAGATACCTGAAGGCGCGGGCGAAGACAGCGTCAATATTCTACCGGCTCTATTGGGTAAGAAAAACGAGAAACCACTACGCGACTATGCCATCCATCATTCCCTCTGGGGACACTTCGCAGTCCGCCAAGGCCCCTGGAAAATGGCTCTCAAACGAGGTTCCGGCGGCTTCACCCGCGCCCGCGAGGTCAAACCAGAACCAGGCGAACCTACAGGCCAACTTTACAACCTCAAAGACGATCCCTCAGAAACCAAAAACGTCTGGAACAAGCATCCCGAAGTCGTCGAACGGCTCTCGGTGATCCTGAAGAACGTTCAAGGAGAGGACAAGTAAGCAAGGCATTTTTTGTGTTTTACTGATCAACGGGTTTGAGTCGCACAATAATTGTCACATCTTTGGGGTAACTCCCATCCGCGTCTGGTATGATCAATTCGACTTTCTGTTTCAATGTTTCAAAACCCGGATATTTGGCAGTCATCTCGTAGGTTCCCGGGGTTCCGACGAAATGCTGCCGTTCTTCCTGTTGACTGTGACGTGAGATTGTACCGGTCGCACTTTTTAATTGAACTTCACATCCCGGTAAGGGAATCCCATTTTCGGTAAAGACCTTAATCACTCGAAAACCAGGTTTGGGAGAAGGTTTCCCGATCAGTTCAGGTGTCAGGTTTAACGTTTTCTCTTCATTCTTTTTGAGAGAGAACTGAAGCAACTTTTTTGAATCGCGAACGTCTTGCTCTGTCAGGAAATAGTCTCCAGCGGGGAGATGCTTGACTGTAAATTTTCCCTGCTCGTCCGGCAAGATCCGACTCATCAGCCGTTTATCCTCACTCCATAATTTGAGCCAGATGGCTTTCGTCGGTCCGAACAATTCTTTACTCAGGCTGCCGCGCAGTGTTGCCGTCCCCTCTGACAACGGTAATGTTACGCTGGCATTCACATTGTCTGGCGAGAGTATCATTTTGCGATAGACAGTCGGATAACCGGGCCGGGATGCGACAAGTTCGTACTCTCCCGGTGGAACCTGTGTGAAGACGAACGGTTCCTGATTACTTTGACGTGGTGCCAGGATCCCTGTCTCCCTGCCGAACGTCCAGACAGGATTATAGGCCCGCAGTGTCAATCTCATATTTTTTGTTGGTTCAGGCTGGCAGTTTACAACGAGCTGACCGATTTTTTGATCGATCGTGCCCAGATCCTGATCTTCAGAAAGCAACCGGTACGAGTCGACGCGAACCCAGTCATTGAGCCGCTCTGGGACCGCATAATACAGGGTCCGTTCAGCGGGTCCCGCCCCATAGAATTCAAAACTGCCGTTGCTGCCGGTTACCGAATATGCACGAAATATACCAGAATTCGGGCTCTCGCCGGCAAACAGCAGTCGTCTATTCGCCAGTGGCTTGCCATTGACTTTCAACAGACCTGATACTTTCGGACGACCGCCTAAATTGAGTTTACTGGTCTGACCATTCTCAGGTAAAATGGTCTGCCGAACAACGCCATTCGAAGTCCATTCTTCAGCGCGAATCACATTAGAAATCACTTCGGGCAGATGAGAGACCGTATACTCACCTTTCTCATCGGTAATGACCGTCGCCAATAGCCCGTCCTGACTGGAAGAGTCACCGTTATAAGCAGCTGAATCCCGGAAGAATAACGTCGTATTCGGTTCCGGCTGGCCTGCCGCATCCGTAACGAGTCCCTTAACGGTACCTCCCCGTTTCAGCGTAATCTTGATGTCAGGTACCGGACTGGCTTTGAGATCAATCTCTTCGACAATCGTAAAAGCATAGTCCGGGTGAGTGACTTTCAAGGACTCTTTTTCGAAACCAAGGTGTTTGAGAGTAAATTTTCCATCAACGGTTTTTGTTGCCCCGTCCTCTGTGGTGAACGCTCCTAATGATGTTGGCGAAACGCCTCTGGACTTTGAGAGGGGAATCACGGTAGCACCATCAATGGGCTGACCTTTTTCATCTACAACGGTTCCGGAAAGTGATGATCCAACTTTCAATCTAATCTGGATCGGCTTACCCTGAGAAGAATCGGTATTGATCGATTCACTGAGAGCGGGCGCAAAACCGGCTGCGGCAACCTGAACCACATAAACACCAGGCCCATTGACTTCGACTTCGAATTTTCCAGCGGCGTTATCAACATTCATCCAACGGGGATTCTGTGCATAATTCGGCCCGCGTAACGTCCTGGTCTTGATCACACTCACTTGATATTCTGTGACAGGCTTGGAAGTATCGCCATCCACCACCGTACCCTGTAACTTCGGTTTTCCTTTCACTACCACATTCAGCTTGATCTCTTTCGCGGGAGCCCGCACTGTGAAATCGCCGCCTTTCAGTTCGAGCCCCGGCGATTCAATCTTGAGCTTGTATTGACCACGCTGAATGGGATCGAAACGAAATTCTGTCTGCCCCGGCCTGATATAGACGCTGCCACGGCGGAGTGGCTCATCAGAATTCGCGAAGATCCAGAATCCACGTTGTGGCCGCCCACCACCTGAATATTGAATCTTACCAGAAAGTGAGACCAGTGAGGCTGGTGAAGGGTAATTGAGCTTTAAGGAGAGTGGCTGTTCCTGACTCAATAGATTGGTGGGACCAAGGACTGTTCTTGGAGAATAACTTCGGCCACCCATGGGAACGGAAACACTCACGTTGTATTTCTCTGGAACAATATGCGGCAATGTAAACGAGCCATCTTTACCGATTTCATAACCGGACGGATACCTGCCAAAGTTCCACCAGTCGGGGAGCGCGTTGATCTTCCAACCGGCGGGTGGTTTGCCATCCGAACAGAGCACCTGGCCCCTCACATCAATGCCCCTGCGCTGGACCAGCTGATACTTGACGATTTTTTCGGGGTCGTCCAGTTTGACAATCAGTTTCGCAAAACCATAATTCGGTGATGAGGTCGCGATTTTATATTTGAACTCGGAAGGCTTCAAACCAAGTATCGCCTGGCCCTGCTGATCGGTAGTTACCGTTTCAGAACTATATTGGTTTGTATCCGCCATTGATTTCGCATATACACGCACCCTGGGAACCGGATTTCCTTGCTCATCAACAGCTTCAATTTGCAGTCGGCAGGCCCGTTCAAGTGTCACATCTTGAATGGTATTAAACTCATCAGTCAGATTGACCAGAGGACAGTCTGACCGACGTTGGATTCCCACCCAGCGTTTTGACTTGACCCTGAGATAATACTTCCCCAGTTGCTTCACTTCAGGAAACAGATAACGCCCTTCTGCATCACTTTTTGTCGTTATCACACGTCCCCCATGTTCCGGGGAGAGGATCACTTCCGCATCGGTTACCGGCGCACCGGTTTTATCAACAATGCGTCCAATCAGAACAGCGTGTGGCGGAGCAGGCGTTTCTTTTTTGTCACTTTTGGGTTGTGATGGATCGGCATGGATCGGTGGCGGAACTTCCTCGTTTTTCGTTTGTTCTGAAAACCCAGTTTTCGATTTTGATTCTGGCTCGGTTCTCTCTTTTGTTGTACTGGTCTGTTTCTCTTTTGGCTCGACGGCAGCGAGAGATTGATCTAATCTGGACATCGGCAGAAACAGGATTCCGGTGAGCAGGACCATCGTGAAACCGGCAAAGCCCAGCTTGGCAGACCGGGGAATCGGCCGCGAGATAATCCGACGAATCCGTTGTGCCAGCGGTTTGCGCGGTTCGAGAATACCAATTAATTGCAAGCTGACTTTGTCAGTAAATGGTGTCAACGCTGCAATATCCAACAGCGTTGATGAATACTGCTCCGACTGCACATCCAGTGTCACCAGCACTGTTTCATCAACGGCCTGTTCTCGTAATCGCCTGAGTATAAAATGCGCAACCCAGACCATTGGATTATAAAAATAAAGAATCAGCAACAGGGTCTGCAAACAGTTCAACTGTAAATCATAGCGTTTCCAGTGTGCTAGTTCATGAACAAAGACCTGGCGAAACTGATCCTGGTTGAGTTGATCCAGCAGGTGCTCTGGCAGCACGATCGTCGGTTTCCAGAGACCGCAAATAGCAGGACTACCCACGCGATCTGAGAGCTTCAGTTTCACGATATCCTGTTTCAGACCAATCAGGTGACAGCAATCATGCATCAGATCAACTAGTTCAACAGGAGCCGACTCTGCGTGCCGTGTGAGTTGCCGGACCCGGAGCGTGCGCAGGAAGACGAAAACACACAGGACAGCAACAACCGACATCCAGATCAGTAGCAGTATCGCCGCCGGTTCCAGAGACAGAACGGGAGCCGGCACTGCTTTCTGAGCCTCAACATTGGGAAGTGGGGGAACAGGAGTGGCGTCAGAAGCGGCCGCGGGCAGCATCGCAGGTGCTGGTTGAAAATGAGGGCCCGTATCCGAAACAAGCGGTCGGTCTGTCAAAACCGGTTTTGCTGGAAGCGTCTCTGGCTTGAAGGTCTCAGTCACCCTGTTCTTCACAACAGCGGTAGAAGTATCGATGGTAGTCACTGCTGGAATAAAATCTGCCAACCAGTACGCGGCGCTGGCAGGCGAGGAAAGTGTCACCGGCAAAACAAGTTTGAGCAGTACCAATGACCAGAGCCAATACCGGGTGACGGCTCGAATTTTGTGACGTAGAAACAAATCGGCCAGCAGGAGAATGATCACCAGCACACAAACCTGCGCAAACATCACAGAGCTGAAACTCCAGAATTGCTCGCCGTAATAATTGAGCAGCGTGATCATCTCATTCCATGGTTCAGACATCTCTCTGACTCCCAATGTTTAATGTATTGCTTACTCAGACTTCCGATCGGCGCGGCTGATCAGCTTGCGGAGCTGTTGAATCTCTTCGGCCGAGAGTTCTTCTTCGTCGACTATGAATTGAAGCATGGGGGTTAAAGCGCCATCAAACGCGCGGCTCAACAATCGCTTCAACTCACCCCGTTTCGCATTCTCAGGACTTATTGCAGAGCTGAACAGGTTCAGGTTACGAATTGACTTTCTCGTCAACTGCCCTTTTACAACCATCCGATCCATTGTGGTTTTGACAGTGCTGTAGGCCCAGGCGTGTGTTTCCGCTAACACTTCCTGCACGGTTCCAGCCGCACACGGTTCGTGCTCCCAGACCACATTCATAATGACCCATTCGACGTCGGTCATCGCGGTGGATGGTTTCTCAGATTTCTTTTTCTTACCCATAAGGATCTCCCTGAATACGACAGTTGCCGACATTACACTACATATGTCGAACTGTCAAGGAAATGTTTTTCATTTTAAACAGAAAGAAGCATCACTCGGCAGGAGAGACACTCATCCCCGGCACGGAAGAACAGATATCGCGGAGGAATGCGCGCTGGACATGATGGGAATGTCATGTTAGCATGCGTTTATATGTTTGATACGGCCTCAGATAGTCCGGTCAGGTAGAAAGCGACTCACTTTACGCTGCAGATGATACAAGCGGGCCTGTTCCAAAGGCTCCAGTTCACAACGGGAGTACGGGTTATGCAACGTCGGCAATTTCTGGTGGCATCGGGGCTCGGCTTTGCCGGCATGCGATTTGGAACGCCGACCGTAGCGGCTCCTCAGAATACTGCTCCCCCGGCGAAGAAGTCGGCGAAATCAACGATCCTCTTTTTTCTGTGTGGCGGTGCCTCGCATCTCGACATGTGGGATCTGAAACCAAATGCCCCTGCAGAATATCGCGGTCCGTTTCAGCCTATTGAAACGTCGGCCCCGGGAGTCCGTCTTTCCGAGCACTTGCCGATGCTGGCGAAACAGGCGCATCATCTGGCACTCATCAATTCGGTCGGTGCGACAGTGAATACGAACGACCATCACGCTGGCTATTATCACAATCTGACCGGGCATATTCCGGACCAGTCTTTTGTCACCAAAGGAAACAATCGCACTCCGCAACCGGATGACTGGCCCTTCATGGGTTCGGTGGTCGCGGCGCGTCGACCGGCTCACCCAAATCTGCCAAACGCGATCACACTGCCACACATGCCGAGCCGCGCCCCTTATACGCGGCCGGGGCAGTTTGCGGCACGGCTGGGTGTGGAACACGATCCGATGTATATTCAAGGATCGCGGGAAGAGCCGCTCAAACTGCGCGGGCCGGCACTTTCGCTCGAAGGCAACATTACCCCTGACCGACTGACCGAGCGACGATCTCTATTAAATCAACTCGATTCCGCCCGCCGCGACTTTAATGATTTTGCTGAGATCGCCACGATGAATAAACAGCAGGAACGGGCGCTGTCGCTGCTGCTTTCGGCAGAGTCGACGTCCGCCTTCGATCTGCATGAAGAATCGCCGGCAACCATCGAACGTTACGGAAAAACGATCAACGGTATGAGCCTGCTCGCTGCCCGTCGACTGGTCGAAGCAGGGGTCCCATTTGTAACGGTCTTCTGGAAAGGGGACCTCAATCGGCTGGGCAAAAAGTGCAAGAGTGCGGGCAGCTGGGACACGCACGGCAGCAATTTCGAGTGCCTGAAAGAAGACTTGTTGCCGGAATTCGATCGGGCCTATTCCGCATTGATCGAAGATCTGTCTAACCGCGGCATGCTGGATGAAACTCTGGTGATGGTCACCAGTGAAATGGGCCGCAAACCGAAGATCGGCGATCCTCGTTCCGGCGGCAAGACCGGGGCCGGCCGTGATCACTGGACTCACTGCCTGACCGACGTCCTCGCCGGCGGCGGAATCAAAGGAGGCCAGACCTTCGGTGCCAGCGACCGTTACGGCGAATTTCCTCTCAACAGCCCGGTCACCCCGGCGGATATCACGCACACCGTCTACCACGCGATGGGCATCCACGACCTGATGGCCTACGACAAGCTCGATCGCCCTTATCATCTACTCGATGACTCAAAGCCGCTGACGGCATTGTTTTGATAGGCAGAATGTGACAGAGAGATCTGATTGCCATCAGATAGCAAATGCGAAGAGACTGACGATCCATAGTTTCTAACAATCGACGGTCCACCACAGCCTTGAGGTATTAGATTATCATGCCCTTTGGAATCAAATGCATTTTCACCGTAGCTGCTATTCTGGTCGGTATTACTTTCTATTTTATCGATTCCAAAGCAAACAATGCTGGTCCAGACTGGATCTGGCGTGGCGGTAAAAATGATTTCTTTAGAAATATGATTTGTAAAGAAGATGGCTCATTTAGAAAATATACAAAAGCAGGTGCTTATCTCTGGTTCGCACTCTTCATACTGATAATCTGGCTAACACCCTGAGAGAGTTATTATTTCAGGAACCGTTTTTGTTTTACTACGAAATAAGCCATGCCTCCTCCCATTCACCATTGGCAATCTCTTCCCATCCCAGAGATTCAATCGTCACTGGATGGTTTCACAAACTGGGTTCTATGCGGCGGCCGGTCAATTGACTGGATCCTCAGAAGAACAACCCGAGACCATAATGATACAGACATAGGTATCTTTCGCTCGGATATCATAACTTGCCTCAACTCATTCGATCCCCAACGTGTCTATCTGTGCGACCCGCCAGGAGAACTTATCACCTGGGATGGTGAGCCCATTCCAGAATGTGTGCATGACATCTGGATTACGACAAAAGACGAAAAGCAGTGGTCGATTCAAATAATGATCTATGATGACACCGTTGATTCGGTGATTTATCGTCGTGACACACGCATCACCTGGCCCAAACGCAAACATACAATTTCCATTCGTGGAATCAAGGTTTTGAACCCAATCATCACGCTCTTATTTAAGTTGCATCGGCATGAATTACAGGACAAAGACTGCCACGATGTTTCTACATTGATAAATTCATTTGCCAATAATCGAATTTATCCGGACCTTTAAAGGGAAAACTAAGCGAATGTGGATTTTCAACACGAACGCCCTGATCTGTGGCTTTGCCGGGTTTGCCGGTTTTTTAATTGCGGTCAAATTCAGTGACAGCCGGGGCTTGGCGATGCTGGTCGCCATCATTTGTGCGATGCTGTTTGATGTCGCGTTACGCTTCTTCAACGATGAAACAGAAAACCGCAGTATCAATCCTGAATCGGGCGGCCATATCTGGTTTGCCCCGATCTGGGTCGTTGGAATTATTTTGCTGATCCTGCTCGGACTATCCCACTATCGCGTGATTTAGCTGCTGAATAAATGAAATCATGACAGCAATTATTTTCAAAAGTCTACTTCCCTACATGCTGAGTTAAAAACGCTTTTACTTTTTTCCGTGCGAGCTTTGATTCCGGTAGATCGTAGTTGAAGACCTGGAAGATGTGCCACATGCCTTCGTAGAGGTCGAGCTTCACCGGGATGCCGGCGGTATCGAGGGCCTGATACTGGCGGATGGTGTTACTCAGGAAGATCTCTTTACTGCCTGCCTGGATCAAGGTCGGTGGAAATCCCTTTGTGTAGTCACCGTAGACGGGCGAGACGTAGGGATGCTTCTGATCCTGGGGAGCGGCATACGCGTCGGCACAATGCTTGAGATTTTGGGGATAGTACAATAGCGGATCGGCCTGTTGCAGAGTGGCATAAGTGTCTCCGGTTTCTGTGATGTCAGCCCAGGGAGACCAGAGGACCACTGCGGCGGGCATACCCAGTCCTTTGTCGCGCATCTTGAGCACGATCCCCGCCGCGAGTCCGCCGCCCGCGGATTCGCCATAGACTGCGATCTCGTTCAGAGAATGCCCTGCTTTAATCAATGTCTGAATCACTGTCACCACCTGATCGGTGACTTCCTGCCATTTCCCTACAGGTGCCAGCGTGTAATCGACTGAAATCACCCGAAAGCCTGTGTCGTTGGCCATCGGAACCGCACTCATCAACCGCGAACGCGCGCTGTACATCGTGTAAGCACCGCCGTGTGTATAGACCAGAACCTGATTACTTTCTTTCCAGCCTTTGGGTTTGATATCGAGTACTGGAACTCCCCCCAGTTTGCGTTCTGTGATCTGCGGCTGATAGGTTTTGACGACTTCCGCGTTCGCGGCGGCCCGTTTCTGTTCAATCTTGGCCTGCATTGCTTTCCAGCCAGCCAGATCATCGGCAGCAGGTAGTGGAGCGGTTGCCGCAGCCCGGCTAAACTTCGAAAGCGCTTTCCGGGCTTCAGGTGAGATGGTAGAGGGAGCGTCATAATCCTGAGTGAATACCGGAGTCAGATTGAAGGCCGTCCCACACCAGATGAGAAGCAGGATTAGCATACGTGAGGCTAAAGGCTGGGGGAACATATAGTGCGGTTGTGGCATTGTCATCGCTCCTGTCGAGTTGATTATGACCTTCAGGGAATCGTCTCGACAGTCCCCTGATAATTGAGCGCTCAACATAATGTTTCAAGTCTATCAGAGACGTCGTTTACTGCAACCGTATGCCCCAAGTCCAGAACCATCGATACCATCTTTTTCGCTGATATTTGGAAAATTGAGAATTTTATTCAATAATTTGTGTGAATTCATTCGGGTCCGGACACTACCCTGTTAGCGAAAGGATCAAAAATGAACCTGACACAATTGATTGAACTCTATCGTGGGCCGCTTGTAGGCCTGATTGCTTCCTGGGGGGCTCCCTGGGGTGATGCGAAGGAAATTGCGCAGGATAGCTTTGCGGAAGCGTATCTGAAGCGCGACTCCTGTCGTGGTGACTGGGAGCAGCCTGAAGTCTTTGGTGTGTGGCTGCGTGGTGTCGCCCGCAATCGGCATCGCAACTGGGTACGCAGCCGCAAACGACGGCGAAATCATGTTACGTCGGTCGAACCCACCGTTCTGGAATCAGTGGCGGCCCCCCCAAAAACTGAGCCCTCACCGGAACTGGAACAACTACGCACCGCGATCGAGCGACTCCCCACGAAACAGCGCCAGGTAATTTTGATGCACTATCTGGAAGAGACCAGCGTCAAGGAGGTCGCGATATTGCTGGAAATCAGCGCCAAGACTGTGGAAGGGCGTCTGTATCAGGCACGTCGGACTTTACGACGCATGTTGGATGGAAAAGTTTCCTCGACTCAAATTGGAAGGATGTTGTTATGTCTGTAGAACTTGTATCCGAATCCGACTTGAGAGCGGCACTGCGTCCCTATCGCGTTGACGCCAACGAATTTGAAGCCGGCATCCGGACGCGAATCGAAGCAGGTGTGGTACCTCTCCAGGACAACACTCTGGATATGGACGACCCGCTACTAACGGTCGCCGCCACGTTCATTCCCTACCCTCTGATCACGGGAGGCAAGATTGCCGGCAGCGGAGCCAAACTCTCTTCTCTGACGCTGGCGCAAAAGCTGCTGGGTTATGCCGCCTTACCGGCGATCAGCTTATTTCTATTAGTCGGTGCGACGTTTTTCAGTGTCCGGAAAATTCACAATTTGCAGAAAGAGAATCAATCCGACATCAACGACGCACAGGAAATGCAGGCAGCCGCTCAGCAATGGTGGCGATCCCACAGGTTGGCCGCATGCACGGTATTTGCAGCCGTCCTCATCCTGCCGATGATCGGAGCGACATGGCTGCTTTTTCTGCTGCTACTGACCTCCTTCGGTTTATTGCTGTATTTCCTCTCCAGCTTTGCCCGACGCGGGATCGGAAATCGTCTGCTGATCGCACAGTCCTGTCTATCAGGCTTAATCCTGCTCAGTATGGCAATGCAGAATCCTTATGCAGGACTGAGTGAGATTCATTTCGTCGATCAAAAACTGATCTCCGTTGTACTTCTTTTCGGCACCTTGATCCTGCTACCGATTGTGATCATCAGCGTGGCACGCCTGGGAGGGAGAGAGGCATTCGAGTCGAAACAGAAATCCACCCATTGGCTCATCATCCTCAGTACGTTTCTCGTCCCCGGCGCTCTATTCCTGATCGCGCTTTCGCTGTTTGGTAAGCCGGCTGATAACCAGCCATCGATTTTCGGCGGGTATGTCTGGATATTTTTGGCTGCCATGATCGCCGTTCAAATATCTGTTGTAATCTGGGCTTATCGTCGCCACTCCAGAAAGACGGACGCTACCCAACATGTGGCACGTCCTGAATGGATACCAGGAGCCCTCTATGTCTGCATCACGCTTCCGTTCTTGCTGTCGCTCACAAATCAGATCTGGCGGCCCGCCACTCCAACACGAATTCTGAACTACGTGGAAGCATTCGAACAAGGGCCTTACCCCTCGATTACTTTTCGTAACTGGGAGATCCCCGCACGCTGGACGATCGAACAAGGACTCCATCCGGATCTGTCCCGTGCTCGCGGAGTGCTGGACAACGAAATTGCCACCGATCAAGATCTGTTAACCTTTACTCTGGGCAGTGCGTTCCGAGTGGGGCTCGTGCGCCCCGATCAAATAAAAACACTTCCCGATCTTGAGCAAAAACAGCGATCGCTGCTGCCTGAAACCAGCTCTCGGAAACCACAGCAAATCACCAGCTTGAATCAGTACGCCTGGGTTTTCTATGCTCTGGCTGAAAGCGAACAACTGTCATCTGAGGATCGGGACTTTCTGGAACAGCGGTTGCTCGCTACGCTCAATGCAGCGGTCGGCGATACCGCCAATGTTTTGGATACCGCCCTCCGCGTGACCCAATTACTGGAAGTCATCGATCGTCCGATTAACCGTGACCAATACCGTAAGCAAGTCCATGAATGGCTGCGCGAGTTTCATAGCAAGCAGACGCACTCTTTCCAGATCGCCGGTGGCTTCGAACAGTATCAAGGCGTGTCAGCATCAATGCTGGCGACCTCAGATGCGGTCGAATTGATGCAGATCTATGGAGTTCCCGAAGAGCTCGATTTGAACTGGGTCCGATCGTATCTGCGTCCGTTGTATTTCCGACCTGCTGGCGACAAATGGATCGCCGCCGTCACACTCGATCGACTCAATAGTTTACCCGGCGTGACGCAACCGACATGGTTCGAATGGCTGTATTACGAACGCAGCCTGGTCGCAGCGGTACTGCTGGTCGTGTTGTGTCTGTATGCCACGCTCTCTTCACCGCTGCCAGAACTAGAAACAAAGACAGTAAATGAACCTGAATCGGATTAAATCGGAATTTTGTTGCAAAGCGAAACAGAAAAACTACAATGAATATAAGTTCATGTTTCGGCAACTGCCCCACCAGATACCATCATGCTGAGCGCCAGGCTTTCTAGCAGAGTCGAATCACCAGGGGTAGTCTAAAAACGTACTCCCATCTCTTCAGGAGCAGTCACATGTCTTTCACTTCCCGATTCAAACAACGAAAAACACTCATCCTTCTCAGTGCACTCGTCGCAGCCCCCCTGTTGTGCACGTTGAACTCACAACAGACTTCCCTGCAGCATCTAGCGGCTGAAACCAAACTGGGAGGCGAAGCGGGTGGTCTCTTTGAAAGTGAGACAAAGAAATCCACTCCTCCCACATTAACATGGCGGGAAATTCAAGCAACGAGGACAGCAAAAGTGGTCCGGGTCCGCTTTCAAATCAAAGAGACCGCCACCAGTGTTGATGAACAACTCATGCAAATCGCACCTTCCAAGTGGGACGCGATTGTGCTTTCTCCCCAACAGGAACGTGAAACAAAATCGAATCGACGGTTCGAAGTGGCGATCGTGGGAAAAGCGCGAATCAAAATCGCACGTCTGGGCCTGAGCAGTGACTACTTTAAAGATAAATGGATCGAAGTGACCGGCGTCTGTCGACACGACATCGACCCCTGGGCTCACGGCGACGTCTCAGTTTCTCAATTCCTGGTCAACGATCTGGATATGATTGAAGTAAATGACAGCAACTGGGAAGGCAACGCCTTTGATTGACTCCTGCGTTGGTGAATTCGATAACGTCGACGTGGGATGTTCATCAATTGAGCCAATCGTGTTCTGTTTGACCAGAGCCCAATGTTGAGTGCATGTTTTCGGAATACCGAAAAGACTGACTTTCCCTCCCAGTTGATACATTTGTACTGGAACCCTGTTCTTCTGTTGGCTAGGATGAACTCAAGATCCGCGACTGAGAGGCAGGCCTGATTCCGGTCTCTGTCGCGTTTCCTGTGCAACTCCCCTCATCGGCTCAATGAATCTGGAGGTCCAGCAGAAGATGTTCCTGTCTCATTATTCTTTTCTGACGAGTGGTCAAATCTTTTCTTCTCATATCTGCTGGATCGCACTGCTGCTGGTTGTGTTTTCAGGATGCGCTGAACCGGCTGCGACTCCTGTCACAGAATTTTCTGAGCCTGTGCCCACACAGATGTCTCCGAATGCCCCGTCTCCTGAAACCCTACCGGAAGCTGAGCTGATGCTGATCAGTCTTGAGACGCCGCCAGCCAAGCCGCTCCTGGCGCCGTTCGATCAACGTGCAGCCAAAGCAGCGCAGCAGGCCTGGGCCGATTCGATGCATCTGGAACCGGTCACAACCAACGGCATCGGCATGCAGTTCGCTTTAATCCCTCCCGGTGAATTTATGATGGGATCGCCTGCAAACGAGGTGGAACGTCAAGATTTTGAAGTTCAACATCGAGTCAAAATTACGAAGCCATTTTATCTGGGTACATTTGAAGTCACCCAGGCAGAATATAAAAAGATCATGGGAGAAAATCCGAGCTGGTTTTCTCCCCAAGGTCGGGGAAGTACCAAGGTCACCGGTCAAAAAACAGATCGTTTTCCTGTCGATTCTGCCAGCTGGTTCGACGCACAGATTTTCTGTCGTAAGTTATCAGAACGGGAAGGAAAAACCTATCGACTACCGACAGAGGCAGAATGGGAATATGCGTGCCGTGCGGGAACGACGGGGCCTTTTCATTTCGGAAACGTTGATAATGGCCGACTCAGTAACACGGCGGGCAATGATCCCTACGGTACCAACAAGCAAGGTCCCGCGCTGGGTCGAACGACCCAAGTCGGATCGTATGCTCCCAATGCGTTCGGCTTATTTGACATGCACGGAAATGTATTTGAATGGTGTGCCGACTGGTATGTTCCCCCCGTTTATCGTCAGCGAACCGGCAAGCTGACAGTTGACCCACTGGTGTCTACCAAAGCACCGGTTTTCAAAACACGTGTCTTACGCGGAGGTGCCTGGAACAAAGGCAAAGAGATCCACGCGCGTTCCGCACTCCGGCGCGGCAATCTGCCTTCCTGGAAAGGACAAAACATCGGCTTTCGCGTGGTCCAAGAAGCAACGCAGCAGGCTCGGCCAGCAGGCATCGCACAATCTCTCAAACCGAATGACAAACAGATCAAGGTCATCAAAGATCCCCGCGCGGGCGAACTGGTCTTTATCCCTGCCGGGACATTTCTGATGGGCGCGCCTGCCAATGAAAAAGGCGCATGGCCTTTCGAGAAACCGCAACATAAAGTCGAAATCAAAACAGGGTTTTACATCGGGAAATACGAAGTCACACACGAACAGTTCCGCGTGTTTTCTGCTGAGACGGGATATAAAACAGAAGCACAAAAAAATCCTCGAGGCGGAGGCGGATACGATGCTGAGCGTAAGGACGTCGTCAATCATCATCAAAGATTTTCCTGGAGATTTCCCGGTTTCCCACAACGTAGCAATGAGCCGGTGGTCAATGTCACCTGGAACGATGCTGTCGCATACTGCAAATGGTTGACGGAAAAGGACGGGAAATATCTTTATCGGCTGCCTACCGAAGCAGAATGGGAATATGTCGGCCGAGCGGGAACAAAGACCGCTTATGGGTGGGGCCAGGACCAAAACTCACTGATTGGAAATGAAAATGTCTCTGATCAATCCCTGGCCAAAAAGCTGAATCCGAACTCGTTCCATTACAAACGCTGTGGACCAGGGAACGACGGCTTTCCTTTTACTGCCCCGGTGGGCTCATTCAAACCGAATGCATTCGGTATCTATGACCTTCACGGCAATGTAAGCGAATGGTGTAACGACGTGTATCTGGAAGATCGTTATCAGAATCCGGACAGGCCCGTTCCAAAAACAGGCGCCAAACGCGTATTGCGAGGCGGTTCGTATCTGTACTTGCACCTTGATTGCCGCGCCGCCCGGCGCGTGAATGCACCGGCAGCCGAACGCCGCTGTGATCGCGGTTTTCGTATCGTTCGCGAAGTGGCTCCCAGGTCGGCTGCACAATCACTGGCGGAAGCGAAACCGCGGCCCGTTCCGGCAACTCCGACTCCCAAAACTCCACCAGTCATAATGGAACGTGACGTAATTTCGTTCCAACCGCTCCCTACTGATGAGCCAGTCACGTCGTTTACGGTCACAGAGGATAACCGTTTTCTGATCTGCTCTCATCAGGGTGCCAATCAGGTTTCGGTCTGGGATGCCCTCACCAAAGCGAAAGTAGCAGTCCTGACAACCACATCCCCCCGCTCTGTGATGAGTCGCGGAGACCAGTTGTTTGTGGCCAATGACGGAGAAGGCACGATCAGTGTTTACTCACGCGATAATAAATGGGCACTCACCAATCAACTGGACGTGGAAAAACCGCATATCGTCTATCTGAGTGCGCCACAGCACAAATTTTTCAAAGGGGAAATCCTGGTCACGTGTCATGGAAAAGGAAATAAAGCATCGTACGAGGATTGCCACATTTATCATCTGAATGTCAAAGAAGACCGAGACAAACACATTTCGAAGTCGGCTCTGGCAACGTGCAGCTATGATGGCCGGATCGTGATTACTCAAGGTTCCTTTAATCTGAGTTCTGCGGGTGGTATTTCTGCGTTTGCCTGGGATGATTTCATTTCCAGCGAATCCCCCTACCCCATCTATAAAGGGGGAATCTCACAGACACCTTACGCTTATCAAGTCCATCCCGGATCGATCTGGCTCGCGAACAACAATATTCTGGGTGGGGTTCCGCTCACCAGTATCAAGCAAAATCTGGGCAAAATTCTGATTGCTGACTGCAGCCAGAAACTGGTTTATTCTGTAACGGAAAACAAGGTTCGCGCACACATCCTCAATGCGCTGGTTGAGGAAATCGGTGATCGGAAAGTTGTTTATCCCAAGAATGAATTCGGCCTTAATTATAACGACATCTATCGCACGCGCGACTATCTGCTCGACCATCCGATTGCGTTCACCGCCGATAAAACAACTCACTTTTTTGTGCTTGATCTGAAAAAGAATCTGTTACTGTCTGCCACGACGCCGGCGTTCCCTTTACCGGAACGCAAACTGGTGGGTCAACCTGATTCCCCATTAGCACCAGCCTCCCAACCCGATCTGCTCCCCGCACGGATAGCAGAAGGAGAAGCGTTCCGCCATCAGTTGCCTGACAACGCAGGCACAAGTTATGTCTTGATGAGTGGCCCGAAAGGATTCAGGCTGGAGAAGAATCTGGTGACCTGGAAGCCTGGCGTGAATTCCGTAGGCACTCACGAATTGAAATT